>JAUXWR010000426.1 GCA_030680075.1 Legionella sp.
CATGACAAGTTTCCTCCAGCATCTTATCGATCTGGGGTGGCCGGTAAAAGCGGTGCCGGTGCAAGGCGGGTGGCTTGAAATCGATACGGTGGACGACTGGCAGCTCTATCACCGCCTAGCGGAAGAAGGCTCACTGGATCCGATCTACCGGATAGCGCGATGAGCTTCTGGCGCTCGCTTAAAGGCTACCGGCAATTCCAGAGCCTGCCGCCCGAGCGACGGCATCTGGTGTTCTATTCGGAAGGTCGCGCCGACTGGCCGCATCTTGAGCTGTTGATTCGCGAACTAGCGGCGGATGGGCCGCCGATTACTTATCTCACCTCCTCATCAGACGATCCTGGTCTCGCCAGCGACTTGGTCACCGCGACGTTTATCGGCGCTGGCATGATGCGCACTATTCTATTCCGTACGATGGCAGTCGGTGTGCTGGTGATGACCATGCCGGATCTCGGCGTGTTTCACCTCAAGAAGTCCGCGCACCCAGTACACTACGTCTATGTGTTTCACGCAATCAACAGCGCGCACATGATCTACCTGAAGCATTCCTTCGACGCCTACGAAACGATCTTGTGCTGCGGACCGCATCATGTGCGTGAACTGCGCGAATTGGAAAAGCTGAATGGATTGAAGGAGCGTAGACTGATCGAGCACGGATATGGTCGGCTCGACGCGCTGATAGCGGCTTATGCGCCCGAGGTAGAAAGCTATCGGCCCTCCAGTCCGGCACGAGTTCTTCTCGCCCCGACATGGAGCAAAAACGGCATCGTCGAGCTTTGCGCGCGCGAGCTGATCGACGTTTTGCTGTGCGCCGGACTCAACGTGACGTTCCGACCTCACCCGATGTCGCGCCGCCAATCGACAGACAAGCTCAACGCGATCGCATCGGCGTTTTCGAGCCATCCGAACTTCTCGTTCGACAACAACATCGCCGCCCACGCTTCACTGACTGCATCAGACATAATGATCACCGATTGGTCGGGGATCGCTTTTGAATACGCTTTTGCATTCATGAAGCCGATCCTGTTCATCGACGTGCATCCGAAAGTGCGCAATCCGGACTATCGTGAAATCTCAACCCCGCCTTTGGAAGTCGCCTTACGCGCGGAGCTGGGCGGCTTGTTAGCGGTTGGAGAGATCATGGACGCGCCAATGCATGTCAAAGAGCTTGTTTCAGCCGCCGGCCTCCATCGCGATCGACTCCAGTCCCTGCGCAGCCAATGGGTTTTCAACGTCGGGGCAAGCGCACAGGCCGGCGCTACGGCGATCCGCGATCTCCTTCAGGCCGACGCTCAATTCTCCTTATATGGATCGACGCGCAAGACATGACCGAACTCGTTATGGTCGGAATCCGGCGAGATGTAAGAGATATCCGGTAAAAACTCAGGTTTTCTGTTCTCCAGACAAGAAAACACCGCGCGGAAGGAATTGACCAGCGACATCGTGGGGTAAAGCGATGTGCCGCACCGGTCAGGTAGCCGGATCGCGTTCATGGGAGCCAACCGCTCGGCATTGCCGGCGGCTGGCCAATCTTTGAGCGGCAGTTTCCAGTTCGTCAAGAATGAGGTGCCGTGATCACCTTGAATAAGAATGATTGCAGTCGGATCTTTTGCGATAATGCGATCCAGCAATTCACCCATCTGACGATTCACGCATTGCAGGTAATCAGTGTAGCCGCTGATCGGCAGCTCCTGCCAACCTCGCAAATCGATGTTGTCGTTCCCAGTGCGCTTGCATTGCGCATCGAGAGTGAAGGGCGGGTGCGGCACCAAAAGATGCGAATAAACGAAATAGGGTGACTTAAGGCGTATATTTACGATCTCGTCGCTTACGTCGGAGACTTGCGTGAAAGACCCCAAAAATGGCTGGATGATCAGACCGGGCTGCACCTGCAGAATTGCCGGGTAAACCGGGGTGGATTTAAGCAGATTGATTTCCATCTGTCCCAACAAAGGTCGATTGGCACCCTGGATGCAATAGTCCTCTTGGCCCGGACATTGATAATAGAAGTGGCCGTTTGCCACATAGATATACTTATAACCGTAGCTGCGAAGCATCTGGACGGTGGCGTTTTCACCTTTCATAATTTTATGCAGCGGCGCCACGGAACGATAAGGCGGCATGTCCTCTGTTTGGATATATTTCATCGAGAGGGTGCTGGCGACTGATAACCAGGTCGTCGGATAGTTCGCGGTGGCGCGGTCAACGATATAAAAGCCGCGCGCTTTCAGGAAATCGAGGAACTGCGAATTGTCAAAGCGCAGTTGTGTCTTAATTTTGTCGGCACGTGCGTAACCGTCGAGCAGGAAAAAATAGATGTTCGGCCGCGACGTCAGCGGGGTCCCGTTAGTCCTCGCGTCAACCGCTGAGTGGTTTTGGCTAAGGACAGCGATCTCGAAGGCGGAAAGTCTGGCCGCGGGCACCAGAGCCATAACAACGATGCCAGTGAAAAATATCAGACCGAACTCTCTGCGGGCTCCCCAATAGGCGGCGGCAGATACTGCAGCAGCCGTGAATATCGCCCAGGCGGCAATAAGGTACCAGATGTTTCCGATTGGTCTTATCGCCAGCAAGCCTTTCGCGAACACATCGTAGATAAAGAAGCACAGGACAAGAACCGCAACGGCATGGGCAAGCCGCGCTGCCGGCTGGCGCCGGAACAGGAGCTTGAGCAGGCCGAGCAAGATAAAGGACAGCGCCATCAACCCAAACGCGTAGACGACCAGCGAGCCGTAGTCGGGATTGCGCGCTTTGTTGAATTCCGCCAACGTCAGGAAGGGAAGCAGACAGACGATGCAAAGGGCAGCAAAAGCCGTGGCAAGATGTCTAGTCAATACAGACCCAACCAATTTTCGAGGCAGCCATGTGAACTTTTTAGCAACCGAGGTATGTTTCAGCAAACGGAAACCATGAACAGCCACCGGCTACCTGGCAAAGTGCGGCAGAATTACCACAATGATGGACCTTTTAGATTACTACCAAAATTACCGGCCCTTCGCAGGCTACGCGCATTTCGGCTGGCAAGCCTTGCGCGCTCGAAATAATGCTGCTCGCCGATCCCTTCTCAATCGTGCCAATGATTATCTTCGGCTGTCCTCCCAACCGACCCTGCAAGGCGTGCATCTGGAACTCAACGACATTCTTGCCCGCCAGAAGCGGGAGTGGCCGCATTACGACTATGGTGAAGGATATTTTTATCAAAGCATGTCCGCGCTCGGCGTGAGCGGACTGCGCTCGACCGAAGCGCGTGTGCAAGCCTATGGACTGACCGAGCGCGTGCGCGGCAAGAGCGTGCTCGACATCGGGTGCAATGCCGGCTTTCTGTCCGTCTCACTCGCAGAGGTGGCGAACCGGGTCACAGGCTTTGACGTCAACCCGTTTTTGGTCGAGGTCGGTCGTACTGCTGCGCGTACGCTGGGGCGCTCCAACACGGAATTCATCGCCGCTGGCTTTGAGGATGCCCGGCTAGGCGGACCTTACGACGTTGTGATGTCACTCGCCAACCATTCGACCTATGACGGCCAAACCCGTTACGATCTGCAGTCTTATTTTGACCGCTGCGTGTCGCTGTTGCAGCCGGGCGGATTGTTCATCTTCGAATCTCACACACCTTCTTTCGAGGGCAAAGGAATTGAGCAAGTTTGCGGCATGATCGCACAGCGGCTTGAAGTGAAGCACCGGGCTATTTACAAGTACGGAACATATCTTGATCGGGGCCGAACGTTCGTTTTGGCAGAACATTCGAAGCCGTGATGCCCAGTGCTTACAAAACAGGCGTTCTACCGAATGCGGAGCCATTTTCGGCGAAGCAAGATTTGGGGCGCCTGTGCTGTCGTACTCACGTCCCCGCCCAACTCACGCTTGAGAACTCGGCAGTCATTTACCTGGACAATGCGACGAAATCACCCTGTTGGGCGGTTGTGCATGTGGTCACTCAGGACTTGCCGATATTTGGCTATAGCACGACCGTAAGTATAACGTTGCGCGGCAAATGCGGCGCGTTGACCCTTCGCTACTGTCCCCACGCGATCAGATGCGGCTGCACGAACAGCGTCTGCAAGATCATGTGGATCTTCTGGCCTTACTACCCAACCGATATCGTCCTCTATCAAAATCAGCGCCGCCTCCGAATTTGCCTCGGCGCCGACGATGACCGGTCGTCCCACTGCAAGCAGATTGTAAATGCGGC
>JAUXWR010000427.1 GCA_030680075.1 Legionella sp.
ATGCAACCGAGGGAGTAGGCCACATCGCCGTCTCGCGCCCGCGTTACGGTGTTGGTCGCCAAAATCGCGGAGGCGCCGCAAACGGCCGTGCCGGCCGCCAGCAATTCAGTCAATCCGGCGTCAACACCAAGTCTGTGGCCGAGCCATTTTGTGAAGAAAAATGTCGAGATCAGCGAGACCGCGCAGATAACAATGGCTGCAGCCCCGACCTGAACGAGTTCTAATACCGTTATCTGCAGCCCCAGAAGGACAATTGAAACCCGCAATAGGAATTTGGCGGCAAGAGTCAATCCCGGTCGGGCTGCATCAGGAACGCCAAATATGGACGACAGGATCATGCCGAATATGACCGCGAGCACAATCGGATTGATCAGCGCAATATAGGGTACTTCCTTTGCCATTATGGCCGCGGTGGCGACCGCGCATGCCATTGCGAGTCCAGGCAACGGACGTAAAGTAGCCAGATGTTCTCGTATCATCGCGGGTCTTCGAGGAAGCGCAGGCGTCGGACACATGTCACCATCAGGTCCTTGCAATGAATCGACTCGTGACGGCGATTGACCGCCATGCACTTGCAGCCGGACTGGATGACGGCTTGTTTGGCGCTGACCGAATTTATCAGGTCAGCCCAAGGAGATTCACGGCGTTCCGATAAACGACCTTTTCCATCGACTCGGGCCGAATCGGAAGCTTGGCGAACCACTCCGCATAATCTTTGATAGGGCAGAAGGGGAATGAGCTCGCATAAAGGAATCGATCGGCGAGGAAACCGTCGGCGGCTTTAACGTAATCGTCCGAACCTGGCATGTTTGGAAGGTACATATCTGGCGAGACGTACAGATTGCTCCGCCGGAACGCCACGTGAAGGATTTCAGTAACCCACGGCCAATTGCCGTGTGAGCAGACGACCTTGAGTGTGGGAAAATCCGCCAATACCCGGTCGAGGAGGGCCGGGTGCGTATAGTTGAGATCGGGACCCGCGTTACCGCCGGTCATGATGATGACCGGGATCTTGCG
>JAUXWR010000431.1 GCA_030680075.1 Legionella sp.
GATGACGCGATCGCCTTCGGCATAGAGCGCGGCGATAAGCGTTTGCGCGTTTTCGTCGCGCCAGTCTTCTTCGCGCATCGGCGCGCCGTCAGGACGCAACCATTCGACGTCGGGGATGATCGAAGCATCATGCGGCGCGCCGTCGAGAAAACGGTCTTCGCACAATGCAGCATGTCGCTTGCGTAGCGCGATGATCTTCGCCGTCGTCTCGATCAACTGCTCGTCGGCTTGCACCCAATCGATCCAGGAAAGCGCGTTGTCCTGCGCATAAGCGTTGTTGTTGCCGGACTGCGTCTTGCCCAACTCCGCGCCCATCGCCAGCATCGGCGTTCCGCGAGAGAAAAGGAGCGTGGCGAGCAGATTGCGCGTATCCCGAGCGCGCGCCGCATTGATTGCGGCGTCATCGCACTCGCCTTCGACGCCATTATTCCAGGAGAGATTATGGTCGGCGCCGTCGCGGTTCTCTTCGCCGTTCGCGTCATTGTGCTTATGCGCGTAGGAGACGAGATCGCGCAGAGTGAAACCGTCATGCGCCGTAATGAAATTCACGCTGCGTGACGGGCGCCTGCGCGCAAACACGTCCTGCGAGCCGGCAAAGCGCGTCGCGAACTCGGCGACGCCGCAGGAGTCCCTGCGCCAGAAGCCGCGCGCGCTGTCGCGATAGCGATCGTTCCATTCGGCGAAAGGCTCGGGAAAGTCGCCGAGCCGATAGCCGCCTGGGCCCATGTCCCAGGGTTCGGCGATGAGCTTTAAGTCCCGCAGCACGGGGTCTTGCTGGAGCGCGGAAAGAAATGGCGCGTCGCGATCGAAGCCCGAGGGGCGACGCGCGAGCGTCGTCGCGAGATCGAAGCGAAAGCCGTCGACGCCGCCATAGAGCGCCCAGGCGCGCAGCGCATCCATGATGAGCCGCACGACAGGCGCGCGCTCGCAATCGAGAATATTGCCGCAGCCGGAGTCGTTCACGTAACGCGCGCGGTCGTCGGCGAGCCGGTAATAGCTGGCGTTGTCGAATCCTCGGAAAGAAACCGTCGGGCCGAATTCGTCGCCTTCGCCGGTATGGTTGAAGACGACGTCGAGAATGACTTCGAGCCCGGCCCCGTGAAGTCTGGCGACGGCTTCCCCAACTTCACGCCATCCGCCCGGCGCGAGACGCGGGTCGGGGGCCATCATGGCGATAGGATTGTAGCCCCAGTAGTTGGAAAGCCCGAGCGGCGGCAGGTGGCGCTCGTCGATCCAGGCCGCGCAGGGCAGAAGCTCCAGCGTCGTGACGCCGAGCCGCTTCAGATGCGCGATCCCCGCCTCATGCACGAGGCCGGCGAAGGTCCCGCGCAGATGTTGCGGAATATCGGGATGCGTCGCGGTGAAACCCTTGACGTGAAGCTCGTAGATGACCGTATCGCGCCAGAAATGCTTTGGCCGCAGCGACTCCGCAGGGACTGGCTTCGTGACAATTGCTTTCGGCAGATGCGCGGCGCTGTCGGCGTGTGCGGCGTCGCCATAAGCGAAGAGCGAAGGATGCAGCGTGAAGGCGCG
>JAUXWR010000432.1 GCA_030680075.1 Legionella sp.
GAGGCCTGGTAGTACGAGAACGAAATCGTTTCCGGGTTGCTGAACCCCGAGTTCAGGTCGCGCAGGCTGATCAGCTTGCCGCGGTCCATGGCACGGGCAAACGGGATGTCCATCTCCCGCCCCCACTCCTTGCGGGCCCGCCGCTCTTCGTACACCGATGCACCCTCGCTCAGCCATCGCGGCAAGCGGTTGTTGGACAACTGCAATGTGATCACGTGGGCCATCTCGTGCCACAGCGTCTCACCCCAGTTAAAGCTGCCCGGGGCGCGCGCCCTCGGCGAATCGACGGTGACGACCCGGCCGAAGCAGGCACCAAGCGCGCCGATCATGCCGGGCAGACCCAGCGTGCGCACGGCGAAGTCGTCGTGATTGGGGAACATCTCGATGAGAATGGGCCCCTTCGGCGTGAACTCCCACCGCTCGCTCAGCGCCGCCATCGATTCCTTGGCCAGTTGCGGCACGTACTGCCGCATCACGTCCTGCTCGTCGGGATGCAGGCGAATCACCATGTCGCCCTCGTGAATGGTGTCGAACGGCTCCAGCGTATCGAGCAGGGCCAGCAGGTTGTAGGTGACGACGTTCCAGGGGTCAACCTTGAAGGCGGTCTCGAGCGCGCGGCGGGCGTTACGCTCGTCGCCGGTGCGCATCAGGTGGGCGCCCAGGTCAGCGTACGACTTGGCATTGTCGCGATCGAGCGCAATCGCCTTGCGCACGTGATCCACCGCCTCGTCAAACCGGTAGTAGTGCGCGGTCATCGACCCGACGACGCGGTGGACTTCGCCGTAGGTGGGATGAATGCGCAGGACCGCGGCCACGGCGGCGTCATGATCCGGCAGGCGGCCTTCGACATAGGCCAGCGCCGCCTGCATCGACAGCGCCTCGAGGTGATTCGGGTTCACCGCCAGCACGCGCGCGATGGCCTCGTGAGCGTCCTTCTTCTTGTCCTGATAGATCGCCATGTCGGCGACGAAGAGGTGCGCCCCGGGATCGATCGGATTGAACTTGAGGGCCTGTTGCGCCAGCCCGACGGCCTGGGATGGGTTCTGGTCGGCCAACGACCGCGCCATGCCCAGCAGGGCCGGGCCGTACTCAGGGTCGGCCTTGAGCGCTTCCTGGAAGGACCGGGCCGCGTCCTTGTTGTTGTACTTCTCAACGAACAGGTCGCCCCACTCGGTGTTGATGGCGGGGTCGCCGGGCGCAAGGCCATCGGCGTCGCGGAAGAATCCGTTGGCATCGTCAAAGCGGCCGAGGGCGCGGGCGGCACGGCCGGCGCGCAGGTAGTCGCGGGCAGTGGGGTTGCGCCCCTCCCCCATCATCACCAGCTGCAGCGTGCGGCGGGCTTCAACCCGGCGGCCAACCATCTGCTGCAGCAGCCCCACCTCGAGCGCGGCATCGCCGGCCGGGTTGGCCGCGGCAAAGGGCTGCACCACCGCCTCGGCCCGGGGATAGTCGCCGCGCGCCGCGATGGCCTTGGCGCGCAGCACCGCGAGCAGCTCGTCCTTGGGAAACGCGGCGGCAAAGGTGTCGACCTCATCCAGCCGGCCACCAAGCCACGACTTCTCGGCATTGGCGCGCGCGGAGACGATGGTCGGCGATTGCTGGGCCGTGACAAACGGCGTCAGGCCGATGGTGAGGGCGACAGAAGCCAGGAGCAGCCAAACGCGGCGAGACATGGTTTGCGGTCGAGTATAGCCTCCACGCATGTCTTTTGGACGCCAGAACCCGGTGGCGGGCCGGTGACCAATTGCGCGTAGCATAAAGGGGCTGGTTCGCCTTCATGACTCCATCCACCCCCAAACCACGGCGGAGCGCCGTCTCACCCGATACCACCGAAGCCGTGGATCAGTTCCTGGCCAAGCTGAAGCACCCGCACATGGACGCGGTCGAGACCCTGCGCCGGCTGATCAACAGCGCCGACCCGTCGATTGATGAGGGTGTGAAGTGGAATGCGCCGAGCTTCCGGACCACCGAGTATTTCGCGACCATCAACCTGCGCGAGCAGGAAAGCATCGGCGTCATCCTGCACGTCGGCGCCAAGGCCCGCGCCAACGTCACCTTCCAGGTTGAAGACAGCCACGGGCTGCTCAAGTGGCTGGCCAAGGACCGCGCGCTCATGACCTTTGCCGGCGTGGAAGACGTGAAGGCGCACGCCAGCGCGCTCCAGGCCATTGTGCGCGCGTGGATCCTGTCGGTCTAGAACAGCGGGCGCCAGGTAAAGAACATCACCGCGACAAAGCCCTGCAGGCAGGCAAAGCAGGCAATCCAGGCCGTGCGATGACGCGCGGGGATGGCGCCGCCCATCCACAGAAACGCCGGAAACAGCACCGCCGTCACGCGGCCCATCGACAG
>JAUXWR010000436.1 GCA_030680075.1 Legionella sp.
CGTGGTGAGCTTCCCCTGCTCCGGCATCAGGATGACGATCTCGGCCTTGAGCAGTCGGGCGAGATGCGTGACCACGATCCACAGCAGGTCGTCGAGCTCGATGACGCCGGCGGTCTTGCGGCTGAAAGCGTAGAGCTCGGCCGTGGTGCGGGCCTCGCGCCGCGCCGATTCCGTCTGCGTGCGCGTTCGGACGGCGAGCGCGCTGGCCACGACCGCCACCACCATGAAGAAGAACAGCGCCACGACATTGGCGGGATCGGCGATGGTGAAGACGTAAAGCGGCGGGATGAAGAAGAAGTTGTAGGCGAGCACGCTCAACCCGGAGACCCAGAGCGACGGCACCAGGCCGTGCCGCACCGCCGCCACCAGCACCGGCACCACGAAGACCAGCGAAATGTTGGGCAAGTCGATGAGGTGATCGATCGCCTTGCCGACCGCTGTCGCCACGGCGGTCGTCAATGCGCCTTCGAGGTACGGCCCGATCCGGCGCGGCGCGTCCAGCAGCCAATCGGTCGGACCGGCGGGCGCCGGTCCGTCGGCCGAAGGCGCCACCTCGACGGCAAGGCCCGAGCCGCTCCGCACCAGCTCGTCGACCACCGAGCCGTGGGTCAGCTCGAACCAGCGCGAACGCTGCGACTTGCCCACCACCACGCGCGTGGCGTTTCGGGTGCGGGCAAAGGCCAGGATCTCCTCGACCACCGAGCGGCCGGGCACCGTCACGACTTCGGCGCCGAGCTGAGCGGCAAGCTGCATCGCCTCGGCGAGCCGTACACGCTCCTGCTCGGAGAGGGTGGCGTGACGGTCGGTCTCGACATAGAGCGCGATCAGGTCGGCATCGAGCGCGTCGGCGCTGCGCTTGGCCGTGCGCACGGCATTGGCCACCCCCGGACCGGGGTCGAGGCAGACGATCACGCGTTCGCCGGCCGCCCACGGACCGGCGATGGCGTGCTCGCGCATATAGCTCAGCATCTGATCGTCGACCCGCTCGGCCGTGCGCCGGAGCGCCAGTTCGCGCAGCGCGGTCAGATTGCCCGGCGAGAAGTAGCGCTGCACCGCGCGCTGGGCCTGCTCGCGGACATAGACCTTGCCTTCGCCCAACCTGGCGATCAGGTCGGCTGGCGTCAGGTCGATCAGTTCGACCTCGTCGGCGGTGTCGACGATCCGGTCTGGCACGGTCTCGCGGACGCGGATACGCGTGATGCGGG
>JAUXWR010000437.1 GCA_030680075.1 Legionella sp.
CCCGCATAGCGGTCCGGCCGCTTCTGGATTTCCACAGCGAGGAAATCGTTCGATTCACGGGCCTTGCGCGTCGCGACCGCAGGATCGCGTTCCACCTGCACGCCCGGTCCCGACACCGACAGCACGGCCCGCGCGATACAGGACTTGTCCATGGTTTGCAGGCGCAAATCGCCGAAATCGGTGAGGCGCTTGAACAGCTCCGCCGTGAATGCCGGCGGCACTTCGGTCATGGTCGGCCGCCAATAGTCGATGAGCCCCGGCGTCAGGACATGCTCTTCGAGCGCGATTTTCTTGACCATGGCGTTTCTCTCCCGACGATTTCCCTTTTCTCTGTATCGTATATTGAGCTAACATAACCCACGATGCAAGGCGGCAGAGAGCGCCACGGCGTCGCGGGTTGAAGCGTCAAGGGTTAGCGTAAGAATGGATCGCCACGTCACCAACGACAAAAGCCAAGTGCAGGTGATCGCACGCGCCGCCGCCATCCTGCGGGCGCTTGAAGACGAAAACTCCGGCCTCAGCCTCGGTCAGATCGCGCAGCGGGTCAGCCTCGCGCGCTCCACCGTGCAACGCATCGTCGCCGCGCTGGAAACCGAAAAGCTGGTGATCGCAGCGACGCCGAATGGCCGCGTCCGGCTCGGGCCCACCATCATGCGGCTGGCCGCTTCGGTGCGCAGCGACTTCATTTCCCTGGCGCGCCCGTTGCTCGAGCGGCTGTCGGCCGACCTGGAAGAAACGGTCGATCTGTCGACAGTCAAGAAAGACCATCTGGTCTTCATCGATCAGGTCATCGGCTCGCACCGCCTGCGCACGGTGTCCGCGGTCGGTGAAACCTTCCCGCTCCATTGCACCGCCAACGGCAAAGCCTATCTGGCGCAACTCGCCGACACCGCCGTCGCGGCCTTGATCGGCGACAGCTTTGCGGCGCGCACGCCGAAGACACTGACCAAGCTCGACGCCCTGCTCGCCGACCTCAGAAACGTCCGCAAAGCCGGCGTCGCCTT
>JAUXWR010000444.1 GCA_030680075.1 Legionella sp.
AGACGCGCGCGCCACTCGCGCCAGAGTCACGTTGTGCCCCGTTGCGCCGCGCTCCGGTCGAGCGTGTTTTGGAAAGCGGCGCCGGGTTAAAAATCGATTTGCCTTTGGCAGTCGATGCCGGCGCATTGAATGCCGCGTTTCCGACCGTGATCGAATGGTTCGGCGAACGGCGCGTGGCCGGGCTCGCTTTGTTGTCGACAGCCGTCGGGATGGAGTGGCCGGGCGCACTCTCGCTGCTCGCCGATGTGAAACTATCGCTCGCACACGGCGAACAATCGGCGCGGAATGTGTTGGCGCTCAGCGTTGAGCTGAATAAGCCGGAACACCGATATACGACGGTGCGGATCGGTGCGCCGGATTTTGAAGGCGAGATCGGCGCGTTCTTCCGGCCGCCGCCGGTTACTCCGCTGACCTACGATGAGTTGCGCGGACGCGTCGCGCCAATCGCTTTCAGTGGCTGGACGGTGGTCGTGGTCGGTGGCTCGCGTGGGCTTGGCGCGATCACTGCGAAATTGATGGCGGCCGGCGGCGCGCAAGTGATCTTTACCTACCGCGAAGCGGAATCCGAGGCTGCGGACGTCCGCGACGACATCGTTGCCAATGGCGGACAGTGTGCGATGCTTCAATACGACGCGTCCGGTTGCGGTGTCCTTGCGCTGCCTATGAACGCTGCGCCGAGCGGAAAGGTATTGCTGTTCTACGCTGCCAGTCCTCGCATTTTTCGAAGACGCACCGACACTTTCGTCAGAGCCTGGCTGGACGAATTTCTTGCCGTCTATGTCGATGGATTTCTGAATGCGGCCAACGCCGTCACGGACTGGACCACCGGGCCGGTCTCGATTCTGTATCCGTCGTCGCAGGCGCTGGACGAGCCGATCGGCGATCTGGTCGAATATGCCGCCGCTAAAGCCGTCGGCGAAATTGTCTGTCGCGCGTTGGCAGTAGGCAAAAGGCTTCGGATTGAGGTGCCTCGTCTCCCGCGGCTATTAACCGACCAGACCAACGCCGTCGTACAGGCCAGGACGGAGCCTGCCGCCGATATCCTCTTGCCCTTGCTTCTGCGTCTTACCAGCGGCCGCTAACCCCTATCGCCCTTAACCACCTCGGGAACTAGTCGTTCATGCCATGAACGATAACTTGACGT
>JAUXWR010000452.1 GCA_030680075.1 Legionella sp.
AAAGCCCCGCGCTTCACTCTCTTACTTCCTCGCGGTCAGTACTCGCAGCCCTTCGGTGCGTGCTGCCTGGTTGAGCCTGTCGTCAAATGAACTGAAGACCGCGAGATCTTCCTTGTCCCCACCCGTGAGCAAACCTGCCGCCGCCAATTGGATCGCGTCCAGAGCCCGCAACCCGTGCCTGAGGGCAAGCTGTCCGGCCTTCTGTTCGTCGAAATCGAGCGCAAGAAAATCTCCCCAGTCGCCCGCAATGCGGTCGACCGTGCGGTCGCGGTCGTCCTGCGACAGGTCGCCGGAGCGAAAGCGCCGCTCGACGGCCGACATCGCCTCCGGGAGGGCGATGCGGCACACGGAGACCAGCGAGGCAGCGTCGATCCAACCCCGGACCTTCTCGGAATGCTGCTCGTTGAGGAAAAGCTTCAGGAAACTGCTCGTGTCGAGATAGAGGTTCACCGACGGTCCTCAAGGACCGTGTCGGAGATCGGCTTGCCCTTGATTTTGACATCCGTGTCCCCCCGGGGCTTCCCGCCGACCCACTTCGCTTTTCCTTCCTTGACGAGTTGCATGGCAATGACCCGCTCGGGGGAGATGGGACCAAGGATCGCCACTTCCTTGCCGTGGTCCGTCACGACGATCGTCTCGCCATGTTTCACCTTGAGCACGTAACTGCTGAGACTCTCTTTCAGCTCTCTGATACCGACGCTGACCATGATACCCTCCGATCTGTAGCGTGGCTACATTATGCACTGATTGTGGTCACATTACAAATATGAAGTGCGGAAAGATAAATTTTTAGAACCTGACCGCCTGGGCGCTCCGGGCGCGCTCCCGCAGCCGATCCAGCCAGCCCGGCCCCGAAAGCGCCCGCGCCAGCTCGACGGCGAGATGGCGCGGCTCGATGCCCATGTCACGGTTGCGGCCGAGGCCGGTCAGGCAAGACGGGCAGTTGGTCAGGAGCACCGCCGCGCCCGGCCGCATTGCGCGGGCTTCGGCGAGCGCTGCGCGCTTTCGGTGCAGCATCGCGCCGGTGATGTC
>JAUXWR010000466.1 GCA_030680075.1 Legionella sp.
CTGTCCATTGCAATGCTGGAAAAGGATGCCAGAACCCGCCGAGGCGTGTGTACGGTCTGGGAACAGGTGCAGGCACGAGGTCCAGCCGGAAGCGAAGCTCAGATCGATCAGATTTTGTTGTCACTTGACTGCAATTCCTGACTTGCACAGCTTGACGCTTTAAACCTGATGTGCTACCATCCTATGTTGAACGAGGAGAATCCATGAATAAAAAACAACGTGGCTTGCTGGCAGTCTTCATTCTTGTGATATTAACCATGTTGATATCTTCCTGCACGCAGTCCCTGTCTTCCGCACCTGCTGCAACACCGACCTTACTGCCAGAGGGGTTATTTGTTTCGCCCTTCCCCTCCGTTGAAAACCCGATGGCCATGATCGAGGAGTTTGCAAAACAGACTGCCGCAGCGCAGACTTCGGCGGCGGGCGGCGACCCGGCCGCGGAAGGTACGGACGTTACTCCAGATGCCAATGAAAGTGAAACGCCAACACCTGACCTGATCAGCACGCCCACCAATGCGGAGCCTGGCGCCGCAGCCGCGGCTGATACCGCCATCCCCGCCGCGACATCCATTCCCGGTGTGCGTCCCGCCACATACGTGTTGCAAAGAGGCGAACACCCATACTGCATTGCCCGCCGCTACAACGTAAATCCTGATGATCTCCTGTCGCTCAGCAACCTGACCAGGGCACAGGCGTTCAGCCTCGTCTCCGGGACGGTGCTCACTATTCCGCAGAGCGGCTCGTTCCCCGGTGACCGCATGCTGACCTCCCACCCAGCCACGTACACCGTGCTATCCGCAGACGAAACGGTGTACAGCATTGCATGCAAATACGGAGATGTGGACCCGGCCGCCATCGCCGCGGAAAATGGCATTGCTGTCTCTGCGAAATTGACCGCCGGGCAGCAGCTGCGAATACCGTAGAAACATAAATAATAAAAGCCCAGGCGTTTGACCTGGGTTTTTTCTTTAAGATTTCAAAGGAAACCGCCATGCCATTTGAATTGCTTCATTCTGAAATCCTATTAAAGGGACGCGCCTTCACCAT
>JAUXWR010000469.1 GCA_030680075.1 Legionella sp.
GATGAAAAATGGAACGATTGGCGCTGGCAATTGAGCCACCGTCTCAACACTGCCGAAGAAATCGAAAAAGTCATCCCGCTGACCGAGTCTGAGCGCAAGGCGCTTCAGGCGCAGGGACTCTTCCGCGTGGAGGTGACGCCCTACTTTATTTCCCTGATTGACCCGACCGACCCCGACGATCCGACCCGCCGACAGATCATCCCGCGCTCGGAGGAGATGCAAGCCTTTACCGCCATGATGGAGGACTCCCTTGCGGAAGACCGCCACTCTCCGGTACCCGGGCTGGTTCACCGCTATCCGGACAGAGTGCTCATGCTGGTCACGACCCAGTGCGCCTCGTACTGCCGCTACTGCACGCGCTCGCGCATTGTCGGCGACCCCGGTCAGACGTTCAACCGCCAGGAATTCGAGATGCAGATCGAGTACCTCAAGAACACGCCGCAGGTGCGTGACGTACTGCTCTCCGGCGGGGACCCGCTCGTGCTGGCGCCAAAGGTGCTCGAAGAACTACTCTCGCGTTTGCGCGAAATCCCGCACATTGAGATCGTCCGCATCGGTTCGCGTGTGCCGGTCTTTATGCCGATGCGCGTCACCCAGGAACTGTGCGACATGCTGGCAAAATACCACCCGCTGTGGCTGAACATCCATGTCAACCACTCGAATGAGATTTCCAAGGAACTTGCTGAAGCCACGGATCGTCTTACAAAAGCGGGCATCCCGCTCGGGAACCAGTCTGTTCTGCTGGCTGGAGTCAATGATAACGTCCACGTTCAACGCCAGATGGTGCATGACCTTGTCCGCATTCGCGTGCGCCCGTATTACCTGTATCAATGCGATTTGGTGGAGGGTGCCGGTCACTTCCGCACCCCGGTTGCCAAGGGCATCGAGATCATGGAAGGTCTGCGCGGACACACCTCCGGCTACGCCGTTCCCCAGTTCATCGTGGATGCGCCAGGCGGCGGCGGGAAAATCCCGTTGATGCCCAATTATTTGTTGAGCATGTCCGACCACAAGGTCATCCTGCGCAACTACGAAGGCTACGT
>JAUXWR010000477.1 GCA_030680075.1 Legionella sp.
GAAATGCAGTGACGTCAGCAAACCAAAATCGATATGAATTGGGGTACCCTGGAAAATTCGTGGTGCAGAGTTTTTTCGCCTTATAAGGAGCGACCCGAAAAAATAGGAAAATGGTTTGTTTTTGTGGCCGTTTTGTTTGAAACTCTAAGCAGCTGCCCCTTCCTCGTCTCCAACTTACAATTGTTTTCTTTCACTTGAAGTAGAATTTCCTTATCATTCACCTTTATCCTACTGTTTTTGTACAATATAATAATGCATGGGGAACCACAAGAGTAAAGACAAGGTTGCAACCAAGGAATACCAAAAGGAGGCTGAGGAGCTTGCCAAAATTACTCACTGTATGATCATCCACAAACTTCGTATCTGGCTTCGTTCCATAATAACATTTAAATAATACCTTATAGTCACACCCGTCGAAATTCAATGGCTGAATCAACATTTCAATAAGGTTTGTAAATGATCGCAATTCTATTATTCAATTTTGGCAAACTTCATAACAACTTTTGCGCTTCGTATGTGCAGATCAGCAACTCCATTGAACAAGATGGTGTTATTGACGAGGAGGAATTTCGTGTTGCATTGAATATCACCAACAAAGATTTATCACATCGTATATTTCACGTCTTTGATGAGAACTCAGATGGGTGTATTAATTTTGGCGTACGTTTCTCGTTATCTAGTTTTAGCTTTCCGATGATATTTGTATTCACAGTTGATACTATTCTTTTCGTATGTCACAGGAATTTGTACAAAGTTTATCTTTACTGTCTCCAAAAGGATCCGTTGAGGAGAAGTTGCGGTGTAAGTACTTAGAATGCTTGTTTGTTAAACCTAAAGCAGGTGCTTACCTCCGGGACTCTTTTCAAATATCTAGTTTCGTTCCGATTATATGACGCAGATAATGACGGTCACATTGACAAAGAAGAATTATTCCAGATTTTGAAAGCAAATTTATTTGAGCATCCTTCTCTAGAGATGTCAGAAGAGGATATGAGGAGTTTAGTAGACAGCACTTTTGACCAAGTAGACAAAAACGGGGATGGAAACATATCCTATCTTGAGTACAAGTCCATGGTAGAGAACTCTCCTTCAATGATCGACTATCTCACAATCAACATTATTCCTAAACCCGGCGATGAAGATGAGTCACTAACGTTGGAAGAGCTTGGAGGAGTATTAACAGCCTCACCGATGATGGACCGTGCAAAGATGACAT
>JAUXWR010000480.1 GCA_030680075.1 Legionella sp.
CTGGTACCGCAAGGAAATCCAGACCCTGGCCGACATGAAGGGCATGAAGATGCGCATCGGCGGCTTCGGCGGCAAGGTGCTCGAGCGCATCGGCGCCGTGCCGCAGAACATCCCGGCCGGCGAGATCTACCAGTCGCTGGAAAAGGGCACCATCGACGCCGCCGAATGGGTGGGTCCGTACGACGACCAGAAGCTGGGCTTCAACAAGGTCGCGCCGTTCTACTACTACCCCGGCTGGTGGGAAGGCGGTCCGCAGCTGGACTTCTTCATCAACCAGAAGGCCTACGACGGCCTGTCGGCCGAGAACAAGGCCATCGTCGAGGCGGCCGCTTCGCATGCCCACGTGGTGATGCAGGCGCGTTACGACGCCCTCAACCCCACGGCCCTGAAGCAGCTGGTGGGCGCCGGCACCAAGCTGCGTCCGTTCACCGCGGACGTGATGAACGCCGCCTACAAGGAAGCGATGGCCCTGTACTCCGAGCTCAGCACCAAGAACCCGAGCTGGAACAAGATCTACGCCGACTACGCCAAGTTCCGCGCCGACCAGAACCTGTGGTTCCGCTTCACCGAGGCCACCTTCGACCGCTTCATGCAAGCCCAGAAGATGTGATCGCGCGGCCAGGCGCTGCCCGCGCCTGCGCCCCCACAAGGCTGCCGCTCCCACGGCGGCCTTTTTTTTTTGCCACCTCAGCTTGGGTAAACCCGCAGCGGATGCGCAGCCGGATCGGGCATCGTTCCACCCGGCGCCGCTGGCTCGCAGCATGCGCCTGCACCAACGAGGAGATGCAATGAACCTGTATTCGTTTTCCCGGCGCATCGCGCTGGCGGTGGCGTGCGCCGGCGTCCTGGCGTCCTGCGGCAGCAGCGGCGATCCGCCGACCTTGCGGGCAACCCAGTTCGGGACGGTGGAAGGCACCGACGACAGCGCCGGCTCCGGCACCTATGCCTGGAAGGGAATCGCTTTCGCCAGCCCGCCGGTGGGTCCGCTGCGCTGGAAGGCGCCGGTCGATCCGCAGCCCTGGAGCAGCACCCGGCCGGCCACCCAGTTCGCCAACGCCTGCGTCCAGTACGG
>JAUXWR010000491.1 GCA_030680075.1 Legionella sp.
AATGAAAACTGAAAAACTGAAAAGGTTCACGATTTTTAGTGCAGGCAATGTGAAAGGGGAATATCCAGTGCGGAGCTATATACATACACCCAAAAAAAAAAAAAATCTCATCTGGATCCCACGTCGGCCTGCGACTTACGTCGCGCGGCCAACTTGCTCACAATTTGCTTGAGGTAATGAAGAGGGGAGAATGAAACTGCTGCTAGTGAGTAGATAAGTATGAGCTGGTTCTCTCATCAAAAATAAATTATCTGTATTTTATTATTTATATTTTTACTAGCAAGATAAAGAACACAGTATAAAATGATCATTCCCAGTTTTTGTCGATTGAGCAATTCAGAAAGACTCATAAAAATATAATAAATCAGAAATCCAGTGTTGCTAAAATACAACCGAGTCTTTCTTAGCTCGTATAAAAGGACTCGCGGAATTTTAATTTTTCTTGTGCCTTGCTACAGTCTTTACCCTACGGGCTTGACCTTCACGCGACCCAAGAGTAAATTAAAATTCCGTGTCGTTGAAGAAAACGCAATAGACAAAAACACCATTACCAAATATGAAAATATAAATAATAATAATAATTTACGTGAACTAGAATGAATGTCGTGATGAAGAGAATACAAAAATAGAAGCAAGCAAATCCAGTGTCCTAATAAAAATTTGTGACGCCGGAATAATAATCGAAGATTGTGAAGGGAAAGTAAACATCGTGAGCACTCCCGCAATGGGAGGGGCGAGTGGCTAATCCATAAAAACACGTGGTGCCAAAAGTGCCGGCTCAAACGGAGATTGAACGAATCCTGGTGCCCGCCTACAACCACGAAGTGGGAGGCGCGCAAGCTCAAACTCAACGACCCGAAGGTGGGAGGAGCAAAGTGGATTCGGAGCGTCAGCCAATATAATCTGACAGTGCTCTAAAACTTCTTCTCGAGGTTCAGATAAAAAGATCACGACGGTAATGGGCTAAACAAAAGGTGCCCGGGAGTAAAAACAGAGTATAATAATGAGTGGACCGAGAAGGCATCCGATCGGCCTAGTGATCGGGATAGATGAAATATCGTGCGACGGAATAAAATAAAAACAACTTGCCTAAATATAAAATCCCCCCCTTCTCTTTCTCCAATAAATAAAAACCACTGCAAAACAGTAAAACGATAAAACAAAAAGAATCTGGAACCCACGAGGCCGTGTAACCGGCAAAACATTTCCGAGCTCGAAAGCAAACAAACATCAAAAATGTGGGAAAGAGTACGGTAGAAGAGGGAGGCAGCAAGCGAAGAATCAAAAATTTGTCGCAAAGTTGAGTGACATTTAGCCACATCTTGTCCGGCAAACGAAGAGGCAATGCCGTAAATGTATTTCACATAATATTTTTTCAAAGAGAGGTAAAAATAATAACCGGCAAAAAGGCCGAAACAAAAGTGTGAAATTTGACAAGACGTGTTTACACCTGATCACCACGATGAGGCGTCACAAATTTAATCAGGACACT
>JAUXWR010000496.1 GCA_030680075.1 Legionella sp.
TGATTCATCGGTGCTACACACCAAAATCCGGTGACGTGGTGCTCATCCACGCAGCGGCCAGCGGCGTGGGCAGCCTGCTGGCGCAGTGGAGTGCGCATCTGGGTGCCACGGTGATCGGTACGGTCGGCTCCGAAGCCAAGGCCGCCTTCGCGCGGGCCCATGGCTGTGCCCACACCATCCTGTATCGCCAGGAGGAGTTCGTCCCCGCGGTGAAGCAGCTTGCCCCGCAGGGCGTGGCCGCGGTGTTCGACGGTGTGGGGCAGGACACCTTCATCCCGTCCTTCGACTGCCTGCGCCCCTTTGGCGCGGCGGTGAACTACGGCAACGCCTCGGGCAATGTGCCGCCCTTCAACCTAATGCTGCTGGCACAAAAGGGCTGCTTGGCGCTGCACCGCCCGGGCTTTGGCTTTTATGCCAACACGGCCCTCACCCGGCTGGCCGCCTGCGACGAGCTGTTCCAGCTGGTGCGCAGCGGCGCATTGAAAGTGCAAGTCAGCCGCCAGGTGCCGCTGTTGGACGCCGCCCACGCGCATGCGGATGCCGAGCAAGGCCGCAGCACGGGCTCGGTGCTGCTCATTCCCTAGTCCCCCGGCGGGTGACTTTCGCGCCGCCGCGTGAGGCTATAGAGTGATGGCATGAGTCAAATTCCCCAAGTCCAGACCGAGTGGGTGCATCTCCAGTACGAGGAGACAGCTGCGTTCACGGAGACCTACGGTTTCTCCGGCAACCAGGGAGCCGTGAACCTAGAGGCCATCCGCTTTCGTCCCGCCGACGGCCGCCCCAGCGACACGCTGATGGTGTTCATGCACCCGGCCTCCACCCTGCAACTGCTGCCGGTGCCGCGCGCCATGGCCGCCACCGGTGCCCATGTGTTGTGTGCGGGCAGCCGCTACCAGCGCAACGACACCGCGCTGATCATGGAAAAAGTGCTACTGGACCTGGGCGCCTACATCCGCCACGCCAAGACCGTGTGGGGCTACCGGCATGTCGTGCTGGTGGGCTGGAGCGGCGGTGGTGCATTGGCCGTGAGCTACCAGGCGCAGGCCG
>JAUXWR010000501.1 GCA_030680075.1 Legionella sp.
CGCGGTGTGCTGATCACCACGTCGGACTTCTCCAGCGAAGCCCGGAAGTACGTCGACGGGATCGAGCAGCGGATCATTCTCATCGACGGGGCAGAACTGGCGCGACTCATGTTCGAGTTCGGGGTCGGGGTGACGCTCACCGGTGCCCCCTACGCTCTCAAGCGAGTAGACCTCGACTTCTTCGACGACGTGTAGCGCTGTGGTACAGATCGATCGCGGGTGCGGTCGAAGCGCACGACAGCGCATCGATCGGGGCTGCACTCTTGCGATGAGAGCCGGCACGCGGCCTTCGGGCGGTGGCGCCCGATGGCCTGCCGGTTGGGACCATGCAGCAGGAAGACGGGTGCTATGAGCCAGGACATGGGGGCGCTATACCAGGCGCGGCTGCGCCGGTTCGTGACCGCGCTCAACAACCGGAAACCGGACCGCGTCCCGATCCGGCCGCTCGCGGCGGAGTTCACCGGGCGCCACGCCGGCTACACCTGCCAGCAGCTGACCCAGCACTACCCGGACGCCTTCGAGGCGATGATCCAGTCCAGCAAGGACTACGACTGGGACGCCGTGCCCGCCAGCATGGTCTACGTGTGGACGGGCATCACTGATGCCGCGGGCGTCCGCTACTACGGCGTGCCGGGCGTAGACGTCCCGCCGGACCACGGCTTCCAGTACCGCGAACCGCCGGAAGACGAGTCCTTCATGCGCGAGGACGAGTACGACCGGCTGATCGACGACCCGGTCTCGTTCCTCTACGAGGTGTGGCTGCCGCGGGCGACGCGGAAGATTGCCGCCGCGGGGGAACCCGTGACCTTCCGTCACAACGTGTCGCTGGTGTCGGCGGCGATGGCCATGACCGAGTACTTCAACGCCTTCGGGCCGCACACCGCGCGGCTGCGCACGGAGGCCGGCATGCCCGGTGCGATCGCGGGGATCTTCAAGGCCCCGTTCGACATCCTCGCCGACAAGCTGCGCGGCTACATCGGGCTGACGATGGACATGTACACGCAACCCGACAAGGTGCTCAAGGCGTGCGAGGCGCTGATGCCGCATCTCTACTGGGTGGCGGCCACCACGGCGGACCCAGCCTCGCAGCTCCCGATCGGCTACTGGATGCACCGCGGCTGCGTTCCCTTCGTCCGGCCGGACCAGTTCACCTCCCACTACTGGCCGACGGTGAAGCCGGTGATCGAGGAGCTGTGGCGCAACGGCCACCAGACCATGTTCTACGCGGAGGGCAACTGGGACGCCCACCTGGACGCGTTCCGCGACCTGCCGGACCGCAGCATCGTCTACCACATGGACCGCGGCACGCCGATGCTGACCCACCGCAAGCTGCACGACAAGTTCGCGTTGAGCGGCGGCATCAGCAACGTGACGCTGGCCTTCGGCACGCCCGAGCAGGTGCGCGAGGAGGTGAGGACGCTGATCGAGACGGTGGGCCGGGACGGCGGCTACATCATGGACGCCAGCGCGATCATGCAGAACGACACCACTCCCGAGAACATGCGGGCGATGGTCGAGGCGACACGCGAGTTCGGGGACTACGACGCGCCGGACGTGCTGCCGGAGCCGCTGCGCGTCGCTCCGGATTCGATCGAGCAGACGGCGGGCCTGCCGGCGACGACGAGGCGCCAGCCGGGCGTGAGCGTCTCCTGGGAGGAGCGGAAGGCGGAGCTTTCGGAGCCGATCCTGGGCAGCGAGGAGCTGGCGAAACGCGTCTGGGAGGCGGCGGACACGAACGGCGCGATGTTCATCTGGCAGATGCTGCTGTCGTTTTGAGCGAACACGAACCCGGGCGGTTCGACCTGTCAGGGGCGCGGCTCGACGATCGCGTTCACGTCCTTGACACTGAATTCAGCAATCAGTACGCTGCGTGCATGGCCACGGATCGACGAACCACGATCGGG
>JAUXWR010000003.1 GCA_030680075.1 Legionella sp.
TGGCCTATAAAGACGATGACCGCGCGCACATGTGGCGGTAGGCGGTCGATCAGAAATTCAGCGGCAATATGGGCGCCCTTGCGCACGGCAAGCCCACCTCCAAGCCACGACATCCAGAGCAGGGCGAAGCGCGCCGCCTCTTCCGTCCACGGCAATGCATCGTTTAGGACATAGCGTGTGAAGACGCCCATCAGCACGACGACGCACATGATGCCGGTCAACGACGCGACGATCCAACTGATGATGAGGATAATGCCGTTGTCGATTGTGCGCAGCATCGGCAGCCCCCAAGCAGAAGTCTCAGGTAATCGGGAAAGCGAAGTCCAGAGAGAGTTTTGTCTCTCCGGACTCCGAGTGTTGCTTGATTAGTACGAGCGCAGGGACTTCTCGGCGTCCGACACGGCCTTCAGGGCGCTGTCGATCCACTCGTCGCCAACTTCCTTGCGCACGAGCGCGAGGGCCGGCGGCTGACCCGTTTTGCGGAACTGGTCGAATTCCGCCGGCGTCGGATTGTAGATCTCCACGCCAGCGGCCTTGAGCTTGTCGAGCGCAGCGCGCTCCAGAAGATAGGCTTGCGAGCGGCCAACCGTCGTCGCCAGACCGGCGGCTTCAATGACGATGCCACGCAAATCAGCCGGGAGGCCCTGGAAGAACGCTTCGTTGATCATCGCGGAGTGGATGCTGTAGAGGTGCTTGTTCAGCGTCAAGTACTTCTGCTGCTCGTAGAATTTCATGCTGTAGAAGAGGCCCGGCGGATTTTCCATGCCGTCGACGACCTTCTGCTGCAGGGCCGTATAGACCTCGGTCCAGGAGACCGGCGTCGGGCTGGCGCCGAGCGCCTTGACCATCGCCATATGCACGGCGTTCTCGCCGGTGCGGATCTTCAGACCCGCCAGATCGGCCGGTGTCTTGATCGGCTTCTTGGAGTTGAAGAAGCTGCGGAAGCCGCTCTCGATGTGGCCGAGGACGCGCACGCCGGTCTGCTTCTGGAAGGCTTCGTTGTACTTCTTGCCCCACGGTCCATCGAGAACCGCCCAGGCCACTTCCGACGAGGAGAACAGGAAGGGCGTACCGAGGACCAACCCCGGTTTGAAGAAGAATGGCTGCGTGATTTCGCTAACCAGAAGCATCTGGTTGATGCCATTCTGGACGCGTTCAAGCTGCTGGCGCTCGTTTCCGGCGGCATTATTGCCGAGGATGCGGACTTCGACCTTGCCGGCCGAACGCGCCTCAACGGTTTCCTTGAACACGATAGCCCAGGCGTGCTGGCCGGAATCCAAAGCCTCAGGCATGCCGTGACTGAGGCGGATGACGTGATCAGCGGCGAGCGCCGGCTGCGCCATGGCGACGGCAGCAATGGCGCCAGCGGCGAGGATATTTTTCATGAATGACATTGACCTACTCCTTGCGTCTAGTGGGTGGTGAAACACGGGATTACGGGCTTTCAGAAGGATCGGGCAGCGCTTAGAGCGCCGCAGAAGCAGCGGTTATCCGTTGCGCCGGAATGCATCCAACATTGTCTCCCGATCGCCTTTCCGATAAACGGGCGCAAGCCCGCTGGTCGCCGGATGATCTGAAGACAAGAAGAAAAATGCACTTGACCTGATCCCTGACCAAAGTGGATACAAACATCCAGATTGCACGTTCAGTAAGCCATATCGGAAACTGCATTGCAACACCCCCCGCGCGTGAATTTTTGGCAAGCGCCGCATTGTTCGACAGTGCAATAGAACATGCTGGAGACTTCACGCGATCGTTTAACCGCAACCATGCTCACCCCCCGTGACAAGGATGACGACAATGATCAGAAACTTCGATCCACCAGACATTCACGCGCCGCTC
>JAUXWR010000014.1 GCA_030680075.1 Legionella sp.
TTGCGTTTGTAGACACGTCGAGTTGTCGCCTTGGTGGCATGACCTGCGGAGCTCGCAAGGTCATCGTCCGTCGCGCCGCCAGCGGTAGCTTCGGTAATACCAGAGGCCCGCACGTCCATGTTCCAGACGGTCGGTGGGACACCAGCTTCCTCTGCGTAACGGCGCCACGCCTTTCCAAAGGCGCGATGATCGTTCCAAGGCATCCCGAGCGAACTTTGAGCCATAGGCGCGTTCGGCACGCGCCGGTCGACGTACGGCATGCAGCTCATAATGAGCTGGCACTCATCGACCAAGTGGACTACCGGCTGGCTGGTCTTCGACGTCCGGACCACGAGCGTCTTGCCCGGAGCGATCATGTCGAGAGTCAAACCCGACCAGACGAGCCGACCTTTCCTGATCTCGCCCGTCTTGAGCGAATAATCCCCGACTTCAGCACGCCACTGGCCAATAATGTCCTTCTGCCTCAACATGGTGTCCCAGTGCGTCGCTTGGGCCAAAGCCATCGAAATGTTCTTTTTAATCAGGCATAAATTTACAATCGCTTTCGCCTGCTCATAAGTCATTGTCTCCTCGCGCGGCGCGTTCTTGCCGAAACGAATCTTTTCCATTCCTGAGCGCAGCCGCTGGCAGTGCCGAAAATCGGATTGAATGCCATAGTCCAGGATCACCTTGACCATTTGAATGCAGCCATAAGCTCGCCGCACGCGCTCTGGTCCGCCAGATTGAGCGGCTTTGCGCCAGCGCCGGTAGCAGCTCCTAAAGAATTTGGGTGCAATGCAATCGAGTCGTGCAGACCCAATGGTCTTCTGAACGATATCGAGCCATTCTTCGTAGTTTTCTTGAGTGTTTGCTTTCAGATCTTGGAAGCCGCTTTCGGGATCGGATCGATAAGCTTCGATGAGACTGCCAAATGTTCCATCGAATTTTGCTGCCAAGCGTTTGCGATCGAAAACGTTTCCATCCGCCCATGAGAGCATTGCCATCTGTTCTCTTTGACAAATCT
>JAUXWR010000023.1 GCA_030680075.1 Legionella sp.
TGATCCAATTGAGTTGATAACTCCTCTTGCACTAGCTTTTTCTGCTGCTGAATGGCTTCCTCCTTAGCCTGGCGGTGGGCAATAGTAGTAATGCTGCTTCTGTTTGAATCCGTTTCATCATCTTCCACCACTTGGAGGTTGTTCAACGATGCTCTAACAGATGCCAGGTGACTATTGACAGCTATCTTTTGACCACTACTTCCTCCTTCACCTCCTCCTCCTCCTCCACCCGTAGTTCTCCTAGCTGGTAGTGGTTTCATTACTACCGCCTTGAAAAAGGCATCTCTACCCTGCTTGGCCATCTCCTTTCGCCTTGTCAGTCCCATCTCTCTCATGTTGGGCTTGTTATTGTTGGGTCGCGCTATGTGGTACCAGATCTCTGTTTTGATGAGTAGAAGGAGAAGGTACATGACACAACAGATCAATTGAGCATTTGATGGGTCAGTATGCAGTTGCATTGATGGATGCGATGGAACACGCACGTACCATGTTCTGCCACTCCATGTGCCAACTCCTCTTTGGTGATCTCTATGTAACCTCTTATGGCTTGGATCCTGGCCTTCTGCTCGGCTGTGCCTGCTGATCCATCACAGTGGACCATGACTCCTGGCCATCTGACCTCATTCTCTGGTACCCCTATGGATAGTCGCAACATTGTAACAAGGTAAGTTGGAAGCTCACAAATGCAGTTATAGCATCCACATATGGTCACTTGCGTGTCACTTACACTCTTCTCCAATGAGTTTGGCAAACTCGGCACTCTTCTGCTTCAACATCTTGAAAAACTGGTAGATGTCCACCTTGGCTCCCAACTATTCATACATGTCATCCCAACCATGCCACCTCATGTCAGAATCACCCTTTATGATGCCTCCACCCTCTCCCCCAGTACTACTCACATGCTGAATCGGGTGTATCATGGCCAGGTATGCCACCACCACATAAGACGGTGTCACATAGCTCGAAGTGCTTGTCTCTGGGTGGAAGCTGAAATATGTCTGTCGTTGCATCATTCACCAACAAGCCCCATCCGTCCCAGTTAGTCCCTCCATCCATCACATCCTATCTCGTGTTGTGTAATGCTACTTACTCCTGCAAAGTCTTCCACCATCTGCTCCTTCTCCTCCAGTGTTGATGGCTCTACATGTTTGATGATAGATGTTGTCCATCTGTCTGCCATGGTCTGCGAACCAAAACAGATTTCTACTGTTTCTAGGCAACTGGACATTTACGGCGATGATGATTCAATGAGGATTGACTTGAAATTTCGCCTCTCTCTGCTCGATGCAATGCGATTGTTGATAAGTATGTAATTGACAAAATGAATGGAAAAAATAGACTTTGGTAAATTTTTTGAAGGGGTATAATACTTCTCTTTCTCCTTCACTTAAAAAACAACGAAAACAACAAGAACCACCACTTATCGGTTTTGGTGCTCGAGCTATTGTGAAGAATTTATTTAATACATCATAAACTTGAACAAAAGTAAGTAAAACTTTGGGACATGAAATTGCCCATAGTCCACGGCTTGAGGGCGAAGAGAGTGGGACAATCCACCAAATGCAAAATAATATGTAGACAAAGTCTTTAATTGGGTCTTGTTGTAGGCTAGTCTTTTTAACTTGATACTGCATTGACTTGGTTTAGAACGACAATTTTATGGGGTCTTTCTGTTCCAGAAGTTATCTCATGAAATGATTGCTCACTATATGTTGCGATTGTATTAGACATTTGCGCTTTCAATTCTGCTGTTTTTTCTTGTATCACGGCATACTCTTCTTGTAAGAGTCTTAACTTCTCTTTACGTGCAGCAAGTTCTTCATTCCAAGCTATAAATCTGCCTGTTTGCTCATGAGACATAGAGAACATTAAACTTCTCCTTTCTTCACGATTCACCATTCCACGTATCAGAGGAAATAAAACCTTATCTTCCATTGTTGAAGGATCAATCTCTACACTACTATTTGTAGACATAATCAGTGTCTTAGATGGTTGTGGCATATCTTGGATTGAACTACTTTGTTGTGAACCCGATTCCAAACACAATTTCGGTACAG
>JAUXWR010000026.1 GCA_030680075.1 Legionella sp.
GCGGCGATGATTTCCATCAACGTATCGACGGCCTCTCGTGTCGCGTCCCATTTGGCGGGCTGATCCATTTCCCGGTTCTGAAGGGTGAGGCTCACCGCACCATGTACCGTTGACCAGAACATAAAGCTGTAACGGCTCAGATCCATGCCGGGCAAAAAGCCTTGGTCCTGAGAGCAGCGAAGTCCCGTCAGCAATAGATTTAGTATCTGTCTTCCAGCTTCGCCCGACCATGGATCATCGCTGACTCCGAGCCGTGGCGGCGGTGTGAACATCAGCCGGTACAGCGTGGGGTTTTCCAACGCAAAGCGGACATAGGCATAGCTGCCGTCACGCAAATACCCGAATGGATTGCCGCGCATCTGTTCGAAGACGGCCAGTTTTTTTCTGTAGAGCCGGTTGAACCCTTCTTCCCGAACGGCGCGCAGCAAGGCGCTTTTGTTGCGGAAATGGCCGTAGAGCGCTGGCGCCGTGCATCCGATGGCATGCGCGACCGCAGTCAGCGGGACGCCGAGGTCGCCACGTTCTGACAGCAGCCGGATCGTTTCGTCGATCGCACGACGAGCAATATCAAGTTCTTGCTCTTTCCGAGGACGGGCCATTCCGATGCCTGTTGCAACTTGTCGTGAAAACTAAACGACATTTATTTTTTCGTTGACGGGCCGGAAGTCAAGAAGCAGCATTCGGTAACTGAACGTCGTTTAGTTTGAGGACGTGCGGAGAGCCGATGAACGCACACAGATCGATTTTCGCGTTGATGATGGCGGGGTGCCCGTCAGAAGCCGAACGCTGTTTCGGATGATGCACCATGGCTGTGATCGGGAACAATCAGACCTCGCCTGATGATAGCCTCACAAAGGTCGTTGAGGGGAAACCCGGTACATCTGCGGTCCGGCTGAACCAGTTGCGATATTTTGTTGCCGCCGTCGACTATGGGAGTTTTCGCAAGGCTGCTGCCGCGCTTTCTGTGCAGGAATCCTCCATCAGCCGACGAATCCGTGATCTCGAAGATGAACTCGGGGCGTCGCTTTTCATGCGTCATGCTGGCGGGGTGCGGTTGACCGTTGCCGGGCGGGAATTCGTGCGCAACGCTCGTCATGCTCTTCGCCAGATA
>JAUXWR010000324.1 GCA_030680075.1 Legionella sp.
CAGCATCTCTTTCTTCGGCAGCGGTGCGTCGGCCGGATTGCGGTCGAGCACCGGCTGGATGTCGCGTTCCACCATGCGGATGGCGGAGTCGCGAACCATGGTCTGTTCATCAGAGAGCGTAAACTGCATGGACTTGTCCGATCAGGGCATCACAAAGCCGCCGTTAACGCTGAGGACCTGGCCGGTGATCCAGGACGCGTTACGGCTGGCGAGGAACGCGATGGCAGAGCCGATATCGACGGGATCGCCGATGCGGCGTGTCGGGTACATCTTGAGAACGGTCTGCACCCGCTTGGCGTATTTCTCGTCGCCCATCTGGGCGCGCATGCCTTCCTCGCGTTCTTGACGAAGCTCGGTGTTAGTGGCGCCCGGCGACACAACGTTGATCGTGATGCCGTCCTTGCCGACTTCCTGCGCCACCGACTTCACCAGCGCGATGACGCCGGCCTTGGCGGCAGCGTAATAGGATAGCCGCGCCTGGCCGATGCGCGCCGAATCCGACGCGAGGCAGATAATGCGGCCATATTTGCGCTCGGCCATGCCCGGCAACACCGCGTGGATGACGTTCATTGGGCCGTAAAGACAGACCTCGATCATCCGCTTCCAGTCGGCCGGGCCGGAATCCATGAACAGCTTGTCGTCGAGCACCGCGGCGCAGTTCACCAGGACCGACAGCGGACCGATTTCCTTCTCGGCCGTCGCGATCATGGCTTTCACCTGATCGGCATTGGTCACATCGACCTTGATGCCGGCGGTCTTGGCGCCGGTGTCCTTCGCAAGCTTTTCCGCAGCCCGCTTCGCAGCGTCGCCGTTGATGTCGGCCAGCGCCACGCCGCAACCTTCCGCCGCCAGGAGTTCCGCGGCCGCATAGCCGATGCCGCGCGCGCCGCCGACGATGAGAACAGACTGTCCTTTTATGCCGTAATCCACGATCACCTCTGTCTTGCCGAATATCTACGGCAGCGCACCATACTCAGCGCTTCGCACGGTACTGGCGGAAATTCGGCTTCCGCTTCTCGAGGAAGGCGCGAATGCCTTCCATATTTTCCGTGTTGCCGTAGATCGACGCGAGCAACTCGGCGGTCGGGAAGTAGGACGAATAGAATTCCTGGTCCGAGCCGGCGTTGAGCGCGAGTTTCGCAATCCGAAGACTTTGCGGACTCTTGTCGAGAATATCCTGGCAAAGGGCATCGACGCGGGCATCGAGTTCTTCGGGCTCGCAGACTTCGTTGATCAGCCCCATGTCGAGGGCCTGCTGCGCCGTATAAAGACGGCAAGTGTAGACCATCTCCCGCGCTTTGCGTTCGCCGACATAGCGGGCGAGCAACTGGCAGGCGCCCCAAATCGGAATGCTGCCGACGCGCGGGCCGGTTTGCCCGAACTTGGAATCGCTCGACGCCACCGATAAATCGCAAAACAGGTGGATTTCGTTGCCGCCGCCGACGCAGTAGCCGCGCACCTTCGCAATGATCGGCTTGTCGATCATGCGCATGGCGGTCGAAAGCGCGATTAATCGACGCATATGGGTGCGCCCGACTTCTGGGTAGCGCGTCTTCTGATCGCCGACGTCTCCGCCGGCGCAGAACGCCTTGTCGCCCGCCCCCGACATCACCACGACACCGACTTCCGGATCGTCGGCCGCCAGCGAGATTGCTCGCGTCAGTTCCTCGTAGGTCTGCGGCCGCACGGCGTTGCGCACCTTCGGGCGGTTAATGACGATATTCGCGATGCCGCCCTGCGCGGCATACGTAATGTCTTCAAACTGCATCATTCCAAATACTCACTCAAGATGGCGGCCGCCCCGAAGAGCCATGACCGTCGGTTATTGCACCGTGACGAGAAGTCTTTGGTGCGCGTAGGCGATCTGAACCATTGTTTTGGTGTCTGTGGCATTCGGTCCACTAGACGGAACGTGTTCCACACCATAGAATTCGCTTCGACGGTTTGTCAACGCTTGCTGTTATCCGACATCAGAATCGGGGGCAGCAACAGATGCGAGGAAACGCAAATGGCTCAACTCATCAGAAATATTGGACGATCGTGCGCGCTCATTGGAGCGCTCTTTTCGACGCAAGCATTCGCACAGGACACGATTAGAATTGGTGCACCGTTCGAATTGAGCGGACGCTTCGTTGCTTACGGCGCGCAAGGAAAGCGCGGCGTCGAAATGGCCGTCGATGTATATGGCGGCAAGATCGGCGACAAGAAGATCGAAGTGCTCTATCGCGACGTTCAGAGCAACAATCAGGCCGCGGTTACGGCGTTCACCGAAATCACGCAGCAGGAAAAGGTCGACTTCGTCATCGGGCCTATCGCTTCCGGCATCGTGGCCGCGTCAGTGCCCGCGTGGCGCCAAACGAAGCCTTTGTGGATCGTGCCGGGTTCGTCTTCGACTCAGCTCGAAGATGCAATGAAGGGCGAAGAGCTTTTCTTTCACACCTATCCATGGGCGTATCAGTACCACGAAGGCGCAGCGAAGGCCCTTTCCGACGCCATGGGCAAAGGAAAGAAGGTCGCCATCGTCTATTCGGACGGCGCCTATGGCCGTGAACAGTTGCCTTGGGCGAAGGAGTTTTATACCAAGAACGGCTTCGAGATCGTCGCGACCGAACTGGTTCGCGAAGGCTCCGCCGATCTTAATCCGGTTCTGCAGCGCATCCGTCAGACCCGTCCCGACGTGCTCGTCGGCATCGTGCAGACAATTGACGGCATTCAGCTCGCGAAACAGATCCACGTTGCCAAGCTGAACATTCCGGTACTCGTCGGCACCGCCTATCCGCAACTTCAGGAATGGTCGCACGCGGTTGGCGAAGCGGCTGACGGCTGGATTGGCGTCACCACCTACCTGCCAGGCATGAAACGCCCGGCCGATCCAAAGATGAGCAAGCTGTTCCCTTCGCTCACCGACTGGGAAGCAGACTTCAAGAAGCGCTATAATCGTGAGGCCGAATTCCTCGACGTCACCAACTACACGTCAATGATGATGCTGCTAGTCGCCATCGAGCGCGCCGGCAGCACCGACAAGATGAAGGTAGCGAAAGAACTCAAGGCGCTGAACATCCAGACGATGAGCGGCAGCTCGAATTTTGCCCCGACCCCTGGCGGTGCCTTGCACCAGGCGTTCAACGATATGGTTGTGTTTCAGCGCGTCGGCGAGAAATTCGTCGTGCTGTACCCGAACGAAGCCGCCACCGGCAAGCTTCAGATTCTGAAGAGATAATCACACTCCTCGGCCCGCAGCGCCTGCTGCGGGCCGGACTCCCGCATATCCGCATTTTCGGAGCCGGCTCGCCATGTCTCTTTTATTGCAGTGCTTTGTCGACTCGTTGCTGCTAGGCGGGCTTTACAGCCTTATGGCGATCGGCCTTTCGCTTGGCTTCGGCGTCACGCGCATCATTAACTTCGCGCATGGCGAGATGATCATGTTCGGTGCGTATGGAGCCTACTTCGGCGCCGTGCTGCTCGGCGTCGACCCGCTTCTGTCGCTGCCGATCGTTGCCGTGTTGGTCGCGGCTGTCTCGGCTTTCATTTTCAAACTATTCATCGAACGCGTGCTTGACGCGCCGCACATAAATCAGATTTTGCTGCTTTTCGGTATTGGCCTGGTGCTGCAAAATATCGCGGCCATCCTGTGGACCGGAGACGCCCGCTCGGTGTCGACATCCTATTCCCTCACGGCCTTCGAATTCGACAGCCTGATGGTACCGCACGGGCGGATCATCGCTTTTGCCGTCGCTACCATCCTCATCATTGCATTGTTCTGCTGGCTGCGTTTCAGCGAACTCGGTCGCGCAACCCGCGCAGTCGCTGAAAATGGCGAAGCTGCTACCCTGATGGGAATTAATGTCTCGCGGATGTACATGCTGTCTTTTGCGATCAACGCGGCTCTCGGCTCCGCAACCGGAGCGATCAGCGCCTTCCTTCTGACCATCACGCCTTTCATGGGCTTCCACATGCTGGTCAAAGGCTTCGCAATCGTTGTGTTGGGCGGTCTCGGCAGCGTGCCCGGCACCATCCTCGGCGCATTCGCCCTTGCCTTCGCCGAAACCTACGTCAGTTACTACATTCCGGAAGGCAGCGGCTGGGCGGAAGGCGTGGCGTTCGTCGTGCTGTTATGCGTTCTCATCATCCGCCCTAAGGGCATTCTCGGACAAGCCGTGGCGGTGCACTGATGCGTGGTCGTTATATCCTTTATGCGTTGCTTGCCATTGCGGTGACCCTGCTTCCGTTGGTCGCGCCGCCGATCGTCAACAATATGATCCTGCGGATCGGCAGCCTCGTCATGCTGGCAATCAGTTGGAACCTGGCGGCTAATGCCGGCCTCATCTCACTTGGGCACTCGGCATTTTGGGGTCTCGGAAGTTACGCCGCCCTGCTGGTCGCCAACCGTCTCGGCTGGCCGTTCTTTGCCTCGCTGGTGCCGGCCATGCTGGTCGGTGCGCTGGCGGCGGCGGCAATTGCCATAATCACAGGCCGGCTCAAAGGGATCTTTTTCGCCATCGCGATGCTGGCACTCTCGGAAGGCCTGCGCGTCATCGCCGTGATGACGCCTAGTTTCACCGGCGGTGGCGCGGGTATCTTCATCGATCAGGCACTGCGCCCGAGCACCCAGACTGTCGCACTAGTTACCGCCGTCTGCGCAGTCGGTTCGGCGCTGGTCGCATATATGATCTCGCTGACCCCTTTCCATTATGCCTGCCGCGCCATGCGCAACAATGAGAGCGCATCGGAGATGCTCGGCATCAATCCGCTCCGGTTCCGCATTGCCGTGCTAAGCTTGTCGGGTGCGATGGCTTCGCTCGCTGGCGGTATCAACATATGGTACAGCGGGTTCCTCGACCCGGCCATTGGCTTCGATCTGCACATCACGATTCTGGCGCAGATCGCGCCCATCCTCGGCGGCATTCATACGCTTGCGGGCCCGATCATCGGCGCTTTCGCCACCATTGGCCTGTCGGAATTGTCGCGCATCCTGCTTGGCGAACACGGCATTAGCCTGCTCGTATATGGCGTGATCCTCGTCTTCTCGATCCTGTATATGCCGAAGGGAATCTACGGTACCTGGCTTTCTTGGCGGGAACGAAAACCGACGGCGACTGAGCCACCCCCTGCGACGACAAAGGCGGCCACGCCATGACACCATTGCTTAATGTCGAAAACCTGTGCGCGGGCTACGATGACTCGATCGTGCTGCAGGACATGAGCCTGACCGTTAATGAAGGCGAAGTCGTCGCCCTGCTCGGCGCCAATGGTTCCGGCAAAACGACGACAATGCGGGCGATTACCGGGCTTATTCAACCGTTCAACGGCAAGATCACCTTCGCCGACCATGACCTGCTCGCCGTCCAACCGCACAACCGCGTCAATCTCGGCATCGCGCTGAGCCCGGAAGGACGTCAGGTGTTCCCCAACATTTCGGTCGAAGAAAATCTGTTCTTGGGTTCGTTCTGCCCGCGCGCCCGCCCGCACCGCAAACAGTCGCTGCAGAGTGTCTATGACCTTTTCCCTATACTTGCCGAACGTCGCTTGCAGAAGGCCGGCCTGATGTCGGGCGGCGAGCAGCAAATGCTGGCCGTCGGCCGCGCCCTCATGGGCAAGCCGCGCATGCTGCTGCTCGACGAACCTTCGCTGGGCCTCTCGCCAAAAATGGTTCAAGTGCTGTTTGGCGCCATCGGACGGGTGGCGCGAAGCGGCATCAGCATTCTCCTCGTCGAGCAGAACGCGCAAGCCGCTTTCGCCGTCGCGAGGCGCGGCTATGCCATCTCCATGGGCCGCGTGACTGCAAGCGGCACCATTGCCGACCTGACCAATTCGGGCGCGTTGCAGAGCTCGTTTCTGGGCACTCATCAACCCAAAAAGACAGCGTAAGGTCGAGGCACACGATGCTCGAAATCGAAAACGTCACCAAGCGCTTCGGCGGCCTGCTCGCGGTCAACGACCTGACCATGAGCGTCAAGCAGAACCAGTTTCTGGGCGTTATCGGCCCCAACGGCGCCGGCAAGACCACGTTGCTCAACGTCATCACTGGCTACTTTCGGCCGACCTTGGGCAAGATCACGTTCGAA
>JAUXWR010000043.1 GCA_030680075.1 Legionella sp.
CGAGGCGCTGGCCTGCGGCATCCCGCTGGTGAGCGCGCCCTGGGACGACGACGAGGGCCTGTTCGAACCCGGCGTGGATTACCTGGTCGCACGCGACGGCCAGCAGATGAAGCAGCAGCTGCGGGCCGTGCTGAACGAGCCGGAACTGGCGCTGGCGTTGTCGCTGCACGGCCGGCGCACCATCCTCGCGCGCCACAGCTGCCCGCACCGCGTCGACGAGCTGCTCGAAATCCAGCGGGAGCTCGCGGCGCCCGAACAACAAACCCGGGAGATCAAGGCATGAAGATCGCGTTTTTCGGCTCCAGCCTGGTGTCGGCCTACTGGAATGGCGCCGCCACCTACTACCGCGGCATGATCCGCGCCCTGCACGAGCGCGGGCACCGGGTCACCTTCTACGAGCCCGACGCCTTCGGCCGCCAGCAGCACCGCGACATCGAGGATCCGCCGTGGGCGCAGGTGGTGGTCTACCCGGCCGACGGACCCGCCGATGCGCTGCAGGCGGTGCAGCAGGCGCGCGGCGCCGACCTGGTGGTCAAGGCCAGCGGAGTCGGCGTCTTCGACGCGGTGCTGGAGCAGGCGGTGCTGGAGCTGCAGTCGCCAGGCTGCCGGGTCGCCTTCTGGGACGTGGACGCGCCGGCCACGCTGGACCGCATGAACGCCGATCCGGACGATTCGCTGCGCGCACTGGTGCCGCGCTACGACCTGGTGCTGACCTACGGCGGCGGCGAGCCGGTGCACGGCGCCTACCTGGCGCTGGGTGCGCAGGAATGCGTTCCGATCTACAACGCGCTCGACCCCGCGACGCACCACCCGGTGGCGCCGGATCCGCGCTTCGCGGCCGCGCTCGGCTTCTTGGGCAACCGCCTGCCGGACCGCGAGGCCCGGGTCGAGGAATTCTTCCTCCAGGCCGCCAGCCTGCTGCCGGAGCACGCCATGCTGCTGGGCGGCAGCGGCTGGGGCGACAAGCCCATGCCCTCCAACGTGCGCTACCTGGGGCACGTCTACACGGCGGACCACAACGCCTTCAACTGCAGCCCGCGCTCGGTCCTGAACATCAGCCGCGACAGCATGGCGCGCTACGGCTTCTCGCCGGCGACGCGGGTGTTCGAAGCCTGCGGCGCCGGCGCCTGCCTGATCACCGACGCCTGGGAGGGCCTGGAGCAGTTCCTGGAGCCGGACCGGGAGGTGCTGGTGGCCCGCAACGGCGAAGAGGTGGCCGGGCATGTGAGCCGCCTCGATGCGCAGATGGCGCGCCGGATCGGCCAGGCCGGCTACCGGCGGGTGCTGGCGCAGCACACCTATGCGCACCGGGCGGCGCAGCTGGAGGCCCTGCTCGAGGGCCGGCAGGCGCTGCAGGCCGCGGAGGCCGCGGCATGAAGAGCGAACGCCTGCGAATCGTCATCCTCGGGCTGTCGATCACCTCCTCCTGGGGCAACGGCCACGCCACCACCTTCCGCGGCCTGGTGCGCGAGCTGGACCGGCGCGGCCACCAAATCCTGTTCCTGGAACGGGACCGGCCCTGGTATGCGCAGAACCGCGACCTGCCGCGCCCGCCGCATGGCCGCACCGAGCTGTACGACAGCCTGGACGAACTGCAGCAGCGCTTCGCCAAGGAGGTGCAGCAAGCCGACTTGGTGATCGTCGGCTCCTTCGTGCCGCAGGGCGCGCAAGTCGGCGACTGGGTCCAGGCCCAGGCCCGCGGCGTGACGGCGTTCTACGACATCGACACGCCCGTCACCCTGGCACGGCTGGCCGAGGGCGAGCACGACTATCTGCGGCCGGAACAGATCGCCGGCTACGACCTGTACCTGTCCTTCACCGGCGGGCCGACGCTGCAGCGGCTGGAGCGCGAGTTCGGCTCGCCGCGCGCCCGGGTGCTGCATTGCTCGGTCGATCCCGAGCTGTACTTTCCCGAACCGCAGGCCCCCCAGTGGGAGCTGGGCTACCTCGGAACCTACAGCGCCGACCGGCAGCCGCCGCTGGAGGAACTGCTGCTCAAGCCGGCGCGCGAGCATCCGCAGGGCCGCTTCGCGATCGGCGGACCGCAATATCCGGAGACCGCCAGCTGGCCTGCCAACGTGGACCACCTGCCGCACGTGCCGCCGGCGCAGCACCGCAGCTTCTACAACCGCCAGCGCTTCACGCTCAACATCACGCGGGCCGACATGATCGCGGCCGGCTGGTCGCCCAGCGTGCGGCTGTTCGAGGCCGCGGCCT
>JAUXWR010000045.1 GCA_030680075.1 Legionella sp.
GCGGCGGCGGACGGCGTCGTCGAGCGTCGCGAAGTCGCCGTCGACGAAGGCCTGCCCGTAGATCCGGCGCCCGGCCAACTGCACGAACGAGACCAGGGCCCGTTCGCGGCTCAGGTACTGCCGCACGGCATCGACGCGCAGCGTGCCGACGGCGCCACCGGCGTCGACCACCCCGAACAGCGCCTGGGCGACCGGTTCGGGCGCGCCGTCGCCGCCGTACCGTTCCTCGTCGCGCACGAAGCGGAGGGGGGCGTAGTCGGGCGCCATCGCCTCGACCGCGGCCAGCATCCGCGTGGACTGCGGGTCGCCGGCCAGGCGCCGCGCATGCGCGGGCCCGAAGGCGCGACCGAGCGCGTCCAGCCGGGCGGGGTCGATCCCGACCGAACCCGGGGCCAGGTACTCGGCCAGGCTCTCGCGCGCGGTCTCGAGCGCCGCCACGTTGGCGGCCTCGCACCGCGGGACGCCCTGCGACGCCGGCGCCGAGAACTCGAGCACCAGGTTGTCGTCGGTGTTCAGCGCGCCGCCCGCGCCGAACCGCCGCGCGCCCGCGGTCCCCATCACGAAGTACGACAGCAGGTCCGTGGCCCCGTCCATGCGGGCCACCGCCAGGTCGGCGGCGATGCCGGGCGCGGCCAGGCGCGCCTGCAGCGCGGCGGGGTCGATCACGATCGGCTCGAGGGAACCCACCAGCACGGCGTCGTAGTAGGTCGCGAAGACCAGCACGTGCGGGAACGTGTCGGCGAACGTGCGGACCACCGTCTGCACGTCGCGCACACCGAGCTCGTACAGCGGCAGCCACTGGCTGGCGATCCCGCCCGGCGCCAGGCGCCCGGCCACCGAGGCGAAGAACTCCCGCGTGTACAGGTAGCCGGCGCCGCCCGACCACGGGTGGATGGGGTCGGTCGAGATGACGTCGAACCGCTCGCGGGTCGTCGCCAGGAAGTTGCGACCGTCGTCGATCACGATCCGCAGGCGCGGGTCGTCCAGGGCGTCCCCGTTCCAGCGCGCGAACAGGCGTCCGACCGCGATCATCTCGTGCTCGATCTCCGCCAGGACCAGCCGCCGCACGCCGGGATGGCGCGCCGTGGCGCCGAGCGTCATCGCGGTGCCGGTGCCGAGCACGAAGACGTCCCGCGGCGCCGGGTGGAGCAGCATCGGCAGGTGGCCCAGCGCCCTCTGCAGCTGGATGTCGATCGCGGCCGAGGAGGCCTCGGCCCGCCCGTTGACGACGTAGGTCTGGATGCCGTTCAGCGAGCGGAAGACGCTGACCGTCTCGTTGACGCCCTCGCGGTAGAAGACCACCTCCTGGTCCCGCTCGCCGCGCGCGTCGCGCGCAGTCCCGGCCGGCGTGTTGTTCACGAACCTGGCCAGCGCGTCGCGGTCCCAGGTGCCGCCCCAGCGCATCGCGCCGGCCAGCAGGAAGGCCGCGCCGAGCGCGGCCG
>JAUXWR010000326.1 GCA_030680075.1 Legionella sp.
ACTTGGGGATGACAAAGGCGTTGCGTCTCAGGATCCTGTCGTAGACCTCCTCGACGATGTTTGAAGAGAAGTAGTTCTTTGACTCTATAGACACGACGAACGAGTCAAAGTCGAACTGGAACGTGAACGCTGAGTGGGCCAGCTCGCGACGCCTCGAGAACTCTTGCAGAGGGTCGTCATCCTCTACAGAAGACGCCTGTTCCTGATCGTCCGAATCGTCACTGTATTCTAAAGCGTTCATCATATCACGCAAAGAAGAACTATCCGTAGAATACGAAGAATACGCCGCCATATTTTAAAAATTTTTCAAAGCGAAAACCGAGAAAAATAATAATATTTTATTCAAGAGTAGCGGGCAAGTTCTTTTTTCTTAAGATAACTCCGAACCCAAAGGAGTAGGAGGATAGCGCTGATGACATAAACGAAATACCACGCTATAACGCTTCCCTTTTGTATCCATTCTTTCAGGAAATCGAAATGAAACCAGTCAAAAAGATAGAGCATCCATTCTCGAGCTGTCTCTCCTAGGTGCCATGAGTGTTGGGAAGGAGCGTCGTACGAGTAACTCCCTTGAGATCTTACATACGACATTTCTTTTTTTTCAAACGTGCACGCTAGAGTGGGAGAAGAGAAAAAAAAAAGAAACCTCAAAGGAAAAAAACACCAACTGTAGTTTTTGTTTTAAAACCTTGAATTTCGGGTCAGTCGCGAACCCAGGCGAGCGAAAAAACTAAACAGGAAGAAAATAAGCCCCACTGAATACACGTCCTCAATCCCGAACTCAAAGTAGTCCTGCACCAGCCTGACGATGACCACGATGGCCAAGATGCTGAAGAAACTAAAGATGTCCTTGACAGACTCGTAGAGCACCACGTCGATGATCTTTTCTACACCCGCTCTGTAAGCCGTGAGGTACCACCTTATCAAGCCCAAAAACCCAAACCCTAGAGAGTACTGCACGACCAGTGTGATGAAGTTGACGTCGGCCCTGTCGTTGCGCGTCAGTCGCTGCATAAAGTAGTTGGCCATCGTGTAGCTGACGATGCTGATGCAGTTGTCCACGGAGAAGAAACCGCTCATGGCGGACTTCCTCGCGCTCTCCACGTATTTCTCAGCATGCTCCAGATCCTCAGCAGTGGTAGTATCTTCGTGCTTCGACATTATCAAAGGCCCTGAGTTCCTCGGGGGTGAGGTTCCAAGAGAGGATCTGTTCCGTGGTCACCTTGAGGGTTTCTTTCAGAGTTGCGATGCCCACGTTCAATTTTTCTACCAGAACCTTAATATCAAGCCACCTCGATCTCGTCAGAAAATTCCTGTTGAACCCTTTCGCGAGAAGGGCGTCAAAATTGTAGTCCACCTCGCCGCACGCCTCGTCAAAGCTCTTCTTCCCTTTCACGCAGGTGTACCACAGCTCGCACCTGGCGTTCTGGGGCACGAACACGTCAGAGACCAACAGCTCAACGACCCTGTACTCACATCTGAACTCTTCATCCATTGGAAGATTTTCCCCCTCTTTTCAAAGAGAATCCAAAATAAATATTTTTGTATTAATTTTACATTTCCACCAATCAAAAATTATTATGATGAGCGAAAAATTTATCCCATAATAAATAAACTGCGGGTTTATATGTCCCCTGGCGTGGCCAAGCATAAACAGCTTTTTTTTGGTGTTTTTCTGATCTTTATTGAAGTGAGCGTTGTGAATCCGTCAATTTATTTTTGCCAAACTGTCTCGTTTTGTGGTTTTTTCATGGATAGCTTTGTCAACACGATCAACTTTTTCATCCGCGGCGCGAATTTTGCGATCAACACGTCGATCATTGTCTTAAGGCTCTTGATCTTGTGCTGGAACATCTGCGGGCCTTTCACCTGCACCGCCATTTTATCATACGTTGTTTACAAATTAGATGCCTATCGCAAACGAGAAAAGCGCGTGGCCAACGCCGTCTTGGATGAAGTGCTCAACACCCTGTTCCGAATGAACGTGGCCGAGTTTCGAGCCGAATCCATCAACATAACCACAACTGTAGCAGCTGCATGATTTTTCAAAAAAATACACACAAGTCAAAGAAGAATTTTATTTCAAACAAAAGGATGGCTTAACTCCTTGGGGGAGTACCACTCGGGGTGGAAGGTGTGCGAGGCGGGGTAGTCGTGGTAGATGGGCGCTCCAATGGTCATCGGGGAGCCGTTGAATGTGGCGGAGAGCAGGTACGGCCTGGCGTCGGGCGTCACCGTGATCTGAGAGCTGAACTGGTACTTGGCGACCAGCTCGGGGTTGGTGTTGTAGAGGGCGGCGTAGGCCTCAGAGAACGACACAGTGTCTTCCTCGGGGGGGCTGGCCTTCATGACCTCCACGAACTTCTTCAGCGTCATGATCTCGATGCCGACCTTCCTCTTGATCTGAACCAGCGTCACGCCGTCCAGAGATCCGTCTGGCGTGAAGATCTTCATGATGATGACCTGGAGAGCCACGATGTAGTTCACAACGTTCCCGTTGGGCAGCGTCAGGGTGGCGGGCACCTCGTAGAACTCTCCTTCCACGATCTTGAGGGGCCTTCTCCGTCTTGACCTCCTCATCCTCCCTCCTCGTCCAGAAGAAGAAGTAGCAGCGGCATCACCCGTCTCTCCAGGAGAGAGTGGGAACTGCCTCGACACACCAGCTCCAGTGGCATAGTTCCCTGCAATAGCAGGATCAAATGCCTTCATATCTTCGTCTTCTTCGTCCTCAGATTTCTCTTCTTCTTCGTCTTCGTCGTCATCTGCCTTTTTTTTACGTCTGGATGGGGGACCAGATGCGTCCACGTCGGCGCCGATCATCTCCGCTACAGGCGCAGGGGCAACAGCCACCACTGGTCTGATGGGCGTGACCAAAAAGTAGATGACGTCGTCTCCAGATGCCGCCTGACGCAGGACCATCTTGCTCCATATCATGCACGTCCCGATCTTGGGGTTGATGACGAACGCAGGAAACCCCTCTTGGAAGCTGGTCTCCCATCTGGTCACGTTTCCGGCATCCCTGCTGTTGTGCTTGAGCTTCTTGATCCATCTTTCATCCAGAAAGAGCTGCTCGTATCTCTGTTTGGCGACAATACGCTTGGTATTGGCTGCCAGATTCTGGGAGAACTCGATCCCCATTTTCGATTCGCTGTTTTTTAATTTACGTTGAATCTCAAGCAAATGAATATATTTTTTAATATATATTATAATTGATATTTTTTAATCTTAGTAAAAAAAGGTAAACGTCAGAAGAAGAAGAAATCATAATGAGTCTTGTCGATGATGTCGAAGCCCCCTTGAGCTATTCGTCCGCTCCTTTCTACTCGCCCATCGCACTCGATGACGCGGTTCCGTTTGCCAAGCTCACCAATCACCAGGTGGATCAATTGGGAGAGGCCAGGGGAACGCGGTACCACTGCCCCATCGCCAACAGGTACCAGTCCCCGGCCATGTACCCCGTCGTCACGAGCTCAGCCCTCTCCCTGCTCAAAAAGGACTCCACGATCAACGCGGTCTCCCTGCAGCTGAAGCTCCTCCAGCACCTCGGGTTTGATGTGACTGGGGACACATTCTCCACGGAGAAGCTGCTCAGCATCCAATGGACCAGAGCGTTCCTGCAGGCCATCGCAGACCTGTACAACGTCCTGGTGATCGTCTACCTTGAGAACGGAACCAACTCCAAGCAATCCAGGTTCCTCTTTATCACCCCCAAGCCAGTCCCTACTCCATCATCCCCATTTATGCTGACGCTCAAAGACGATTTGGAGATCATCAACCCCAAGCCTGATCTGGTGGCTGACAGGCAGAATGCCCTCCCCATGGTTCTGGTGCAGACCGCGTCCAGCCTGGTGTTCCTCTACCGCACCAGCCTCAACAAGGACCTCAACTCCGCACTGACTGTCGCTGAGCGCAACGAGCACAACAGAAGCAGGGTTCCCGCGGAGTACGCCATCTGGCCCGTCCCTCCCCTGGTCAGACGGACCCACGACATGGACCTCCACGCCTTCTACGTCCCAGAAGACCCGAGCGGGGGCGTGTTCTCCACGGGATTCGAGTACACCGTCAAGGGCACCGAGGTCAACAACGTCCCCCAGACCGTCGCCGCCGCCCTGGTCGTAACTCCCTCCAGCGTGTACACCGACCGCACCCTGTACAACTTTATGGAGATGCGCATCATCACCAGCGTCGCTGGTGATAAGAACGAGGGGAGACCGCTGATCTTCGACCGCCTCAACAACTTCATCCCCTTCACGGCCGCCGACCTCGCCGTCCTCTCCAACCACTACAGGGTCACCATCCTGGTCAAGCACGTCAGCACGCAACACCTGCCCCTGTACGCAGTGTTCACGCCCAAGAAGAAGTCCCTCTTCACCATCCATCTCGTCCAGGAGAAGAACTTTTTCACCCTGGTCATGCCCCAGGAGATTCCCCAAGCAGGGCTGGACGCCTATAACAGCGTGTTCACGGAGGCAGAACGGTCGTCGCCCGAGTTCTTGTCCACCCTAGGGAGCACCTACCTCCCCGACATCATCAAGAACAACCCCACCGTGATCCACACCCAGATCGTCCCGCTCTTCAAGCCCGTCTTGGCTCAGTCAAGACAAGAAGCCCCCTCCACATTCCCCGTCTGCTCGTCCTCTTCCTCACTCCACACCAAGGCGGTACCAGACAACCCCGCGGATTCGTGCGAGATTGTTGTTCTCGAAGACGACAGCTCCATCCCCACCGTCTCGCCCATCACTGAGAACGTCAACTCCAGGCAGTACCTGCACGCCAAGAACCCCCTCTTCTCCATCCCCCTGGCCGACAACTTCCCCAGCGTCAGCCAG
>JAUXWR010000058.1 GCA_030680075.1 Legionella sp.
CGTGCCGTCGCAGAGCGCCTGCGTGTCGGGGCACGAGCGGCAGACGCTCTCACCCGTGATTTGGAAGAGCGTCGACGGGCAACTCGCGTGGAACTTGGCGCTGAAGGCGAACTTGGTCGGGTCGTTGGAAACAACGCAGTAGATGGCGTAGTCGGTGCCGAAGACGATCGGTTTCTTGTCGGCGTCGATCGTCTTGAAGGGAGAAATGCCGGCGACGCCGATGTCGTTCACTTGGACTTGGCCTTGGGGTGAGAAGGTGTAGTTGACGGAGCCGTTTTCGTCGAAGGACACAAAGCTGACGTTGAGGATGATGCCTGTGTCGTCGATGGCGTTTTCGCCGGTGTCGACGGTGAGGATTTCGGCGGTCTGCGGAAGCACGGTTCCGGGCCCGATGACATCAGCGGGAGACGCGGGCTGTGTCTTGAAGCGGATGCGGGCGAGCGCGCCGGGGATGATCGCTGTGACGAACGTGCGTGTCCACTTGCCGTCGACGGTGATGCGGGTGTTGCGCAGGCCGACAGGCGGCACGTAGGCTGCGTAGTGATCGAGCGTGCCGGTGCCGTTGAAAATCTTGTAACCGTAGTTGTAGTAGGTCTTGTTCATGTTGAGCGTGGAGTTCATGAGGGCTTGATTCGTCGCGTTGATCCAGACGAACGTGGGGTCGGGGACGGCCAGGTCGATGTTGGCGGTGCGGACGGGTTGGTCGTCGAAGTCGTAGAGCACGTTCAGGTTCTTGTCGCGGACGAAGACGGACGGCCAGGGCGGGAACTCGACGATTGGCTGCGAACCGCGGCTGATACGGTCGGGTGTGCAGTAGATGTTGTCGCCAGGGCCGAGCACAGAGTGTGCCGCACTGGAAGATGAGTAGATTTGACCGTCGAGCGCGAGCGTCATGTAGCTGCCGGGGTACGTCATGACGAAGGCGGTCGGCACGATGCAGTTGTACTGGACGGAGGAGACGTACTTTGTGTTGTAGATTTCGAACCACGAGGTGTTTTTGGCATCGAAGTAGAGCTTGCATTTGGCGGCGAAGTTCTCGATGAAGCCACGGCCGATTAATGCAACGGCGAGATTAGTTGCACCGACGCGGACGCGCGCAGGCGAAACGGACAGGATCGTGACATCCTTGGGGCGGTTGATGAGCACCGAGTTCTGGGTATACATGTTGCCGTTCATGGTCACTTCGACCGCCTGCGAAAGACACGTCTCGGTGGAGATG
>JAUXWR010000328.1 GCA_030680075.1 Legionella sp.
ATCTACGCCATCATCCGGCTGTCCGAAACCGGCTTCGGCGCCGGCGCCGGTGTGGCGGCCAACCTGGCCGGGGACTGGCTGTTGCCGGCTGGGCTGCTAACCGTGGTTCTGGGTGCGATCGGTGCATCGGCGGCGCTGCACCTGCGCGGGCTGCTCGCCTATCTCACCGTCGCATCGGTCGGAACTCTGCTCATTGCCGTCGGTCTTTCAGGTGAAGCGGCGCTGGCTGCAGGTTTGTATTACATGGTGCACAGCACGTTGACGATGGCGGCGCTATTCCTGATCGCCGGCCTGATCGCGGACAGCCGCGGCGCGGTCGCCGACCGGCTGAAGACCGGCGGGGCCGCGCCGCCGGCACTGCTGGGTGTGCTGTTCCTGGTCGCCGCGGTGGCAGTGGCAGGCCTGCCGCCCTTGCCGGGTTTCATCGGCAAGGCGCTGCTGCTCGATGCCGCGATCGGCCGCGTCGGCATGGCCTGGGTGTGGGCGGTGGTACTCGTCAGCGGCCTGCTGGCGCTCATCACGCTGGCCCGCGCCGGCAGCCTGTTCTTCTGGAAAACCCTGAAGGATGCGCCGCGGCCCATGGCGGCGGCGCCGACACGGGCGATTCCCGCGGTTGCGCTGATTGCGCTGGTTGTCCTGCTGTCGGTATTCGCCGGTCCGGTGAAGCGCTATGCCGACGCCACCGCAATCCAGCTCGGCGACGTCGCGGGCTACCGTGCGGCGGTGCTGGAGGGGCGCGCGCCATGATCGCCCGGCTGTTTCCGCATCCGCTTTTGAGCGCCGCGCTGCTGCCGGTGTGGCTCTTGCTCAATAGTACCGTGGCGGCCGGGCATGTTCTCCTGGGCGCCATCCTGGCGGTCGCGATTCCGCTGGCGATCGAACCGTTCTGGCACCGGGAGCGGATTTTCCGGCGGCCGAAGGTGCTGCTGAAGCTGGTGCCGCTGGTGCTCTGGGACATCGTGGTGGCCAACGTCACGGTGGCCTTCCTGGTGCTCGGGCCGCTCGGCAGGCTCAAGCCGCGGTTCATCGAAGTGCCGCTGGAGGTGAGCCATCCGCTCGCCATCAGCGTGCTTGCCAGCATCGTCACCATGACGCCGGGCACGGT
>JAUXWR010000073.1 GCA_030680075.1 Legionella sp.
CAGTCACGGTGGGCTGACGGCAAAAGTCTCGGCCGGATATCGCATGCCGCTTGGGCCGAAGCTGATGATGCGCAGCGAAATAGCCGCCACCTGGGCGGACGACAATTACACGACGACTTTCTTCGGTGTGACGGCCGCACAATCGGCGCGTAGCGGCATGCGGCAATATCAGCCGGAAGCCGGCCTCAAGGATGCCGGCATCAGCGTCAACATCGATTATTGGCTGACTGAGAGTTGGGGCCTTTCAGGCCAAGTGGCCTACAAGCGCCTGCTCGGCGATGCAGCTGACAGCCCCTTGGTAGAGGATCGCGGCTCGGCGGACCAGTTCACCACCGGCCTGTTTGTCACCTACAGGTTCTAATCGAAAGGTGAACCGCCGAACGAGGGCAAATCCGATGCTGCCGGATATCATCGTCATGCTAGCTCTCGTCGGCGCGAGCCTCATCTACGTCTATCGCTTTCGTGGCGAGGTCCGCTACAGCGGTTTGCTGCACGCGCAGTGGGCGGCGCGCTTCGCCGCCCGCCGTGCTCTGGCAAGGTCGCTCTATCCGCCGTTAAGCGTGCGCCCCATGAACTGGACACCGCGCGTCACCACGAAGGCATTCGCTTTCCCGCAAATGAAGTGAGCCCCAAACAACTAAGGCGCGCGCGCTTTAAGCAGACGGGCGGTGGCGATCACGGAAAGGCGCTCTTCTTGCTTAACCGCTTAACCGCTTAACCATGCCGCGTCCCGCCGCATGGCCGGTCGCCAGGCAGCCTTGCAGCAGGTAGCCGCCAGTCGGCGCTTCCCAGTCGAGCATCTCGCCGCAGGCGAAGACGCCGGGGCGTTTTTTCAGCATCAGACGGTCGTCGAGTTCGCTCAGCGCGATGCCGCCGGCGGTCGAGATGGCGCGGTCGAGCGCGAAGGGCGCGGTCAGGCGGATCGGCACGCCCTTGATCAGTTCGGCAAGCGGTCTTGCATCGCCGGCATGCAGCGCTTCCTGCACCAGGCCGACGGCGACCGG
>JAUXWR010000074.1 GCA_030680075.1 Legionella sp.
CCCGACATCGCGGCCACCCGGGGCGCGGACGTGACGCTGATCCAGCGCGAGTTCGTCTCGACGCTCTACACCCTGGAGGGGCTGACCGCGCGCCCGCGCGTGCTGGACGTCGACGACGCGATCTGGCTGAACCGCGGCGACGGCGCGTTCGCCCGGCGGCTGGCCCGCGCGGTGGACCTGGTCGTGGCCGGCAACGACTTCGTGGCCGCCTGGTTCGGGCGGCACGGCCCGCCCACGGTCGTGGTGCCGACGGCGGTCGACACCGCGCGCTTCGTACCGGCCGCCACGCCGGCCGACCCACCTGCCGCCGACCCGCCCCGGCCGCCCGCGGTTGGCTGGACCGGTTCCTCGGCGAACTTCCCGTACCTCCTGCTGTGGGAGGAGGCCCTGCTGGCGGCGCTGGCCGCGGTGCCGGACCTGCGGGTGCGCATCTGCGCCGACCGGCCGCCGCCGCTCGCGCGCGTGCCAGCCGACCGCCTGGACTGGGTCCGCTGGTCGCCCGCGGCCGAGGTCCCGTTCCTGCAGGCGCTGGACGTCGGCCTGATGCCGCTGGAGGACTCGGACTGGGCGCGCGGCAAGTGCGCCTACAAGATGCTGCTCTACATGGCCTGCGGCGTGCCGGTGGTGGTGTCGCCGGTCGGCATGAACCGCGAGGTCCTGGCGCAGGCTCCGGTCGGCGACGGCGCCGGCGACGCGCGCGCCGCCGCAGAGGCCATCATCGGCCAGTTGGAGGACCCCGCCCGCCGGCTCGCGATGGGCCTGAGCGGGCGCCGGGTCGTCCAGGAATCCTACAGCATCGACGTGCTGGCGCCCCGGCTGGCCGGGGCCCTGCGGCGGGCGGCCGGCCGCGATTGACCCGGCAAAGGCCGGTGGAATCGGCCTGCCCGGCGGGCGGGCACCCGCCACTCAAGTTACGATTCCACATGCCGATACAGCCTCCCGTACGGTCCGCAGACCGGCGCCCCGACCCGGCCGGAAAGCCCGGGCCCGGGCGCCCCGAGCCCCGGCTTTGCGCTTGCATCGCCCCGGGGAGCGGCCTATCTTGGGCCACGCGACAGCCGGACCGGGGGCGCGGACGCCAAAATCCGCACTCTCCTGCCCGGCAGTCTGCGCGCAATTCGCATGGCGGGTCGGCGCCGTCACTCCGCTCCGGAATGGTCCGGAACAGGGTGCACTGGTCCCGTCCGGTTCCCGTTGACGCATCGGCAGACGGGAAGGGGCGGCCGGCCTGCGGCCATCGTGACGCCGCGGCGTGACGTAGTTCTGGAGGTTCTGGACGATGGCACTGACCAAGGATCAGAAAGACGCGGTCATCAACAAGTACCGCAAGCACGACAAGGACTCGGGCTCGCCCGAGGTCCAGATCGCGCTGCTGACCGAGCGGATCAACACGCTCGGTGACCACTTCAAGATGCACAAGGCGGACCACCACAGCCGGCGCGGCCTGCTGAAGATGGTCGGCCAGCGCAAGCGGCTGCTGTCCTACCTGAAGAAGAAGGACCTTGAGGGCTATCGCGGCCTCATCAAGGACCTGGGCCTCCGGGGCTGATGACAGCCTGCGGAACGTGAGCCTGCCCGGCTGTCGGTCGCGCCGTTCGACGTCGCGGCCGATTGCCGTTTTCGGCGGGTCACCTGCGGAAGGGCGCGAAGCGGCGCCCACGGAGCGTTGCCGGCAATAGGGCCGGGGGCGCGCTGACCAAGCGGATGGAAGGAAAGAGAACGTGATGTTGAACAAGCAGACAGTCAGTCTCGAGATGAACGGGACCACCTTCAGCCTCGAGACCGGCCGCATGG
>JAUXWR010000090.1 GCA_030680075.1 Legionella sp.
TTATATTTTCTTGTAATAGTTTTAAAAAAGAGGATGAACCAAATCCTGACTATTTTCAGTCTATTCTTGATGCATCCAAAATCAGATTTAACAATAGCTTCTCCGACGGATCAAAATATCTGGATTCCATTTACAATAAATTTCCTAGCATTAACAAAGTAGATTTAGCAAAAAAGTATCAATTTAAAGCATACTTGCTAAAAAACAGTTTTTTTAATGATCCAATGGCTATTGTCGCTATAGATAGTGCCATAAGTATTTTAAATAAAACCCCAAAAACCTACAGTAAAGAACTTATTAAAGCATATATACTTAAATCAGATATTTTAGTAAATCAGCATAACTATGATGATGCATTTAAATACCTATACCTTGCTAAAAAGTTAAATGAAAATAATAAAGATTTGTTGCAAACTGCTAATGCTAACGCACAATTGGCAAATATACTTTTTAAACAAAAAAAATATATGGATGCAATTGTTTACTACAAGGCAGCAGTTAGCGGATTAAAACTGGTTGAAAAAGACCCAGAACAAAATACATTTCTTGAGCAACAAAAAAATTTAAATAACATTGGATTATGTTATGAAAGGGCATTGAAATTAGAAAATGCAGTAAATGCTTATAAAATTGCAATAGATTATGTTGACAGAAATAGGACTAGGTTTGTTAATGACAAAGAATACCTAGATATGGCTAAAGGAATTATTCTAGGCAATTTGGGATCTACATATTATAAAATGCTCGATTATAAAAATGCCGAACAATCGTATACCCAAAGTTTGGCTTTAAATAAAAAAGACGAACAAGATGCCTTATTTACGCAGATTAAATTGGCGCAACTATATATTACTACCAATAAGCTTAAAGATGCTTTATCTATTGTTGAAAGTTTAAAGAAGTTTACCGAAGTTAGAAAATCCCCTTATTTACCTGTCGAGTTACGTTATAGAGAGCTAGGTTATCAATTTCATGACAAAGTTGGTAATAAGACAAAAGCTTATGAATATTTTAAAAGTTACCATCATTTAAAAGATTCTATTGATTTAACAACAGTGAATTTATCTAATAAAGATATTAATAAAGAATTTATAAAACTCGCTCATGCTTATGAGATCGAATCATTTAAAAAGCAAGATGAAGTAAAATCTACCTATCTTATTTTAGCTGTTGGTTTTATTCTATTATCTATTCTCTGTATATTTTTGATATTAAGAGATGTTAGGGCATCAAAAAGAAACATTA
>JAUXWR010000097.1 GCA_030680075.1 Legionella sp.
CCGCCTCGACGGCCTTGCGCCCGACCGGCACGATCCGCTCCTTGCGCCCCTTGCCGAGCACCCGCACCGAACCCCCGGACAGGTCGAGGTCTTCGAGGTTGAGCCCGGTCAGTTCGCTGACGCGCAGCCCGCTCGAATAGAGCAGTTCGAGCAGGGCCCGATCGCGAAGCGGACTGCGCGGCGGGCCCCCCGGCGTCTCGAGCAGCCGCGACGCCTCGTCCACGGTGAGCACCGGTGGCAGCGTTTTGGGCTTGGCGGGAGAGGGGATCGGCCGCGCCGGGTTGCCCTGCAGGAGCCCCTCGCGGTTGAGAAACCGGAAGAAGCTGCGCAGCGCGGCGAGTTTGCGGCCGAGCGAGGAAGTCTTCAGACCCTGCGCGCTCAGGGCGCCGAGGAAGCCGCGAACGGTGCGCAGGGTGACCAGCGTCGGGTCGATGGCCGGCGACGGTGTTGGTGCGGCATCCCTGGCGACCGGTTCATCCCCGGCGCAGAAGCGGGCGAACTGGTCCAGGTCGGCGCTGTAGGCCCGGATGGTCGCGGGCGAGAAGTTCTTCTCGACGCGCAGCCAGGTCAGGAAGGCGGCGACGGGATCGTTCGTCATGTCCCACCTTGCGGCGCGGTTTTGAGGTTCATGCCTGTTTGTAGTCCCGGTGACTGGGCAAGTCAATGCGAGAGCGGGGGAAGGTCGGTGCATCAGCAGTCTGATTGTTCCGAGTCCTTCAGCACCCTGCTAGAATCCCCGACGGCGGGCCGATCCCGCCGGGGAGGGGACATGACCGATCTGAAGCTCGTCGTCCTGGACTGCGACGGCGTGATGTTCGACTCGCGCGAGGCCAACCGCGCCTACTACGGCCACCTGCGGGAGCGCTTCGGCCGCCCGCCGCTGACCGAACAGGAAGTCGGGTTCGTCCACGCGCACCCCGCGCCGGAGTCGGTGCCGTTCATTTTCCGCGCCTGGCCTCAGGAGATCGAGCGCGTCAACGCCTATCGCGCCGCACTCGACTACACCCCGTTCCTGCGGCAGATGGCGATCGAGCCGGACTTGCTCGAGTTCCTGGCGGCGGTGCGCCCGCCGCTGCTGACCGCGATCAGCACCAACCGGACCTCGACGATG
>JAUXWR010000105.1 GCA_030680075.1 Legionella sp.
GGAAGCGAACAGACGTCCCCGTTACGAAAACTTGCGGGCCGCAACAGGGGTTGCGTCATGAGTGACGACCTGTCGGCAACCGATCGAATCGATCCCACATTTTCAAGCGCGATCGCCAATGCGCGCAACTACATGGAATGGATCGTAAACTCGCTGCAACCGTACTTCGGTAAGGATATTCTGGAGGTTGGCGTAGGCCACGGAAGTTATTGCGAGTACCTTGCGAAGTTCGGGCGCTATCGGGGCATCGATATCGATCCGGAGAACGTCGCAAATTCCGCCCGACGTTATCCTGATCGTTCCTTTGCCCTCGCCGATATCTGCTCGGAGCAATTTCGATCGAGCTATCCGCCAGGCAGCGTCGACACCATCGTGTGCTGCAACGTCATCGAGCACATCGAAGATGACCGGCGCGCTGTTTCCAGCATGTCCCGCGCGCTTTCACCGGGCGGACATCTGTTGCTTCTCGTGCCGGCGCATCAGCGGCTCTATGGCGATCTTGACCGACTGGCCGGTCATTTCCGCCGCTATAACAAGTCGCTGATGTTGAGCGCCATGTCGGATTCTCAAGTCGATATTCTCAGTCTTCGCTATTTCAATCCGGTGGGCGGGTTCGCCTGGTGGGTCAACAGCTTCGCCCGTCATCGTTCGCTGGATGATTCCGCCGTCAATGCGCAAATTCGGATCTTCGACAAATACGTGCTGCCGATCTCAAAATTGGTCGATCCGCTGACCCGCGGCTTTTTTGGCCAGTCCCTGATTTGCGTGGCGCGCAAACAATGATCTCGGTGGTCATTCCGGCGCTGAACGAAGAGGGCGCTATCGGCGCGACAGTGTCCGAGATTGCGCGGGTGCTGACTGCGGCGAACCTGATACCGTACGAAATCGTTGTCGTCGACGATGGATCGAGCGATGGAACTGCCAACGCGGCCGTCGCAGCTGGGGCACGGATCGTTCGCCATCCTCACAATGTGGGTTACGGCCACTCTCTCAAGGACGGCATTACTGCGGCGAACTACGATG
>JAUXWR010000106.1 GCA_030680075.1 Legionella sp.
CCCAACATCAACATGCGCGACCCCGTGATGTACCGTATCATCCATGAGCCGCCGCACCACCGCACGAGCAGCAAATGGAAGATCTATCCGCTGTACGACTGGTCGCATGGACAGAACGACTCGATGGAAGGCATCACCCATTCGTTGTGTTCGCTCGAATACGAAAACCATCGTCCGTTATATGAATGGTTTTTGGAACAGCTGGAAGTTTTCAAACCGCGCCAGATCGAGTTTGCGCGCCTGAACATGACCTACACCGTAATGAGTAAGCGCAAACTCAGACGTTTGGTCGAAGAGAATCAAGTCAACGGCTGGGACGATCCGCGCATGCCAACCCTGCGCGCAATGCGCCGTCGCGGTTATACAGCAGAAGCCATCCTGGATTTCATCCGCCGCGTGGGCGTCGCGAAGAATTACAGCATCAGCGATGTTTCATTGCTCGAAGCTTGTGTACGCGATGACCTGAACAAGACCGTCCTGCGCCGTATGGCGGTCATCCGTCCGTTGAAGGTGGTCATTGATAATTATCCCGACGATCTTGTCGAAGAGATGGATGCGGTCAACAACCCCGAAGACCCGTCCGCGGGCACGCGCAAGGTCCCGTTTTCAAAAGTCTTGTACATCGAGCAGGACGATTTCCGCGAGACGCCGCCGCCGAAATATTACCGTTTGTTTCCCGGCAACGAAGTCCGCCTGCGCTATGCGTATTTCATCAAATGCACGGATGTGGTGAAGGATAAAAACGGCAACATCATCGAAGTCCACGCCACATATGACCCGTCCACCAAAGGCGGTGATGCGCCCGACGGACGCAAGGTAAAATCCACGATTCATTGGGTATCTGCGAAACACGCCAAAGAAGTGGAAGTCCGCATGTACGACCGTCTCTTCACGAAGGAAGACCCCGAAGAGGGAGATGAAGGATTCCTTGCCTGTTTGAATCCAAACTCCATGGAGATTCTCAACGGCTACGTGGAACCGCATCTTGCCTCGCCCGAAGTTGGTTCGCGCTTCCAGTTCGAGCGGCTCGGCTACTTCTGCGTGGACAAAGACTCCACGCCCGAAAAGCCTGTGTTCAACCTGACGGTCAATTTGAAGGATACTTGGGCGAAGCTAGAGAAGAAAGGGAAAGAGGTCTTTAGATCCAAATGAAAACAGTTTTTTCACACACCACAATAATAACCCTTGCCGCAGCCTTCATACTCGCATCGTGCGCGCCACAGGCCACGGCAGTACCTGTGGATGCTATCGGTACGGCTGCGATGGAATTCGCGATTGTCATGTTAACCCAGACCGCCGGAGCGAGTACATCCACTCCCATCCCGCCAACGGCGACAGAAACACCCGCCTTTACAGAAACCCCGGAAGGCACCCCAACCGATA
>JAUXWR010000112.1 GCA_030680075.1 Legionella sp.
AATCGCGAGGCAAGAGATCGATATTTCTCCCGAATCGATGCTTCCAGATCCATGCCGCAATCATAGCGGACCTCATGATAAGATGCTACAGTTATTTAGTCGCAGTACCTAAGTTATAAGAAACCGACCGGCGTCGCTGCGCTCCGATTGCTGGTAACCATGAGGCCGGACTGGCTGGTCACCATGGCCGGAATACGCAGGATGTCAGTGAAACTTCTGAGGATGGTCCCTTTCCTGTTATCGGATCGATGAAACCACAGGACTCAGCTTTTCTGAATAGTTCTTGCTTTGCCTTTCTCACCCACTCCATGACAATCTCTCTTTCGTTTTTCAGGCTAATGTCTGTTTCGCGCGGTTAGGTTATAACCCACTGTAAATCCACGATTATTGGGTGAATTTATTTGAGAGTAGCACTGGGGCGAAGGCGATGCAAGCAAGGGGAGATGGCCGGTCATGCTAGATGATGGGAGCGTGGCGGTAACGAGCTTGGATATGGGAGCCTTGGTAGGGAGTTGTCTGCGGACGGAACTCCAACGGGGTTTGGCGGAGCGTTCGGTCGGGGAGTTGGAGCGCTACTTGGGTGATTTCGCCGGATACTGCGCCACGGCCGGCGTGAGGCGGTCCGTGGAATTGAACGCGGAGTTTTTCAGGAAGTTTGTGCAATGGCGGTGCCGTGAGGCGGGGCCGGCGCTTTTTAAGGCTATCGTCTGGAGCCTGCGAAAGTTCGGTGCGCATTTGGCCTTGATGCAAATCCTCGAAGCAAATCCCGCGCGTGCGTTGCGCCATCCCGAGATTCACCCGCGAGCCACGCTGCCGGAATACCTAAGCCCGACACAGTTGCGCAGCTTCCTGGAGAGCGCAGCGCGAACTCGCTCGCCGCAGGACTTCGCGATCCTGGCCCTCCTGGCCGGCACCGGAATGCGGCCGCAGGAAATCGCGTCGTTGGAGCGCTCCGACCTGTTTCTGAAACAGCACCGGATTGTCCTGCGCGTGAAGGGCGGCTGGAAGAAGCATACGCCCTTGAGCAGTTGGCTGGCGGCCATTCTGGAGTCCTATCTCGGCGGTCGTGAAGACTCCTTCCCGGCGGTTTTCATCAACACTCGGCAACGCCCGATCACCGTGAGTTGGGTGCAACGTCTGGTGAAGCAGGCTGGCCGCGAGGCCGCGTTGCCCATGGCGTTGACCTGTAATCATCTGCGCCACACCTTCGCCACTCACGCTGCCGATCGTCACGGGAAAATCATCACCCGCGCGCTTATGGGTCATCAGCACTTGGCCACCACGTCGGTCTATACCCACCTCAGCCCGCGGCATTTCCAGGGATTGATGAACCGCCATCCCTACCAGGTCCAGATCGAAAAAGGAGACCGCCATGCGTAAAACCGACGCGCTGACCGAATATCTGGATCATCTCCAAGGGATGTGCGGTTATGCCGCCGGCACTCTTGGGCTGCATCAGCGCGTCGGCCGTATCTGGAAAACGTTTCTGGAAGAGACCCGGGGGAAGGGTGTTTTTCTTGCGCAGCCGGCGGACATCTTGGCCTATATCGAACATCGGCAATCCGCCGGCGGGGTGAGTAACACCACGCTCAGTATGGAACTGTGCGTGCTGCGCACCTTCTATGCCTATCTCCACGATTACGGGAAGATCTTCTTCAATCCCGCCGCCTCCCTACCGGAGCTGATCTGTCGGCCCCCGGCGGAAAAAGAATTCTTGAGCGTCGATGAATGCTTTCGAATGCTGGCTGCCTTCGACACCGAAGATCTGCTCGCTCTGCGCAACTACACGATCATCGCCGTGCTCTGGTCGACCGGCCTGCGCAACAACGAGCTGTGCTCTTTGAACTGGCGCGATCTGGATCTGGAGGAGAAAACCTTGCGGGTTCTCAAGGGCAAGGGCGGCAAACAGCGGCAGATCTTCCTCAACGACCGGGTGTGCGAGGACTTGCGTCAATACCGTCTGCGGCTCGGAGGCAACGCGACGGATCCGGTCTTTTACGCCTTCTCCGTCAATGCCCCCGGGGCCAAAGAGCATGTCCGCGTGAGCACCTCGCGCCTCGACGACATGATCCGTCTGCATGCCCGAAAGGTGGGCCTATCCAAACCGGTCAACCCGCTGACTTTCCGACACACCTTCGCGACTCACATGTTCGAGGCCGGCGTCGACATCC
>JAUXWR010000147.1 GCA_030680075.1 Legionella sp.
CAAACCGTGCTTTCTTCAGAATCCATTCCCGACTCTGCTGCTCTCATCTCTGCTTCTGCTGCCGTGCGCTTCTCCACTTTTCTCGAGATCATTCACGTGCCTACTTTCCAACCCTTCCTCCCACTTCTTTCTCAAATCTTATCCCCTCCTTCTCCTCCTTCCCCGCTTTCTCCTTCTCCTCTTTCTTATTCGTCCTCATCACATCTCCTCACTCTCGACGACCTGTCCTTCCTCCGCACAGTGGCGGTGCGCTTGTTCTCCCCTCCCTCCCGCTCCCTCCACGCCGCCCACCTGCTCTCCCACACCCTCCCCTCCTCCCCGGCCTTCTGCCTCGACGCCTGCAACAGCACCCACCCGCGCTGCATGGCCGCCGCCTCCCGCCTCACGCCCCTGCAGTTCCTCGCAGGCCCCTCCTTCCTGGCCCTCGGCTACCCCTCCGTGCTCCCCGACTCCCCTCCAGAGCCCCTTCCCAGAGACCTCATCCCCGCCTCCTTCTCCCTCCTCTCCTCCACCTTCACCATCATCTTCGCCGTCATCGCTGGCCTCCTCCTCTTCGTCGGCGCCCTCTTCGCCACTCTCATCCACTGCCTCGCTCCCAACCCTGCTGCTCTCTCCACTTCCCGTCGCCGTGTTCGTCCTTCTCACCTACCTCCTTGAAAATAGGAAACAGATTGTATTGTATTGTTTTTTTTAAAATCCGAGCCCTTTTTTTATGATACAAAAGAAAGGAGAAGGCTCACATCTTGGCGATGTCATCGAGCAAAGCAGAGTCCAGGGAGGACCCGGCCGAGCTGGAAGGTAACGACAGCGGATCGGAGGCAGCAAGGGCCGCCAGGTCGACCACCTTGTCGGCGGGCTTCCTCAGGCCGTTGTCGATCACCACGTTGGGCCCCGTGTAGGCCGTGGGTTCCTTCTCGAACATCTTCAGCCGCCGCTTGTGCTGCTTGGTCTCCGAGTGCACCGCCAGCGCCTTCTCCGAGACAAAGTACCTCGCGCACGGAATGCAGTAGTGCCGACCGAACCCGGCCGTGTCTGGGTCGTCCAGCTTGGTGTTCGCCTTCTCAGGATTCGCCACATCCTCATAGATCTGATCAAGGTCTGCAAAAAAAAATAAGCGTAAGAAATATATATTGCCAAGCAAAGAAAAATGAATCATACATTTGGTCTCTTTAGTACCAC
>JAUXWR010000154.1 GCA_030680075.1 Legionella sp.
ATGGTAACCACCACCACCTCTATGATGTTTTTCTTGATGTAATTTCCTACAATACCTCCCAATTTCCATCCACCTAGAAGGAGGCCTACGATTGTACCGCCACACATTGACAACCATGCTGCCCATATTCCCAACTGAAAAAGGAACCTGATAAAGCTACCTAGAACTGTGGTACTTGGGACATTAGCTACAGTGGGCGAACGTTCTTTGCTTTCCTGTTGGGTGTTCTTCTGCTTCTTCTGCTCCAAAGGATTAGAATCCACACTATCTCTTTCTTTACAAGAGCACAATTGGTTGCTGTGAATCAACACCATAGAAGTAAAAGACTGATTTTCTACGTCATTCAGCACAACAGGGACATTCCACCCTCGCCAGAGATTATGATCTCTAGCTTGAAAATGTAGCAATAGATTTGATTCCAATTTGTACCCCCCTCCCTTCAAACTCAATAAAACGAAGAGATACAGGAAAGAAAACCACAAGATCTCTATTGGTACGGTCATAATAATCCTCAATCAGCGCTGCACAATTTGCCGGATTGGTATATTGTTTGATGTTCTCTGACCATTTCATTTGTGTCACTTTCGTAGATCCATGAACAATGTTCTTTTCATCCATGTATAATACACGAAATCGAACAAAGCAGTTCGGGGTTGTAAACATAATGTATCTTTTTTCGCTTTCGTCACCGATTCCACCAGCTACCAATAACTCGACAGGTGGTAAGGAAGGCAAATCGGGAATAGCTAAGTACGAACCAGGACGGATCTTGATAGGAGCAGCAGACTTGATATTAAGCAAAGATGTTACGACAACTGACCATTCATCAATATTACCATCAGGATTGTGGTTAACACGTTCCAGAACGGCACAGAGAGATCCCTCTCCTACAGCCTTTGTAAAAACACTCCAACTGTTTACCTGCGCTTTAGTTTCAAACAAATCACCAAAATCGCGAAGGGATAGACGGTAATCTTTACCAAATTGTTGGACTAATCTGTGATGACTATCATAAATGTCAACAAATATGAGGTAATATCTTCCTTCAATTAGATAAGGTTCTGCTGCTTCCTGAGTTTGAATCTGTTGCACATCATCAAGTTCCATATCCTCATATAAAAAGCAAAACTCTCGCACAATGCGGATTTTTAAATATTCAGGCTCTACCACATGCACAGGGTCCGAAACTGCCAAGGGTTCAATACTTGTTTCGTTTGAATTCCATAAACCCTCATAGTATCGAGCAGAGAACTCAATTGTTCCGGGCTGTTTAAAGACGACGCGACCTGAATTGTAATCGATTAAGGCAGATGCTTCGCCTTGTAGTATAGAAGTTGAGAAAGTGTACAAGCTATTGGAGAGCGAGACACAACGGTTCCCCCCGATCACATGAACAGGGAGTTCCACCGAAGAAGTGACTACTGTTGGCAAATCAGGGTTGAATATCAATTCATCTCTCACAATGAGAAGAGCTTCAAAATAAGGTGAGGACATGTTCATAGCAAGCTTAAATGATTCGTTAAGAGTTATTGATATCTTTACAGATCCAGCAGTCAGAGGGGTAAACAGTAGACTTTGGCCCCCTTCAATTACAAAATGTTGAATTTCAAACTGCTCAATTTGGTTTCGATCCTTGACAGGATCTGAATCAACTTTCATCAAGTAGTAGTGCATTGGGATAAGGGGTTCAAAGGAACATTCAAATGCTGGAAGCTGGGTAAATTGTTCTTTTCGTGAATTAACGGCCACCAATCTGAAAGAGAATTGGTTGCCAGTACTCAAGACCGTGCCTTTCAATTGCTTCTTGCTCGATGAAGAATAAATTTCTAGCTCTAGACAAGCAATGATATCAATGATAACTTCAAAAAAAATGTTTTCTAGTGTGGATGTTTCTAAAGCGATTATAATCGCTGAGATTGGTTGTTCTGAGCTCCATTCGACTTGAACTTTAGCGCTGCTACTACATAACGCAGGATCATTTCCATCAATCGAATCTACTTTCACAGTTAAATATTTAGGGTTTGATGACATCCTTTAACACAAACAAAACAAAACAAAACAAACATCACAAAACAAACACAAAACAAACACAACACAAAACAAAACAAACAAAAAACAAACACAAAACAAATAAATAATAAAATCTGATTTAATTGAATCGTGCAACATTCATACCATAAAGTTACTACTACTTACCACTGATAACAACCACCAAAACCATGAATGTGGAACGATGTCCCTTTTCCAGTTACAAGCTCAGTCTTTACCAACTTTGAGCCAATTCCTGCTTTGGGAGTATTCGCAGCATCGGAACAACAACTTATGACTGATACTACGGCCACAAAGAGAAATGCAATTTCCAATACTTTGAGTCTAATGAAATACAAATTTCTCCTCATCTTTGAAATAAAGATAGTAGAGGTATTTTGCCATAACTAAATAAAATCATGGTTGCAAAAATAAAATAACGTTTTCCTTCCTCAATCTGATTGGTTGATACGAAAAAAAAAATCTATAAAGAATGACGAATTAAATTATGGGATTCGTTCTTGTTCACTCGTCTCATCGAAAATAAACGAAGAATCATGGTGATTTGAGAATAAAAAAAGAAGTAGTACCCAACTCATGCATGAACAAAACCTAAGGAAAAAAAGCATACTTAACCTTTGGCAAAATAAAAAAGAGTGTTTGTCCGGACAAGATGTTTTTTTTTTGTTTTGTTAGCATAGTGTTACCTCTATTGTCGGTAGTTTTAATAGCACACCCTTATAGAAACATCAAATAGAATTTTGAGTTGGGGTGGGGGCAAGTTTGTAGGCTCATTATACAATCTCAATCTGTTATATATATGCATATTCCTTGTGTTCCATGTATATTTTCGAATGTGAGAAAGACGGTGTGAGAGCGGAGCGTAGAGTATTCTCCTCCTTACTTGAGCTCAAAATTAGAAGAGCCTCTATAGGTATTCTTGCAGTGTGTCAATAACTAGAGATAATTTGTCCACTTCTATAACATGAGACGTTCTCATTTTCTTTTCAATCAGACTTTTTTTTCCCTTCTATATTGTATTCCCTCGTTCCTTTCAAATAATCCATCCATTCTATTCCCACACGCCCGCCCCTTGACTACTAGGAGCCAGCCAGTAAACACATGCATTTAATAAGAGTGTCCCAACAAAACGCACTTTGACATTTCGTGCATGAGTTCTTATAGCTACAAGTTGTTGTTCTTGCTTTTCAATAGTTTCAATTTCTTTTTAGTTTTTTTTTCTTTTGAAATATTGCAACTTTTTCTTGGCTAATGCTCTTTAACTTTGTTCTCTTTCCCAGAACGGTTGAAGCAGCAGTAGTTAAAGTAGAGGTGATTGTTGTTTCTATTTTTTTTAAAAAAAAATCATCCTCCATACTGTGTTAGCAAGAGGGAATAACTAAAGAATAAGAGCCCAAGTCTAATTCATAGCATGTTAATTGGAATGGATTTCCAAATGCTGTTTCTCATCACTTAATGAGAGCGCATTTTCAAACAAGCATCATATACTCATACTCTCTTCAGTTTTTGTCTTGTTTTTGAATCAATCGATTATAGTATCCATATCCAGCTGAGGTTCGCTACATTCCTTGAAGATACATAAATATGATTTCCTTTTGATTTTACTTGGTCTGTTCGTCATTTTGATCTGAATTAAATTTGTTCTTTAAAAATTAATATTAACGAGAAAAAAAGATTGTTGTTATTTTTTTTTGTTGTTGTGAAGAAACAGTTGGATGAATTGAAATTCAATATTTTAAAACAATGCAAAGCTTTTTATAGTTGTGACTTGTAAAAAAAAAAGTTTCAAATAAAAATTATCCGGTTGGGCGAATTTAAAAAAATGGCGGTGTACCCTTATATGAAGATTTTGAGTCGGCAAGCGAAATTTACTGGACAATGACGTAAATCATAAAGAAACTTTCACCCCCCTCAATAAAAACTACAAAACCAATTAAACAAATTTTCCCAAATACTCGCAATACTAGAAAAACGATATTAAAGATTATTGTTATTTGCAAATAAAGTATCATATTGAATCTCCCTCTAATCTTCATGGTACTCGTACAATTTCGATTTCCCACCACGATTTATGAAGGAGAGTACTATAATGCAAAAACACAAGGAATCTAATTAAAGTTTCT
>JAUXWR010000156.1 GCA_030680075.1 Legionella sp.
GAACTGCGGGAGATCTTCGGCGGCTTTCTCGATCAAGTCCGATCGCGCATCTCCGTTCACCGCGCCGCCTCGGACCCGCTCGTCCACATCGGGACAACGAGCCGCGGCACCCCGGTGGAGATCAACCGGCTGCTCGACTGGCCAGCGGCGGTTGTCTGTCTTGGCTCGGTGGAGCCGCACTATTTTGCCGGGTGGACGGGGGGACGCAAGTCACTCGTCCCCGGCCTCTGCTCCCTCGAAACGATGCGAGCCAACCACCGCCTCGCCTGCGAGCCGGGCGCGGCCATTGGTGCACTCGCGGACAACCCGCTGCACCTCGACCTCGAGGAGGCGGCCGGCATGGTTCGCGCACGGCTTGTCGGCAGGGGGGCCGCGGAACCGCTCGGCGTGAACGCGCTCGTCGCGCGCGGCGAGATTCACAGCTGGCACGCGGGACCGCTGCGCGGCGTGATCGAGGCCCTCGTTCCCAGCGGCCGGATGCTCTTCGGGCGGCAGTTCGACGGCCCGGCGCCGTTCGTGCTGTGCTTCATCGATCATCCGCTGGACCGCGATTTCTACCAGGCGCTCAAAGGGTTCGAGCACTGGAAGTCCGCCGTTGCGGCCGGCGGCATCCTGGTCCTCGTTGCCGACTGCCCGGCAGGCATCGGTCCGGCGACCTTCACCCAGTTCCTCGAGTCGTCACCGAAGCTCGCGGCGATCGAACAGCGTGCCAGCGAGAATTACCGCCTTGGCGACCACAAGCTCCTGAATTTTCTCCGGTTCACCGCGAGCGGGCGGCGCATCTGGCTCGTCTCGCCTCGTCTGGCCGGCCAGAGCAGCCTGCCGCTGCCGATCTTCGACTCGGTGGAGAGCGCAATTCGTGTCGCCGCCGACCACCTGGCCCCCTCCGCGCGCCGGGCGCTGCTGATCGAGGATGCCGCGACCCTCGCCACCTTCCCGCCCTGATGCGGGCAGTGCCTGCCCGCCTACCCGACGACCTCCACTTCGATCCGGATAGGTTTGGCGGGAAACCAACGCAACTGCTCGGCCACGGGCGCCAACTCCTCACAGTAGGCGCCATGCGCCGTCGGGGCCCGGAAGGTCATCCGAAAGGTGGCCGTACCGAGCGGTGAGACATCTTCGGACAATTCACCCGCCCGGTTGTTCTGGGCCCAGGTCTCGGGGTCGTGAAATGCCGAGGGGTGGTCTGGCGGATTCCAGGTGCCAAGCCGCACGGGATGACTCCCCCCCCGGCCTTGCCAGGTCTCAGCCCCGATGTTCTCAATGACCACCTCGACAGTGAATGCCTCGTGAGGCCGCACCCGAGGCGGGTAGGCGACACTTCTGACGCTGCAGTACTGCCCGCCGAAGGGACTCACGGCGACGATCCCCGGATAGACCGCCTCCGCGAACCTGAGGCCCGCCGCCGGACCCGCATTCTCAGCCGTCCCGTTTCGTCCCGGAGAGGTAGAAGCCGTTCCCCAGACCCGCCCCGGTCCAGGCGCCGTCGGCAGCGCGCGCCAAGGCGAAGAGGGCACGGAACCAACGCCGGCTGTGGGGTAAAAACTGCCAGGTGTGCTGCAGCCGCTCGTCGATCATGAGCGTGAAGAAGGCGTTAAAAGGAGTGACCCTCACCCGG
>JAUXWR010000157.1 GCA_030680075.1 Legionella sp.
TCCCTTCAAGACCGAGGACGCCGGCAAGAAACCGATCGTCTTCGGCACCGACTACGCCATCTACTGCGTTGTTTCCAACGACCCGACAAAGTTCGCCTTCAGCGCCAAGTTCCGCGCGAGTTGCCCGTCGACGCTCTTCCAAGTCACGGGTGAAAGCACCTGCCGCTCGTGCCCCGACACGCAGGCGCTCTGCGACGGCACGACGGTCATCCGCAACCAGGCCGGCTACTGGCGCAACTCGAATCTCACGACAAGCTTCATCAAGTGCCGCATCGCTGGCGCGTGCCCCGAGGGCAGCGCCGCTCTCTACGGTGCGGCGCAGTGCACCTTCGGCTACCAAGGCGCGATGTGCGACGATTGCATCGACGGCTACGGCAAGGACTCGACGGGCCTGTGCGCGCAAAGCCCAGCCCAATGAACCAGCAACGGCATCCTTGTCATCATCCTGCCCTTCACCTTCACATTCTTGTATCTTATGATCATCCTCGCCGTCCTGAACAATCCCATCCCGACTACGTCGCTCGGCAGAGCCACCGTCCTGATCGCGCTCTTCGCCACCACGCAGCAGACCATGTCGCTGCTCTCGTTCCTCGGCATCACGTGGGGCGGCGGTATGCAAATCGTGCTCAGCGTCTCCGCCTTCCTCTTCGAGTTCCGCTTCTACGCCCTCCAGTCCATCAACTGCCTTTTCCGCGACTTCCACATGAATGACTCCTACGCGTTCCTGCTCTTCATGGGCATCACGATCATGGTCTTCCCCATGACGCTCCTCGTCCGCCTCACGCTCAAACTCAAGCCCGACTTCCTGCTCGCCTCCGAGTGCCGCCAGGCGCGCAATGAATACAACGCCATCGCGCGCAAGTCCTACACCGGATTCTGGCACGAGGGCTGGGTCAAGGAGCATCAGACGACTCCCTTGCTGATGTCCTGCATCCAGGTCTTCGTCTTCTACCTGCTCAAGATCGACATGTACTACCTGCTCTCCATGCTCAAGTGCATCCAGGTCGGCACCGACGACATGGGTCTCCCGATCAACCTCGTGAACACGGACGTCCGCGTCAACTGCGACTCCGAGTCGTACAAGAAGCTCGAGATTTAAATTCATTAGTTGACACCCCTTTTTTTTCCCCAATCCACACTGATTCATTTTTGTGTCGGTTTTGATTTTGCGCGAGTGTTGAAACAGTCGAAGAGAAACGGTCGAAAGGATTTTGACTTTTAGACAAGAAAAGATTTTCGTTGAGGTGATGGTAGTATTTTCTTGTGTCCGATCATTTTTT
>JAUXWR010000158.1 GCA_030680075.1 Legionella sp.
AATCGCGCCTAAGGTCAGCAGCCAGAAGCGATGCCGCATAGCTTGCCAGGCGGCGTGAGTGCTTTCGGTTCCGTAAATCGCCGGCGCCAGCGACTGGCCGAACACCGAGAAGGCGGCCTTGAGTTGATTCGGAAATTGCAGAGCGATGACATAGATCGCGACATCTTGCGGCGTATAGACGTGATTGAGAATGATCACGTCCACCGCCAGGAGGCCGCTCAGCCCCATAGCGACGCTCGAATGATGGCCGTATTTCACAATCGAGCTGTCGGTCGTGTTATTCGATTGCCGCGTGAAGATGCGCTTCAGCACGCCGAGGTTCACCAAAGCCGCGAGACCCAGGTAGAGCACAGCGATTATCCAGAGTTGAGCGACATCGCACAGACTGGCGGTAGCGATGGCGATGACACCTGCGGCGGCCACAAGAACGCGCTCGATTGCCAATTCGCGAAACCAGGATTTGCCGTTGACCCAAGAAACCCAGATGTCGGAAACATTGTAGATCGGGAACAAAACGGCGGCAGCCACTAATCCGGCCGCGATATGATGCGAACCGGCGGGCGCCAAAGCATAATAGACCGCCGCCACCAACAATCCGAGGCTGGCGACGGCGTTGGCCAGAACTTTCGAACGCAGGAGGGGAAAAAAGTTACCGTCGATATTTTTGGCAGCCGACATCATTGCGGCCTGAGCGGTACCGAGGAGGCAAAACGCACCGGCAAGACTAATGAATGCAATTAGAACTCTGAACTCGCCGAACAGGTCCACCGGCATCCAGCGCGCCCAGACGGCCGTAGCCGCCAGGCCGCACGCCATCGTGATAACTTGCGCGATAGCGAGCCAACCGGCGCCGCCGAGAAAAGAGCGCATGCTCATGCTGCCGAATAGGCTCATGCAACGCCAGTCCAGGCCGGCACGTTACGCATTTGGTGCTCGACCATACCGAGAATATTGTCTGTGATGAATTGCGGCCGCGCACCAATGACGGTCATCACATGCATTACAGAGCGACCTCACCGGGGTGCTCTTCGTCGAGCAGCCGCAGCAGGTATTCGCCGTAAGGACTCTTGCTCAACGTCA
>JAUXWR010000161.1 GCA_030680075.1 Legionella sp.
AACAACCAATGTAGCGGGTGTATTCTCATTTGTGGATGATGTGCCCCGGGGTCAATATTTCGCCATAGGCGGAATCGATTGGGCGACCGGTAAACCATTTGCTGGCAGATTGATGGCGCCGGAAGGCGCAGTGGTTATGACGCCACTGACAACTTTGATAAGCGTAATGTTGCGCAACGATCAGACGCTGAGCATAGATATAGCAGAAGGACTGCTTTTCAAGGGATTTGATGTGCCGCGTGTAGACTTGTCCGTATTCGATCCCATTGCCAGCAGCTTATATGGCACTACCCTGGAGCAGAAGGTAGCCGCTGTCAAAATACAATCGATAGTTACACAAGTCGCCAATTTACTTAATGTTGTCCAACCCCTGCTGGATACACTTGTGCCAAGTTACTTTAGAGTCGAGCAATTTATACTTAACACGCTATCTGCGCATCTAGTCACATCCGCTAGCACAAATAATTGGCTGGATTTAAGCAATAAACAAACACTCATGGCCATCATAAAAGATACGCTAATAGCGATGGGTATTATCGATGCAGACAGTCCACCAGAAAAAATAGAATTGGCCGACACACTTATTGGGCAAGCTGCCGAGTTACTGCGTGGAATGAATGCACTGGTACAAGAAACTGCCAGTCAGTTTGAAGATGGCCGAATCTCTAACGCGCTCACCAGTTTGTCCGACATGGTTAAAGTGCAAACACTCGTACAAACTGATGTTGCGTTGGCAGCTGTAGAAAGTTTACCGAGTGGCAGTTTAGAAAATATCGTCAACCAATTTGCCCCTAATAATCTGGCGACGGTACTTGATAAAATCGAAACCGGTTTTCTCGATAGTCAAACCCCAGTCAATGATGGGTCGGCATTGACTAATCCTGTTTCACCGACAGGAAACAGACATGCACCTCAAGTATTTGATGAATTCTTCCTTATTTTTGATGGTATTAATGATTACATTCAAATCGGCAATAATTCTAATCTTGAGATGACTGCAACCATGACTATGGAAGCATGGATTAAACCGAATAGCTCAAGTAACGTGAATCAAATGATTATTAATAAAGAGGGGGAATATGAGGTTGGCTTATTTCCCGATGGAACTATACGCTGGGCTTTTAGTAATACCGATCCGGGATGGACTTGGTACGATACCGGTCATGTTGTATCTGCCAATGAGTGGACTCATATTGCTGTTTCCTACGACAACGGTGTTGTTAAAACATATGCGGAAGGAACATTAGTACATACCTACAATGGTTCTGGCGTAATCGGCGATGCGCATCCGGTGCTAGATGACTTACGAATAGGTGGACGTTCTAATAATCCGCCAGGGAAATATTTTGATGGTTTGATTGGGGAGGTGCGAATTTGGAGCATTGTCCGTACAGGTGCAGAAATTTCCGCAAATTATAATCAATATCTATCAGGTTCAGAGACTGGCCTAGCAGGAAATTGGAGATTAAACGAGGGAGCAGGCACTTGGGTCGATGATATTTCACCGCTGAATAATAATGGCGCATTGGGTGGCGCAGTAGCGGCACAGGAACCCGGTTGGGAAGGATACGCAACGCAAGAAGAAAGTAGCCTTAATGTACCTTCTTTATTGGGTGTGCTGAGCAATGA
>JAUXWR010000341.1 GCA_030680075.1 Legionella sp.
TGCGCAAAAACGCTTTCGGTCTTTTTGCCGATAACGAGACGCCGGACCTTTCGAGTGCGGTCGAAACCTTCCGCACCGGCGACAGCCCGGATGAGCTGGAAAAGCGGATATTCGGCGACGCGCTCTAAGCGCGGACTTCAATGACAAGGAGCGGCCGGGAGAAATCCCCGGCCGCTTCAGTTCTCCAGCGCCGCGTTCGCTTGCCTAAAACACGCCAGCGGCAGCCGCTGCGTGCCGGCGCCAATCTGGCCAGCACCGGGAATGCGCGAGGCAACGCCGGTGTTGACCAGCGGCGCCAAGCCGGTCGCCACGACCTTGCGGACGTCGATGCCGCACGGGGTGCCGCGGAAGGCCAACGCCGGAATGAGAAAATGTGGATGCTCGGAGATGCATATCGCGCGCATTGATTCCGATCTCTCGATCAGATCTTGAACGGTGCCGCCGATGAATTCGGCGATCGCAGGCGCCGCCGCCAAGGCGAACGCGCCAAGGCCGATGACTTCGGTAACGTAGGAATCGCCCATCGTCGGGGTGGCGTCGGCGATCGCCTGACCGGCGAAAAGTCTTACATCGGCGACCTCGGCTGGCGCGGTAAACCACTTCTTCGCCGTATTGCTCACGCGAATGCCGACTTCGCGGCCATTGCCAGCCATCGTCGTGACTAGGCTTCCGCCGCCGACGGCTTCCATCGCAAGAGTCGTCGTCTTCGCGTGTCCGATGGACAGGCTGAGAAAGAAATGGTCGTTGCCGCCAATGAAGCGCAGCGCTTCGGAAATGTCGGCGTGCGGCGCACCGGTCTCGACTAGCGGCACGCCGATGGCGCGAATGAACCCGCTCGTCGCTGCTTTGTTGCGATTGTGGCACTCGTCGCCGCGGCGCAGCGCTTCCATGACCTGCTGCTTGAGGTCCATCGGTCCGTTGATTTCCATCGCGCGCTGCAACAGTGGCGCGAAGCGGTCGCGCAGCCATTGCAGCCGCGAGATGACGTCCGGTCCATTGGCGCCGAAGCGCAAGGTCTTGCCTAGCCCCTCGTTGATCGTAACATAGGCGCGTTCGCCGGAGGTCTCGTCCTCGAAGATGAAGACCGGCATGCCGGCGGTGATGATGCCGGCCATGGCGCCGGCGGCGCGGTAATCGTGCGCCGGGGCGTAACGAATATCGCCCGAACCGGCGATTTTGGCGGCCTCCTCGAGATCCTTGGTTTTGCCCTCAAACACCAATCCGCCCGCCACAGCGGCTTGCATCGCCGGCGACATGCCGACCCATGCGATCGGCGGTCCCGCGTGGAGCACCAGACCGTTGTCCAGTTCGGGGATGACATCGCCGGCGCGCGCTAGGCCGATGAGGCGAGGGCGCGCATTGTGGAGCGCGGCAATGACGGCTGCGTTCTGCTGGTCGATTGTCTTGTCGGTCATGGCCGCCTTCTTCCGGGTAGTGCGGCCATCATCGGCCGCAGGGCCCGGTTGTCCAATTGCTTTTGGTTGTCGCCATAGCCTGATCACGCCACGAATAAAGCGCAATAGTTGAGGTTTGGCTGCGACTTGCCGATCTGGACGTCGACACCAGTACCTACCTTGCTCGGATTGAGACAACTGAAT
>JAUXWR010000175.1 GCA_030680075.1 Legionella sp.
GAAACCCCATAGACAGACTTGGCGAAGAACATGGATGCATAATAATGGCGCCCCGCCTCGGAATATCCAATGGAAAACGGATCACTGGAAACGCTGCTTAAAAATCCATATGCCTGAAAGAGCACCCCCTGCGCAAGAAGAACAATGCCAAAGGCGGTATGCCATTTGAGCGTGTTTTTTAGAAGTTTCAAGCCGAACACCTGAAGCAGGCTCGCCCACAGGAATACCCAAAGTATCGGCATCAATTGAGGAAGCACGCTGCCAAAGATATATAAACGGGTGAACCAGACAAGAAGAAAACCGAAGAGCGTCAGCATAACCCCGGACAAAAAGCGCAAGGCATTGGGTGATTGCCTTTCAAACCCATCCATCCACACAGCCATGCGGCCCAAAAGTGATGAACGGGAAAGCCACAGGCCGGCAACTGCCGTCAGCGCAAAGATGCCCACCAGTCCGATCCATTTGGAGCGCAGGATGATGATCTGCAGTTCATTCGTTTGCTGGATGGTTTGAGGGATTGCCAGCAGGCTGACAATCACCAGCACCCACATCCACACTTGCAGGAATTTCCTCGCTGAGACGGCTTCCATGAGTTCACTCGCCTTTTTCAGGCAGAGTCTCCTTCTTCTCATTGATCGCGGCCAGGATGGACGGCAGAAAGAACGCTCCCGGCAGGCTGGCAAGAATGAATAACAGGCGGGTCAGCAGGGCAATGGTGGCGCTTTCCGAGGAGCTTAATCCGCCGAATTGGATGAGCAGGAAGGTCATGGATAGTTCCTGCACACCCAGGCCATTAATGGAAATGGGGATGAGCGTGACAAAGTAGGTCAGTGTATACAAGCCTGCAACCAGCCTATAGGGAACGTGATGGTCAATGCCGAGAAGCAAAAGATAGATCGCCAGATAAATAAACGCCTGGTTTCCCAGCGTGGCGAGCAGGGAACCGATCAAGGCGAGCGGTTTCCTCCACCAGATGGAAAACGACCCGAAGGTGCGTCTGGCAAAGTCCACGCCTTTTTGAAACAGCGCAGCGACTGCCATGGATTGGGAGGCGCCGCCTTCAAATGAAAATACGGGGACCAGACCCAG
>JAUXWR010000181.1 GCA_030680075.1 Legionella sp.
CGACAAGGACAACACCACGGGACTCGCCAGCAACGCCGTCCTGGCGCTTCACGAGGATCGGGCCGGCAGCGTGTGGATCGGGACCTACGACGGTGGCCTGACGCGCTACAGGGACGGCCGCTTCGTCTCCTTCGGCGCCCAGGAGGGGCTTTCCGGCAGGCTCGTCTGGTCCATCCTCGAGGACAGCGACGGCAGCCTGTGGGTCGGAACCGACGGCGGGGGGCTGAACCGTTTCGCGGACGGGCGCTTCACCCCGTACACCACGAAAGACGGGCTGCCGAGCGACCGGGTGACCGCCGTCTGCCAGGACCGGGACGGCACCCTCTGGGTCGGGACGGTCGCCGGCCTGGCCCGCCGGAAGAACGACGGACGGTTCACGAGCTACACCAAGAAGGATGGCCTCTCGGACGACGTGGTGATGTCTCTCTACGCGGACCCAGGCGGGGACCTCTGGGTCGGGACGCGCAGCGGCGGCTTGAACCGTCTCCGGGACGGGAGCTTCTCGGCCTACGCGGCGAAGGGGGCCGCATCCGGCAACCCGGTGAGGTCCATCCTCCGCGATCGTCGAGGAAACCTCTGGATCGGGACGACCGGCGGCGGCCTGAAGCGCTTCTCGAACGGCTCCGAGAGCGCCTTCACGCTGCAGCAAGGTCTGTCGAGCGAGAACGTCGCTGCCATCTACGAAGACCGCGAGGAGAACCTCTGGATCGGCACGGACGGTGGTGGGCTCAACCGGCTGCGGGACGGCAAGGCGACCGCCTACGGGACCCCCGAGGGGCTGTCGCACGACATGGTCTGGTCCGCCCACGAGGACCGCCAGGGCGGCCTGTGGATCGCCACGTTCGGCGGCGGCTTGAACCGTTGGCGAGGCGGAGAGGTCGTGGCCTACACGGCGAAGGACGGTCTCGCCGACGACAGGGTCTGGTGCGTCTACGAAGACCGGACGGGGAGTCTCTGGTTCGGCACCTACGCGGGCCTCACGCGCTTGAAGGACGGCAAGCTCACGACCTTCACGACCAAGGACGGCCTCTCGAGCAGCAACGTGATGTCCATCC
>JAUXWR010000184.1 GCA_030680075.1 Legionella sp.
TAGTCCATGTTGTCGAAGAGCACTTTTTGAAGGTAACAGTCCAAAGTGTTGAATCCTTCACCAGTACAATAGAACTGAAGCTGGTCATAAGTGTATTCAACAATCCCAGAAGTTAGAATGATTGTTGCATCTATGCCGAGACCCAACAACACCCGTTGGAAAAATACTTTGAAACCATCCGTGCCAGCATTCTTGCGAAGGTAGCTCCAGTTGTTTAGATCAAAGATGGTCGAAACTAAGTGGTGAGGAATTCTGGAGCCAACAACCAAAGCTTCTCCAGAAATTTTCTGCACTCGGATCTGGTCGTAGAATCTATAGACAAACTGCGTGGCTCCGTCTGAAACAGTCTTATTCACAATGTACTCAGGTTTGTCAGCCACACCCGCTTGAATTCTTCTTTTTTGTTTCTTGACATACTCTTGCAAAACAAAATGGGTTTGTTGTTCTGCTTGAGAAATGATCTGATCACCTGAATAAATGGAGGACATTATCGATTCAAGTGAGGAGGACTAAAAATAACAAAAGATCAGTGACTATGGGTTTTTGCTCACAGTGGCCCCAGAGGAAGGATTTGAACATTGCTGCTAGGAAAATTCTCGCGAGGGAATACGAGTTACTGCAGCAAGTGAAAAGAGAATTTCCCAAAATTTGACCAATGGAAAGGCAGAGGAAAAAGGCTGTGTTTTTCCTTTGTGGCCAGTCGGACTGTACGGTGTGTTGTTTGGTTAGCCAGGCTCTAAAAGAAAGTTCTCGTCTCTGATTCGAAGCGCGAATTAGTTACTGATGCTTGTTTGTGCGCTTGAATAATAATTATTATATAGCAATAGGTCTCCTTGAGATCGATTTAACAAAAATGGTTTCTAGTTTTCCGATTTCACTAAAGTCTCTTTTTCATGGCATAAGTCTTCTCTTGGGTGAGTTCGAAAGAAATTTGTAATTTGCGCAATAGTATTCTTATCCTCTTTTTCTTTGGGAATCGCAGTCATGCTTGGTTTCATAATATGTTTCATGTCGTTATGGTTTATAAACATGGATGAATTGTACCGAGCCCCAAAGAATGATTGTTGGGCGGAAAACTCGTTGGCCA
>JAUXWR010000195.1 GCA_030680075.1 Legionella sp.
CGAGATAGACTCGACGCGGCGCTGAGGTATTTTCTCCGAGCGGCTAACGACGACACGCCGCCATGGGTAATGCGGCGGCACCGACAACCTGGATCGACATTAGTGCAATCGACTCGTCGCCGTGTCCGCAAGCGCGCTTTGTGTCCGGCCCCGGACAATTCTTCGCCGGCCTTCTTGTGCGCTGAAGTTAGGCCAGAAACCGATTCTCCTAATAAGATCTTTGACTGCAAAAATTAGGTCGCGCGAGCCGCCATCGTCCTCCTTTGCAGGGCGAAGCGCGATAGGAATCGTTACGCCACCACCAAAGCAGTCATAATAATAGCATACTTGTTTGGACATGAAGTTACTTCTTCAATGGCTTTAAATTGGATGCTGGCCTGCGTAGCTGTACGGGGTGTCGAAAAAAAATCACGGGATAGCCATTGCGCGGAGGCGCTATTATAGTATCGCCACTCATCATCGAGCTTTGTGAACCATGCATATCGCAGGGCCGGTTTTTTTGCATTATATCTTGCAAAGGTATGTTTGACCTGGCGGTTCTTTTTTGGACGGCAGTTGTGCGAGACTACTGCATCGTCAGTAATTCATCCAGATAGTTTGTAGCTGGCGCGAACATCTGTGGCGCCGGGGGGGGGGGCGATACCCGAGCGCCGAGTGCGACCAGCCCGAGCTGTGGTTCTTTCGCCATTGCTCGAAGACGATCTGAGCCTTCGTTTACCGGCTCATCGCGTAGTTCTCCAGATATATCCGCATCCCAGCAAGCCACCACGTGCGATCGACACTTCTGGCGAGGCTACGTGACGATTTGCTCCGCGTTGAATCTCCTTTTCGGCATGATCAAAGCTCCTTTCTAAGACGATTTCGCAAACGTTTAGTCAAAAAAGCAAGACAAGCCTTTGCCAAAAACTGGATACTATGATCCAATCCTCGGGGGTGAAGGGGCACTCTAGCAAGGGAACGAATTTTGCGTGGGTATTGGTGGGCCCGCACCGCGTCGGTCGACCGCAACGATAGGGGGGGCGCTACACGGTGCATATCCGGCACATCGTGAAGAAATTTGTCCGGCAAGATCGAATTTAATGACGAGGGTCTTCGCGGTGTGCCGGCCGTTCTTGCGGTGACGTGGCATTGCCCTTGTGCCGAAGAAACGCTGTCCGTTTAAAACGATGAGCTCCCGCGACAATCTCTTGATTGGCGGACCTCGGACGAGCAGCGTCTTTGCAATTTCCAGGATTTTACTCCAATTTTCCGTTCTGTTTCCTGTTTGGCCGAATAGCGCAATCATGCCGCTGGCAGATTATGCGGCGGCGAGTAGCAGATGTGGGCCATTAGCCACGCTCTGTTGCTCAAGCCGAGGCTGCTTTTTGATCGACGAATTGCCGCTTCAGCTCGCGGCACGTGTGGTCGACATGCTGGCGCAGAATTTGGCTCAGGTCCGCGATCTTGGCGTTTCCATCCTGCTGGTGGAACACGACGCGTCTGCCGCATCT
>JAUXWR010000200.1 GCA_030680075.1 Legionella sp.
AGCTGCTAACAACATTATTGTGAAAAGTACTATTAATAATTGTCACGAAACCGGGATCAGATACATAAATTGCCCCACCGCTACTATTCAAGGCCAATGACCCACTGGATGATGACAAAGCTTCAACTCGATTGTTGATAAATGAGCAGCTAATTATAACCAAGTTACTATTCTGTTTAAGATGTACAGCAGCTCCTCCGATTCCGATTAATTGCGAAGTAGTAATTGAATTGTCAAGAAATTCTGAATTTAAAATGGTAATCAAGGCTGACTTGGTATGGCTGTCCACATAAACAGCGCCTGTGCAATCTGACAATGAACAGTCGACTACATTGCCTCGAAATGCACAGTTATATATCATTACTTGTGTATTTGTAACTGTGGCATTAACATATAACGCACCATTTTGCGAAATATTTTCTTCAAAGATGATCCCAATCAAAGTTGTTCGAGTGCTGTTCAATGTCAAAATAGATTTGTGAAATGAGGAGGTTGCCCTCAGGATAGGACGATTGATCGAGTCTTGAGCTTCAATAGTGATACCTGGGACGGATACCTGCAGATTGGATGTAATTTCATAGACTCCCGGAAGTAATACTAATGATTCTGCATTTGACATCCAATTAACTTTTGAAAAAGCAGTATCAATCGAGCAGGCGCTTTCTGCTGTACAACAATCATTGTTCACATTGTTTGTTGGGCTAGTGAAAATCGTTGAGGTGGGACAATTATTATTACAGGGCGTACAGGCTCCATCTCCTATCGGACGTTCGTCACACCATGTCGGTAAAGGACACTGAAAATTGTTGTAGGTAATATTAACACTGAAACCTTGATTTAAGGATGCTGGTATGGGTTGGATGAGATAATTATAGGATAGATTTCTATTCATTATAGAAAATACTTATTATTAGTTCGTCATACACGTAATGGTACCAAGAAAAGAAACACTCACATAACTTTAAGCTTGGGAAGGTTTCCTATTGATTCAGGTATCGTCCCTGTTAACATATTGTTAAAAATCACCCTACAACATTGGCAAAAGTTGAAAATGCACTTAGTAACAAAACTCAAGAATCAATCAACCAAGGCTTACATGGAGTTCAGTTGGTAAAAGTTTCCAAAAGAGTCAGGTATAGTCCCATTTAATTTGTTATTGTATAAATTACTTGAAAATTGTAAAGCATGAAAACACTGTGATTCACAACCTGTCAACAATTAAAAATACTTACCAAGTAATGAGCAGGGAAAGGTTTCCTATCGATTCAGGAATAGTCCCTGTTAAATTGTTGTCTTCAAAACCACTTTGCAAATTTGCAGAGTGAATACATGAAAAACATAATGTGTATTTGTGCTAACTGTTGATTACTACGTACAAAGAGGTGACTTTAGTAAGGTTTCCTATCGATT
>JAUXWR010000205.1 GCA_030680075.1 Legionella sp.
TTGGGGACGAATGCCATGCCTGCCAAGCCAACGACCATAAAAGTGAGACCAGCGGGGATAAGCGCACGCTCGCCAAAACGCGCCTGTAATTTGCCGAATAAATATCCCTGAATGAAAATGCCACATAAGCCAACATAAAGATAAAAATAACTGTTCTGCGAGGGAGTCCAACCAAAGCGGCTGTTGGAATACAACGGGAAATTGGTCTGCAAGCCCGCGAAGGCAAGGTTGAGAAGAAAGAGCGCGATGAGAAATTTTTGAATATTCTGCTGACGGAAGATACCTGTAAATTGATTTCTCCAACTGAACATGTGTGAAAGCGGTCTGGATTCCCTGCGCTCAGGCGGGAGTGATTCAGGCATCACAAAAAATCCAAAGATGGTATTGCCAAACGCCAGTGAGGCAGCGATCAGAGCGGGAATGCTGAGACCAAATCCGCTCAACAAACCTCCTAGCGCAGGACCTGACATGATCCCCAAGCCAAATGCCACGCCCGCGAGGCTAAGTCCGCGTGCGCGGGTTTCGGATGTAGTCGTGTCGGCTATGTAGGCATGGGCGAGGGTGAGGTTCGAACCCGTCAAGCCGTCGATGAAAACGGCGAGAAATATCAGGGAAAGCGAATCCGCCAGACCGAGCAGAAGATACGCGAATGCCGTCCCCAAGAGACAAAGGAGCAGAATCGGTTTGCGTCCGAAGCGGTCCGAGAGCGCGCCAAGGATGGGACCTGAAACAAGCTGTACGGAGGCGTACAACGACATCAAGCCGCCCGCGATGGCAGCACCGCCATCCTGCGCCTGCACGAAGAACGGCAGCAACGGCAGCATAATGCCATAGCCGAGCATGTCCACAAAGACGGCGATGAGGATGAAAAGGAGGGAAGGGTTCAAGGCGATAGAAACCTGTAAATGAAAAGTGGAAAGTAGTTTAGCGATTATACAGCCCTACTTTCCACTTTGTTGTTTTGCGATTAGAAAAATCTAAAACCGCTCCAGCCCGAACAGACGCAAATCGAACGCCGTCTCGTGTCCATTCACCAACTCAGCCACGACCTGCCCGGTGCCCGGTCCCAGCGACAGGCCGAGCATCGCATGACCCGTAGCAACTGTCAGGTTGGAATGATGCGGCGCACGCCCAATGATGGGCATGCCGTCGGGCGTCACGGGGCGCAAGCCAGCCCACGTCTCTTTGATATCCAGTTCT
>JAUXWR010000214.1 GCA_030680075.1 Legionella sp.
CGGCATCGGGCGCGAAATCGAACGCGTCCGCCAGGATGCCGTGCAGGGCCCGTATCTGATCCACCGACTGGTACGTCGGCGTTCCGCCGCCCCAGTGCAATTGCTTGACGGACTTCCTGTTGCCCAGGCGCGAGGAAACCATGCCGATTTCCTTATAGACGTATTGCAGGTACTTTTCGGAGACCTCGGGGTGCTTGGAAATGACGACGTTGCAGCCGCAGAAGTGGCAGCGCTCCCAGCAAAAAGGAAGGTGAACATAGAGCGAGAGGGGCTCGGCGGTATTTTCGGCCGCAACGGCGAGCGCACGGCCATAGTCTTCCGCGCCGAAATCATGGCTCCATTCCGGCGCCGTGGGATAGCTGGTATATCGGGGTCCGGGCCGGTCATAGCGGTCCAGAAGCTCTCGGGTGATATCCAGGCTCTCCTGGGTGGCGGCATGGGTGGAACGGGAAGTCACAGGAATACCTCGGTTGATTATTGTTGTGTCCGGTTGGCCTCCAGTATACCGCACCTATCCCTTCGGGTTGTAGCCTTGCGGGGGGATCGTTGACCGGAGCCGCAAAAAACCAGTAAGATTGGGCATCGTACCTGGGCGCAGTCAGGGAATATCCGCAGGGGCGGCCCCGGCCCAATCCACCACAACCAAACGCAGAAGGAAGCACCTGTTATGAAGAGCAAACTGTTTTTCGCCGGCGCCGTGGCGCTGTGCATCTTGAGCGCGGCCACCTACAACTGGACCCCCGCAGATGCGCAAGACGCCTCCACGGTTTCCGGCGCGGACATCGATCTGGAGTCGGCCGTGCGCGTCGTCGAGGCCGCCATTGAAAAATCCAAAGCCATCGACACGAAAATGGACATCGCCGTGGTGGATGCGGGCGGCAATTTGAAGGCTTTCGTGCGCATGGACGGCGCGTGGCTCGGCAGCATCGATATCGCCCAGAAGAAGGCCCGCACCGCGCGCTATTTCGATATGAACACCGGCGTCATCGGCGAATTGAGCCAGCCGGGCGGCCCGTTGTACAACATCGAGCACTCCAACGGCGGCCTGATCACGTTTCCGGGCGG
>JAUXWR010000215.1 GCA_030680075.1 Legionella sp.
CGGCATCGGCACCCTGCTGGAGCTGTTCTACTCGTGGCAGCTGGTGCAGGTCGGCCAGATCTGCGAGACGCCGATCATCCTCTTCGGGGAGATCTGGCGGCCGCTGCTGCACTGGCTCAACGAAGAGGTGTTGCGCCGCGGCTTCATCGGCGCCGAAGACCTGCAGGGTGTCTTCGTCCTCGACTCTGCGTCGGGCGTTGTCGATCTGATCCACCGGATCCACGAGGACCGCTCCCGGAGCGCGAACGTGTGTGTGAACTTCGAGAAGTACCGCGTCTGAGGGCGGACGGGCCTTTTGGGGCGGCCTGACAGAGCGTTGTATGCAGAGCGGCCAGTCGCACAAGATCGAGCGGATCCGCCAGAGCCTGAGCCTCGTCAAACCGATCGTCACGCTCTCGGTCGGCGTGGTGCTGCCGGTGCTGCTCTCTACGGCGGTCGGCATCGTGGCCATCGTCGCCGGGGAGAGCTCGCTCACCCTGATCCTCGGGATCCTGATGGTCTCCTTCACGGCCGCGGCCATCGGCGGGGCCGTGATCCTCTACGTGCTCCTGGGGCGGCGCGCCCGTCTCGCGCGGCTGCAGTCCGACCTGCTGGCCAACGTCACCCACGACCTGCGCACGCCGCTGGCCGCGATCCGCGTCTACGCCCAGACGCTGCAGACCGGCCTGCTGCAATCCGATCCGGTGCGCGCCGCTGACTGCCTGCGGACCATCGTGCGCGAGACCGAGTGGCTGGACGCTATGATCGACCGGGTGATCAGCTGGCGGGCGGCATCGAAGGACCGGGGCCTCGTCGATCTGCGGTGCGGCTCGATCCGCGCGGTGGTGGACGAAACAGTGGCGCGGTTCCTGCGGATGGTCCCGCATGACGAGGTGCGGATGAGTTGCTCCTTCGAGAGCACGAGCGCGGTCCGCCACGATCCCGGGTCGTTGGAGCAGGCACTGCTCAACCTGCTGGTCAATGCAGCTAAATACTCTGCGGCGCCGAAGCGGATCGGTCTTCAGGTCCGGGACGAGGGACCGTGGGTGATTGTCAGCGTCGAGGACAGCGG
>JAUXWR010000221.1 GCA_030680075.1 Legionella sp.
TGAAGCTCAAGGCGACCGCCGGGCCGAACGGAGAGTGCACATCGATCGTGAGGTCCATGCGCGCCGGTCCCGGCGTGGCGACATACACCTGCTGTGCGGTGATGCGACTGCTCCAGATTTCGTCTTCCTCGACGAGGCTCAGCGCCGGGAGTGCACTCCAACCGTCGGGAGCGGCGGGAAACGCCGGCGCGACGGCTTCCAGGCGCAAATCCTGGATTTGCCGTGCTACGAGTCGCAGGCTCTCCAGCGCCAGGGGGTAGCGCTTCTCGCGGAGCAGAGTCCGAATCTCCTGGAGTTGCGGATCCAGTCCCTGCGCGCCGGCGGGAACGGCGGCAAAGACGCAGACCAGGAATACGCACACGATATAAATCCTGTTCAGCATATCCGTCAGGATACCGACACAGACGACTTTTAACAAACCTGCTGGCAGGGTGCTCGATGCCCAGACCAGGCGAAGGGCTGGCGCGGAGGGGAGCAGTTTCCATCGGCGGAGCGAAGCGAGAACAGTTGAGGTCCGCAGCGGCAGGACCCCGCAGCATGCCCGGTAAAGTTTTGTCGTTCAGGCCCGCGCGAGCGTCTCCTCGATCAGTCGCTCGATGAACTCCGGGTAGTCCATCCCCGCCGCACGGACGGAGCGTAAAAAACCCGAGGTTGGCGAGATGTCGGGGTTGGGATTCGCTTCGAGTGCCATCAGGCCGCGCGTCGGCGAGAGGCGCCAGTCGATGCGGGCGTAGTCGCGCAGGCCAAGTGAACGGAACGCGAGCACTGACCAGCGCTCGATCCGGTCCTGAAGCTGTTCGCCAAGTTCCGCGGGGCAGATGCCTGCGGTTCCGGTGTAGCGATCATCGGCCTGCTCCCATTTGGCTTCGTAGCCGCAGATGTGCGGCATCCCGGGCGCAAGCCCTTTGAAATCGATCTCCGAAACGGGGAGCACGCGTGCGGGTGCATTGCCCAGGATCGGGACGTTGAGCTCACGGCCCTCGATGAACTCCTCGACGAGTACCGGGCCATGGTTGTCCAGCTCCTTTTTAATCGCGCGGCGAGCGGCCGCCTCGTCCCCGGCCACGCTCGCAACCGTGATCCCGAGACTGCCGTCCTCGGAGGCGGGCTTGGCGATGACCGGGAAGCGCAGTCCCCCGAGGGGGGCGTCAGGGTCCTCGACGAAGACGAACGGCGCGGTCGGGATGCCG
>JAUXWR010000227.1 GCA_030680075.1 Legionella sp.
TCATTCGTGAGTAGTCTTAAAGATGTTGGGGCGGCACTGAGTAGTCCGGATACTTTTATTGAGGAAGAAGGTTTGCTTTATCCAGGAACGCAATATGATTCCAATAAGGGAATCTATAATTACTATTCAGATTTTGCTGGCGTGATACCTATGGTTCCCACGATTATGCCAAAAAATTATGAAAATACGAAAGGTGACGGAACGGGTTATGCCCCAACTATTTCTCAGATTTTGGCTTTTGCGCGAAATACTTTAAATGCCAACTATATCTTCTGGACACGAGAAGAGCATTACGAGCAAGTATTGGAAGTATTAAATATGAATGCACAAAAGAATGCTCCTGCGGGAGGATTAAATCCCACCTGTCCAGCTGCTTATCCATCTTGTGCTGACTAGAAGATTTCTCGATCTAACTTAATAGGGCTTAGTTCTTTTATTAACAGATGACTAATCAGATTTTTATAAAGATTAGATGTCAATCATGATGTTTCTAATCTAAAAAGAGTCTATAGCCCAGCTAAAGGTTGTAATGTAAAAAGTGCGATCTTTGCAACTGCTGAATGAAAAACAAAGTTGCTAAGTCTGGCAGGCAGACCAAAGGCTTTTGTACTGCTGTTGTTGCTTTAAGTGCAGGCTCAAAATGCTCATTTATCAGTGCATGAACTGCATCTTTGATTTGTAGAACATCTTAGAATATTTTTAACCCATTGAGAATCTGTCTGGTTCCTAAAGATTGGGCAAATTCAGATCACAGAACTGTTAGATCGCTTTACTCGTTTTACTTTCGAATAAGAATGTAAGATTTTCGAGCAAAAAATTCGGAGCGTATTCTCTCAGTTCCTATCTTTTAACTTTAGAGAGGAATTTATTCTATGAGAATCAATACTCATATCAGTCTTTTAATGCCGACCACAAACAGGTTAAATAACAAAGTACATAAACTGCTGGTAGCAATATTATTTTGCATTAGTATGATTTTTGTCCCGCTAGGAGTCGTAGCTGCGACGATAGATCCCACTGCTGTCAAATGGCATCCAGGCCACTATTACATAATAAAAGGTTCACAAAAGAACAATGCCACCTACTTATCACAGGTATATAGTGAACTCAAAGCGACACCTGCATTGAAAGGGATGATGATACGATATTTCTGGAATGATCTGGAAAAAGCAAAAGGCGTGTATGATTTTTCATCGATTGATAAACGGCTTGCTGAGCTGTCCGCCAAAGGGAAACGTCTTGTTATTCAAGTGCAAACAAAATCATTTAATGGCAGGCAAGTTGTGCCCAATTACATGAAGTCACCTGCATATGAAGGCGGTGAATTCGATATTAGTGATTATGGAAATAAAGTAGTTACGGGACGTAATATTAAGTTATGGAATTTGCAAGTGCAGAATCGCCTGACTGCCTTATTCAAGGCAATGGGAAAACGTTATAACTCGCACCCTTACTTTGAGGGTATCAGCATGATAGAAACCGCTAT
>JAUXWR010000229.1 GCA_030680075.1 Legionella sp.
GTGGGCCCGGATCAAGCTGCCCGAGGCCTACGAGCGCGAACGCAGCGTCAAGAGCTGGAAAGACGTGGTCCGGGGGGGGGTGCAGTCGGCCATCGGCCTCGTTTTCGCGGCGGCCGGCTTCGTGCTGCTGTACTTCCTCACGACGCGCCGTCTCGTCCCCTGGCGGCTCTGTCTCCTGCTCGGCCTCGTTCCGCTCGCGCTCAAGGCGGCGCAAATCGTGAACGCCATCCCGGAGTTCTTCGCCGGCTACGACACGGCGCAGAGTGTCGGCTCCTACACGACCCGCCACCTGCTCGGCCTGCTCTACGGCCTGCCGCTGGCCTACGCCTCGGGGGTCGCACTGCTCGCGCTGCTCGCTGGAACCGTCCGCTGGGTCTCCCGGCGGCCCGTCGCGGGGGTCCTCTTCGGCGGTTCGACAGCCGAGGCGTGGCGCCGCTTCAATGCGGGGGTCCTGCTCGCTCTCGTCGGCTTCACGCTGATTGGGTGGCTCGGGCTGCTCGCGGAGTCGACCTCACTCGCCGTCAGCGGCAGGGGACTCCTCGATTGGGCCACCCCGTCGCTCGCCGGGTACTCGCCGGGGGCGGGCGCGCTGCTTGCGGCGGTGCGCTCGGCGCTCGGCAAAGCCGTCGGCGAGGGCGCCCTGGTTTTGCTCGCCGTCGTGCTCTGGAAGCGCAGCCGCCTGCTTGCAGCGGCGCTCTTGGCGGTGTCGATCCTGCCCAGCCTCCTCGTGCGTTGGGAGGGGCCGCAGACGCTCCACCAGATCGTCTTCGAGAACGCCGCATGGCTCCTTGAACTTTTCGTGTGTGTCCGGCTCTTTCGGTTCAACCCGTACCCCTACCTGCTGCTCCCCTTCTTCAACGCCATCCTCCCAGCCGCCGCGATCATGACTGCGGCGGCCTGGCCCGCGCTGCGCGCCGACACCCTCCTGCTCTGGGGGGCGGCTGCGGCCCCCCTCGTCGCGGCGGCCGTCTTGTTGGTGCTCGGCCGCCGAGGGGGCGGCGCGCCCGGTGAGCGTCGGGATGGGATCGACGCCCCACAGCCAGGAGCCGCTTGATGCGCTCAAGACTTTCTCTTCCCGCGCCGTCAAATTTCTTATCGCTCGCGCTGCTCGTGACGTTGCTCTGCCGGCCCGTGCCGGCGCCGG
>JAUXWR010000237.1 GCA_030680075.1 Legionella sp.
GGATGAGCGTGAGCTTGTGTTGGACCAGAGGATGGCCGACGACCGTAACGCCTTCCATGAAACAACTCCTTTGCGCGTAAGCGCCTAAAATACCGTTCCGTCGCCTGTCACTTGAATCGGCGGCACGCCGCCGGCGCGGCGCTCATTGGCGAGCGCGCGTCCGGTTGCCCAGGTGCCGCCTTCAAGAATTTTCGCCAGTGGCAGTTCGAGCGCATCCATGTTCAGTTTGTCGCGGACAACGCCGCCGAGCCGGTCGAGCAGCGCGACGGTCAGCGCCCGCCATTCAACGACCAATGTCGAGCCGACATCGTGCGCCCGCGCCGCGTCATCGGGATCGCGCAGGACAAGAAGGCCGGTATCGACGAACAGTCCGCCATTGCGGTATTCGGCGAGACCGGTGAGGCCGTCTACATTGGTGACGGTGATTCCTGCGTCCTGCAACGGTTCGATCAACGAATATGAGAGCCATTGCGAGAGTTTGTGGATCGGCAGGATGCCGCTGGTGGCATCGTCCGTCGTCATCGCCGGATGACGCCAGCAATCGCCGAGCGCAACGCCACCGAGCGTGATGCGCGATGGCCAGATAGAGCCCAGTTCGTGCAGCAGTTCGGACAGGATATCCGGCGCCGCGATCGTTCGGTCGTCGCTGAGCCCGGCCAGATGATCAAACAGGCCGCCTGGCCGCGCGCTGTCGTTGCGCGCAAACATGCTGGGGTTTTCAGCAATCAGAGCACCAAGGGCGCGGAGCAGGGTGGCCCGGCCCTCAAGGCTGACCAGCGGATTGTCAGGCGTGACCTGAAAACCCGACGCGAGTTGTTCGGCGCTCAATTGCGCCAGCACCGAGGCGTCAACGCGCAAAGGGTCCTTCGGATCGGACGAGAACGCGCCGCACTCGAACATATCGAGGCTGGCAAGCGCCAGGCCCTCCGAGCGACCGATCTGTTTGCCGGTGACGCGGTCATGGTAGCGCCACTGCGCGCCGGCGCCGGCATCGAGAAGAACGCTAACGATGGCCAGATCGAACGCTGCGCGCGCCTGCGCTGCGCGATCAGTCCAGTTCGCCGTCTTGGCAATGGCGGCGAAGCGATTGACGCCGTCAAAAACAAAATGACGCCAGCGCGAATGAAACGGCACATCTAGCGACGGATAGGCCTTGCGTGTCATGGCAATGACCAACTCAGCCGTTGCATCCAGCTTAGACAGGTCGATACTGAAATGCGGCAGCCTGCCGTCCAGTCCAAGCGCCAGCATGCGCTGCGCGCGCGTGCGCACGGCTTCAGCACTCAAAAGGGAATTGGCCGCGGCTGCGTTGGAATTCATCGCCATGCTTCTTGTCCGCAGGTCTTAATATTTATCGAGGGCGCGCCCGACCGAGTCGGTGAGGTCCTGCGGCTTGAGTGCTTCCGGTGAGTAATAACCGGCAGCCTTCTTGGCGGCGATTTCGACATGGGCGTCGGCCGG
>JAUXWR010000238.1 GCA_030680075.1 Legionella sp.
GTAGCGCATCTTCCTGCCGTGCACCGTGTGCGATGAGCAGAAGCAGCAGCGGTGCGGGCAACCCCGGGAGGTCATGACCGACATGCTCTTCCTGCCCGCCTCGGCGAGCGGGAACAGGGACATGATGGCGTTCTTCCGGTAGCTCACGACGTCGAGCAGGCCGTAGTCGAGGAAGGGGATCTCGTCGAGGTCCTCGATGAGATCGTGCCGGAAGGCCGCCTTGTTCTCCACCTTCTCGCGGGTTATCCAGGAGGAGTGGCCCCGCAGGAAGGCCCGCCGGTCCCGCGCCGCGACGAGCCCCAGGAGCGGCCGCTCGCCCTCGCCGAAGCACAGGGCGTCGAAGCACGGGTTGTCCCGGAAGATCTCCGCGTACATGTTGGTCGGCACGCCGCCGCCCGCGACGATGAGGGCGGTGGACCAGGCGCGCCGCGCCGCGGTCGCGAGGTCCAGCATGTTGGCGTACGAGGGGGAGAAGAGCGTGGAGATCGCGACGATGTCGGGCGAAAACCCCGCGAGCGCCGACCCGGAGAACTGGTCCTGGAAGAGATCCAGGAACCGGGTGTACTCGAAGGTCTCCAGCCCGTTCAGGACGATGTTGAAGTCCACGAGCCGCGTCTCCACCGCGGCGTGCTTCTTGAGGTAGGCGCTCAGCGAGAGCACCCCGAGCGGCATGTCGGTGACGACACTCCCGTAGCTGCCGGATTTCTTGCGCACCGTGCGCTCGTTGAACGCCGGGTTCACGAAGCTGTCGAAGCGCAGGTTGGGCGGAACGAGGAAGAGGATCTTTGTCATGGCCGCGGTCCTCTGCGTCACCAGCCGGGCTCGCCCAGCAGGTTGCAGTTCCTGCAGATGTCGGCGGGCGGCGCGGCCGGGTCCAGGAGATTCTCGCGCAGCGCCGTCAGGGTGGGGTGGTTGAAGACAACGTCGGGCGGAATGTCGAACAGGTTGCTGTCCGTTCCCTGGAGCATCAGGTCGGTGCCGCAGCAGATCGCCAGGTTGCCGGAGGCGTCGCAGCCGACGCGCTGCCACGGCTGCGGACACAGCTTGCGCAC
>JAUXWR010000240.1 GCA_030680075.1 Legionella sp.
ACCCGTGCTGCACGCGCGGCAACGAATAACGGGGCGACCCAACCGTCCCCACTGTTCGTCGAGCTCGTCGACGCCTACGAGAACGAGGTGCACGAGTTCCTGGCGAAGGAGGGCGCCGCCATCTGCGCTCTCATCGCGAAGGCCAGGATAGCTGCAACGGTAGGAGAGGCGGCCGTCTCGAGCGTGTTTGATCGCATAGCGCAGGAGGCGCGGAACTGGGATCTTGTGGCTCAGCCGATTCAGATGAGCATGATGGCGCGGGGGATGCGCCACGAGGCTAGCCATGATCTTGCGGGCGAGATGCGCGCTCTGGGCGTCGAGCTGTTCAACAAGTACGAGATGCCCGGCATTGCGAAGCAAATGACCGAGCTGCTTCAGCATCTGTTCGCGGAACTGCCCGAGATCGCGGAGAAGCTGGAGGAGGACGCGGAGACGCTTGCCGAGATCGCAGCCGGGCAGGCGCGGTCGAAGGCGGAGCAGGCCCGTTGGGAGCAGGAGATCGCCTTCGAGGAGCGAATCGGCCTGATCTTCAAGGACACACTGAAGATCTCGGCCGCCGGTTTGGAATGGGCAGGGAAGAAGTACCCGCTTGGTTCGGTCACGCGAGTGCGGTGGGGCGGCGAACGCCGATCGGTGAATGGAATTCCGACGGGCACGCAATTGACGATCGCATTCGGTGACAATGGCTCCGAGGCAGTCGTGACAAGCACGGATGAGCGCCTCTATTCGACGTTCATCGAGAGGCTCTGGAAGGCCGTGTGCGTCCGGCTCATGGTCGATACGCTTGTGGCGCTGAGGAAGGGGGAGCCGTTCTGGCTGGGGAACGCGATACTCGATGACTGCGGCGTAGAGCTGCTCGAGAGTCGATTCCTGAGGGCCGACAGGCGCTTGCGTTTCACGTGGGATGACGTGGACTTCGAGAGTGCGGATGGGTCGCTCGTGTTGAGCCAGCATCTCGTCTCTCGGATCTCTGCGCGCGCGTCGTATCTCAGTCACTCAAACACGCATATATGGGAGCACATCCTCCGGCTCAGGCGCCGTTCGAACGCCCCCCGACTGAGTGACGTGCTCGGGAACGACTGAGGAACAGAGAAATGGCGGACGACAAGAACGGCCCGGCCCGCGGCTTCGGCGCTCTCGGCGAGTGGGTGTCGGACGTCGACAAGGACCTGGAGGGGCTTGAGAAGCCAGCGCCACAGGTCATGACGACTGCACGGCCAGTGGGCGGCTCGGTCTCCGGGGCCAAACCTGCGTCGCCTGCGTCGGCAGGGAGATCTCCGGCGCGAAACGGCACTGATCTGCTAAAGAGAATCGGCATCGGCATAGGTCTTTGGACCGGGACGATCCTTCTAT
>JAUXWR010000349.1 GCA_030680075.1 Legionella sp.
TGTAGCCGTCGGGTGCGCTGCGTGCCGCGATCTCGGCCCCGACCATGCCGGAGGCGCCGCCGCGGTTGTCGATCAGGACCTGTTGCCCCAGCTTGTCTCCGAGCAGTCTGGCGATCGGGCGGCCGAGAATATCGGTGCCGCCGCCCGGCGGGTAGGGGATGATCATGCGCATCGGTTTGACGGGGTATTGCGCCTGGGCAAATACGCCGCCGGCAACGGCAAACAACAACAGCGATACCAGAACACGTGCAAACATGGTTCTCCTCCGCGTTGGTTTGGTTATACGTTGAAATCCACGACTGCTTGTTTTTATTGTCAGCACAGACTAGAGCGATGATCGCGGCGAGGCAAGCGTATTCGCTGATTTTGTGGCGTGTGGGCTGATTTGTTTATGTGTTTGATTATAATTATGTTTTTTTGACGGGCAGTGATGGCTGAGCATCTTGCTGTAACAGTGCCCTCGGCTTGGGTGCAGCGCTGGGCGCCGCTGGTGCCTGCCGGTGGCTCTGTGCTGGACGTGGCCTGCGGCGGCGGTCGCAATGCGCTGTTTTTTGCCGCGCGTGGTCATCCGGTCGATGCCGTTGATCGTGATTCATCTGTTTTAGCCACACTGGCGAGGCAATCCGGTATTACCGCCTTGTGTGCCGATATCGAAAGCGGCCCCTGGCCTTACGCCGGACGGCAGTTTGCCGGAGTGGTGGTGACCAATTACCTGCACCGGCCGCTGTTTCCGTTCTTGCTGGCGGCCTTGGCACCGGGCGGGGTGCTGATTTACGAGACATTTGCGCAGGGTAACGAGGCTTACGGCCGTCCCGCCAACCCGGATTTTTTGCTGCGACCGGGGGAATTGTTAGGTGTTGTCGGTGCTGCGCAGGTGGTGGCTTTTGAGAATCTGTATGTCGATCAGCCCAGGCCGGCCATGGCGCAGCGCATTTGTGCAGTGGTCACAAAGCAGGCAATCGGTGAAAAACCTTTGTAATTCAACTGGTTTTCGCAGTGCAACAGCATTCGGTTCAAATTGACCGGATTCGGCACAGTCGGTAAAATCCGACGGTTTACTCAGGCTGGGCTGGAAATGCGGGTCAAGTTCGTTGCAGGTAACTGGAAAATGAATGGCAATCTGGCCTCCAACGAGGCCTTGTTGCAGATTCTGGTGCCGGCCTTGGCAGAAATTTCCAACCTTGAAAGCGTTGTTTGTCCGCCGTATGTGTATTTGTCGCAGGTGCGGGCCTTGCTTCGTAACTCGAAGACGGGTTTGGGTGGCCAGGACTTATGCCAGTACGGCAACGGCGCCTATACCGGCGCTGTTTCGGCGGTGATGCTTA
>JAUXWR010000248.1 GCA_030680075.1 Legionella sp.
AGGCAGGAGTGGTACTGGTAGAAGGCCTTGCGCGCGGGCGACATCGAGTCGTCCCGGCTCCAGGGTTCCGGGACCATCATCGCCATCACGTGGGCGAGCGAGCGGCCCGAGAGGTGGAGCAGCTCCAGGACGTTGTCGAAGATGGCCGTGTCGGAGCCGTCCACGTCCACCGCCGGCAGTACCTTGCGCAGGTCCTTGCCGAAGACCTCGGAGCGGAGGCTGGACTGGCGGGCGAACATCCAGTTGACGTTGCCGCGAAGCGTGTTGATCTCGCCGTTGTGGCTGATGTAGCGGTACGGGTGGGCGCGCGCCCAGGACGGAAAGGTATTGGTCGAGAACCGCGAGTGGACGAGGGCGACGGCGCTCTCGTAGCGGGCGTCGAGGAGGTCCGGGTAGAACGTCAGCAGCTGGGACGCGTTGAGCATGCCCTTGTACACGATGGTCCGGCAGCTCATGGACGGGACGTAGAACTCGCCACGGCCGGGGTGGGCGCTGCGCTGGACGGCCTTCTCGATCAGCCGGCGGGCGACGTACAGGCGGCGCTCGAAGTCGAGGTCCTCGGCCTCGCCCGCGCCCAGGCCCGCTGGCCGGGCGATGAACGCCTGGCGGATGACCGGACGGCTGGCCGCGGCCGACTCGCCGAGGCCGATCGGGTCCGTGGGGACATCGCGCCAGCCGAGGAGGGCCAGGCCTTCGTCCGCGAGGGTCTGCTCGACGAAGGCCACGGTGGCGGCGCGGCTGGCGGCGTCGCGCGGCAGGAAGACCATCGCCACGCCGAACCCGCCGCCGGCGGCGAGGTCCAGACCCGATTCGCGGGCCGCGGCGCGCAGAAACGCGTGGGGGATCCCGGTCAGGATGCCGGCACCGTCTCCCGTGTTGCGCTCGGAGCCGCTGGCCCCGCGGTGCTCCAGGTTGACCAGCACCGTGAGAACGTCCTGGACGATGCCATGCGACGAGCGCCCGGCGATATCGCACACGAACCCGAAGCCACAGGCGTCGTGCTCGGTGGACGGCTCGTACAGGGTGCGCGGCTCGGGCAACGCGGACGTCTCCCTCTGGTGGGTCCGCGAGCGTAGGTTGCGGCGGCGGGTGAGACACGCACCCCGGGAGTCAACGTTGGGTTGCAGTTCGGGGTCCGCGGCCGACGGCGCGGCGCGGCGGGTTTGCAGCGGGGCCCGGGCGCGGGATACGGGATACTGGTCGCGATGCGAACCGTGGAGGCCGAGGCGCTCGTCGGCGCCTCGCGCGACGAGGTGTGGCGGCTGTACGACGACATCGCGGGGCTGCCCCGGTGGTTGCCGTTCGTGCGGGAGATCGTGTATGTCTCCGGGCCGTCCCGGGTGGGCACGGTCTACCGGGAGCAAGGCCGGTTCGCCGGGCTGCCCAGCGCTCAGCAGTGGGAGATCATCGAGTACCGGCGGCAGACGCTGCAGGTCCACGAGGCACGCACGGGCGGCGTGGTGGTCCGCCTGGTGCTCCGGTTCGAGGCCCGCGGCACCGGGACGCTCGTCCACCACGCCGCGGAGCTGCGGTCTGGCCTTTGGGGCCCGTTCGGCTGGCTGCATGAGACCCTCGTGGCCGTGCCCGTCGCCTGGGGCGTGCGTGGCATGGCCGCCGGGGCGAAGCGGGCGTTCGAGGGCGATCCCCCTCGCTGATTCGGATCCGGGATCAGGCCTGGGCCAGCCGAAACGCGGCCTGACGCCGGAATCGAGAACGGACCGCCTGGAAGGACAAGGTTCCGGGCTCCGCCGCCGCCCGGCATCCCGCCGGAGGGAAGACGCGCCGCCCGAGGTGGTCCGAATGTTGGCGGTCCGTTTCTGGCGAACCGTACGCCCGTGAGCGACCGGTCGTCGATCCACCAGATGGGCTAGTACCACCCCGCGGCCAGGGTGCGCCCAAGGTGGGGGCTGTGCCATCCGGCACAAGCGCCGGCCGGGATACCCTTGGAGGGATGACCGACCTCGCCCTCCCCGCCCGCCACATTCCACTCGACGGCACCCGCAACGTCCGCGACGTGGGCGGCTATCCGGCCGCCGGCGGCCGGCACATGCGCTGGCGGACGCTGCTGCGCTCGGACGAGCTCACGCGGCTGCCGGACCGGACGCACGATGCGCTCGTGGACCTCGGGCTCCGCCAGGTCATCGACCTTCGCTGGCCAGAGGAGCTGGTCATCTCACCCAACACGTTCGCCGGCTCGCCGGACGTGCGGTACACGAGCATCCCGCTGCTCGCCGACGATCCGACCCCGCACGCGGGACTGGCCGGCATGTACCGCCACGTGCTGGACGCGCGCGCGCCGCAGCTGGCCGAGGTGGTGCGCGCCCTCCTGGACGATGACGGCCTGCCGGCCGTGATCGGCTGTGCCGCCGGCAA
>JAUXWR010000249.1 GCA_030680075.1 Legionella sp.
CATCCTGCATTTTGAAGGCAGCCTGGATGGGCAGACAGAAACTCTTGCCGTTGAGCGTGCACGCGAGGTGATGGACTCCGGCGGGCGGTTTTTGGTGATCGACCTGAAGGGCGTGGATATGGTGACAAGTGCGGGTCTGCGCGCCCTGCACACCATTTATAAAATGTTCACACCGAACGAGGAAATACAAGCCTGGCATGTTGAACATGCGGACGAAACCTTTAAGTCGCCGTATTTTGTGCTGGCACAGCCATCCCCGCAAGTCCATTATGTGTTGAGCATTGCGGGCTTTTTACAAAGCATTTGCATCTTCCCAACCATGCAGGCAGCGCTTGATTCATTCCCTCCGCAATAATGGGTCATCTTTTACTGGCAGGCGGCGCGGAGTTTGGCGGGCGAATGTCTGCGCCGGATCTGCGCGCGATTGAACTGGCAGGCGGGTTCGATGCGCCGGTCTGCATCATCCCCGCAGCCGCCGCGCCGGACCGCAATCATCAACGGGCGGGGAATAATGGCCTGCGCTGGTTCAAAAAACTTGGCGCAAAAAATGTCTTCACGGTGGATGTGATCGACCCGGAGACTGCAAATGACGACTTCCTCGCCGCCTCCATTCGGACCTCGCGCCTGATCTATTTACTCGGAGGCTTTCCCCACCACTTGGCTGAGTCCCTTGCAGGCAGCGCCTGCTGGCAGGCGGCGTTGGATGTATATCACGATGGAGGGGTGATTGCGGGCAGCAGTGCCGGGGCGATGGTATTGTGTGAACATTATTATGATCCCTATGAAAAGAAATTATTGTGCGGCTTGAATTTAATTCCCAATGCCTGCGTCCTGCCTCACCACGATAATTTTGGAAAAACATGGGCGAATCAACTTGCGCAGACGTTGCCCAATGCAATCCTGCTCGGTGTGGATGGATCCACTGCCATGATAAATGACGCGGCTGACGGGTGGCGGGTGCATGGCGCGGGGGATGTCACACTATATCGGCGCGGATCAAGCATCCGTTACGGGCGAGGCGAAACGTTCTCATTCTAATCAATTGGACATATAATTCGTCAAACACTGGAGGAGCCATGGACATTACCTTAAAGATTGTCAGGGAACAGGTGCAGGGGAAGGTGTCGGTCACTGTATTTCATTTGAGCGGCTGGCTGGATGCGCAAGGCGAAGAAATATTGCTTACGGCGGCTCGGGATGCGTGCCATGCAAAAAGCTTATAAAATATTTATGCCTGCTGACGAGAATCCCGGGGTTGGGCGGATCAAGTTGTGCAATGCGCCTCCGCAGGTCTATCATGTGCTGGGGATGACCGGGTTTTTGCAGAATATCCCGAACTATGAGACCCTGCAAGCTGCGGTTGATTTGTTTGAAGAATGATTTTCCCTTCCCAATGAAAAGGCTCTCCGGGTTTGACGGGGAGCCTTTATTGTAATCACGCGAAGTATGAACCGATCAATTCCCAGTTGAGGATCAG
>JAUXWR010000255.1 GCA_030680075.1 Legionella sp.
CCGGGCCTCGAGGCGCTGAAGCGCGCCGCCGAGGACAAGCAGTTCGACGCGGTCCTGGTGGACGACTCGTCGCGCTTGTCGCGCGACAACCAGCACTTCAACACGCTGCTCTGTCTGTTCCAGTACTGGGGCGTCAGCTTGATCTCGGTCAGCGACGGCCTCGACATGCGCGAGGAGCACGCCAAGGTCGCCTACCAGTTCCGCGGCATCATCAACGAGCTCTACCTGACGGACCTCAAGAAGAAGACCCACCGCGGGCAGACGGGGCAGGTGCTCCGCGGCTTCTCTGTGGGCAGCCGTGGATACGGCTACCGCAGCGTGCCCGAAGGGGAATCGAAGCTCGACAAGAAGGGCCGGCTCCGGGCGGTCGGCTTCAAGCTCGTGGTCATTCCGGAGGAGGCGCGCGTCGTTCAACGGATGTTTCGCGAGTTTATCGCCGGCCACGCCGTGACCAAGATCGCCAAGGCTCTGAACGAGGAGCGCGTCCCGACCAAGGTGCGGCTCAGGGGCGGCTGGACCCTCTCGACGGTGGCGCGCATCTTGAAGAACGAGAAATACGTCGGGCGGTTCATCTGGAACAAGACCACGACGGTCAAGGACCCGCTCTCGGGCAAGATGAAGCAGGTCGAGCGCCCGCAAGAGGAGTGGATCGTTCAAGAGCGCCCGGACATCCGGATCATCTCGGACGAGGAGTGGAGCGCCGCACAGGCGCGCTGGCGTGAGATCGAACGCGTGTTCCCGCGCAAGAAGGGCAAGAAAGGATTCGAAGGCAAGCGCAAGAGCTACGTCGACTCTCATCCGACGCACCTGCTTTCTGGCGCGCTGAAGTGCGGCGCGTGCGGCGGCGCCATCGCTCTCGTGAGCGGGAAGGGCAGCGGCTACTACGGCTGCCTGAACGCCTCCCGCCGGTCTTGCGAAAACCGGGTGCTCATCGCGCGCAAGCGACTCGAGGAGAAGTTCCTCGCCGCGTTGAACCAGGAAGTGCTGAAGACCGACGTGCTGGCGCTGGTCTACGACCGGACCGCCAAGAAGGTGAAGGAGCAGTTCTCGCACGTGCCCGAGGAGCTCCGGCTCAAGCGGATCGAGCTGAATCGGGCTGAATCGCGCGTGCACAACTTCGTCGAGTTCGTCGCGAGCGGGCGGGCCACGGGGGCTCTGGCCGACGCCCTGGCGCAGTCCGAGGAGCAGGTGAAGACCCTCACCGCGGACATCGCCAGCATGCAAACCGCGAGCGAGCATGTGTTCACCCCGCCGCCGAAGGCCTGGATCGCCGACCGGATCGGGAAGCTGAACGACCTCCTGGGTCAGCGGACCGAAGGCTCGGCCCTGGCGCTCCGCCGGCTCACCGGCCCGGTGACCCTGACGCCGGAGAAGCCGGAAGTCGGCCGGCCCTACTTCCGGGTCCGGTGCAAATTCGAGAGCCTCAACCTCCTGCAAGTCGCGGAGGTCGGTTCGAATTCATTGCATTGGTGGAGCCGTGGGGGATCGAACCCCAGACCTCCTGGATGCCATCCAGGCGCTCTCCCAGCTGAGCTACGACCCCGGGAAGGGACGCGGCATATTGCATGAGGCGTGGACAAAGGCGAGGGCTTTTTGACCAGCGCGAGCTCGCGCCGCTGCGCGCCGGATGGACCGCTCCCTCGCTTCGCTCGTCGTGCCCGCCGACCGGCGGGCTCAGCTGCCTCAACCGCCGTTACGCGGCTGAGCGGCCGCTGCAACCTGGTCCGGCACCGGAGTCGGATCGGGTGGAGCCGGCGGGGCGGCCTTGGCTTTCGCCTCTTCCGCGGCGGCCTGGGCTGCTCGCTGCAGCTCTTCGGTGGTCTTGCCGGGCGGTTGGGTAGCGACGAAGAAGATCGCGGCTCCCAAGAACAGCACTCCTCCGAGGAGCGGCATCCAGCCTGGCGTCCGCGGCTCGTCGGCGTCCAGCTCTTCCGGCTCTTCGGTCGGATGGGAGAAGACGACGCCGTCCGTTTCATCGTGATGCTGGGACGCCATGGCTGGTCCATAGCACAACTTGCGCCGGCGCCGAGGTGACTTCCCGGCACAACGGGGGCATACCGGTCCGGAGGCGCGTGCATGCTGACTTTTGCCGCTGTTTCTGCCGATGCAGCCACG
>JAUXWR010000260.1 GCA_030680075.1 Legionella sp.
GGCGTCGGGATCCTCTGGGATCCGCGGCGACTGAAGCACCTTACCAACCACATAGCGCTGCCAATCGCGCGCTCTTCGATGCGTGCGATCGCGCGAGGCGTGCCCGCCACCAGGGCGTGGGCGGAGTCCGACCGGGGGTCGGTCGTTGCGAGGAATGCTCCTCGACGATCCGAGATCTCGGTCGTGGCCTGCCCCTCACCCAGAGGGCGGCACGACCGGTTTCGGTTCGTTGTGACGTTGCTCGTCGACGGCTCGAGCCTGCCCGGTCGGGACTCCCTTCCACTCACCTGTGGCGGACGACATCCGCGCCGGAATGGAGGTGATGCCCCGGAGGGGTTTGGCACTCGAGCCGGCGGCCTGCGCGCCCGCCGGCGCTCGACCTCTCAAGGTCGAGTCAACCGCGCTGGACCGGGCCGATCCTCGCCGATCGCATCCGAGTGCAGCGTGCCGCGCCTGCGCTCGTCTGCCCCGGTCCGCTTCTCAAGCGGCGTTCGTTCCACCTGGAGGTTTCACCGTGCAGACGATGCAAGCCGCCGAGACGACGAGGGTCGTCTACGGCGTCAACGAGCTCGAACTCGACCTGGCCGGCAAGACGGTCCGCGGGATCTGGAAGGCCCTCGAACAGGTCTTCAACATCCCGCGCGACGCGGTCATCACGGTCAACGGATCCCGGACCGACGACGAGTACGTCGTGCGCCCGGGCGACGAGATCGAATTCCAGAAGGCAGCCGGCGTGAAAGGCCACGCGGCCTGACCCGTCGGCTTCGGCCACACCCTCAAGGGACCCTGGGTCCGGCGACGCCCAAGCGGCGTGCCGGGCTCGGGGCCCCAGGGGCCACCGAATGCTGAGAAAGGAGCTCATTCCCCATGCAGTCGCGCACGTATCTGCGCATCGAAGGCGATCTGGTGAGCTTGATCAGCGAGGTCATCGACCGTGAGGTCGCGCTCCCGGACCTCCTGGCCGAGCTCACCACCAATCAGGTTCAACTGAGTCCAAGGCTGCCTACCGGCTGCCGCTTCTGGTTCCGAGCAGGCTCGACGGGCCGAACGGTCTTCGTCACCGAGCAGGCCCCGATGCGGCGGACGATCGAGTACCACGCGAGCCGGCGATCGGACGGCGAGCCGACCTCACATCGGATCGCCCTGCCGTACGTCGTGTTCGTCGTCTCGACCTACGGTGAGCAGATCGAGGGCCTCGCAACCTACTTCCGGTCGGCGTCCCTGCGCTCGATCGACGATGGGCTGTGCTGCTCGACCCTGCCGAACACGGACGACGATGGGATCGTCTGTCTGGGGTCGGTCAGGGTCAGCGGCGCCACCGTCGGCGAACGCGTGGACGCGCTGATCGGTGCGTTCTGGGCGAGTCGCTTCAACCAGGACCTGCGACGCCATCCGCTGTCGGTTGCTGGTGGCTTACGGGCCTGGGCGGCTCGTTCGCGACGGGATCCGCTCGCGGCCCTCTCGATGGCCTACGACCCCTACTGGCGGACCCTCCGCCAGGTTGTGGCCCAGATGGGCGGCGTGGCCCCGACGGACCTGCCGGCGGTCACGCCAATCCCCGAGGACGCGCCCGAGACCGATGTCCGGACGCCGGACCCGATGGTCGATGGAGGTGAGGAAGATGACTTCGCTGCCTGACACCATCCGGGGACTGCCGGTCGCCCAGTCGACCGATCTCGGGAGCCTGCTGGCACCGCATCTCCGGGTCGCCGACCCGGCGAACCCGCTCGTCGGGCTCGAAGCGTCGGCCCTGGCGATGACGGTGACGGTCCTCAAGGCCTCTGGACGAGTGCTGCGCGAGGAGCTGACCCGCGAGCGATCGCGGTCCCGCGAACTCGAGCACCTCGTCTACCGCCTGCCGGCGGCCGACCGTGAAGGGGAGTGAGATGTTCCCGATCCTTCCTGCGGGCTCACCGGCGGCGGCCGACACGCGGCTGCCG
>JAUXWR010000261.1 GCA_030680075.1 Legionella sp.
TGCTTAGCACCCAAATTGGGGCTGCGCTTCCTCGCGCTTGCATAGTCGGAGATCCATCAAGAGGGGACGCTTTTCTCCCTGATGATCCTCCAAAAGTCATTGTGAGACCGATAGAATTCGACGAACGGTCGCTGTCGAAGAAGTACCACATAAAGACCTATTCAGACACTGACGCCAGCGGTCAGTCTCGCGCCGAGCAATGTTTTCGGTATGAAGTCCAGAATCTCGACAATGATAAATTGCGTAGCTTTTCTTGGCCGCTTGCCGGCATAGAGGTTGATCCACTCGGACCAAATGAGCGTCGTTCCCGAAGGCGCTTTCAAGATGTCTTGGATAATCCGATTGATATCAATAGCCGTGTGAACGCGCTGAATAACAGCGAGGCGATAACGAGAGCGTATGCGGACAGAGCATCAGGGGACAAGAGGTCGAGTAATGAGCAGTCAATGCCGCAATTTGCAGTCGCCGCACTTGCAAATATTGACCAGAGGCTTGGCGGGCTTGTTTCCCAAAATATTTTGTCGGCCAACCCAATTGGTTTTTATTCGTTTCAAAAGGATGGAGAACAAACGCGGCCGATCGTTGACAGCTATACAGGGGATGGATTTCGACTCGATGTGGTTTCGGTGGCGGAACAACGAAGTGGCAAGATACGATTCCGAACTTCCGTTGTTGCTCAGGGAGCGACCTTTAGGGAGGCGCAATTTGTAATGCCCGCACTAAATTCAGTAGCTGCTTTGAAAGATGAATCTGATTTGATGTCCTTGACGAAGGCATTTTTTTCCAGGTACCAATCGTTTAAGAGCATTAGCACTCCAAATAAGGGCGAATGGAGTTTCATTTCAGAATTTTCGGCGAAAGACCTTCATGTTGCGTATCGAATGCGCGCGCCGGTGCTCTTCTATTACGGCGATACGCGAGAATGCGTGATGATTACGTCGTTTGCGCCAGTGCCATTCGATTTTCAGATAGCCGAATGTAAGACGCTTGGAAAAAAATAAAGCTAGCGATGGTTGATATTTTAGAAGCAACGAAGGCGATCGTAAAGTTCGTTAGCGAAAAGTGGGCCTATGGCGCCGGGGCGACCTTAGCCATTGCTGTGAACTATCTCGCCGATGCAGAGGGTTTGCCGAGATCGTTGCGTTTTTATCACCAGGGGTGGCTGGAGAACAACAAAAGCTGGATAATATTCTTAGTGCTACTTGGGGTCGTTTCCTTCGCTTTGTGTTTGAGGCGTGGCTTCGCAATAATAATTACTGTTCTCTGTGTCGTGTTGGCTATTTTTTTCGGAATTAGTTACGAATCTCCACAATACGTCGTGGGTGACTGGCCGTTTGTCGTTTGGCTAAGCTACCGGAGTCTACTTGCTTTGATGTTAGGTGTTGTCGCGGCGATTGCAGACGCACTTCCACGTGCGGCTGCGTGACATGAAGTTGATCAATTCTCACTCCGCCGCCCTCTGACGCGTCTTCTCCCAC
>JAUXWR010000267.1 GCA_030680075.1 Legionella sp.
GTGGGACGTTTTCTCACCAAAAGGAAACGTATTGCGCTTATCAGGATCACACCCAATGTCAGCGCAACGTAAACATATAAGAACATGGTATACGCAGGGAGCACCGTGCTTTTCATGGAATCCAGGATGAGATAGATCGTATAAACCACATAATATGAAAAAAGCACGCCACCTTCGAAGCGCGAAATTTTGCTGTCAATATAGAATATGGGCAGGCTGATCAATGCGACGAAGAGCATCACAAGAAAATCAAACCGCAAGACCTGCCCTGTGATATGGATGCCATCGGGCGCGACCAGTCCTGCGACTCCCAGCACGCCAAGTAAATTGAAGATATTGCTCCCCACTGCATTGCCCACGGCAATGTCGCTTTCGCCCTTGAGCGCGGCAACAAGGGACGTGGCAACTTCGGGCAGGGATGTGCCGATTGCCACAATCGTCAAGCCGATGATCAGCTGGCTCACGCCCAACGCCTCCGCGATCGAGGATGCGGAATCCACCAGCCAGCGCGCGCCCAATACGAGCAGTCCCAGCCCCGCGACGACAAAGACCATATACCGCAGGATATTTGGAAGCGTGGACGGCTCCTTCTTCGCAAATTCCTGCGCATATTCCTGTTTGACTTCATCGCTTTCTTTCCCGCTCTGGCGCAGTGAAAAAATTACATAAGCAACCACGCCAACAAAAAGGATCGCGCCATCCGTAAAACCCAGACTCCCATCGAGCATAAGGAAGTATGCCAGCACGGAGATGCCGATCATGATCGGCACATCGAGGCGGATGAGCTGTTCCGCGATCAGGATGGGCGCGATGACCGCGCTGATGCCGAGTACGACCAGTATGTTGAAAATGTTCGAGCCGATCACATTTCCAATGGTGATGTCGCCCTGTCCGCTGGTGGCGGCTTGGAGCGAGACAGCGATCTCCGGCGAGGCAGTGCCAAGCGCAACGATGGTCAGACCGATGACAAGAGGAGATACGCCAAACGCCGCAGCGAGACGCGACGATCCGCGCACAAGCAGTTCCGCGCCGGCAACGAGGACAATTAATCCCAGGATGAAGAGGAGAATGGTGACAGCCATGTTGAATTATGTTTTCCCGTTTTTGATTTAAGACATGGATGATTATAAGGCATGGACGTTGTTGTCAATAAAAAAGCGGACAGGCTCGCCGCCTGCCCGCTGGATCCTGCCTACGGCTTGAAGTTGATCTTGTTCGTCACGCACCCGCCTTTTTGGGCTGTATTGGTACATAATGTGATGAATACACGGAGGTTGTTCCCGGATGGGTTGTAAACAAATGCCGGCGCACTCAGGTTGAAGGTATCTCCCGGCGCAAGGACATCCTTTGTGGTTGTTTTCAAACAGCCGTCCAGATCGGTAAACCCGTCTGTAAGCGCCACAAGTTCC
>JAUXWR010000268.1 GCA_030680075.1 Legionella sp.
GTAGATTTGAGCTCTGCGATGCTGCGCGGAGCGGAGGAGGAAATTGATTGGATGTATTCGCTGACTCCTGGCGGGAGGGATGCATTGTTGGCTGCTTCGGCCCTAAAGGCCCCGAGCTCTTCGGAGAGGTCGGTAATGCGATGGTTGGCAACAGTAAGTTGGTCGCGCAGCAGCACAATCTCGTCACGAGCTTCTTGTAGTTCGTGGGTTAATTCACGTCGTTGCTCCACTGATTTAGCAAGTTCAATATCAGCGGCAGCATGTGAGTCGGCGGAATTTGGAGTCGACAAGTCTGACTAATTCGTCAAAACGGTCGTTGACGTTTGCGGAAAACGCGACAAGGTCAGGGCCAACCTGGTTCCCAACGAGGTTGGGGATAGGTGGGAGCCCTGTGTTTAGAAGGCTGAGGGTAGGTAGGGACCCTAGGCCAGAAGAGGTAGACGTAGTCGTACTCGTAAGGGAGGAGGTAGTGGAATTTGTTACACTGAGAGGATTTGAATTCGGGGGAGGTGAATTTGAAGACATTTAATAGAATAATGAAGCTAGTACGCCGGTAAGTAAACGTAGAAACACCTACAACGTAGCAAGACGCCTTTACCCATTGTTTTCTTTCTACATTTTATACCCCTGCAATCACGCACTGTAAACCAACAAATCGGCTAACAACACTATCAAAAATAGTTGTTTTATTCCGTTATCGGCAATATTACCCGAAGCTAGTACCCTTCAACATGTTCGTTATAGAAATATTGTTGTAACATCGCGTAATTTTGAACGTTGTAATTTCGCAATAAAGCAAGAGAAAAGCATCCCTTTGGTCTTGGTAAAACACAGACCAGTTCTTTTTCTTCTTTTTCTCTTGAGCCCACACCAAGGGCTGTACAAGTAGCAAGTAAGGGCAAACGTAAAATAAAGTGACAGTATAGATCGTTGCACTCATACACTTTCACAATGGCCAACCGTTTTACTGTTTTAACTGGACATCCAATTCAACTGCAAATTGATGATTTATGTACAAGATGG
>JAUXWR010000269.1 GCA_030680075.1 Legionella sp.
AGATCTTGTGGCTTTGGTCAGCTGCAATTTGTGTTCGCGAGGTGTCCACAAGCTGCCAATCGCCATGAAGGGCGCACCACAACCACCGTCGTGCCGGCTCTCATCGCAATAAACGACGTATTGCATCAGAGTCCGAGTCCCTTCTTACGTGCGAGCACGCCTTCCGACCAACGGCGCTCCTCCGTGCCGCTCGGATACAGCGCACAGAGCGATTGGGCGAGGCTCCAAAACTTCTGGTCCTTTCCCACCCCGTCATCAACCAGGAAACGGCGCAGACCCTCGCCGCGGCCCGCAGCGAATAGAATCATCGCCTGGTGCAGGCGATCCAACGTAGTTGTGCCGGGCTTCGCGGCGTTCTGGAGGGTCCAGCCGCTCTCTTCCTGCTCCAGTTCTTCCAGCAATCCCGGCAGCGAGAGCTGCGCGGACTTCTTCCGTTTCGCCGTTGGTGATTCGGTGCCCTCTTTACCGAACAGTGCCTTGGTACGTTCGGCAACGGGCAGCAAGCGGGCCGTATCGCCTTTGACTTCGACCAGATTCGTCAGAAGTTCCAAGTGCGCACCCAATCCTTGCGCGATCTTACGAGCAGCATCGTATTCGAGTGTGAACCCGGCGAGTCTTGCGGCTTGAGCAGGTTTTTCGTCAGAGTCTTCTTCGGCATCCTCCGGCTCATTCGCTGTCGCGCTCTCACCGTTGGACAGTCCCGGAGACAGCGTCCATAGCCACATGGCCGTCAGGCGGGCGTCTTCCTCGAAACCCGTGGTGTCCGCTCCCGCAAAGATCATCGAGATGGCCTCTCTGGAAACAGCCGCCCACACGTTTTCGAGATACTCCTTCAACATGACCTGATCACCGTTGGGCTTCTCGACGCGGGAATACCGCGAAAAAATCTCCAGGGCCGGGCCGAGGCAGGAGAAGATCGCATCCGCCCCGACAACGCCTTCCTGAGCCAGGCGGGGCATCCAATCGTGGATACGGCGTGGCAACTCCTGCAACACGTCGCGCCAATCGCCGATTTCGTCCGTGCGCACCGAGCCGTCGGGATTCTCGCGCGGGCGGCAGACGAGATGGACCGAGGAAGCCAACGCCGCCGAGTTCATTGCACGCAGTCGAGATCCCATCTCGGTGTCAAGAGGCCAGCT
>JAUXWR010000270.1 GCA_030680075.1 Legionella sp.
GTAATATTATAACGAATAGAGAGAATCTAATTGGCTTCGGTAGATGAACCATTCAATATCCTTAGAAAGATAATAGTTTAAATAGTATTTGAGAGAGATTATAAATCAATAGGCCTAATTTTATTGACTCAGATACGATAACAGCTGACCGGATTTGCATACAATTAGTGTCTACGGATCTGAAGGAATAAAAGTTTCTTGCAGTAAGGTAATATTTTGTTTCAAAATGTTAACCGAGGTTTAAATCCCTTTCATCTTTGAGGTGTTCATGAAACAGAAAATATTTTCGATAATTTTTGTAGTGATGTCATTCACGGGTTGTGCATCAATACCACCTGAGGCTCCGGAGCTTTCAGCGCAGCTGGGTACACGAATTTCCTCTCTGGAGACAGCGCATGTTAGGCTTCTGCAGGAGTTTTTTCGTGACAAAAGATTGCGCGTAGATGATTTTTTACAAGAAGTATGGATACCGATATTTGCCCAAGAGTTTTTCAGTGACCCCAAAGTCGATGCAATGTGGAAGCAGGTCGTCCAATCACAAGATGCGAAAGATCGTTTAAACTTTATTGCGCTGGCTGGACCTAAACTCCAAGTGAAGATTAATCAGAAGCGTGTCGAGCTGATTCAACCGCTGGATGAACTTGAAGCGGAGATAAGAAGCAAGCTTAAAGCAGAGTATGACCAGGCAAGAGCAATTAATAATTCATTAACTGCTTTCTTGCAATCCGCATCAAAAATAGAAGAGAACAGAAAGCGTTATCTCGATATGATCGGAATGACAAATACGGATATCGATAAATTTGTCAACCAAACTGATCAAGCGGTATCCGAACTGGTTGTTGCTGCGCGTAGTATCGAAGATCGTGTGCAAGATACGGAGAGATACCGTGAAAAGATCAAGAGTATTCTTGATAAGCTACGTAAATGAGGGGTGATAATGACAATCGACTGGGGCAAATTTCAGCAAGAATTGGATCAAGCTATTGATGGAGCAGGGGATAGAACGGATAGTAAGCTTGCTGGAAAGATTTCAGCAATTACTCGATTGTCGGATGAGGAAATTGAAAGTCTTTTCCCATATCCGGCTGAAGTCAAGAAGCTTGCGGAGCTGATGGAAATTGTTAGGCGTTCGGGTGATCAAAACGAGAAAATTAATAAAATTGTTGGCAATGCCGAGGAATTTGGGGGGATTATTCTCAAGTTGCTTACCAAGTTTGTTTAATTGTATATGATTTTACATCAAATATTCATCCTCTTGCATCAGCAAAATTCCGCTAAGAAGCTATCGGGCGTGTCTTAGTTAATTGACATTTAAGACAACCGGTCGTATTATTGGATGATGTCAAAATCAAATAAAAAAGAATTTAATCGAGAGAGCTTGCTAAATGAGGGTGTTGCATTGTTTATGGGGCAAGGTTATCACGGTACGGGATTGCAGGAAATTCTCGATGCAGTGAACGTTCCCAAGGGTTCTTTTTATAATTATTTTGACAGTAAAGAAGATTTTGGGGCAAATGTTATCCAGCACTATATCGGTCCATTTATTGCACAATTAGCCGGATATTTGGATAGCTCTGGTACGGATG
>JAUXWR010000274.1 GCA_030680075.1 Legionella sp.
AGCTGGAACATCGAGTGATAAAAACGCATCCCGAGGTGGCCGACACGGCCGTGCTCGCGCTCCCGTCGCATGTAGCGCCGGCTGAAGATCGCCGTCGTCATCGAGACAAAGGCGGTGAGCACCGCGAGGTAGATGTTCAAGGCGTCGACAAAAAAGAACTTCCCCCCCGCCATGAACGGTCCCTGCTCGGAGACCTGAAGCGCCAGCCCCAGCCCTGCCGCGAATGTCGCCGCGGAACTGACAATGTTGATTTCGGGCGCGAATCTGCGCGCGCCGAGGAGGCCCAGCACCAACGCGGCGCCGAGCGGGATCAGCAGCAGTAGCAGCAGCGGCGCGTCCGGCATCATTCGCCTTCCTTGAGGTTCGCCATCTGCTCGATGTCCAGGCTCTCGAACGTCGCGTGGATGTGGAAGAAGAAGATGCCAAAAATGAAGGCCGCAATCAACAGATCGAGGGCTACGCCAAGTTCGACCACCAGGGGCATGCCGTAGGTGGCGCTGGTGGCCGCGAAGAACAGGCCGTTTTCCAAGGCGAGAAACCCGATGATCTGGGTCACCGCGTGCCGGCGGGTGATCATCATCAGCAGGCCGAGCAGAACGGTGGCCAGGGCGACAGCCAGCGTCGAGCGGGTGACCAGCGTCGAAAGCTCCATGATCGGCGCGGTCAGGTGATAGGAGAAGACCACGAGGCCGAGGCCGATCATCATCGTCATCGGGATGTTCACGACGACCTCGATCTCCTTGTGGATCTTGAGGCGCCGAATCAGAGCCTGGAGGATGTAGGGCAGCAGCACGACCTTGAGACCGAGCGTCAGCACCGAGGAGATGTAGAGATGGTGGCGCGCGGCGACGTAACCGACGATCGCCGCGTTGATCGAGAGCAGCAGCCCCTGCCAGGCGAAGAGGTGGATCAGGCCGTTCATCCGCCGCTGCGCGAGCATCGCGAAGGCGGTCAGCAGCACGAGCGCCGCGAGGAAGCTGTTGATCCGGGCCGCCAGTTCCAGATTCACGATCACTCCAGGATGAAGAAAGAGAGCATGCCCAGGGTCGCCATCAGGAAGGCCGTCCCGAGGAACTCGGTCAGGCGGAAGATGCGCATCTTGGCCAGCCCGGTCTCGATCAGGACAACGCCGACGCCGATCGTCGCCAGTTTCAGGAGCAGGGCCCCGAAAGCCAA
>JAUXWR010000354.1 GCA_030680075.1 Legionella sp.
ACAGCAAGCCGATGTGACAGGCGAAGCCTTGCCAAGACCATTCGGAACGGTAGTACCAAGATAGTTTGAGCTTGTCGGTGAACTTCTTGGTGCAGCAGACCGTCTTGGCGGCGAGGTCGAGGGAGAGACCGACCCAATCGATCTTCTGGGTGATGAGGGCGGCGAGAATCTCTGGAGAGATCGTGGAGAGATCGGCCGGGAGGTCGTTGATGGTGACGCCGGAGTGGTGACAGCGCTTGAGCACGAAGTTGGTGAGGTCGGAGAGGAGGGCCTCGCGGGTGCCGCCGAAGTAGATGTTGTCGATTTGCGTATCGGAGACGGCGGAGAGTTTCGGGAAGGAGAGGAGGAGGTTCGTGGTCGCAACGGCGGTGTGGACCATGTGCTTCTGTCCCGTGGCGCCGACACGGAGACGGCAGAGGCGGTGAGTGCCGTCAGGCATGGGAAGGCGCGCGCAGAAGAACGGACGGACGGAGGGGTCGAGCTCGAACTGGTGGTAGTAGGAGGCGAAATCAAGAGTTGCGGCGTAGTCGGAGTACCAGACGAGAAGGCGGCGATCGGAGAGGCTGGTAAAGCTGACATCGCAAGCATCTTCCATAAGCTCGTTGATTGATTTGGTGTGTTGGATGATGCGGACGCGGTTCTTGAGGGTTTCGAGGACGAAGAAGGTCATGACGTATCCGCGAACTTCGGAGTGAGGGATGGGTTCGAAGACACCCGCCGAGAGGAGTGTTTCGGAGTGGGCAGGTGCGATCGACGCAACGGGGACGTCACGAGCGGAGAGGATGCCTTGAGGAAGGGCTTGTTCGTAGAGGTTGGGGCGCAAGATGTAGTCGTCCCAGGCCGTGCGGGCGATAGAGAGGTCGTCGCCGATGCTCGAGAGGGTGAAGAGGCGTACCGGATCGATGCGCGCGACGGGCTTGACGTGCGCTGGAAGTTGTTGTCCGATGTTGTTCTTTGCGGCGGCATCGAGGGTGTGAGCGAGGATGTCGTTGAGCTTGGGAGGGGCGATCATCGCTTGGAGGAGAGTGTAGGCGTTCTTCGAGGGAGGGGGAGAATTCTTTAGAGCTGAGCCGGTTCGGGCGCTGGCGGAGGAGGAGGGACGGCCTGCGTGGGAGGGCGGATCGTTCGGGGCATCAGATTGTTGCGAGCGGCGGTCTGCGCTTGTTGGTGAGCCTTGGCGTTGATTCTGTCCCAATCGAGGTAGCGGTGGAGA
>JAUXWR010000284.1 GCA_030680075.1 Legionella sp.
CATCCGCCGCCACCATAACCTGCTGGTGGGCGAGAGCTCGGCCGAGCGCATCAAGAAAGAGATCGGTTGCGCCTGCCCGCCTGAGTCCGGCGACGGCGAAACCATGGAGATCAAGGGCCGCGACCTGATGAACGGCGTGCCGAAGGAAATCGTGATCAGCCAGCGCCAGATCGCTGAAAGCCTGGCCGAACCGGTCACCGCCATCATCGACGCGGTAAAAGTCGCCCTCGAACATACCGCGCCCGAACTCGCGGCCGATATCGTCGACAAGGGCATTGTTCTGACGGGCGGCGGCGCCATGCTTCACAACCTCGATTTTGTGCTGCGCCATGCCACGGGACTGCCGGTGTCGATCGCCGACGATCCGTTGTCGTGCGTCGCGCTCGGCACGGGCAAGGTGCTCGAAGAAATGAAGATCCATCGCAACGCTTTGACGACAATGTACTAACCGACAGGCATTCACCCGGCGGCCGGGCTCAGGCCGCGACGCACAAGGGGCAAGGGACCAGGCACCAGGAACGTGCGGGGAACGACAGGACAGATTTCCCGTCTGGGAACGCTCAAATCGCTGCTGCAGCGATTTGCATTCCTGTCGCTTATTGGCGTCACCTTTGCCCTCATGCTCATCGGCAAAGCCGATACGGTTCTGGTCGAGCGCGCGCGCGCGGCCGTCACCGACGCCGTCACGCCGATCCTGCGCGTGATGTCCGAACCGGCCAGTATGATCGCGCAGGTCATCGGCAACGTGCGCGAGCTGGCCTCGATCCGTGAACAGAACGGCGAGTTGCGCGAAGCCAACGACCGCCTGCTCCAGTGGCAAGCGCTGGCCCAGCGCCTCGAAACCGAAAACAAATCCCTGCGTTCCCTGCTCGCCCTCGTGCCCGAACCGGGCGTTAATTTCGTCTCGGCGCGCGTGGTGGGCGATGTGGGCGGCGCCTTCGCGCAGTCCGTCATCATCACCGCCGGCGCCTCCTCGGGCGTGACCAAGGGCCAAGTGGTCATGACCGGCGAAGGTCTCGTCGGCCGCGTCACCCAGGCGGGCAACGCGTCCTCGCGCGTATTGCTGATCACCGATATCAACTCCCGCATTCCTGTGCTTGTGGGCGAGGCGGGCAACCGCGCCATTCTCGCCGGCGACAACGGCGCGCGGCCGAAACTTCTGTACCTGAACCAAAGCGCCGCCGCGCCGGGCGATAAAGTTGTTACCTCGGGCGATGCCGAAGCCTTCCCGCCGGGCATCCCCATCGGCCAGGTCGCCGAAGTCGAAGACGGCAACGTCGCCGTCGAACTCTTCGTCGCCCGCGACAAACTCCAATACGTGCGCGTGGCCGATTACGGCCTCGCCGGCATCCTCACCGAACAGCCGGCGCAGCAGCCATGATGCAGCCGACGTTTCTGCAAAGCCTCGATCTGTCGGCGCGCCGGGCGTTGCCCGCGGCGCTGACGCTCGTGCTGATGCTGGTCGCGCTGACGCCCACCAACGTGCCGGGCCTCGCGCCGGTCATGCCGATGCTCGCCCTCATGTCGGTGTATTTCTGGTCGATCTACCGGCCTGATCTGCTCGGCTACGGGGCTCTGTTCGGCTTCGGCCTGCTCGAGGACCTGCTCACCGCGACGCCGGTCGGCGCTACGGCCCTCGTGTTCCTGCTCACGCAGTGGATCGTCGTGCGCCAGCAGAAGTTCTTCAACGCCAAACCCTTCATCGTCACCTGGTTCGCCTTCATCTTCATCGCCGCGGGCGCGGCGCTTATCCGCTGGATCGCGCACGGTCTGGTCGAAGATGCCGGCTTCACGCCGCTCGGTCCCATCTTCGCCTGCACTCTCATCACGGTTGCGCTCTATCCATTGGTCGGCTGGTTGCTCTCAAAAACCCAGATCAAGCTGATGGGGCAAATCTAGCCATGATGATCACGCGCGATTCGGATTGGACGAAGATGTTCAATCGCCGGGCTATGATCCTTGGCGGCGCGCAAGGTGTCCTCACGGCGGCGCTGATCGGGCGCATGTATTACCTGCAGGTGATCGAGGCGGACCGCTACCGCATGCTGGCGGAAGACAACCGCATCAACATCCAATTGGTCCCGCCGCCGCGCGGGCGCATCCTCGACCGCTTCGGCCAGGCGCTTGCCATCAACAAGCAGCAGTTCCAGGTGCTGATCGTTCCCGAACAGGCGATCAA
>JAUXWR010000286.1 GCA_030680075.1 Legionella sp.
CCCCGGCATCCTCGAGCACCGTCTGGTCGAGCCCCTTGACGAAACTCGGCGCATCGTTGACCCCGTTCACGATCACGTCGAAGCTCCGCGCAAAGGTGTTGTCACCGTACGTTGCATCCCCGTCGTCTGTCACCGTCACCGTGATCGTCGCCGTGCCAGACTCGTTCTCCGCCGGCTCGAAACTCAGGCTTCCGTTCGTGTCGGCACCCGTGTGATTCACCGTCGGGTCCGGAATCAGCGCCGGGTTGGAGGAGGATGCGGTCACCACGGGCGTCTGGCTCAACTCGCCCGGACCCGCGGAGATCCCGCTCAGCCAGAGCATCTGCAAGCCTGCGTCCTCGTTGATCGTCCGGTTCGAAATCGCGTACAGTGTCGGCAGGTAGTTATCCGTCACGTAGTTCGCCGTGACAGTCCTGTTGCCGCCCAGGATGACGGTACAATTCGTACCGCTCGCGGAGGTGCAACCGCTCCAGTTCGACAGCGGGAAGCCATCCGAATTTATCGCCGGCGCGGTCAGCGTGACCGAGGTGTTCTGGTTGTAGGTGAGCGTAAACGGGGTCGTCCCGTCGCTCGCACCGAAGTAGTCAGCAGGGCTGGCCGTGATCGGCACCCCGGTCGCCGGGTAGGTCGACTGGACCGTCAACTGGACATCGCCCCGGAAGTTTGCGACCGTGTACGCCGTGTTGTTGAGCACCTTTGCGTTGTTTTCGTAGGTGACGCTCCCCGTCGGCCTAAAGCTGCCGGGATAGGGGACATCCGGGTTTGACCAGTACCCCAGCCTGTCACAGTAGGTGGGATAGGTCGCTCCACACCCGCTGTTATACGCCATGATCGTCCGCTTCCGGAGGGTGAGATCGACGTGGCCGTGATTGTAGGTGTAGTTCGGCCCGTTGACCGGATCGGCAACCCGGTCGTGGCGCGCGCCTTGCAGATGCCCGATTTCGTGGGCGAAAGAAAAATTGCTGACTGCGCAGTCCCAGGCCACGACCGCGAACGCCGAGGTTGCCGTGGCCGCGATGTAGGCGATCCCGCAGGAGGTCAACGCCGGGTCATCCCTCAACAGCACCACGACGTCCGCACTGTACTCGTCCCTGAGCGTGTGGACAACGTCCATGAATCCGTCACCTGTCTCCTTCAGCCTGCTCAGATCGTCTTCCCATTTCCCCGACTCCGTGTACGCGACTTGCGCGGCGTGCAC
>JAUXWR010000288.1 GCA_030680075.1 Legionella sp.
GTGACAACGTTGTCGGGCTGGTGTCCCAGTAATTTGACATTTCCCTTTGCCAGTTTTTGCAGGCGCGGCATTTCAGGCCCATCGCCGATGATGATGAGCGGAAGTTTCAACTTGTTGAAGGCTTTAATGATCTCGGCGGTCATTTTGTACGGAACCAGGCGTGATACATGGATGTAAAAATCATCCCGTTCTTTTGCGGGCGAAAAACGTTCCACATTCACTGGCGGGTAAATGATATGCGATGCACGTCCCCATGCCTGCTTGATCTTCTCTGCCGTCCAGTGTGAAATGGAGAGCAGGTGATCTGCTCGGGCGGCGGAGACTTTGTCCCAACGGCGAAGCAGGCTCAGGGCCAGGCGCGCGGCGGAGCCGAGAATCGGCTTATCCAAATGGTGAAGATGCAGATAGTCGTCCTGCAAATGCCAGGCGTAACGCATCGGTGTGCAGATGTAGGAAATGTGGGTTTGATTTTTATGAGTTTTGATGCCGTGCGCCACTGCGTGGGAAATGGACAACACCATATCGTACTCGCGGACATTCATGCTCTCGATGGCAAGCGGCATGAACGGGAGCAGCCCGCGATACAGATGTTCCACGCGCGGGATGTATTGCAGAAAGGATGTATTGGCGTTGCATCCTTCAAGCGGCGTGCCGATCAGGTTTTGCTTGTTGTGGATCAGCGCATGTACTTGTGCCTGCGGATGCATGTCGAGAATTTCAGCAAGCAGTCTCTCTGCCCCGCCGTACACGTTCAACCATTCGTGGATGATCGCCATTTTCATAAGATACTCTCGATGATGGACCGCGTGCTTTGTGCGGATTTGTCCCATGAAAATTGCGCAGCCTTTTGTAATCCGCGCCCGCGTAAATCGCTTGCCAGCATTTTGTCTTCAACGACGGTTTGCATCGCGTTTGCGATTTCCTTGGGGTCAAGCGGGTTGATGGGCAAGACGGCATCTTCAAAGATTTCTGTGAAAACCAGCGTGTCAGACGCAATGACCGGCGTCCCGCATGCCAACGCTTCCAATATGGGCAAACCAAATCCCTCATAAAGGGATGGAAAGACAAATGCCGCTGCGCCTGAATACAAAGCCGGCAAATCATCATCTGGTATGTAAGGCACGCTTGAAGCGCGACTTGCGACTTGTGCGAACACATTCCCTTCCGTTCCAGTGATGACCAAATCGTGTGTTTTGGAATTCATAATCTTCCATGCCTGAATGAGGGTGATCAGGTTTTTTCGCGGCTCCCGCGTGCCGACGAAAAGGAAATACGGTTTTTTGATCCCGT
>JAUXWR010000295.1 GCA_030680075.1 Legionella sp.
CTAGAAGAAATTAAGAATAAAATTAGCTATCAATTTTCTAGATGTAGTATTGCTGACTATACGAAGACGCTTCAAACTCAGCTTAAGGACCTCCTAACAAGGAATAGAACATTTCTGACTTACATTATTGCAGCGCATAAAGTGCAAGAGATTGATTTATCGACAGATCTCACTGGGACAAGAGAGAGAACGCCTCTTTTTCGTCTACAAGACGTATTGAAAAAATCAGAGGTAGTGCACGAGCAATCAAACGGAGCTCAGACTGTATTAAAGACTTTAGCTAGCCCAACAAAGATGAGCATTGAGAATTTTTATTTTGATGAAACTCAAGAACAATGGGTAGGGATCCGTGGATTAAATATTCGATCAGATGTGTATTCAAAATTCAATAACGAAGACATTCAAAATTATCTTGAGTTTTGCGTGCATTATAAAGTTTTATCGGATATGGAGCCTGGAATTACTGATGTATTGAGCATGCTGGGTGTAGGTGGTGATTTAGTCGCAGTAAATTACTTGGATTCAGATTTTGGGGCGATATTAGATACCCTAGAAGTGCCCTTTGAAAAATTATCTGCTGCTCGAGAGCGATTGTCTAAGAAATCAGTAGAAGTTTTCCGCGGGATAGCTAATTCGAAAGACGATAAAGATAGGATATGGCGAGATAACTATACCCGTATGAATACGATTTTGAATAGCGCTCATATATGTTACGATGATTTGAAGAGAAATTTCCAGACAACTATAGGGAATATTGATTCCAGCTTTAAGGCGTGGTCTCAACGTCCGGAAGAAAAAATGATTCGATTTGTGAATCATAGAACAAGTTTGCACACCATTCTTTCAATTGCAGGGCAGAGAGTCATTACTTTTCATCCAGATCATGCGGGGACATTGCAAGCATTAAAAGCCGAACAGACCTCAACTCGTCATTTGTTGACAGAGATGAGACAACGAGCGATTCAACGAAAAAATGCAAGGCGCATTGAGGAATTATCGGACAGCGCCGCTGATGCTTCTACAACGCCTATGCCTAGAAGTCATGTCCTTGAGCAAATCAAATCGATTTTGATTGATTATGCAAAGCATGCTAACCACCAGTATGTATTTAATCTTTCCGGAGACGATAAAGCTGTATTTCATCCGGATGCTGGGGAACGCCAGCATTGGTCAACAAAGCCAGATGTCGATCATGACATGAGCCATAAGCTGCGGCGAGGATGGATTTACGAGATATTTAAAATCTTATCACTGGCAACATTTGAGAAAGACATTTTAGAACGTTTACAAGGGAGGGTCTCACTAACTTTTGTTGGCTCGAACAGGGAGTTTCAAAAAGAATTCAAATCCATGGACAAAGAAGGCATTAGCAATAAATTAACTAAGATCCATTATTTGATTGAAAAAAGATTAGAGGAACTAAAGCGGGAAGTTGTTGTGGATAGACCGCCCATGGAGGCAGAATCTGCTAATGGTTCTATTAACGCAACTGACGAAGAGATGGAAGACAAAGGCAAGGCTATACCAGCACCAGCACCAGCACCAGCACCAGCACCAGCACCAGCACCAGCACCAGCACCAGCACCAGCACCAGCACC
>JAUXWR010000305.1 GCA_030680075.1 Legionella sp.
CAGGTTCCAGGTGCTCTGGAGGGCCGGATTCTCGCGGCGGATACGGTTGACCCGCGCGATCAAGCCGGCGAGGCTGCCGGGGGCGCTGTGGTCCCAGACCCGGATCTGGAACTTCTCGGAGTCGAGGTATTCCTCCCGCCCCGGCCCGAGGGACTCGTGGACCCCGAGTTCGAAGGCTGGCCCGTAGATGCCGTAGTTCGAGGAGAGGGTCGCGGCCAGCATGAACCGGATGACGAAAGCCGAACGTTCGCCGTACTGGAGGAACTCCGGCAGGATGTCGGGAGTGTTCGGCCAGAAGTTCGGCCGGAAATACTCCCGGACTTCGGTCCCGACCAACTCGTTGAGGTACTGGGTGAGTTCCTGTTTGGTGTTGCGCCAGGTGAAGTAGGTGTACGACTGCGAGAACCCGAGCTTCGCCAGGCGGTACATGACCTTGGGGCGGGTGAAAGCCTCGGCCAGGAAGAGCACCTCGGGGTGCTCCCGCTTGATCTGCCCGATCAGCCACTCCCAGAAGGGGAAGGTCTTGGTGTGCGGGTTGTCCACCCGGAAGATCCGCACGCCCCGCTCGATCCAGAAGAGGACCACGTCCCGCAGGCCCTCCCAGAGTTCCTGCCAGTCTTCGGACTCGAAGTTGATCGGGAAGATGTCCTGGTATTTCTTCGGCGGGTTCTCGGCGTACTGGACCGTCCCGTCCGGCCGCGTCCTGAACCAGGTCGGGTGCTCCGTGACCCAGGGGTGGTCCGGTGAACACTGGAAAGCCAGATCCAAGGCGATCTCCAGTCCGTGCTCCGCGGCACTGCGGATGAACCGCTCGAATTCCTCGAGGGTGCCGAGCTCGGGGTGCACGGCGGTGTGTCCCCCCTCTTTGGACCCGATCGCCCAGGGGCTGCCGTCGTCGTCGGGCCCCGCTGCGGGCTGGTTGTTCTTCCCCTTGCGGTTGATCCGGCCGATCGGGTGGATCGGCGGCAGGTAGAGGACGTCGAACCCCATCGCCGCGATCTCCGGCAGGCGGGCTTCGCAGTCGCGGAAGGTTGCGTGCTTTTCCGGCTCCGTCGCGCAGGAGCGGGG
>JAUXWR010000359.1 GCA_030680075.1 Legionella sp.
TTTTCCATTCTTTATTCCTCCTTTCTCTAGTTTATTTTTTTGATTCTCTATCTTTATTAAAAGGTTCTAATTGTCCAGAGTTCAAATTCTCTGAACATCTTTATTATATCACTCCCTTCAAAATTGTCAATAGTTGAAAGTAAATTGATTACTCTAAGATTTCCGGTTGGAAAAAATTGTTTATTTTACCCCTTCTTGAAAGATTCGGAAATTTAGAGTATAATAGATAACTTTCATGAAAGGCGATTTTATAAAAATTCGGGGAGCCAGGGTTCACAATTTAAAGAATATAGACCTGGATATTCCCAAAAATAAAATGGTGGTGATTACCGGTATTTCTGGTTCTGGAAAGTCTTCTTTAGCTTTTGATACTTTGTATGCTGAAGGTCAAAGGAGATATGTCGAATCATTATCTGCTTATGCCAGACAATTTTTGGGGGTGATGCAAAAACCTGACGTTGATAAAATCGAGGGGATTAGTCCTGCAATTTCAATTGACCAGAGAAAAGCAGCCCATAATCCTCGTTCGACAGTAGGCACCATTACTGAAATTTATGATTATTTAAGGCTTTTATTTGCCAGAGTTGGAAAACCTCATTGTCCAAGATGTGGAAAGTCAATTTCCCGCCAAACGATTGATCAAATCACTAATCAGGTTCTCAATTTGCCGGCGAAAACAGAAATTACCATTTTAGGGCCGGTCATTCGGGGGAAAAAGGGAGAACATCGCGGAATATTAGAAGAAATTCAGAGAGGAGGATTTGTTAGGGTGAGAATTGATGGAATAATTTATCGGGTCGATGAGATTTTATCTCATCTTCCACCTCGCCTTGCTTCGCGAGGCTCGGCAATCGAGGAAGCTCTAGGAAAAACCCTTGATCAAAAGAAAAAACATAATATCGAAGTAGTGGTAGATAGACTTATCCTAGACAAAGAGCTTGATAAGTCGAGATTGGTTGATTCAGTGGAGACTGCCTTGAAGCTGGGAAAAGGCATCGTAATTATTAACCGTAAACCTTATGTTGAAGACTTAGTCTTCAGCGAGCATTTTGCCTGTGAGGAATGCGGGATTTCTTTGCCGGAATTAGAGCCGAGATTTTTCTCTTTCAATAGTCCCTATGGAGCTTGCCCAGCCTGTCAGGGGTTGGGAGAGAAATTAGAAGTTGAGCCTTCATTGGTTATTCCTAACCCAAATTTATCTCTCGAGGAAGGAGCAATTTTTCCCTGGGCCTATGCTTCCCACAAAATAGGGAGACAGGGTTATTTTTGGTGGCAACTCACCGATTTAGCCGAAAAATGTAATTTTTCATTGAATACGCCCGTTAAAAATCTATCAAAAAAAATTTTAAATATTATTCTTTACGGAAATGGGTCTTTTGGGGGAGTAATTCCTAATCTGGAAAGAAGATACTATCAAACTGACTCGGAAGCGGCTCGTCAGGAAATTGAGAAATATATGGTTGAGAGAAGATGTGAGAAGTGCCAGGGGAAGAGATTAAAGCCAGAAGTGTTGGCAGTTACTGTAGTAGGGAAGTCTATTAGCGACGTAGTCGAAATGTCTATTAACCAAGCAAAACAATTTTTTGAGAATTTACTAAAACCTAAAAC
>JAUXWR010000353.1 GCA_030680075.1 Legionella sp.
GGTTAGACTGGCGGGTTGGTTTGAGCGCAAGTATATCCAAACAAAACGAACGCTTATTCTATTGATAATTATAGATTATCTCTAGACAGCGTGACGATTATGCAGTATAAAGTTTGTATGATGCGAATTCTAGGCGGATGAGGGCAGTAACGCCCCACCGCCTTTATTTTTGGGATTTGGCGCTGGCTGGGCGTTCACATCGCCGCGAGGTGCCCGCGCTCGACGTCATCCCGGCCGCAGCGTAGCGAAGGGGCGGGACCCAGAGCTTGGAAAACCCAGAGCTTAGGTAAGCAAAACTGGGTCCCGGGTCTCGCAAGAGCGCTCGCCCGGGATGACAGACTAAAATCATCAGCGATGGAGATGCGGCGATGGCGGCTGACAAAGCGGTCACGGCCGCCGTGTGGGCGAAGGCGAAGCGTCTTTACGCCGATCCAGAAATGAAACTGAGCGCTATCGCGGCGATGGTCGGATTGGCGCCAATCCAGTTGAGCTTGGCTGCGAAGGCGCGCGGATGGCCGCCGCGAACGGCTCTCGCAGCGAAGCGAAAGCGGGCGGCGCCCGTTGCTTCGTCCAGCAAGGCGGCATCGACCGAGCAGGCGAGGGTTGCCGCACGCCACAGCGCCAACGGGGGTAAGCCGTCCAAATCGGCTAAGCCGATGGTGCTGGTGCAGCGTGTCTACAACACGATCGATGGTGAACTGACCAAACTTGAAAAGCAGAAGGGTGCGTCCTCGCAGGATCGCGAGCGCGCCTCCCGTGCCCTGTCGCAGATGGTGAGCAGCTTGGAGAAAGCCGTTGAGATGCAACGCGAGATGACGAAGGCGGCGGCCAAGGGGAGCGGCGTAAAGGACAAGGAGGCGCTCGCCCATGCGGAAGACCTACGCCGCGCAATTGCGGAACGCCTTGAACGCCTCCAGCGCCAGCGGGCACTTGGCAAGCGATCTGAGTGACATCGCGCGCCACGAGCTCGAACGGCTGATTTCCGATTGGGAGGTCTGGGCGCGCGACGATCAACTGCCGCCGGATGCTTTGCCGTCGGGTGACCCGTGGCGCGTTTGGCTGCTGCTTGGCGGGCGCGGCTCAGGCAAAACGCGGGCAGGCGCGGAATGGGTGCGGAGCATTG
>JAUXWR010000360.1 GCA_030680075.1 Legionella sp.
TCGGCGTCCTGCGCATGTACTCCGCATAGGCTTCGCAAAAATCACGCAGGAGTGTGCGCTCTTCGAAGTAGGCACCCAACAGCGTATAAATCGTTGCGCCGATATACACCGTGAGGGAATTCTGCGTCGCCGCGGGAGTCAACCAGATAAAGAGCAGGCCAAACGTATACAGGGGATGCCGCACCACGCGGTACAGCCCGCGCATGACAAGCGCGCCTCTCTCCTCTTTTTCGAACAGTTGACGCAAACCCACAAAAGATAGCGCATCGGTCTGCAGGAATGCGACGAACAACAGCAGCGCGGAAAGAACCTGTCCGCCCAGCATGAAATAGCTCCACGGCGCGGAGACCTGATAAACGGGCTGGTTTGGCAGGCTTACCATCAAATACAGGATGGGGAGAAAGCTGATCACCGAAAAGGCGTTATAGGCTAGGCGGTAAAAATCCATGGTTCCGAGGGTCAGGCGGAACAAGTCCTTTGCCAGATGGGAGGCGAGAAAGGAATGCACAATCCCCCAGATGGCCAGGGCAAGCAGAAGAATAAAGATACTCATGAAGATGTCCTTTAAAGCATAGTGACGACACGAGGCCGTCACTGCCTTACCCGCATTATGTCATTCCCCAGGGGGCAATGTGCGAGAGTGTTCTTGTTATTCATCCGAAGCAATAACAGGGATTACTCCGTCCCAAACGCGGGCAGCTCAAATGACGCCCCCGCCGCTTCGACGACGTAGAACGGCTTCCACGCCACACCAAACAGGTTGACGTAAATATCGGTCTTCTTGGGGGTGATGGACACCTCGTCAATATCATTGACCACGTGCCCCCAGCGGTCGCTGACCTCCGTCACCACCTCTTCGCGTTCGCGCTGGAGCTGGGCAATCTCCTTCTTGTACAGGGCAATCGACTCGATGGATTCCTGCACATCCAGTTTTGCCTGGTCCTTCATGCGCTGTTTCGTAAATTGAGTCGAAACGCTTTTCTTGCGCCCGAATCCGGCCAATCCGGCACCCAATTCCAGCAGGTTCGCCCCGGCTTCCATTTTACGGGCCTGTAATTTGGCTTCGTCCTCGCGCAGTTCGCGCTCTTCACGGACGAGTTTATCCTCCAGCGTTTTGAGCTTTCGATTGATGACAGCGGTCTTCTTGGATATTTCCGCATCGCGCGCAGCGCGCGCAGCGTCGGCACAGGCCTTCATGAAATCCGCCTGGCTGACGTCC
>JAUXWR010000363.1 GCA_030680075.1 Legionella sp.
GGCGATGTGGCCGTGCCGCGCGATGTCTTCATACAGCTTCACATGCATCAGGCCGTATTCCGACAGCGCATGCATGCGGCGTGTTTCCGTCTCGCGCGGCTCGAGAAAGCGCAATGGCTCGGGAATCGGCACCTGATAGACCAGCACCTGGTTCTCATTCAGTGCCGTTTCCGGCACGCGGTGGCGGGTCTGGATGACGGTTGCTTCCAGCGTCGCGGTGGTGGTGCGCACGCCGGCGGTGCGGGTGAAAAACTTGCGGATCGACACCGCATTGGTGGTGTCGTCGGAGCCCTGATCGATCACCTTGAGCACGTCTTGCGGACCGAGGATCGAGGCGGTGACCTGCACGCCGCCGGTGCCCCAGCCGTAAGGCATCGGCATTTCGCGGCTGGCGAACGGCACCTGATAGCCGGGGATGGCGATGGCCTTCAGGATCGCGCGGCGAATCATCCGCTTGGTCTGCTCGTCGAGATAAGCGAAGTTGTAGACGGGCGCGGTCATTCGGCGGCGTCCTGCATCGATGTTTCGCTCTCGCGCTCGAAGAACTCGGCTTGCAGCTGGCGCAGCAGGCCAAGCTCCGCCTGGAAGTCGACATAGTGCGGCAGCTTCAAATGCTCGACGAAGCCGGTGGCCTGCACATTGTCGGAATGACTGAGCACGAACTCCTCGTCCTGGGCCGGCGCGCCGGTCTCTTCGCCCAACTCACGCGCACGCAAGGCGCGGTCGACCAAGGCCATCGCCATCGACTTGCGCTCGCTCTGGCCGAAGGCGATGCCGTAGCCGCGCGTAAAGCGCGGCGCTTGCGTTGCCGAGCCGGTGAACTGATTGACCATCTGGCATTCGGTGATGGCCACGGTGCCGAGCGGCACAGTGAACCCTGCGTCCTCAGCGAAGAATTCGACTTCGACTTCGCCGTAGCGGATTTCGCCGGCGAACGGATGATTGCGGCCGAAGCCACGCTGCGTCGAATAGGCGAGCGCGAGCAGGAAGCCTTCGTCGCCGCGCGCGAGATTTTGCAGCCGGAGGTCGCGCCCGGCCGGAAACGACAGCGGCTCGCGCGTCAGATCGCCGACTTCGCCGGCCGGTTCGGCTTCGCCTTCGATCAGGCCGCTGCCGGCGAGCAGATCGGCGACCGAGCGGAACGCCGTTTCGTCGGTGGGCGCGGTGGCGGCGGCGGGGACGTCGCTTTGTTCAGTCAAAGTGTGATCGAGCAGGCGATGCGTATAGTCGAAGGTCGGCCCCAGCACCTGGCCGCCGGGAAGGTCCTTGAACGTCGCCGAAATGCGGCGGCGAATATCCATGGCGCCGGTCTCGATCGGCGCGGAAGCCCCGAAGCGCGGCAGCGTGGTGCGATAGGCACGCAGCAGGAAGATCGCCTCGATCATATCGCCGCGCGCCTGCTTGAGCGCCAGCGCCGCCAGTTCGCGGTCGTAGAGAGAGCCCTCGCTCATCACCCGGTCGACGCCGAGCGCGAGCTGATTGTCGATCTGGGCCAGCGATAGTTC
>JAUXWR010000365.1 GCA_030680075.1 Legionella sp.
GGAGGAAGGGAGGCGGTTCAGTCAAAACGTGAAAGGCCATGGATGGCCTTTCCGAGCGACATGGATGTCTTATGCGTTTTTGACTGAACCGCCTCCCTTCCTCCCTGTCTTCCGGGAAGATGCCTGGTGTTACGGATAAACACGCTCCTACCGCGATTTGAGTTTTTCTTTATTGTCCAGTAAAGTTAGAGTTGGTTTTATTAAAAGGAATTAGCATGACCTTATTAAATTTAATTATTTTGATTTTACTAGCAAGCGTATTGCTATGGGCCGTAAATGTTTTTATTCCAATGGCGCCGTTGATTAAGAGCCTATTGAATTTTCTTGTTTTTATTATCTTAATTATCTACGTATTACAATTTTTTGACATAATAAAGACTATCTTGCCTTTTCCAAAAATATTCAAATAAACGCGCCTAAACCGCTCGCGGTTAATATTGGACGGTTATTGGTAATACAAGGGATCCCGTGCTAAGGTTATTTTAACGTTCAATAGCAAAATCCAGGGAGAGTTTCCATGAGAAATTATTCTTTAGCCGCTCTGATGGGCGCTTTATTAATACTGTTAGCAGGCTGTCAGACATTCTCCGGCTCTTCAATGTTGGGCTTGCGTCATTCTGATAGTTCAATCACTATGGCGGTCAAAGATGCTCTGGCTAAAAGTAACCAGTTTACAGGCTTGGCGCTCAACGTTGAAACAACCCAAGGCAACGTTTTATTAAGCGGTTATGTTAAAACCATTCGGCAAAGTGATGTGGCCGCTGATATCGCCAGTAAAGTTGATGGCGTGAAATTTGTTGAAAATGGTCTGATTGTCCGTAAATAACGTGAGTTTTGGATAAGAAGATGCGCCTCTTGCGTCGTCTCGGAGCCTAAGCACAGGGTTTTTGCTTTGAAGTATGCGTCGAGACGAGGTTTCCACTCTTAACGATCGAAAGGCTCCGGGGTTAGCAGAGACCTATCTCGCAAATTGTTCTCTACTAAAGGCGACTCTTTGGGCAATAGGTTGTTGTCCTAAAGCTGCCTGTGCTTCAATAAGTTTATAGCGTTTCAGGCCGCCCTCCCGATTGGCAATCTGAATATTTAAACCGGGACGCGCATTTAGTTCAAGCATTAACGGGCCGTGATCTTTGTCCAGGACAATATCGACACCCAGATAACCTAAACCGGTTAATTCATAGCAACTCGCGGCAATTTCCAATATTTTTTCCCAATAAGGCACTTCAATGCCAACGATTGGATTTAAAGTGTCCGGGTGATAATCAATCGTGTCATTATGATAAACACCTCCTAATGTTTTACCCGTTGCTAAATTAATACCCACGCCAATGGCACCCTGGTGTAAATTGGCTTTGCCGCCTGATAAGCGGGTTGGCAAACGCACCATAGCCATAGCGGGATAACCTAATAACGTAATAATGCGAATATCGGGAATGCCCTCATAACTAACTTCTTTAAACACCGGATCAACAACAACGCGATGCTCAATAATCGCATAATCACTATGCCCACCCAAACTATAAGCACCAGAGAGAAGACAGGATAAGTGGTAGCTGATTTCTTGCGATGTGGTCAACTTGCCGTTAATTTGACGATATCGGCCAAAAACCCGGTCGGTTACCACTATAATGCCATCGCCTCCTGCGCCGTGCGCAGGCTTTATCACGAAGTCTTTATAAGGCAGAAGAATATTTTCAATGTCTTTTATTTGATGTTCGGTCTCAATCGTTTCATATAATTCAGGAACGGCAATGCCTGCTTCTAATGCGAGACGTTTGGTTTTTAATTTATCATCCACCAGTGGGTATCGCTTGCGTGGATTATAGCGCAGAACATAATCGCTATTGCGCCGATTAATACTTAATATACCCTGCTTGTGCAAGCGACCAAATATATTTCTTATCATTTATCGCCTGCCAGGACTTTAAACCGAAACAACTCAAAAAGACGATAGCCGCGATATTGACCAAACCATAAAATCAAGGCGAGTAACACCAGTAATAACTCCGGAAAGGCAAATACCAGGTACTGCATGGGCGGGTAATTCATCGCCCAAAAGGCGATTACAGCGGCAACAAGGCTGCCGATTCCTGATTTAATGGCATCTCCTGCACCACGCTCATCCCAGGTGATACACATTCTTTCAATGGTCATGGTCAAAATTACCATCGGAAATAAAGCAACCGATAAGCCGGACTCAAGCCCCAGATTTTGACTTAGCACACTGATAAAGATCATCAGCAAGATGACGACCGTAAGAATGGCCGCTAATCGGGGTACCAAAAGGAGGCGCAGCTGATCAAGATAAAAGCGGGCGAGCAAGCCAAAGGAGACAATAATAACAAATAAGGTAATTCCCCAGATGACGTGTGTTTCACGAAACGCCAGGGCAATTAACACGGGCATAAAGGTGCCAAATGTCTTTAAGCCAACGAAATTTCGTAACAGTAAAATTATAAACGCACCAATAGGTACAGTGAGTAAAATTTTATACGTTTCCTGGGTATTTACCGGTAACTGTAGCAAAGAAAAACGAAGCATTTGCGAATCAGTTTGTAACCCTCGTGCTTTTGCGATAGTCAAGGCATTAACAGGCGTTGGGGATACGGTTAAATTAAAAATAGCGTTTTTGCCGCCACCCTCCACGCTGTACAGGGGTTCTGAGCCATACTGCCAGACGAGGAAGTTTCGTGGAAGGCCGGCACTCCCTGTTCGCGGATTTATGTAAAACCATTCCTTGCCGTTGTATACCACCATCCATGATTTAAAATCCGTTTTATTTAACTGGTTTAAATAAATTCCTTTTACGGGCATGGCATAAATTTTTGCCTGGTTTAGTATCAAGATGGCCGCTTTGATTATATTGTCATCGCTAAAATCGCTTCCTATCAAAAGTTTGGCATTTCCATCCTTTTTATTAAGCTCCTTAATAGTCCCTTGGGCGAATGTTTGAATATCTGCCGAAGATGGGCGCACCAGACTCGAAATGGTTTCAACGGCTGAGCGTTGATTGTCCTCAAGGGGTTGTACTTTTACGAGCGGCGGCTTCATTAAAACTGATTCGTTGTTGTCGGTTTCTCGAAAAATAGCGCGATAATACAACGACTGCGAACCCGTGCCGCGCCGTAAGGACCATACGGTTTGACGATTATAGCCGCTAAGGTTCGTGGTAACGCCGTAATTATGGGATACAAAATATTCATCCAGAATAGCAAAATAAGGTGGCATGTAAGGGATAATAAAGTGGGCTTTTACTGGAATATTGCGTTGGGCTGTAAAACGCAAATTAGCCTCCACCATCCAGCTATTTACCGTTTCGGTGTCAGTTAATGGCACATCCAATGCCAGATGGCGATAAAAGAAGAGGCTAAATCCTACAAAGAACAAGGTTATAATTAAGCCATACACATGGCGTTTGTTAGACTTCATTTTGCTTCAACTTTTGCTTTGAGGATGAATGCTGTACTGGGATCAATCAGGCCAGAGAATGCATTAATAGCATCACGACCTAACAGCAGCGGGTAAATAAAACGCTTACGGTTAGTCAAATTAACGGGGATAGTGCGCTCAAGATCACCCATGCGAAGACGTATTAATACAACGGGACGTTTTAAAGGTTCGTGTTTGGAGCGGGTATTTTCACCTGCTCGTACTTTGATTCTTACTTTTCCGATATATTCAGACATAAATTGAACATTACCCTGCTTGCTGGGTACAGTGAAGCGAAGATAGGTTACGCCATTTTTCTCTACTTCCTGAATATCAATCGCACTAAGCGATGCGGATTTTGCGCCTGTGTCCAACTTGGCCGATAAAACAAGCCCCTTCTCAACTAAGGTCACTTTTTCAACATAGCCGTAAATAATTTTTTTGTCAGTTGTCATCGCATATCCTGATAGCAGTGAACAGGCAAGAACCAGTAGGGCAATTAATCGCATTCAAAAATCTCTTCAATAATGACAAAGGGCGATAAATATTAGCATCTTAGCGAGCTTGCGCCCAGTGGTTGCGTATTTTAAACCATGAAAAAGGTATTGAATACGACCTAATCTTGACTAACTGCAAAAATGTTCTTACAAATAGGATAGAAAATATAACCCGAACCTGGATGTTCATGACGAGATTAATTGGTTTTAAGCATTATGTGACGACAGGATTTCTCTTCTTATGCGGGTCATTACAGGCCTCTTTTATTGAGCAAACACTGGGTGCTGCGGTTGTTAAGGACGCGACGGCCGTATATTTTAACCCGGCTGCATTAACCATTTTACCCAACCAGCAGTTTATCATGCTAGGTACCATGGCACGATCACAATTTCAATTTACCGGGAGTGCCGAGCGCCTGCCCTTTGGTATTAACGAGTCCGGAGCAACAACTACGATATCAAATTTTTTCCTGCCTTCCCTGTACGCGAGCTTTCCCATAAATGATAAATTCGCTGCAGGTTTTGCTCTCGTTGCCAATGATTTTAATCGTGACCTTGAGAATCACTCGATTCTTCGCTACGTTCAAGCACGAAATCAAACCGATGATATGGATTTGGTACCGGCGCTTGGCATTAAAATTAATGATTTTTTTTCTATCGGAGGAAATCTTAATTTTTCTCATGCACATTTCGTCCAGGAGCCTGTTTCGGGCATAAGTCGTTTAAATATTCCGGAAAGCCGCAGTCTTAATGATAGTAAAGGAAGTAGCGTGGGCGGTGATATAGGGATTTTAATTAAACCTGGCAAAAAAACAGCGTTGGGTTTTAATTATCGCAGTGCAATTTCATATCAATTACAGGGTAGTAGCACATTAACAGGCCGACAGTTTGTGTCGTCTGCTAATTACCATTTTAAATACTGGACGCCCGCGAGGAGCGTTTTGTCTCTTAGTCATTTTCCCAATGAAAAATTTGGCTACATAGGAACTATTCAATACCTGCAATGGGATATCTTTAAAGCGTCTAATGTGTATAATTTTGCAACACAATCAGGCTCCAGGGCTTTTATCGTTCCCCAGGCTCGAATAAACTATAATTTTCACAATAGTTGGCTTCTGACCTTGGGAACTATCTACAATGTCTCCCCAAAATGGATAGTCAGGATAGCTGGAACTTATAATCAGTCACCCTCAAGCGGGAGGTTCCAAATAAGCACAGGCGATAGTCTGGTTGTTGGCTCTTCTATGGGTTATCAACTGATGAAAAATCTCACCGTTGATTGCAGTTATGGCCATGGCTTTTTCAAGAAGGAAAATATTAATATCAGTACCGCACAAAATCTCATAACGGGTGTCAATCAGGGGGAGCATGATGCGGTTTCACTGAAACTTACGTTAACGGCTTAACAGTCAGAAACCATTAAGCCGTTAGTCTGTCACTATTTTCTCAGTAATGGGATTTGGACGCAATTGTCTTATCTTTGCGTGCTTTTGGCAGTGCCACAAATAATGAACCTGGGTGGTTGAGCTCATTTGCTTCTATACCCGCCTGGTCACCCTCACCCTTGTAGACATCAACATGCGCGCCTACTATAGCCCCGCCTGTGTCTTGAGCTACACACCATGAAGTGGAATTTTTGGAGTTATAGATAAAATTCATGCCAACAGGAATTACTCTGTGATCAGTGGCGCAGGAACCATGGGGAGTCAAGCCAATATTTTCAGACCCATAAGGGCCTCCGTCTTCCTTGGCAAAAAATACAAAGCTTTGATCGCGATTTCGTAAATCAGCCGCTTTATCACGGTTTAGAGGGTGGTCGAGATATTGGCGAATTTGCTTTTCTGATGCAGCGCTTTGCCTTATTTCTTTAGAGACATTGCAGCGTAACTTTGCTTCATCATAACACCTTGGATCGTTAGCACAGCGCTCCATGGTATCAAGGTTGCCGCCACAAGTCGGGTCTTGGGCGCATTGAACTATTCGACCTAGCATGGTGCGGGGTCTGCCGTTAGCGCCATCGTAATTGATATGAAATAATTTGCCATCAAGAATTAAGGAGCCCGAGCCTTCAACCATTAAAAAAGCGGGGTCATTGGGGTCTTTGACATACCCTATTATATATTTTGGATCGAGCGCTCCATGATCAATTTCCTCGCGATCAGGTACCATGGAATATTTGCCGCGTGCGTTTTTGAGACAAAATCCACGCGCCATTTTGGTAAGTGGATCAACCCCGCAAAGAGGCGCTTTTAGATGGAGTTTTTTGCTTTCAGCGGTTACATTTACAACCCCTGGGTTACTATAGATTGGGTATAAAAATGCACCACGACGTTTGGTTCGAGCCTCAACAGCGGCTGGCGCGTAATAAGCGGTAAATTGAAATTCACCCTTCGTAAAGCCTGCATGATTTTCAGGCCAGCCATCGCTTTTATACCAGTCAAATTCGGTTTTGATGGTTGATAAATAGTGTTGGAAATCGCCGTGAGCCGCCTTGGCGAGTGTGAGCATTTTTTTGTTGGTTTCAAGGCACCATTCCTGGCGTTTGTATTTATTACCAGCAATACTCACTGTTTGAAATTCACCCTGATTTTTAGTGCAGTTTTTAATTTGAACATTTAATGCTTTGATAACTTCATCCATATTACCCACCGGGTTATCTAAGGGTAGCTCTGAGGCTGAAATTTTATGAAATTTAAAGCGCAATACACCCGGCTCTTTTGCGGCCATTTTCTGTCTTGAAGTAGCGTCGGCAAGCCTTCTGACATTTAAACAGCGCTGAATTGGATCCGCTGGCAAAGCCGCTTCTGTGATGATGCTAAACGTGATTAGTGCAATTAATAAAAATGGACGAAACATGGTTATCCTTAGCCTGGCAAAGGTCGAGTCCTGCCAATCCTTGATTTGTATTTGTAGCAACAGATTATATCGGGCTATGGGCGCGGGAGCAAAAATTTTCAGGCTTTAATTAACTATTTAATTCACCATTAATTATGATAATATTGTCGATGGACTACCTGTAATGGCAAATTTTAAAACATACTGAAAATTATCTTGCCAAATGGTTCTGCTTCGAGTACAATTTGCGCCATCTTAGCCGTTGCATTTGATAAGCATGCCGACCGAGACACACCCAAGCAAAACTGATATACAACATGAAGCAGACCAGGCTTCTGTAATTGCTGGCAACAACACGGCTGACGCATTTTTTAACAAACTAGATGCCAAAAGCCGTTTGTATGCGAAAAAATTACACGCAGCCGGTATCATTTACGCATTATACGGTGCGCTGGATGGGCTGAGCCTCTCATATAGCACGATAAAATACTGTTTCGATGTTTTCCTCACTAATACCGACTCTTCTTCTTCTTCCGATGTAATGCATGACTGGCTACTTACTCCAGCAGGGATTGCCATAGCCGCTACCGAATCCATCACTATCATTGCCTTCTCATTAATGGCCAATCATTTCACTGACGAAAATAAAAATCAATTTAAACGTTTCATAGCGGTTCTATGGCCTTATGCACGCGATGTGCTTAAGGGCTTGAAAAACGGTTATAAAGGGGTGCGAAGTGCCGTCCAGGTCACTAATATGCTTGGCGGCGTTAATTTGAATTTTTTAATGCTTCCTGTCGGGTTATTACTAAGCGGCCTGGCCGTTTTGAACCGGCTGTGGTATCGCCATATGAAAAGTTTGCGCAAAGATATGATGACAGCCAATGCTGCGATTCTTGCTGACATTAACTCGGAAAAGCAGTTAACCCCTGAAGAGCTCGCGAAATACCGTGCTGTCGCCAAACAAAACTCCCAGTCAAAAATGTTGCGTACCAAGGGGCTACTTTCGGCCGCTTACAGTGGTGTGGTGGATAGTCTTTATTTATATGTAGGAGTATTAGGACTTTGTAGTCTTGCATGGCCTGCGCTTATTGCCATGACGGTATTTTGCGTAATTTATTCAATAAGTTGTATTCTTACCCGTATATACGAGGAATACGATTTTCAACGCAAGTTAGTTATTCTGAACGCCAAAATTGATTTAGCCTTATACACCCGGGAAAATAGCACCTCCATGCAGGCGGCATTTGATCGATTAAACGCAATATCTCTTGCAATAGCAAATGGTAACAAGAGTAAAGCGCTGGCTAGCGAGCAGGATAGTTTAGCCGTGGATATGCACGAAAAAATAAAAATTCTGATTGAAAAAAGGACTTACTTGCAATCCGTAATGACATTGTCAAACACCTCGGCTTTTCTTGCCGGCGTCAAAAACGGTTTAGCTGCTTATAGTGCACTGACCAGTATTATGTTTGCCCTTTCAACGATTTTTCTCCTTACGTCTACTGCATTTCCGCCAGCCTTATTGATTGCATGTGTCTCGGCGGGTTTCGTTTTGCTCATGGCGTTTGGTATGCATTCACTCATCAAGCATTATCGGCATCGGGTAACACAGGAAGTAGCAAATCAGCCTTACGATCGGTTAATCGATATGTTAAAAGTGCTTAAAGATTCGTTTATTAAAGAAAAAGAAAAACTGGGGGATGAGGTAAAAAAAGCAGTTGATGATGGGTTGGAAATTCAATCCGCACCTTCTTTTTCTTTCCAGGAATGGTTTGAAGTGATTCGCTCTTTCTTTTCAGGACTGGGTAAGGGATCAAAGTCTGTTGATTATGCGTTTAATCCACTGCAAGAGGCGGGCAGTGATGGTCATTATCATGATACTCCGGTACTGATAATTTTATCTATACTCAGTTCAATGGTTTATGCGGTGGGCATGGCTTTACAGGCATTGGCGCGCGGTTTTGGACGCCCGCCCATTGATCAGGTTGCAATCACGGAAAGTGTCAATGATTCCGTCGCTGATAACATTGAGGAAGCGGAAATAAAAGAGGTTCCATCACCCGTGTCAGAGTCGCTTTTGTCTACCCCCGTAATTGAGGCAAAGTGTGCAAAAATCTCACCCCAAGCCGATGTGTTTTCTTCTTCGCCTAGTCAGGAATCGGGTAACGTTAAGCAAATACCTGATTCCGCCAAAAGAAAGCCGTACTCGCCACTGCAACAATTTTCTATTTTTTCCCCGTGCTTACCAGTAGCACCTTCTTTGCCTTTCTTCCCTGTACCTTCTTAACGCTAACCTGATTTTCTCAAGCTGATTCGCGCCCGTATAGTTCGGGGTTTAATGCGGGATCATTATACATTTTAAATTGATGATAAACTCTGAACGTCCGAACTTTTGCTTGAACTTCACTAAGTAATTGGTCAAGGCAGGAAAGTAATTGTTGCTGTTGCAGCTCGATAGTTTTTAATTTTTGTAAACACTGTTGCCGATGGGATTCATCAACTTCTGACCTTAAAATCTGTAAACCCATGTGATAAGCCTTAAGCGCTAAAATTGACAGGCGGTCAATCATCATTCCGGGTGTTTCGGAATGAACAGGACAAACGGAGGCCGCGGCCGGATTTAAACGGGTAAAAAGCCATTCATCCATTTTTTCCATGCAGTTATTGCGCTCTTGATTACATTTATCAATCTCGCGTTTGGCATGATAAACAAATTCAGGCCCCATATCATCGCGGCGTGCACGGTCTTCTGCATGCCATAGTTGATAGTTAAAGGAATGATTTTTTTCAACGATGGCTAAAAAATCTTTCTCTGAACAATTTACTTGCGTTTCTTTCCACCGAATTATGCTGTCGCGATGAAAGGCCGCAATGGCTGGTATATGAATTATATCGGTCATAATATTCCAATGTGGACTAAAAGGAGTGAGTTTATCATGTTTTTAAGCCAGGCACTTATTTGGCTTTGGCAAGGATTCGGTCAAGTGCATTGGCAAAGGCAATTTTTTCCTTCGGTCCATAGGCGCTCGGGCCGCCAGTCTGGGTGCCAGTAGCCCGCAGTTGTTCCATGATATCGCGGATTCCCAACCGCTGCCGGATATTATTTTCAGTATAAAGCTCGCCTCTCGGGTTTAACGCGAGGGCTTCTTTAGCAACCACTTCGGCGGCTAATGGTATGTCCGCTGTGATAACCAAATCATTAGCAACCAGATGTTTGACAATATAATTATCAGCTACATCAAATCCATGTTCCACTCGTACGGTACTAATCAGCTTTGATGGCGGAACCGAAAGGTAATTATTGGCGACCAAAATTAAAGTAGTGCTGGTTCGCAGCGCTGCTCGATAGAGAATTTCTTTTACAGTAGCGGGACAGGCATCCGCATCAACCCAAATTTTCATGTTTTTAAGCTTGGTAAAGTAGCTTTGTTAATAATAAAAGACGCCCGTTATCACTGCAATTCATATTTTATTGCTCATTAGTGTTTATTAATGCTTAAATATCATAATAACCACCATTTTTCTCTAAAATTGATGATACGAGCTCTCGCTGTCAACGATTATACTTGAGATTGGAGACCAAGATGAAATATTTACTTTCTTTATTACTAGTATTAACCGGGCACATGAGCTATGCCGAAGACAGTTTTCCTGCTTCGTGTAAGCCCCTCGCGGTTCAAGGTGAGTCAATTGTGTTAAAGGCAACTCAACCTCAAGTGGTATTGATTCATAATTTATCCTCAAATGATTTATGGATAACGCATCCTGTTTCCGACCCAAGTGCCAGTGCGGGCTGGAGCAGTCGTTTGGAGGCAGGAAAATGGTCGGCATTAACGGTTGATAAAGAGTCATTTGAATTAAGTTGTATTGAGTCTAAGCCCGGTCATGAGCAGCAAGTGCCTTGCAGCGGCGTAACAGCGCTTTGTGAGTGGCAAAATGTTAAAATGCCTGAGCAATTAACAGGAACTTTCTGGGCTGGTGAAAACTTGACCTTGCAGGCATTAACCGGGCATTTACATGGCCGTGGCTTTGAATTGCCCACTTTATCTCAGTAAAAGCTGTCTAGCACAAAACAGGCCGATGAGTAAATAGTTATTTCTTTACTCATTCTAAGTGGTAGACTAATAGTAATTCATATTTAATAAGTGGTGTTTGTGAGTAATCAACCGAAAGATCCCTTCTACGACAGGGAAAAACAAAAGTACGCGCTGCCCATTCCGAGCCGCGAGCTAATTATGCAGATTTTGGAAGAGTTTGGTCGTCCAATGTCGCGTAATCAATTATTGAGCAAGCTTGGTGTTGTTATCGAGAGCGAACAAGAAGCATTGGGCTTCCGTTTAAAAGCCATGTTACGCGATGGCCAGATTATGCAAGACAGGCGTGGTCGTTTTTGCCTGTTAGGTCGCATTAACTTAAAACGCGGCACAATTCAGGGTCATCCGGATGGGTTTGGGTTTTTTATTCCCGATGAAGGTGGTGATGACATGATATTGTCTGCGACAGAAATGCGGGCAGTAATGCATGGTGATTTGGTGCTCGCCTACCAAAGCGGTCAGGATAGGCGAGGTCGGCCAGAGGCTAAAATTCATGAAGTCATTGAGCACTCTAATGTTACAGTGGTCGGGCGATTTTTTACCGAGCATGGCGTGGGATTTCTCATTCCTGACAGCAAACGGCTTACACAGGATATTTCGATACCCCTGGAATCGGCTGCTGGGGCTAAAAATGGCCAGATGGTATTAGCTGAAGTTGTCGCCTACCCCAGCAAACGTAATCAGGCTGTCGGAAAAATCATCCATATTCTGGGTGAGCACATGGCACCCGGCATGGAAATTGAAGTCGCCATACATGCTCATGGTATTCCAAGAGACTGGCCCGAGGATGTAACTGTCGCTGTCGCTAAAATTCCACAGCAAGTCACAGAAACTGATTGCAAAGGACGAACGGATTTACGGCATTTACCCTTTGTTACCATTGATGGTGCAGATGCCAAAGATTTTGACGATGCAGTTTATTGCTATCAGAAGCCTAAAGGCGGATACCAACTTTATGTGGCTATTGCAGACGTTAGTCATTATGTAAGTGTAGGTTCTCCTCTGGATAAAGAGGCCGCTCGTCGCGGGAATTCCGTTTATTTCCCTGGTAAAGTCGTGCCAATGCTGCCTGAAGCGTTATCAAATGGCATCTGTTCACTTAACCCTCATGTTGACAGGCTTTGTATAGTCGCTGAAATGGCGATTAGTGCAGACGGTAAAATAACCCGTTCGCGATTTTATCGGGCAGTTTTTCACTCGAAGGCGCGACTGACTTATACGCAAGTAGGTAATTGGCTGGAGCAAGGTACTACGGATTCAACGCATGAGGCGCTTTGGCCTGTCTTGCAAGATTTGTATAGTCTTTATGGTATTTTGCTTAAGGGAAGAAAAATTCGCGGGGCAATGGACTTTGAGACAACAGAGACTTCTATTGAGTTTGATGAAAACCGTAAAATACAACGTATTGTTCCGGTGGTGCGCAATGATGCTCATCGCTTAATCGAAGAATGTATGCTCGCGGCCAATGTCGCGACAGCGCGATTTCTGGAAAAAGCCAAAATTCCCACGCTCTACCGGGTACATTCGGTACCTGATGAGAATAAAATTACGGCGTTGCGTCAATTTCTTGGAGAGTTAGGCTTGCAACTTGGTGGTGGAAAAAAACCACACCCCAAGGATTTCCAAAAAACGCTCGCGTCATTAGGCGACAAGCCGGAAAAGCATCTGGTCGAAACAGTTATGTTGCGCTCTTTAAAGCAGGCGCAATATGTTGAAGAAAATGATGGGCATTTTGGCTTGGCTTATCCCGCCTATACTCATTTTACCTCTCCAATTCGTCGTTATCCTGATCTACTCATTCATCGTGCAATTGGCCATTTGATTGACAATCAGGATGTCGATAAATTTACCTACAAAAAAGATGATATGAGTCGATTGGGTAAGCATTGCTCTGTTACCGAAAGACGGGCGGATGAGGCAACTCGTGAAGTTGTTTCATGGTTAAAATGTGAATACATGCAGGATAAATTGGGTCAGGTTTTTCAAGGAACTATTTCAGCTGTTACAGGGTTTGGTATTTTTGTTGAGCTTAACGATATTTATGTTGAAGGGCTTGTTCATGTGACCTCCTTGAAAAATGATTATTATGCATTTGATGCGGTAAAACATCGGTTGGTCGGTGAGCGAGGCGGCCATGTTTATCGCTTGGGTGATCCCGTCACTGTGTTGGTCGCGCGTGTCGATTTGGATGAGCGAAAAATTGATTTCGAACCAGTCGAGGATGCCATTAATGAGTGATCATTTTGTTTATGGTCTGCATGCGGTGACCGCTCTTCTTAACAATCCTCACCGGTTAACAAAGCAACTTTTCATTAATCAGGAAAGAGAGGATAAACGGCTAGGGGCGTTGTTGACGCTGGCCTTAGAGCACAAAATCACGGTAGAAACCTTATCTGCTCAAAAGATGAATCAACGCTTTTCCGAGTTTGCTCATCAAGGCGTGGTGGCAAGTGCGGGTCCATTGCCTGATTATAATGAAAGCGATTTATCAAGGCTCCTTAAAGCCAGTAAAGAGCCTGCTCTTGTTCTGATTCTGGATGGGGTGACTGATCCGCATAATCTGGGCGCTTGCTTAAGAACGGCAGATGCAGCGGGTGTTGATTTTATCATTATCCCTAAAGACAAAAGCGCGACTATTACGCCTGTTGTTAGCAAAGTTGCTTGTGGTGCCGCTGAGTCTATTCCTTTAGTTCGGGTAACAAATCTTGTCCGGGCGATGGAGGCAATCAAGCAGGAAGGCGTCTGGATTTATGGCGCGGCGGGAGAAGCAAGTCAAACCGTTTATCAGCTAGAATTTCAATCATCTACCGCGCTTGTATTGGGCGCTGAAGGTGATGGCCTCAGGCGATTAACCCGTGAGCATTGCGATGGTTTATTTGCATTGCCGATGCTTGGAAGCGTTGATAGTTTAAACGTTTCTGTCGCAACCGGGATTTCCTTGTATGAGGTTGTTCGTCAGCGACGTCCTAAAAGCGCTTGACTGGTCTATACTTTAGAGCAATAAGCTCAGGTAAGTTTTGGATAAGAACGTCATGTGAGCGCTGTTTTTGTGAATAGCAGATGTACTTAATGGCATTTCTAAAGTCACTGAGTTGCGCTGCCTGCGGCTCGCAAAGACGGCACTGGCATTTCTCATGAACACGTACTTTGTAGCCACAAGAATGCAGAGACAAATATGGTTGATAAACGTCACGCCTTAAAAATGACATTTCTGGGCACAGGATCAGCCTTTACCATAGGGGAAGGGAATTTTCATTCCAATGTGTTACTTGAAATTCATAACGATACTTTATTAATCGATGCCGGTTCTGATATACGTTTTTCATTAAATGAACAAAAAAAAAATTACCTCAATATTCATAACCTCTATCTTACTCATCTGCATGGAGATCATGTCGGAGGAGTGGAGTGGTTGGCGTTAAATTCTTTCTTTGACGAAAAATACATCGGTAAGCCAAACTTAATCGCCTCCGACACCATTATTTCCGAGCTTTGGGAAAAAACACTCGCTGGCGGTTTAAGTACTTTGGCGACACAAATATCAACCCTTGACACTTATTTTAATGTACATTCTGTTGGGGATGCAGGAACTTTTGAGTGGCAAGAAATTGAATTTAAATTAGTGCAGATGGTTCATGTTTTTAATGGTATGCAATTAAGGCCTTGCTATGGATTGCTGTTTGAATACCACTCTACCCGCATTTTATATACGGCAGATACGCGATTTGTTCCGGAAGAGATCTATAAAGAAGCCGATATCATTTTTCATGATTGTGAGACTGCGAAGATAAAAAGTGGTGTGCATGCTCACTACAGCGAGTTATTGCAATTGGCTTCCGAGTTCAAAAAGAAAATGTGGCTTTATCATTACAATCCAGGGCCACTGCCCGATGCCAAGGCGGATGGTTTTCTGGGATTTGTAGCTAAAGGGCAATGTTTTACTTTTTAGTCGTCGTTCCTCGCGGCGCTCGGAACGACAAGAGGCGATTATTTTTCCAAAAATTCATGAATGGTTTTTGAAATTCTTGCAACCAGCTCATCAATTTCTTCTTCACTGATAATCAACGGGGGCAGCAATCGAATAACGTTTTCAGCGGTCACATTAAATAAAACACCATTGGCAAGACCTATTAAACGGGCATCACTAGCGGGTCTGTCCAGTTCAATGCCGAGCATCAGCCCTTTGCCTCGAAAAGCACGCACACCAGGATGATCGCTTAACGCGTTCATCAGTTTTTCTTTAAGCAATGCACCACTATTTTTTGCTTTTTCGCATAGCTTATCGCGTTCAATGACTTCAAGGACGGTTAACGCGGTCGCAGAGGCAAGTTGATTACCCCCAAAAGTTGAGCCGTGGTTACCGGGTTTAAAGAGATCGCAGGCGCGTTGGCTCATAAGGCAGGCACTGATAGGGATACCATTGCCAAGACCCTTGGCGGTGGTGACTATGTCTGGCTTGATACCTACTGACATGTAAGCAAATAGCTCGCCGGTTCGTCCATTACCTGTCTGGATTTCGTCAAGAATGAGCATCCAGTCATTTTCGTGGCACAAACGTTCAACAGCCCGAAGGTAGGAGTCGTCAGCAACAAAGATGCCCCCTTCGCCTTGTATAGGCTCTAACATAACGGCAACCACATCATCGCGATTATGGGCGATAGTCATCAAGGCATCGATGTCATTGAAAGGTGCTCGGATAAATCCAGGCACCAGCGGTTCAAAACCGGCCTGAACCTTACGGCTTCCAGAGGCAGTTAATGTCGCCATGGTACGGCCATGGAAGGCTCTATCCATTACTATGATCGAGGGTGTTTCAATCCCCTTCTTGTGCCCATAGAGACGGGTCAATTTAATGGCCGCCTCATTGGCTTCAGCGCCCGAGTTGGCAAAAAACACCTGTTCCATATTGGACATGGCGGTTAACTTTTCAGCGAGTAATTGTTGCTCCCTGATTTGAAAACCATTGGAGGTATGCAATAGCTTTGCCGCTTGCTCTGTAATGGTGCGAGTCACGTCTGGATGAGCATGACCCAATCCGCATACGGCAATGCCACTTAAACCGTCCAGATAGGCTTTTCCCTGTTCATCATATAACCAAACCCCTTCCCCATGAGTGAAAGTAACGGGCAGAGGGCTATAACTGGTAATGAGTGCCATCATAATTCCTTATAAAAATTCTCAACGCATATTTTGAGCAACAAACTCCCAATTGACCAGTGCCCAAAAGGCATTCATATAATCAGGGCGTGCGTTACGGTAATCAATATAATACGCATGCTCCCATACATCACAGGTGAGGAGCGCATTAAGACCTTCAGTCATTGGCGTGCCTGCGTTACTGGTGCTGATAATCTTAAGATCACCTTGTTTATCCTGAACTAACCACGCCCATCCAGAACCAAAAGTGGTGATAGCTGTTTGGGTAAATTTTTCTTTAAAGGCTGCATAGGAGCCAAATGCCTTAATGATGGCATCGGCGACTTTGCCAGTGGGTTCGTTACCGCCCTTTGGGCTTAGGCAATGCCAGTAAAAAGTATGATTCCATACTTGAGCGGCGTTATTGAAAATGCCACCGGAGGATTGTTTTATAATATCTTCAAGACTTGCCTTCTCAAATTCGGTACCGGCAATTAATTTATTCAGATTGACCACGTAAGTATTATGATGTTTGCCATAATGATATTCTAATGTTTCTTTGGAAATATGAGGCGCCAATGCATCCATGGCATAGGGAAGTGGGGGTAAGCTAAACGTCATGAAACTCTCCGGTTTTTTTTGAGTGCCAAGTTTAGCAACTGGTATGCACATATTCAATGTAAGTCATCGTATATACCCGTTGACTTCAGTTATAGTTGCGAATTGTTCGCATTTTCGCCATAATTACACTGTGTTTATGATTTTTAACCAGGTGAATCAGTGGAAACAATTGAAAAAATTAAGCAACAAATTGCCGACAATACCATTCTTTTATACATGAAAGGCAACCCAAAAATGCCTCAATGCGGTTTTTCTGCACGTGCGGTTCAATGTATCGATGCGTGTGGCGTTGACTTTGCCTATGTCGATATCCTTGCTAATCCTGATATCCGCCAGACATTGCCAGAATATTCTGATTGGCCTACCTTTCCGCAGTTATATGTAAAAGGTGAATTAATTGGCGGATCTGATATTATCGCTGAGCTTTATCAGCAAGGTGAGCTCGAATTACTGCTACGTGAAGCGGTAGCACTTTAGTCAGTAAAACACTTCGGTGTAAGGCGAGGGGGGGCGCGCTGCTTCCCTCATCAGTTCTATTAATAATTGCCAATCAATTAAAACGTGCACATTGGTGTACCTGTCAAGGAGAATGTAATGAGTGTCTTAGTTGGACGCAAAGCCCCTGATTTTACAGTACCTGCGGTATTGGGACATGGGGAAATTACCGATAAATTTAATTTGCACGATACGCTTCAAGATAAATATGGTTTAATATTTTTTTATCCCCTCGATTTTACTTTCGTATGCCCCACCGAATTAATCGCACTTCATAACCGCATGGACGAGTTCAACAGTCGTAATGTTGAGGTTATCGCGGTTTCTATTGACTCACAATTTACCCATAATGCTTATCGTAATACCTCTGTAAAAGACGGTGGTATTGGAGAGGTGGGCTTTGTAATGGCTGCTGATATTACTCACAGTATTTGCCAGGCTTACGGGGTTGAACATCCTGTCGCGGGTGTGGCCTTTCGTGGTGCTTTTATCATTGATAAAAATGGCATAGTGCGCTCGCAAATCGTGAATGATTTACCTATTGGGCGTAATATTGATGAGTTACTGCGCATTGTTGATGCGGTGCAGTTTTTTGAAGAGAAAGGTGAAGTATGTCCCGCCGGCTGGGTTAAAGGAAAAAAAGGGATGAAAGCATCCACTAAGGGTGTTGCAGAATATTTGACTGATAATTCTGCTGATCTATAAATAACGTCACTTCCGGGATAAAAATATTTACCCCGGAACTCTACGAGTTTCGAGAGGCCGGTAAAAACCGCGCCTCTGTGGATCAAACGGCAGAAATAAAACGGTCACGCCATGTGTTTAGAATGGCGCAAAATAAATCGGCTGTTTTTTCCGCGTCATAAATAGCGGAATGCGCTTCGGCTGGATCAAATTTTATACCTGCGGCTTTTGCCGCTTTCGCTAATACGGTTTGTCCATAAACAAGACCGGCCAATGTGGCTGTATCAAAACAAGTAAAGGCATGAAAAGGCGACTTCAGTGCTGTGCGTTTGAGTGCTTCTTTAATAAAAAGTAAATCAAACCACGCATTATGACCTACCAGAACGGCGCGTTGACAGCGGCTGGATTTTAATGCCCGATTAATGGGTACGAAGAGTTTTTTCAGGGCGTCTTTTTCATCCACGGCAAAGCGCAACGGCTGAAAGGGATCAATTTGATTAAAGGCTAGTGATTTCGCGTCTAGTTCCGCGCCCTCAAAGGGTAAAATATGCTCAAAATGCGTTGATTCGCGAAAAAACATACCTTGTTCATCTACATTAATCAACACCACGCACATTTCGAGAAGCGCGTTTTTAGTCGGCTCAATGCCGGCTGTCTCGACATCAACGACCACGGGTAAAAATCCGCGAAAGCGCTCCTTTAGGGTAGCCGAGTGGATATTTTCAAGCGGACTCATAAATACTCCAGCTTAGGCGCTCACCAGCTGCAACAGGTATCACATGGTCTTCCCCCAACGGAAGCATGCACGGAATGGTTTGTTCCTTTTTGATAAGAACCAGGTGATCTTTATTGTGGGGCAGGCGATAAAAATCAGCACCGAAATTGCTCATAAATGCATTAAGACTCGCGAGATGATTTAATTTATCAAACAGTTGAGCGTACATGGCAACGGCAAAGGGAGATGAATATATACCAGCACAACCGCAGGCGTTTTCTTTAGCGCTCTTGGCGTGAGGAGCGCTATCGGTGCCGGCAAAATATTTGGGATTGCCGCTAATCGCCGCTTTTTGCAAAGCCACTTGTTGAGATTCATGTTTTAAAACAGGCAGACAATAGTAGTGAGGTTTTACACCTCCTGCCAATAATTGATTGCGATTATACAAAAGGTGATGCGGTGTTATTGTGGCGGCGACCGTATCTGGGCTTTCCCTGACAAAATCAACGGCGGCTTTCGTGGAAATATGTTCAAGAACGATACGCAATCGGGGGAAGTTAGCAATTAAAGGTTGCAAATATTCGGTAATAAATAGTTCTTCGCGCTCAAAAATATCGCCATGGGTAACTTCACCATGTACCTGAAGTACCAGATCCGAATCTTGCATTACCTCCAATAAAGGATAAAGTTCTGTTAAAGAACGCGCACCTTCCTCTGAATTTGTAGTGGCGCCTGCTGGATAAAGCTTCGCACCCAGGATAAACGGATAGTGTTTACAGGCCATTAATTCATCCGGTGAGACATGCTCATTCAGATAAAAAGTCATATACGGCTCGAATGGCTTATTTTTCGGACTCACTGCGTTAATCCTGTCTCTATAGGCTAAAAGGGATTCAATCGAGGTGAGTGCGGGTTTAAGATTGGGCATTACGAGGGCGCGACTAAAATGCGATGCGGTGGCACCAACCGTATGTTCCAATGCCTGGCCATCACGAAAATGAACGTGCCAGTCATCCGGACGAATAATAGATAAAGTTTGCAATGTTTAATTTCCGCCAAATTCTCTGGTTGGCAAGAATATCATGCTTTAGCACGCAAACCAGCACCCAAATTAATTTTTGCCACATTTGGCGAGCATTTGACGTGTGTGGATATAAAAAAAACAAACGCAGCTCAATGATTGCTAAATTATTAAATTTATAGCGAAATTGTGTTGACTTTGACAAAGTGGCGTTTAATAATTTGCCCATGTACGTTCTCGGTTAGAGCGATGATTGCGTACTGTGGTCTGCACACATTTTGTATGTATGGCGACAATAAAACCGGAAATTAATAATAAAAAAGTGGAGATGAAGCATGTTAAATTTGAAAAAAACAGCAGTAGCTGTTCTTGCTTTAGGAAGCAGTGCAGTATTCGCTGGAACCATGGGTCCAGTCTGCACCCCTGGCAGCGTTACCGTTCCTTGCGAAAGAACTGCATGGGACTTTGGTGTTCGTGCTCTGTATCTGGAGACAACTGGTGACGATTACCTCGCGTCAAGCACATTTGGTACTACATCTACCTATCGTAATGCCGACAATGATTGGGGTTGGGGCTTCCAATTGGAAGGTTCTTACCACTTCAACACTGGTAACGATGTAAATGTAAACTGGTACCATTATCAGAAAAACACATCTCGTGCATTCACAGCACTGGGTGCTGAGTTTGGTCCATTCTACGGTTACAGAAATGAGCCAAAATGGGATGCTGTTAACTTCGAATTCGGTCAACATGTTGATTTCGGCGAACAAAAGAACATCCGTTTCCACGGTGGTGCTCAATACGTTCGTTTAGAGCGTGATTCACGTCTATTCAACACTATTACTACTGAATTCGTTAATACCGAAAGAAAATTCAACGGTTTCGGTCCTCGTCTCGGCATGGACATGTCTTATGACCTGACTAACGGTTTTGCAATTTTCGGTAACGGCGCTGCTGCGTTGTTGGTTGGTAGCAGTAAGTTCTATAACACATTGGGCCCTGTTACAACATTCAGCAATGGTTCAAGAAACATTATTGTTCCTGAATTAGAAGCTAAATTAGGTGTTTCATACACTTATGCAATGGCTCAAGGCGACCTGACTCTGGATGCTGCTTACATGGTAGTTAACTATTTTGATGCTCATCACAATGGCTTCACTTCTGGTACTACTCTGTTAGGTCTTGGTGCACAAGCACAATCTAACTTTGGCCTGGATGGTATTATCTTCGGTGCTAAATGGGTTGGTAACGTAGTCTAGTATTGAAGATTTAGTATTGCTTTTAAAGCCCATCACTAGTTGATGGGCTTTTTTTTTACGGAGTTAAAATGTTGCAGAAAACAATATCGATTTTGCTCATGATAGTTAACGGGATAGCAATAGCTGGAACAGCCGGACCCATATGCACATCAAATCCTGTCACTATACCCTGCCAGGTCAGTCAATGGGAATTAGGTGTTCAGGCATTGTATTTAAAACCCGCGTATAGTTACACACTGGGTTATGCGTCAACTACTACCGGCATTGGTACGCAAAAAATTGAGCCTGACTGGGGCTGGGGATACCGTCTTCTTGGTGCATATCATTTTAATACAGGCAATGATATTACCCTTAACTGGTCACATTATGATGTGGATAGTCAGCTTGGTCTTTACAGCGGCCAATATTTACAACTTCCAGTTGGCGTTATATCTGCCAATTATCAACTCTTTCTGAACAACAAATATGACGAGATTAATCTGGTAATGGGTCAACAGGTGAATCTGAGCCAGGTTAAGAGCGCGCGTTTTTATACCGGTCTTAAATTTGCTGATCTGCGAGTGGATGGTACCAACACCTACGCCGTCGCACCCGCATTTATAGCGGTTACAGGTGGTAGCGCGAGAGATTTGACCAGTACTGATTTTAACGGAGTTGGGCCTGTTATGGGTGTAGATTATGCGTTTAATCTGTCACCCCGTTTAAGTATTACGGCCAACACAGCCGGTTCGTTACTTTATGGCACCTCGCGTTATAATTTTTCAACCGGTTATGCTAATGGCTTAGTGGTTTCAACCATTTATGGCAGCAAAAGAATAGTGGTGCCTGGCGTTGAGGCCAAACTCGGGGCTAATTATGCTTATGAGTTAGCTCAGGGTATGCTAAACGTCGAAGGTGGTTATCAAGCGATTAATTACTTTAGCGCATTACAAGGCAGGCCATTAACTACAAGTAGTGTGTTAAATAGCGATTTTGGTCTGTTTGGCCCTTATTTGGGCGTTAAATGGATAGGGAATGCGTAAAAGATTTTGAGTTGTTTAAACTAGTGCATTTCATTAGCCAGTCTATAAACACCTGGACTGGCTAAATAGCATCAAATAATACACGGCACTACATAAAATTGATTAAAGTCATTTTAGATGGGGAAATTATTTATTTGCAGGGCTTTTTCTATTTAAAAAATATATCTATCTGATACAATGACTTGCTCATAAATCTTGGAAGTAAATTTACTAGTGGAGAAGGATTATCATGATACAACTACAAAAATTAACGCTGGCAACACTTGTCTTGGGAAGCAGCACGCTATTTGCTGGTACTATGGGGCCATCCTGCCTTCCTGGCAGTGTGACTGTTCCCTGTGAAGCGAGCGCATGGGATTTTGGCATACAGGCACTTTATCTAAGAGCTGTTAATGAAGACTATCAACAGTCACGTGTTGTAGGTCTTACCGAATATTATGACGATCATGATCATGATTGGGGTTGGGGATTCAGACTGGAAGGTTCCTATCACTTCAATACTGGCAATGATATTGATATAAACTGGTATCACTACCGTAGATCATCTTCTACTGTGTTTACTCCCACCGCACCAGGTGCGTTGTTTAGCTTTGCCACTGAACCTAAATGGGATGCGGTTAATTTTGAATTTGGCCAAAACGTTAATCTCGGTGAGCAAACTAATATTCGTTTTCATGGCGGTTTGGACTATACGCGCTTTGAAAAAGATTACACCATCGCGAATAGTCCAATTGGTTGGGTACGTACAGGCGGAACCAAATTTACCGGTGTTGGTCCTCGTACTGGTTTTGATTTGTCGTATAATTTGGCAAATGGTTTTGGTGTGTATGGTAAGGGTGCCGCAACGCTGTTAGTTGGCGATGACAAGTTTTTCCAAACCACTGTTGGCCCATTCCCTACTGCCTATGTAAGTGGTTCAAAACGTACAGTCATCCCTGCTATGGATGGCAAACTGGGTGTAACCTATACTTATGCGATGGCGCAAGGCCTCTTTAGTCTGGATGCCGGTTATCTGTGGGTCCATTATTTTGATGTTGATCAATTTGGATTTGCTGGTAGTGGAAAGAGAAGCTTTGGCCTTGAAGGTGTTGTAGCGGGCGTTAAATGGGTAGGTTTCCTCGCCTAATCTAAAAAAATTGATTACTCTTTAAAGCCCACTTCGTTCGTGGGCTTTTTTTTATCTGATTACAAGCCTCCTAACTAATTTCACAATTTGCACAAAATATTATCTATTAAGATAGTCGCCAATCGGGCAACCAATGTAATGTAAACTCGCGAATCTTCTTTTCTGTCGTCCCGGAATTTAGAGCGACTTAACGAGCGTGCGAGTTTAGTGTCTCTTAATGTCCGGGATCTATTTTCAGGCTGGTATGGGGTATTAATCCTGGGATTACGACAAGTAACATTGCCTGACAAGATGCACGGAGTGGAATGGATCCCGGACATTTAGTCAGACTAGGTTCGCATGCTCACCAAGTCTGACTAAATTCCGGGACGACACCCATTAGAGCGTGTTTCAATCATGATAAGGCTAAAAAGTTAGTGCTATACGTTTCTGGATTTCATATAAAAGCTTTCAACTCCAGAAGTTCGTCATCAAGAGCGCCGTCTTTTTGCGCGAAGAATCTCCAATGTGGCATGATTGAAATAACATCAAAAAGACTTGAAATTTATGCAGACCTACCTGGGAATTACCAAGCCTTTTAAATTTCCTCCACAGAGAAAATTATTTTATCTGAAATATCGCCTACCTCATGATGACCAGTATATAATCACCCCGCCTTAAGCCCTTAAAAGAAAAAAAATAGTCAGGAGTTCCTCGCGTGAAACATACAGCTTTAATTTTGGCCTTTGCCACTCTATCTCATCCTCTCCTGGCCGCTGATAATATACAGTTACAGCAAGAGATTAAACTCTTGCAACAACAAACCAAAATGTTACAAACTCAACTCGACAAACTACAAAAGCAACTGGTTGGACAAGACAATAAACAACGATCACGCAAAAGCAAAAAGCCCGTATCGGCCAAGAGTAAGTCCGCGCAAAAAAAGACTGTTCCATCGAGGCCTCCAGCTTCTTCTCGCGCCCATTCTTATCATACCAGCGTCATAGCAGTTCACACCCCTTTAGAGTCTGCCAGTGCAACAGGCTTTTATCCTACGGCCTTAATTGCGGATAACAACAGGATTATTACCTACATTGCAGGAACGCCTGTCATTACGACACCGTATTTAGGAGAAAGGCCTGCCTTTGATGGCTCCGATTATATCGTCAATATTTCCAGTATTAATCGCGATATTCGCTTAATGCAGCAACGTCGTAAATTGTATGATGCCTATGAAAAGATAGGCTACCCTATCCCTAACAGGCCTATTATTTCATTAAGTGGCAAATCCGAACCGGTGGCAAGCCTTACACGCCCCTATGCAGGACAGAGTCAGGGTGATTTTGGCTTGGGCTCCAGTGAGGTAGATGTGGCGGCAGCTCTTAACGAGTATGTTGAGGCCTTCATTGGTATTGCCTTTGACGATTCGCCTCCCTCAGCAGGTGGGCCACGAATTAACAATTCTTCTTTTGATTTAAATTTAGGCTTTGTAAATATTGGTAATTTGGACGAAACGCCAATTTATTTCACCGCAGGACAACTCTATGCCCCCTTTGGTCGCTATTCAAGCTCAATGATTAGCTCACCAATTACCTTGGGGCTCGCCAGAACAAAGACGCGTCCCTTTATTTTAGGTTATAAGTCGCAATCGGAGCCAGGACCTTATGCTGCCGTTTATGGATTCATCCCAGATACAACGTTGGGGCGTAGTGCGGTTGGAGGGGTAAATGCTGGCTATATTATTTCCTCTGGTGATATTTCGGGCGATATTGGTGCAGGCTTAATTGGTTCTATTGATGATTCACAGGGCATGCAAGGTACAGGATCGGCACCCTTTACAACATTTGGCGGATTTGGCTCGATTACTAATGGCTCTGAGGCGGTGGGCAAGGTTCCTGCGGTAGATTTCCATGCCAATGTCAGTTTTGATCGCTACAGTTTAACCGCAGAATGGGTAGGAACATCCAGGGCGTTTAATCCGGAGGACTTAAGTGTCAACGGTCGAGGCGCAAAGCCCCAGGCGCTTCAACTGGAGGGTGCGGTCACTTTTATAGCGTTTAACAAGCCTTCTTCGCTGGCTGCGGGGTATCAATGGTCAAAAGATACACTGGCTTTAAATTTGCCAAAGCGCCGTATTAGCGGTGTGTTTAACATTTCTATCTGGAAAGACACCGTAGAAAGTCTGGAGTACCGTCACGACGTTGATTTCAGCACCGGTACATTTGCCAACGGTGCGCCAGCTCCAGGTCAGGTTAACCTCAACACAATCGGAACCGGTAAATCTGCTGACACGTTAATTGCACAATTGGGTGTTTATTTTTAAGCACTTTTGATGTAAAAAAATTGAACGTAGAACATAGCCCGGATTAGCGCCAGCGCAATCCGGGAAATCCTTAAACCGGAACTTCGATAACCCGGATTACGCTGGCTACGGGCTACAACACCTACAACGGCTTAATAGCGACGAGCAGTTCTGCAGAAAATTGTAAAACCGCTTTCTCTTTATCGTCTGCTATGGTAAAAAACTACTTTAATTTTGGTGGATAATTCGGGGCGAGCATGTCAATTAAATCAGACCGGTGGATAGAAAAAATGGCATTGGAACATGGCATGATTTCACCATTTGAAGCGCAACAAGTTCGGGAGACCGATAAAGGCCGTATCATTTCTTACGGGGTTTCCAGTTATGGTTACGATGTCCGATGCGCAAACGAGTTTAAAATTTTTACCAATATTAACTCAGCGATAGTGGACCCAAAAGCTTTCGATGCCAACAGTTTTGTCGATGTAAAATCAGACGTGTGCATTATTCCGCCCAATTCGTTCGCACTGGCGCGCACAGTTGAGTATTTTCGTATACCCCGTAATGTATTAACAATTTGCCTTGGTAAATCCACTTATGCTCGTTGCGGCATAATTGTCAATGTCACGCCGCTCGAGCCCGAATGGGAGGGGCATGTGACATTAGAATTTTCCAATACGACCACCTTGCCTGCCAAGATTTATGCTAATGAAGGTGTCGCCCAAATGCTGTTTCTTGAGTCCGATGAAGTTTGTCGCGTATCCTATCGGGACCGTGGTGGAAAATACCAGGGCCAGACGGGCGTGACCCTGCCTCGCACTTGAAACAGGGCAAGGCCTCTAGTCCTCTTTTCTTAAGGGAATAGAGGCACGTGATGCGTCAACCCGCTCGCGCAGCTCTTTTCCAGGCTTGAAGTGTGGGCTGTATTTTGCCTCAGTAACTACCTTCTCACCTGTTTTCGGGTTGTGAGCATTCCGTGGAGGCCGATAATGCAGGGAAAAGCTTCCAAAGCCCCGGATTTCAATTCGTTGTCCTTCAATCAACGCTTGACTCATTAATTCAAGAATTCGATTGATGCTGTCAGTAACTTGCTTTTCAGGCAGATTTGTCATTTTTGCAGCAAGGTCTGCTATGAGTTGCGATTTAATCATACCCACCTCGGTTAGCCATTTATGTTGGCGCCATCAACAGGATACTACAGGTGATAGCAGTTAAGCCCGCTTACTATTCAGTATAGACACACATAAAAATTATTCAATGTTATCAATTAACTGTAACCACATTTTATTTTCGCTGGCGAATACCATTCCTATTGAACGCCTTATCCACCAAGGCTGCGCTCCTGAATGTAGGCGTTGACAACTCCCCAACTCATCCTGACAGGAGTCACGGTTTTAGTAATAAATAAGTTTGAGTCAAGTGCTTTGCTCGTTGAAATAACAAGGGTGCCAGGCTTAACTTGTTCAATATGCCTGCTTATTTGCAGCCAGCGTTCTGCAAAAAAAGCCGTTGCGTTAATAAAAACCAGTGTGGCATCGGGAAAAGACACATCGAGAAAGTCACTGTGTTTAAAGGTGATATGAGTGGCTTTTGTACGGTAGTCATTTAACTGGCTTAATCGTTGTTGTCGTGTTTGAGCGCAGTAATGCAGATTGGAAAATAATTCAATGCCACAGCTTTTATACCCATCAAAAACCATGGTGAAAGCGAGAACGGCTTTGCCCGTGCCGCTGCCTAAATCATAAAAACAGGTTTTTTCATCAGGTTTGCATAAGGTCAAAAGTGCAACAAATGATTCAAAATCAATTTCGCCATACACATACTCAAACGCATCATTGCTCTTTCGTGCAGCCTTTGATAATAAAAAGCCATTTACAGGGGCATAAATCTCATTCAATGCCCGTTCGTGTTTATCGAGCGCCAGTGCTTTGCGCCAGCGCTTTAGTTTAAGACGGGGCCACCAATGCCCGATAATAAGTATCGCAATACAACCTATGCCTGCTAAAATTAAAAATATCATTGCTAGCTTGAGTGGCGCGGATGATTAGTAATAATTTTATGTTGCTCCTGTTCTGAAAGGTCAGGCCAAGCTTTTATTAATGCACGACCCGCTTCTCGCTCATTCATTACTTGCTTGTGAATTTCCCAAGGCATTTCATTATTAATATATAATCCGATAGCGAAGGATGCTATCAAGGTAGTTATCAGAGCGAGTGCTATGGAGCGCCACTGAAAATTACGTAATAGCCCTGAACTTTTATGAATGGTATTTAAGGCGACTTTTTCTACTTGTTCACAACTCTCGCATGCAATACGGTGAAAATCACCGATGTCATATTTGGTGAGTTGGTTTTCAATACGAAGAAGGGCTTGCTCGGTGTAGTCTTCTATTTGAGCGAGATTTTTTGTCATTGTTTGTTTAAATTCACTGTATTGAACATTTATATCCCCAAGGAGTTGTTGCCCTGTTTTTTGGATGGTGGCGACATGAGCCTGATTTTGCTTAAGCACCTCTTCAGAGTGGCGCTTGTAGCGTGCCAAACCTCCCTCGGTCAGAACCTCTTGCAGAGCGTCCAGTTCACTGTGTAAAGTCTGCAATTGTTGGGCAATTTTTTGTTCCTGTAATTGGGATTGGCGCTCAATGTCTTGCCGCCAGGCTATCATTTTAGATTCAGCCAGTTCAAAATAGGCAATAAACTCACCGGTATGGCGTAACAATTCTTTTAGCTTATTAATATCCTTATCATGAAGATTTTCCATGGTTTTCTCCTGAAGATTCCATAGCTTACCCAATCATTGAATGTTAGCAAATTATTAGTAATCTCTTAATACTCTCGCAGATTCTGAGAAAATAGCTATACTGAGAATCTCATTGATAGTGATGACCCCATGAAGGCAATTTCTCCTCGCGTTTATTAGTATTTTATTTTCTATTGCGTTAGTTAAGATGAAATTATGGGGTGTTTGTTAAAAATTTGTAATGATGATTGCAAAAAAGACACTATACTGTAAATTCAATGTTAATATTTCCTTAATCTTCAATGATTAAAATGGAATAATATAAATAGCACGGGAGTGCTTTATGGCAGCTACATTACGACCAGCTCAATCAGGATTTTTTGCAACCAATACCGTACTGATTAAACCGCAGGCGTCTTTGAGTACTTCACTCAAAAAAGAGCCTCGATTTGTAAATGTCGGTGGTAACGGTGACTGTGGTTTTCTTGCTATTGCAAGCGGGATAATTGATAACGCGTATAAAATACGCCCTAATCAAATTATGTTAAGCAAGCTTCTGGAGCAGCATAATAACTATTTTCCGCTACCCCCTTTTCAAGGTTTGGTAACTTCTGCTGAGCGTCTTAAGGCGATGGTTGGCGGATCATCAACTATGGCAAAACTTATTCGTGAACTCGGCTACACGCTAAGGCAAATGTCCGTTGATGAACTTTGTGCTAATGATGTGCTTTATCGCGGCGCATTTGTGGCTAACAACGAAGGAACTTCACCTGATAAAATGCGCATGCAAACTACCGAAATTGATGAAAGTTACATTGCGGCTCTTTCTGAAGCATTAAAAATTCCTATCACCGTGCAAGTAGTTGAGAAAAGCAAAGAAGTGCCCGCACGCTTTCATTATGGGCAAAACTATACGGCCAGTGACGAGGTAGTAATACAGTTGCAAAACAAACATTACATCCCCAGATTAACGAATGCGGCCCTTTTTGAGTCGGTCAGCGAGCAGCCTGTTCGTGCCCTGGAGCCTAAAGCCAGCGAACAAAAAGCCGATCCTGAGTTGGCAGAAATCCTTAAGCGTATTGAAGCAGAAGATAACCGTCTATTGCACGTTTTTGATACCAATTTGCGACGTTTGCAAAACCTGGTGGAAGACGGTGAAATCGATAAAGATTACTTGCTAACTATTTATATAAAAGGCATGAATAATAGCGATTATCTACAAGGACGAATTAAGCACGTAGGGCTTGAGCACGGCAACCAAAATTTCTTTAATGCAATTGAAAGCGCTCGTCGTCCACACGCCATTGTTGGTCTGCCTAAAGGCAGTCATGATGAGCAGGTAACTAAAGAGCTGATTCACGCTATCGCTCGTGCAATAAGCATCGGCCAGTTAGATGCAGAAGATGTATTTGACTTAAGCCCTCTCGAAAATACAGGGAAAACGTTTAAAAAATAGTTTGGACTGAACCCTTGGTGCTGAGGCGCAAAAAATGCGCTTCCTCAGCACGAACGGTTCGGTGGAAAGAGGAATCCTTCACCCTTTTTAAAGAAATCCGTTTTCCTTCATCCAGTCATCATTGACAAATTTTGACATATAATTGCGAATGGAATCAGGCAATATGACCAGGCATTTTTGTCCTTTTTTGAGACTTTTTGCAGCCTGTAACGCGCCCCACATCGCAGCTCCCGAAGAGCCGCCGACCAGCATGCCTTCTTCACGCATTAATCGCCTTGCCGTGGCAAAAGAGTCCGTATCGTTAATTTTTACGTAATGATCAATCAGGTCATTCTTAAGAACATCGGGGAAAAAATCATATCCAATCCCTTCAACATGGTAGGGTTTAATTTCATCACCTCCGCCAAGTATGGAGCCGATGGGGTCAATACCCACAATAATAATAGCGGGATTATACTCCTTGAGCCGTTTGGCAATGCCTGTAATAGTGCCGCCAGTACCCACACCTGCAACTACCATATGCAAATCTTTGCCAAAATCATCAATAATCTCTTGCGCCGTGCCGTTATAATGAGCATTGGGATTATCAGGATTTGCGTATTGATCAAGAATATGTGAGTTGGGAATCTTCTTCTGTAAATCTTTGGCGAGAGATATATGGCTGTCCGGATCATTCCATGCGGCTTCCGTAGGCGTGCGGTAAATGGTGGCACCCAGGCGCTCAAGCACCGATTGTTTTTCCTGACTCATCTTTTGAGGCATGGTGATAACAACCTTATAGCCCATGACGGCTCCGGCCAGGGCAATGCCAATGCCGGTATTACCCGACGTCGGTTCTATTAACGTATCGCCTGGTTTAATGCGCCCGCTAAGCTCGGCATTTTTCACCATCTCATAGCCAATCCTGTCTTTTACAGAGCCGCCTGGATTAAAAAATTCACATTTGGCATAGAGCTCGCAGTCAAGATCTTGGCCGAGACGATTAATTTTGACCACGGGTGTTTCACCTATGGTGGCAAGAATATCAGGATAAATCATGGAAAACCTTACACAATTGAAAGTGAAATTAGTATAACTAGCAATTTTCTTTTATGAAACGGATTTTACAAGTTGTTATACTCCAGATAGAATCGAATAAGAAATAATTCATTGTTTACAAGGACGATACTATGAAACAGACTACTTTTCTTCGCCATATGCCTTATGCACTGTTATTGACTACCCCTTTCTTTTTGACAGGCTGTGAGGGGATGAACATGTTCAGTAATTCAGGCCCATCAAGTCGTGATTACAATTATGATTACAACAAGGCGGCTCCTCATGTACCATCTAATGCTGAACAAAGTGCACCTGTGGTCAGAAGAACAGAAACTACAGCAACATCATTGGCAGAGCCCACAACAAAAATACCGTCGACCCCCAAATTAACGACCTCGACAACCAATGCCGCTAAAACTACAACGCATGAGGGGCCAACAGTGCCTAACATGGCGCCTACCGTCGGGCAATAAACTATCTCTTTGGGAAATGACTAATGACCACAGTCGCCGATGTATTAGTAGAGACTCTTGAAAAAGCAGGTGTTAAACGAATCTACGGTATTGTCGGTGACTCCCTCAATGGTATTACCAATGCACTGCAAAAACAGAAAACTATTAGCTGGATTCATACGCGTCATGAAGAAGTAGCCGCTTTTGCAGCAGGTGCCGAGGCGCAGCTTACGGGTGAGCTGGCTGTTTGCGCTGGAAGTTGCGGGCCAGGAAATATGCATCTGATCAATGGTCTTTATGATTGCCACCGCAGTAGCGCGCCAGTTCTTGCCATAGCGGCGCATATTCCAACTGAAGAAATAGGGGGTGGTTATTTTCAGGAAACGCACCCTAATATACTTTTTAAAGAATGCAGCCATTTTTGTGAAATAGTTTATTCTGCAGAGCAGATGCCGCGTTTACTTAAAATAGCCATTCAAACGGCACTTGCCAAGAGCGGTGTTGCTGTATTGATTATTTCCGGTGATGTGGCCTTACAGGAAATGCGATCGCACACTCTGCCTGAGTGGGTAAAGATACCGATTCCCATAGTTGTCCCTGATATTACGTTATTAAAAGATGCTGCAGCTCGTTTAAACGCTGCAAAAAAAATAACCGTTTTCTGCGGTATTGGAGCAAAAGACGCTCATCAATCGCTAATGGCTTTATGCGAAAAATTACAGGCTCCCGTCGTGCATACGTTGCGAGGTAAGCCATTTATTGAATATGACAACCCATACGATGTAGGCATGACCGGATTTATTGGCTTTTCATCTGGTTACTATGCTATGGAAGATTGTGATACCTTGCTTTTACTAGGAACCAATTTTCCTTATCGACAGTTTTACCCTGCAAAAGCACAGATTATTCAAATTGATATAAATAGCGCGCATTTGGGTAAACGTACGGATATAGACCTTGGATTGGCTGGTGATATTAGTCATACCCTACAAGCCCTGCTTCCTCTTTTGCAGCTTAAAAAAGAGAGTAAACATCTTGACCATGCACGCAAGCATTATAAATCGGCACGCGCTGAGCTTGACAATCACGCCGCAGGCAAGCCTGGGAAAAAACCCATTCACCCGCAATATCTCGCTAAAATAATAGATGAACAAGCCTCACCTGAAACCATTTTTACCTGTGATGTAGGAACCCCTACGGTATGGGCTGCGCGTTATCTTACTATGAACGGCAAAAGGCGCTTACTTGGTTCATTCAATCATGGGTCTATGGCTAATGCACTGGCGCAGGCAATTGGTGCCCAGGCATGCAACCCAAAGCGTCAGGTTGTAGCTTTATGCGGTGATGGTGGTTTTAGCATGCTGATGGGGGATATTTTAACACTGGTGCAGCAGCAATTGCCGATAAAAATTGTCATTTTTAATAATGGCACGCTTGGGTTTGTTGAGATGGAAATGCATGTGGGTGGGATGGTAGAATATGGCACTGAACTAAAAAACCCCAATTTTGCGAATCTCGCTGAATCAGTAGGCATCCGCGGCTTTTACGTAGAAGATCCGGCAGAGCTGGGCGCGGCAGTAGAAGAGGCTTTTAACTACCCAGGTCCTGCTCTTATTGATGTTAAAGTAAATCGTAATGAGCTAATAATGCCGCCTGCCGTGAATGCAACTCAAATAAAAGGATTTAGCCTTTATATGCTCAAGGCAATTATAAATGGCAAAGGCACGGAAATTTTAGATTTGGTTAAAACAAACTTGTGGACTTAAAGGATTTCCTCAAGCTTTTTTTGGATAACTTTAAGTAAATTACAAGAGGTCGTTTTTTCATGAGTGAATTAAAACAGCAAGCAGCCAAAGCCGCATTAGCCTATGTTGAAGATAATATGATCGTAGGAGTGGGTACTGGTTCTACAGTGAATTATTTTATCGATGCGCTTGCTACGATAAAACATCGCATTGATGCCTGTGTCGCCAGTTCCAAAGCGACTGAAGCGCGATTGCGTGCTCTTGGCATTCCCGTCATTGATTTAAATGCAGCAGGTGATTTACCCATTTATATTGATGGTGCTGACGAAGTCAATCATCGCCATGAAATGATTAAAGGGGGCGGAGGCGCTTTAACCCGCGAGAAAATTATTGCAACGGTTGCCCGGCAATTTATTTGCATTGTGGATGAGTCTAAAGTTGTAAAACATTTGGGAGCGTTCCCGGTCGCAGTAGAAGTATTGCCTTTGGCTCGAAGCTATGTCGCGCGTGAATTGGTTAAATTGGGCGGCGATCCTGCCTATCGCGAAGGCTTTATCACCGATAATGGCAACATTATTCTTGATGTTTATAATTTGGAAATTATGGCCCCAATTTCGTTGGAAGAGAAGATAAAGGCTATTTCAGGGGTTGTTGAGAGTGGATTATTTGGCAAACGATTGGCCGATAACGTGTTGGTTGCCAGTGCTAACGGCATAATGGAGTTGTGAGCACGAATATCATTGTTGCAATCTCCTCGCTTCAGGTCTATTGTTAAATTAATGTGATCGTTTATTGAACAGCAATAATGAAATTTTCAGACCCCGAAAAAGTGCCCTCTACTGATTCTATGATTGCGATAAATTTATGGAAACATAATGCTCCTCGTCTGGTCACCGTTATTAATAATAAACCATGGTACAAGTCTACGGGTAGAAACTCAGGACATCAGGGAACCTGGTTTTTCTTTGGTGGTGTATTGGAAAAAAAAAGCGAGCGCCATTATAGAGGCTGGATGATTAAGCCCACTTCATTATCTGTAAAGGGGGGGTATAGCCTATCGCGATTTTTTGGTTCAAATACAGTGGAATATTTACGTGACCATTCAATACGCAAGCTAATTAGTTTTTCACGTTTCGGCGATATTGAGAAAATTTGTATTTCTGCCTCCCTTGGGGGTGGATTTTGGTTATCAAGTAAAGGCACACAACTGAAAAACTATCTATACAAAAATTATCCCCAGTATTTTTTATCTGATGAACTAATCAATAAAGTAAATGAATCGGCAAAACGTTCGGATTTACCCCTTTACACCAACGCCAAAGAGGTGAACCTCTGGTTAAAGGAGCATGACGTTTCAACCGTTGGGATATTACATAATGAAACATTGTTAGTCACGCCTTAGTCAAGGTGTGTAAAACAACAAAACAATGATGTTAATGCTTTGATTTGTAAGAAAATTGTTGTTCGGGTGTAGCGATCACTTCAGGTGATTTTTTAAAATTACCCAATGATTCTTTCATGCTTTTTTGATTTTTTATATTCATATCAGGATTAGTTTCAGAGACTATTCCGCTTGCGACAAGCGGCACTCTATTAACCTCACTGTTATCGGTATTTTTAGCAAGAGCCTCAACTAATATAGCTTTACCTGATTGACAATTGACTAATACTTCATTGCCTTCTCGACAGTGTTGGAAAGATCCTGCTTGTAAGTCTTTGGCCTGGGTTATTAGGCTCCTGACTTTATCTAGCTCCTTTTGGTTTTTTTGTGCAAATTGAGGATTTTGCTTTTCTGCCTCTGCAATTTTATGTAAAAAATCGCCAAGACCTTTACGACCAGCAGATTCGACAGATACGATTTTTTTTTCAAAAGGCGGCCATTTTATACGAATATACCACTTGGTTGTAAACTCACTGAATAACCCCTCCTTTTTCCCTGCGTCAAGAAGATTTACCAGGGTTTCCGATTGGTTTTTAAGCTCACTTAAATGTTCTTTTCTATGAATTTGAGGGCCCTTCCCCCAGATATTTTCCGCATTTTTAGCGAGTTCCGATTTGTTATTAATCAGCGTCATTCCCGCTTGATATTGACTTCTGCTCTCCCTTAAATGATTTAAAAAGCCAATTTTGGTGTGTACCAGACTATGGGTTATATTATCATTGAATCCATAGTCCTCTCGTTTTAACAGCAAATCATAATTTTTGTTGGGGAGAGATAAATTAATAGGTGATCCAGTAATTTTTGAGACGCTACCCGTTCCATCAGGGGAGGTTGGAATGACCAGTAAAGACCCCGCTCCTCTGGGGGTATTGGTTCGCATCGATTCATTATCTAAATCTTTACTTAAACCTTTATCGATGAGTTTTGTGCCAGTTGCGTGGGTGCTCTCCCTGAAAACAGCACCTCCAACGGTTAAAGCGATGACAATTTTTGGCGCAATCCCTTCTGGTAATCGTACTCGTGTTGCACCGGTGTCATAGTTTTGAATTCCATTTAGTGCTTCAATACCCCACATAATGGCGCATAAATCATTTTTTTCGGGGTCTTTGGCTGTTAAATTCAATTGATCAAATTTGCCGCTGAAAATGTCTTGTGAACGATTAATGAAGACTTTAAATTGCTCATGCGTCATAACTTGATTATATCTAAGCTTGGTAATCCAGGCGGCAGCTACATTTTCATCGCTAAAAAAGTGGTGAGAATCTATCACTTTTTTGTATAAGCGCATGAAATTTTCTTTGTCTTCGGCAAATTCGCCCTTGGTAAAAAATTCTTCAATAGTCACCTTGCCGGCTAAGACTTTTTGAAACGATGAACTCGATTTTGTAAATTCATTAACCCGCTCGTCATGGTGCATAAATGCTCAATATGACTACAATTGGATTAGTTAATTATAGATGGACTATTTTAAAATAATCCAATTGAGGGCAATCAGGATGGTGAAGTTTAACTAAACTGAATTTTAAAGCGGTTGTGAGGTGCTTGATGCGATCATGACAAAATCACCCGCATGCTGTCTTTGCGAATAAAGTGAAGCAATCCAGTGGCCTTGGAAAAGCTAATTAGCGCATCTATTGTTTTTAAAGTCACTAGGCTGCTTCGTCTGCGACTCCTAACTAACGTCACAATGCACAAAATATTATCTATTAAAATGATCGCCAGATCTCTAATCGGGCAACCAATGTAATGTAAACTCGCGAATCTTCTTCTCTGTCGTCCCGGAATTTAGAGAGACTTAACGAGCGCGCGAGTTTAGTCTCACTTAATGTCCGGGATCTATTTTCAGGCTGGTACGAGGTATTAATCCTGACATTATGACAAGCAATTGCCTGACAAGGTGCACGGAGTGGAATGGATCCCGGACATTAAGTCAGACTAGGTTCGCACGCTCACCAAGTCTTACTACATTCCGGGACGACACCCATTAGAGCGCGCTTCAATCAGGGTAAGGCTAAAAAGTTAGTGCTATACGTTTTCTGGATTTCATATAAAAGCTCGCAAAGACGTGTGATTTACCCGCATTTAAAAATGGTTCTGTGCGAAGGGACACGCGTAATTTTTCTCATTCCTTAAGTTTCTCTTAAGGTTTCATCGATATACTCTTTTTGTTCTAATCAAAGGGAGTTCTCGTGCACGTATTAATTATTGAGGACAGTGCATTTAATGCATTTTGTTTAACTCGGTTAATGCAGGCGGCTTGTCCGCAAATCCAGGTAATTACCATCAATAATAGTGTCGGTGTGCTGAGTTTCCTTGAAAAAAATAGGCCATCTCTCATTATTTTAGATGGTGATCTTCGCCCTAATGATGAATTAAATTGTAACGGGCCTGCTCTAGCGGACGCCATTTGGTCTAATCATTCTAACCAATTACCTATTATTGCCTGGACGGACTCTGAATCAATGCGTCTGGCATTCGCTGAGGTTTTTAAACAACATAAGAAACCATTTAATGACTATCATTATTGGACGAAAGTGGTGAGCCAGAAGCGAATCTTACAAACAATAGCTTATTTGATTGGTAATGATTCGCTACAATATTTGCCTAAAAATGATGAAGCTGAAGCTTTATACGCCTAAGTGAGCCTAATGGGCTTCATCCCAGTTTGCTCCGACTCCTATTGATACTTGGAGCGGTACGGATAAATTTGTCGTTTCCTCCATCAACTGGCGAATGTTTTCTTTTGCCCAATCTATTTTATCTTTATGAACTTCAAAAACCAATTCGTCATGCACTTGCATAATCATGCAAACGCCACCCGGTTTCGGTTGAGCATTTTGCCAATTGGCAATAGCAAGCATGGCTTTTTTGATGATATCAGCGGCAGTACCTTGCATAGGTGCATTGATGGCCATACGCTCAGCGGCCTTTTGGCGCATTAGGTTACGAGCGTTGATTTCTGGTAAGTGCAAGCGGCGCCCGCAGATTGTTTCGACATACCCTTGCTTATGAGCCAGAGCTCGCGTGCGCTCCATGTAATCAAGAACACCGGGGTAGCGATTAAAATAGCGGGCCATGTATTGCTCTGCATCATGGCGTTCAATGCCTAATTGTTTTGCCAGGCCAAACGATGACATACCGTAGATTAAACCGAAATTAACCGCTTTGGCACGTCGGCGCTGCTCATTCGATACCTCATCAAGATTAACCTGAAAAATTTCACTGGCGGTCGCTGTGTGGATATCCCAACCGTTGGCGAAAGCTTTAAGGAGGTTCGCATCACCTGAGAGGTGCGCCATGATACGTAATTCAATTTGCGAATAATCCGCAGCCAACAAAACATGATCGACCGGTGGAATAAAGGCCGTGCGAATTAATCGACCTTCTTCACTTCGAATGGGAATGTTTTGTAAATTAGGCTCACTGGAAGACAATCGACCAGTGGCGGCAACTGCCTGGTTGTAGGAGGTATGTACACGCAGGCTAATTGCATTTTCGCGCTTGGGCAGTGCATCAATGTAGGTTGAAACGAGTTTGCTTAAGCTTCGATATTCCAAAATAATAGCAGGCAGAGGGTAGTCGAATGCCAAATCCTGCAGTACTGATTCAGCCGTGGAAGGTTGGCCTGTAGGGGTTTTGGCAAGTATCGGTAATTTTAACTCATTAAAGAGAATTTCTTGTAATTGCTTTGGCGAGTTTAGATTAAACGCTCTGCCAGCTAATTGAATGGCTTCTTCTTCCAACTCTTTAAGGCGAGTTTTTAATCGTTTTCCGTGAGTTGCTAATGTCTTTGTATCTATTAAAACACCATGCCTTTCCATATCAGCTAATACGGTAAGCATGGGAATTTCAATCTCATGCAATACTTTTTTTAATGAATCATCGAGCATGGGATATAATGTATTATGCAGTTTTAACGTAATATCCACGTCTTCAGCCGCATAAGGGGCGGCTTTCTCAACAGGGACATCATCAAATCGCAGTTGTTTTACCCCTTTCCCCGCAACGTCTTCAAAAGTGATGGTTTTATGGCCTAAATACTTTAGTGCAAGTGAATCCATGTCGTGCCTTGTGCCATTACTGTTTAAGACATAGGACTCAAGCATGGTATCAAAAATGATGCCGCGCAATGTAATGCCATGGTTTTTGAAAACATTATAATCGTATTTCAAATTCTGGCCGATTTTGGCGATAGTGTTATCTTCGAGGAGAGGCTTTAACGCATTAAGTACATAGTCACGCGATAATTGAGGTGTGCCATCTTTGTGCGTGAGTGGAATATAGGCAGGATTGTTGGCGTCTATTGCGAGTGCAATTCCCACAATTTCCGCGTGCATAAAATCAAGATGAGTTGTTTCCGTGTCCACACAAAATTGTTTACAGGTCGCTAATTGGTTAAGCCAGTCTGTAAATTGCTCCTCTGTGTTTATTATTGTAAAAGGACTGTGCTCCGTACTGACGGGTGTTTGGGGTGCGTCTTGCTCGGCCTTGCCTAACAGCTCTTTTAACCAGTTTTTAAATTCTAATTCGCGTGTGAGGGCAATTAAGGCTTCGTGATTAGCTTCTTGCGCTCTGAGAGCGCTAAGTTCGAGCGATAATTCAACGTCAGTCTTGATGGTAACGAGGCGCTTTGATAAAGGCAGATGGATTTGAGAGGCGCGCAGGTATTCACCAATTTTTCCGCTGATTGCGTCCCTGTTCGCCAACAGATTGTCCAGTGTCTCATATTGCTGTAGCCATTTTGCGGCAGTTTTAGGGCCACATTTGGTAACACCGGGAATATTGTCAACGCTATCGCCAACCAGGGTTAAATAATCAATAATTTGAGAAGGACTCACGCCAAATTTCTCTTTAACGCGGTCGATATCAAGTATTTGATTGGTCATGGTATTAATTAAGGTGACATGCTCATTAACCAATTGCGCCATGTCTTTATCACCTGTTGAAATAATAACAGGCTGGCCTTTTTCAGTGGCGATTCGGGCAAGTGTGCCAATTACGTCATCAGCCTCTACCCCTTCAATAATCAGTAAAGGTAAACCCATGGCGGTTAATACCTCTAACATCGGTTGAAATTGGGAGCTTAACTCAGTAGGCATGGATGGGCGATGCGCTTTATATTCAGGGTACCACTCATCCCGAAACGTTTTACCCTTGGCGTCAAAAATTACGGCGATTTGCTCTGATTGATAATCCTTAATCAATCGCTTCACCATATTAATGACCCCATAAATAGCACCAGTGGGCTGGCCCTTTGAGGTAGTTAAGGGTGGAAGAGCATGAAACGCCCGAAAAAAATAAGAGGAGCCATCAACCAGTAATAGGGGTTTACTCATTATTTTGCCTCAACACTGGCGAGACGCTCATTAAGTTCACTCACTTTTTCACTTAATGCCTTGAGATTTTTGCGCATCATGGGAATGCGAGTTACTGCTAACTCTTGCTCCAGGGCTTTTTCTCTCGGACGCGCGGGGTTACCGAGATACACGTTACCTTTTATCAAGTGTTTTTTGGGAGGAACGCCGGCGCGGGCTGCAAGGATTACCCCATCATCGATATGAACATGATCGCTAACACCGACATTGGCTGCGAAAATCACATGGTTGCCGCTGACCGTACTGCCGGCAATACCGGTAAATGCGCAGAGAATATTATGTTTACCCAGCTTGACGGAGTGTGCAATCTGCACCAAATTGTCGATTTTGGTGCCATCCCCGATTGTTGTTGCGCCTAAGGTTGCGCGGTCAATTACGGTATTTGCACCAATTTCTACGTCATCACCAATGACAACATGGCCGGCATGAGGAACTTTCAGGTGCGCGCCGTCAACAAAGCTATAGCCAAACCCATCACAACCAATCACGCTTGAGGCATGGATAGTGACTCTTTCGCCAATACGGCTGCGATCATAGACCGTTACATGAGGGTGCAAGGTTGAGCCTGCCCCAATATGCACATTAAAGCCGATATTTACATGGCCTTTAATTACGCAATTATCATTAATGACGGAGCCAGATTCGATAACAACATATGGCCCTATTGAAATATTCTTACCCAGGGTGACATCGTTTGCGATAATGGCGGTAGGATGGATATTGACGGGAGATTTATTAGCCGGATAAAAAACATCAAGCAGGGTAATGAACGCTTTAAATGGATGCGGGACCTGAATTACGGGTTTGACCGAGCTTTTTATTTCCTGGTTTACAAGAATGGCCGCGGCCTCTGATTGCTCAACGCGCTCCAGATTATTTTGTCCATCGGCAAATACGAGCGAGCCTGCCGCTATATCGTCAATGGGGGATAATGAAGAAACAATGATTTTCTCATCACCAACTACCACCCCTTGCACTGTATTTGCTATTTCATACAAAGAAATATTCATAATTATTCGTCCCATCGAGCAAAATAGGCCGATTATAGCGCGATGTGCGATGACTTGCGAATCCCATCGTTACATTCGTCTAAGTAAAAGTGCGGCGTTTGCTCCACCAAAAGCAAAATGATTGGATAATGCAATATCAATACATTTTTTTCGCGCCTGATTAGCGATGTAATCCAAATCGCAAGCAGGATCAGGTTCGTGTAAATTGATAGTGGGTAATAAAATATCATGCTGTAAAGAGAGTGTCGTTGCGATTATTTCCATAACGCCTGCCGCCCCAATTGCGTGACCTGTCATGGATTTTTGCGCTGTAACAGGGATGTCATGCGCGCGAGCGCCGAATACGGATTTGATGGTTTGTGTTTCAGTTAAGTCGTTTAATTGGGTGCCGGTGCCATGCGCATTGATATATTGCACATCACTAGCGGTAAGTCTTGCATCATTCATGGCCGCTTCAATAGCCCGAATTTGGCCTTCAGAATTGGGTGCTGTGACATGATAGGCATCGCAACTGGCTCCATAGCCAATAATTTCAGCGTAGATAGTGGCGCCTCGTGCTTTGGCATGCTCCAGGTCTTCCAGAATAATCACCCCCGCCCCTTCGGCCATCACCATGCCGTCACGGTTTTTATCAAAAGGGCGGCAAGCTAATTGAGGCTGTTCATTTTGGGTAGACATAACCCGCAATTTGCACCAGGCCGCCATAACCGCTTCCCATAAAAGTGACTCAGTGCCACCACAAAGCGCTAATGGCATCCGACCGCTCGCAATTTGCTGATAAGCGTTTCCGATGGCTTCTGCGGAAGAAACACAGGCATTGGATATGGTTGAGTTAGGGCCGCCCAAGCCAAATGCAATGGCAATAAGGTTGGCAATGGAATTAGGCATGGCGCGAAGAACGCTTAAAGCCGGCATTTTTTTCCAGCTTTCATTGATGAAAGCCTGATAGCCTGCCAATTCAAGCTCGGCCGTCCCCCCGACACTTGTGCCGATATAGGTGCCAGCATTCGCAAGCTCGGTCGTTGATAAGCCCGCGCGCTCTATAGCACTATGAGCACAATATAAAGCGTAGCGTGTAGCACAGGGATATCGTTTGCTTTTGTCAAACTCGGGTAAGTGCGCCAATGAAAAGTCAGTAATTTCACCGGCAATTTGTGTAGGGTAAGGGGAGGGATCATAATTTTGAATCCGTTTGATACCGCACTTACCATTTACAGCGGCCTTCCAGAAAGCGTCAAGCCCATTACCTATGGAAGAAACTATCTCCATGCCCGTGATGACTACTCTATTTTTCATTCCCTACCCTTTAGCGAGTTCTTACTGCCATGTTTGAAAGACACGATAAGCGTCAAATTATGACTGCCCACCTCATAGAAAGCAATACCGGGATTAACTCATATGGAGGGTGTTTTGGAAACATTTCCCCGGATTACGCTGGCGCTAATCCGGGCTACATTCGTTGTTAAAATCTTTAAGTTTGTTAAGGGGAGTGGTCCAGTAGTCATAAATATGGGTAGTTTTGAAACCATGCCTTAAATATAAATTCAGCGCGCTCTGGTTTTTGGTTTCGACATCAAGTGCTAAATTTATTTTTCCAAGGCTTAATGCATGATTAATGCAATGCGATAATAATTCACCGCCAAAACCTCGGCCTTGGTAGTCAGGGAGAATCGCTATATCAGACAGTAGTGTCTTTTCGTTTTGCCAGTTTATATGCGCTTTTCCGAGAATTAAATCATTGTTCGTGGCCAGTAAAATATCATAGTCACTGCTATTGATAAGAAAAGTGAACCGTTCAATCATATCGGTTTGATGCTCGGGAAAACAGGCGATATCAAGGCTACACAAGACATCCATATCAGCCATAGTGGCTTTTCGAAGTGTAAGGGATTGATTGCTAATTAACAGGGTTTCAAAGCTATTGCGTTCCATGTGGTATTCGCTTTGCTGATAAGCAAACCCTTTTTCCGGGAGCCATTTATCACCAAATGAAGAAGAGGTAGAAAAAATGAGTTTGTTAATGTTTTTGGTTACCAAAAGAGGCATTATTTTTTGCAGCAATTGACTGGCGATGCCTTGTCTTCGGTGGCTGGGAGCCGTTAAGAGGCTTACCTCAACAGCGTCTGGATAGAAAAAATAGACACTTAAAAATCCAAGGAGATTTTCATGCTGATAATAAAAGACGTTGTTTTCGGTATCACGTTTCTGACTTATTAAAGGGTAATAAATAGCCGGCAAACCACCATCGGCATTTTGACAAAGCTCGGTTAATTGCCTTAAGTCTCGTAGTTGGGACTCATTTAATTGTTGATTACTTAAAAGCATGGCCACTCTTAGTCAAATAAAATAATTATCGCACATTATCCGAAAGTTCGGCAGAACTTCCCCAGATTTCCTGCAGGCGCGTGTTGTTCCCACAGCGGTAAAGGTAATATTTATAACGAAAAGGGTGTTTTTGATAATAAGCTTGTTGCTCATCATCTGCCGCATAAAATTGAGTAGAGGGAATAATTTCGGTGTATATTTTCTTAAATTTTTTCTCTATCGCTTTTTTGCTGGCCAATGCGATTTTTTTCTGTTTTTCATTAAGATAAAAAATAGCACTGCGATATTGGGGGCCTGAGTCACAAAATTGGGCATTTTGTACGGTGGGATCAATATGCCGCCAAAAATAATCAACAATTTGGGCATAACTTATACTGTCCGGATTATAGATAACTCTAACCGCATGAACGTATTGAGTATGGCCTTTAGATACTTTTTCATAGGTTGGGTCTTTGCTCGTACCGCCATCAAAACCGGTTACAGTGGCCAGAACGCCCTTTATACTATTAAAGCTTGCTTCCAGACGCCAGAAATTACCTCCGGCAAAGATAGCTTCCGCCGTGCGCGCAAAAACTTCATTTGATAGCAACAACAAGGTAAATACTATTATTTTTTTCATGATTAACCTTATTGAGTCAGTTTGACCAGGTTTTTCAATTTCATCCGCACCAACGGTAACGGGATAAATGATTTTTTTAGCCGAACCGACGCTAAAATTACCTGGGAGTTAATATCTTACATAGAGGCAATTTATTGGTCATGCTGTTAATTTAAAGAATAGGGTAAGATGATAATAATTTCCATGACAAATTGAAAGAATTATTGATGGCTTAAGATTTTTTTGTTAATGCGCATAGGATCTGCCTGGAGGCAATGTTCTTCAACAGTAGCGATGAGCCAGAAAATTCATTCTGGCTCAAAATACGGGCGCAATGAACTACCCTACCCGAAATTATAAACAACCCCTAAGGTAGCACGAGCATTTTTCATGTAGGAGACGGCTGTCGAAGACAGAGTGCTTCCTGCAATATCAGGGCTAGGAGGATTGGATACAATGGGCATATTCGTCATTTGAATTGAAGGAACTCTGCCATAGTCAAGGTAATCAAACTCTAATCGGATATTGAAATTTTTGACCATATTTTGCTGCAATCCAACACCAAACAGTCCTCCTGTTTTTCGCTTGCTTATACTCTGATCGATGCGGCCGGATAATGTAAAGCTTGGATCGGGAATTAACGAAAAAAGGTCTCTATTGGTGGATTGAAATGTTGATGATGCCAAGCCTGCGACAACATATAATTGACTGCTATCGTTAAAATTTAAAGCGGGCTTAATTAATAAAGCAAGCTCATTTTTTTGGGTGAGTGAGTCCGTCGCTGATACCATAAATGCACCAACGGTCTCATTCACAGAAGTATGAGTTACTTCTCTATTGCTTAAAAGATTTGCGCGACCTTCTAAAGCCAGTGCAAAAATGGGTGAGATAGGTACATTATACCCGACTAATAATGTACCCATAGCACCGTGATCCTGAAAATCCGGGCTAGGAGTAAGAACGACATTTGTTTGAGTAACGCCCCCAAAAATAAGCCTCGGAGTAGTTTGACCTGTGATAGTCCCGGTTACTTCATTATATCCACCCGCAGCCCCGACATAAAAGTTACCAGGCCCGATACTTGCAAAACAGGAAATACTTGTAGAAAGGCCAATTGCGAGCGTAGTACATTTATACAATGATTTCATAGATTAATTCCTTTTAAAATTAAATCAGCGCCATTCTCAAATTACTTAAGATTTGAGAGGAGGCTATTAAAACGTACAGTAGTTTATAAATCAACGCTAAGCTTAAAATAAATCATCATTAGTTAGAATCATAAGGATTTGATTTTAAAAATCTACTGCTCTTGCCATTAGTTTAATGGCATAATTGGGTGAAGCCTTGGATTATGGATAATCTGTTTATGAATAAAGTCATTAAAAATTTAACCTGTGTATCTGCAGCATCTCTTTTTTGTTTCCCGACAGTGGTTCTTGGGGCGCAAGGAGTTAAATTACCGCCTCGTTTATTCGCATGGGGCAATGCTGGCAATCGATTTTTTGGCGAGGGGGACGCGATGATCCCTTTTGGGGGAAATCGTAACCAGAGTTTCTTTTTTGATATTACCGGAAAGTACGGAAATGATGACGCAAGTCTTCTGAGTGCCGGAGTAGGTAATCGTACTATTATTCGTGACAAGGCCATTTTAGGCGCTTATTTATTTAATGATTATAATAAAACATCCCATTCTAATAACTTTAACGTCATAAATCCTGGTATTGAGGCGATGACCAATGAATGGGATGCGCATCTTAATGGCTATTTCCCGGTTGGAAAAAGAAGTAAAACCATGGTCGACTATACGGGCTCACAGGCGGGCATTAGCAATAGCGTATTTTTTGCCGGCCATAGCCAATACGACCGGCTATTTGATTTAGTAGAAGATGTCGGGACTGGAACTGATTTAGAGGTAGGAAGGACCATTTTCTCATTAAATCGCGCCCGTGTTTTTGCAGGCGGGTACTATTTTTCGCCTAAATACAGTTCTACTATAAAAGGCGTTGGCGGGGGTATTGAGATGCCCCTGAAATATCGCGGCATGCAGGTTGGCGTTCGCGATACTTACGATAATATTAACCATAATACGATTGCGTTAACGCTTCGTTTAGCTTTTGGTGGACTTGAACAAACCCAAACACCTGATATTCATGAGCGTATGCTTGATTTAATCCCACGCCATTTGGGAAGCTTGCGTTCAGGTGATGGTATCCCCAGTGAAGTAAGTGCTATTAATAAAGGCAGAACAATCCTTATTCAGGATAATATCTGGTTTTTTAATGCAGACGGCGCACCATCTTTGGTAGAAGGATTCCAAAGTTGTACGTTTGAAAATCCTTGTATAGGGCTTGCACAAACACAAATTGATACCATCAATACATTATCTCCTAACGCCAATTTTTATTTTAGTCCGGGTACTTATAATAACCCTGCTGTCGGAACCGGGTTCAGTTTCTATAATGGCCAAAACATCTCAGGTCGCACGAGTAATTTTATGCAACTGGCCAGCGGTAGTAACCGCCCGCTTTTGAATGATTCATTGTCATTAAACGGTAACAACACTGTTAATAATATCCGCGTCTTTGGGAATTCTATACTAAACGTTGATACTGGGGGAATGTTACAGCCATTTACTACAGGTGTTTTAGTGACGACGACAGCTACCGGGGTAGTAAACATTAATAATACGGATATTGTTTCAGAGGGTACAATCACCAATGCTATTGCAGCGGTGAATAATTCACCCACCGCTACTCTCAATATTAACAATTCAACATTGGCCAGTAGCATTCTAAATATACCAGGGGCTATAACCATTGGCGCGGCTAATGTCAGTAGTGGCACTCTCAATATTAATGGAACATCCATTACAGTGACGGAATCAGACCTTGTAAACAATTTTGATATCGCATTTGGTGTAGTAAACAATGAAAATGGAGTTATCAATATAGCTGACTCAAGTATAGCAGTCAGTTCTACTAATGCAGGGTTAACGGCTGGCGTATTAAATAACTCTACTGTTGGTATAGGGGTTGTTAATATTGCGCGCACAACCATCACGGTCCTAGCGGATAACAGCAATTTAGCGGCGGCGGTATTTAATCAGGCGAACAATGTTGGTGGTATAGGGGGCATTGTTAATATCGATCAATCCTCTCTTTCCATGACGTCGAATAATAACCTCGGCGGTTTGGCAGCAGCTGTTTTTAATACGGCTGACAGCACTGTAAATATAACGAATTCTGATCTTACCGGGAACGGTAACGATGGAATTATTGCGGGTATCTTTAATGGTGATCCGTTGTCTACGGTCAATATTCAGAATAACACAATAGCAGTTAATTTATCAGGAACCGCGATAGGGGCACCCATTATAAATGGAGGTACATTGAATGATAACGGTGGTAATCAATGCTTCCAGGATGGGATGCCCGTAGCTTGTTGATTAGATAATGTTGTAAGTAACCAAACTATTAACCGTACCATTAGGTGGCACTGTAACAAACGATGAACTTGCTACATAAAAATCAGTGCCATCTGAAACGGGTAATGGGAATATCTTATAATTGCCAGAAGGTATGTTTAAATTCCAGGTGTCACCCCAGTTGACATCTCTGTGATAGACAGTAATAAAGCCTTGCATCACGAGGATTTTGGGAGCAGGTAATCCGCCAGCAGGAGCGGCGTCAACCGTAATGGAGAGTGTGCCATTTACAAACATGCCTGGAACGTTCGCCGGTGACTGATTTATCCCTGCTGCAGCCAGCGTGTTAAACAGTAGTGAAAAACAAATTGATACTATAATTCTTATCATGATACTTCTATCCTTATTAGTATATTAAATTTAATATGTCCTTGGAACTGGACACAACTTTCGGAGTATTTTAACTTCAAATAGACCAATTTACATCCAAGTCTTCAGTGAAGTTGATATGATTGTATTGTATTTTAATATTTTTAAATACTCGAATTTTGCAGAATTGTTATTTTGGTACCCTGATTTTCTCAAAAGTCAGTTATGGCAACATGAAACAGCCTGGCTTTTTAAAGATGGATATTTAAGGCCGCAACTGAAATTTCTATCGCGATGAGAACTATAATGATTATTTCCAAATTGTGAGCATGGCGATTTTCGAGATAACCGTTAAACATATCAAATATTTCATTAAGCGTGTCAAGACGGTGGTTAATTGCGTTTACCCGGCGCTGAATATGCAAGTAACGCTCAAGCATTATAAAATACTCTTCTAATGTTGGGTGCTGCCAAAAATATTTAGGATGATAAAGAAAATTACTGATTAAGTTCATTTCACTTTTTGCATTTAAAATTTCTCCAATCACCTGACGAATCTGATTGCGGGTAATCGGCATTTTGCCTTTATGAGAGAGACGTTGAATTAAAGGTGTATATTTTTCGATTAACGCTTCAATGATGGTTTCGAAATATTGCAGTTTAACGGATTGCGAAAAACCATACGAGAGACTGAGCTTTAGTTCATCAGTGTCTTCATCCATCGTTATGCGGTCAACATCATAAAAATCATGTGGTTCAATGGCTGTTTTTTCACCAAGTTGATAGCTGAATTCATCACGTACCAGGAAAGATATGGGTTTATCGGCAAAAAGTTTAATGGTTTCAAGATGGCCTGTGATTTGATGACGTTTAACGCCCCAGGTAACAACCGTACCGTTTTTAAAAATAAAAAGCATGTGCTTGTTGTTTTCACAAGAAGTGAGTTTTATTACGTCACGCGACTTCACGGCAACATACCCATGCATAGTGGCTTTAAAATAGGTATCTAAACGTGTCAAATCAATAGTATTGGCGATGCAGTAACTTAAGCATTCCATGATTAAAATAACCTTAGGAAAAGAACATGACTCATGGCATGTTGGCAAACTCTAATGTCATGAGTCGCTAACTCAATGATTATAGCTTAATTCCCGATGAATTTCACGTTTTCTTATATCTCGTTTATTCAGTGGTCTCTTTTTCAGAAAACGCTTTTTTTCTATCGGTAGCCCCACCTAACCACTGAGGACAAACTTCAAGAACCTCGGCAATCTTATATAACTGATCACTGGACGGCAAAACATGGCCAAATATCATGGCATTGGCCAAATGGCGGGTTACGCCGAATACTTTCGCAACGGCTTTTGTTTTTTCGGTTAATTCTTCAGGAAATCCCAAAAGAGATAGCTCACGATTAAATCGTTGAGAGAATACCTTGCTGTTCATTTTTCGCTCCATGAAATAATAATCGAATTAGCGAACAAAAATACGCTATCCATTTACCCGTCAATCCTTGATACAGGTATGTCTGTTATAACTTATTTTTTTTCACACGCAAAGTATTTTATTAATTTTAAAAACAATTAGTTAGCTTAATGGCAGGAAATAGAAAAAAAAAGTGGATTTTGGGAAAGGTGGCACTTCAGAGAAATGATATGCATTGCTAATAATTTAAACTTTGGGAACCCGGATTAGCATCAATGTAATCCGGGGTGAGTTGAGCTTTAGGGCTCAATCCGTTTCTCTACTCTCATCATGCTTAAAATAATTTAAATTAAGCTCTCTTGCCGCTTTTACATCATCAAGTCGTTTAACGGGTAATGTATGTGGAGCTTCTCGCACATATTCAGGATTGGTTTGAGCTTCCTCGCGAATGGCGTGCATGGCACTGATGAAGGCGTCCAGCTCTTCTTTGCATTCGGTTTCCGTGGGCTCTATCAACAAACATTCTGGAACCAATAAGGGGAAATACGTCGTGGGTGCATGAAACCCATAGTCCAATAGACGTTTGGCAAGATCCATTGCACTGACACCATAGAGCTTTTTCTCTGAATTAAGCGTAATGGTGAATTCGTGACTTGCCCGACGCTCAGGATAGGCGGGTGTGAAGCCTGCCTTGGTGAGGACTTTTAATAAATAATTGGCATTAAGTGTGGCAAATTCTGAAACCCGCAAAAGCCCCTCGTGGCCTAATACCCGAATATAAAAATAAGCGCGTAACAAGATGCCTGCATTGCCCATAAAGCATGACAGTCGGCCAATACTATGTGGAAAATCATGATGAGTGGCCCAGCGATAGCCCTCTTCATCTTTCATCACAACAGGAGTGGGTATGTAGGGTAACAAACGCTTCCCGACAGCGACAGGACCTGCGCCCGGGCCGCCTCCTCCATGCGGTGTTGCAAATGTTTTATGCAAATTCAAATGCATCACGTCAAAACCCATATCTCCAGGTCTTACTCGACCGAGAATGGCATTCAGGTTCGCACCATCATAATAAAGTAAACCGCCCGCTTGATGTACGATGGCCGCAATTTCTGTAATTTGGCGCATAAATAAACCAATAGTGGAGGGATTGGTTAACATAATGCCGGCCGTTTTTGGCCCCACTTTACGCCGGAGTTCATCCAGGTCGATATCACCATCTTTAGCGGTTGGAATTTCAACGACTTTAAAGCCGCATATTACGGCTGAGGCAGGATTAGTGCCGTGGGCAGCGTCAGGTATCAGCATTTCGCAGCGCTCGGTATCACCTCGCGATTGATGATATGCCTTAATCATGGCAACCCCTGCAAATTCGCCTTGCGAGCCTGCCATCGGCGTTAACGAAACACCTGCCATACCGGTAATTTCAGCCAGATAGGATTGTAGTTCATAAAGTGCTTGCAAAAATCCCTGACTGCTTTCTGCGGGCGCTAAAGGGTGGCGGTTTAAAAATCCAGAAAGAGAGGCCGCTTTATGAACACCACGAGGGTTGTATTTCATGGTGCAAGAGCCTAACGGATAAAAATTAGTATCGATAGCGAAATTTTTTTGTGACAGACGAGTATAATGCCGTACAACTTGCAATTCAGAGCAAGTCGGCAGGCGTGGTGGTGTTTGCCGCAGCAATTGGGTCGGAATAGCTGATTTTAAGTCAATGGCTTTCGGAGCCTGGGCCATGGCCTGACGATTTGGTTTTGCGCGCTCGAATATCAGCATAATTTGCCCTCCGTTTTTTGAATAACTTCCTTAAGCTCCGCACAATGCATGACCGGTGTGAATTCAACGAATTGGTAGTCTGCAATTTCGGCCAAATAATAGGGGTCTTTTTTGAAAATGGCTTCCAACTGCGATTTATCATTGGTGGCTGCAATGATAATACCCCCTGTGCGTGGTTTCATTGGGCCTGAGGCTATCAATAAACCCTGTCGATAATAATAATCCAGAAATTCACGGTGCGCTTGCAAGTATTTATCAACTTCATGGATTGGCGTTTTATAGCTTAATTGAATGATAAACATCAGTTGCCTCGTTTTGTCATAATTTGTTTTAAGGTTTGGATATAATGGTTAATCTCCTGCTCCGTGCGCATCTCTGTTGCACAAACCAGTAATGTATTGGCTAGCTCCGGGTAATGTGGGTGAACGGCATAACCCCCATCAATACCTGCGGCTTTTAACGCGTTTAACACGTCCTCCACAGGGCGATTAAGGCGCAGTAAGGTTTCATGGAAAACGGGGGCGGCAAAGGCTCGGCTCACTCCTGGAATTTGAGTTAATGCATCGACCAATGTCAGTGTGTTGTGATGACAATGTTCAGCCACCCGTTTTATTCCTTCAGGCCCCAAAAGACTCATATGAATGGTGGCCGCTGTAACCAGCAAGCCTTGGTTGGTGCAGATATTGGAAGTAGCCTTGCCGCGACGAATATGTTGCTCACGTGCTTGCAGCGTTAGGGTGAAGCCGGGTTTGCCGTCTTTATCAAGTGTACGCCCGATAAGCCGCCCTGGCATTTGCCGTATATAGTCCATGCGCGTACTAAAAAACCCGAAATAGGGTCCACCTGACGCTATTGGGGAGCCCAGTGGCTGGCCTTCACCGCAAACAATATCCACCCCATGAGTACCCCATTCACCGGGTGGTTTCAGGAGTGCTAGTGAGATGGGGTTAACACACGCGATTCGTATGATTTTATTAGCATAGGCCCAATCAGATAACGCATCCACCTGCTCGAGGCAGCCAAAAAAATTAGGTTGTACCATAACAAGCGCTGTAATATCCTCCGCTGCATATTTTTCCACCGCACCCAGGTCGGTTATTCCCTCCCCGGCGTTAAAAGGCAGGGTAATGATCTCAATATGCTGATTGCGCGCAATGGTTTCGACGGTTTCCCGATAAAAAGGGTGTAGCGTGCCTGCGACCAGGACGCGGTTGGTTTTACTGTGTTTGTTAATGCGAACGGCCATTAATACGGCTTCAGCAAGCGCTGTTGCGCCATCATATAAAGATGAATTGGCGACATCCATGCCCGTTAGCTCGGCAATCATGGTCTGAAATTCGTAAAGCAATTGCAGCGTGCCTTGGCTCGCTTCAGCCTGGTAAGGCGTATAAGCGGTAAGAAATTCCCCACGTGAAGTAATATCCCAAACGGCGGCAGGAATATGATGATCATAACTGCCAGCGCCAATAAAACAGGCATCATTTTGATTGGTTCGAGCCAATTGCTCTGCGTGCTGGAGCATCGCCATTTCACTCAAGCCTGCGGGAATATTTTTAAATCCGCTATAGCGCAAGGGCTCGGGGATTTCATCAAACAAGTCATTGGTATTAGTGGCACCAATGCTATCTAGCATAGCCTGGATGTCGGTATCAGTATGGGGAATATAAGGCATGGTTAGTGGTCCTTAATCTCGTTTTCATATTGTTCAACAGTCAATAAGGTATTAATTTCGGCAGGATTGCTTGCCCGAATTTTAACCAGCCAGCCTGCGCCATAAGGGTCGGTATTCACCAAAGCCGGATTTTCAGAAACGGCCTGATTAACGGCTACAACTACTCCGCTTATTGGTGCATAAAAATCTGATGCTGCCTTCACAGATTCCACTACGCCTAATTCATCCCCGCTGTTTACTTCATCCCCTTCTAAAGGGAGCTCGACAAATACCATATCGCCGAGAAGTTGTTGGGCATGCTCGGTAATTCCCACAACTACTTCGTCGTTACCTTCTTGCAACCATTCGTGGGTATGCGTAAATTTTAAATCTGCCATGGCTTTCTCCTCTGTTAAAATGCTTACACTTCTTGTCCATTTTTGATAAATCGCGGTTTTCCAACCAGAGCCGGCAGGAGCTTGCCGCGAATATCAACCATAACCTGCTCACCGGTCTTCATCGGGACGCGTGCCAGGGCTATTGATTTTGCCAGGGTCGGGGAGTAAGTGCCGCTGGTTATGATGCCATCGGGCGCACCCGGAACAACAACGCGTTGACCTGTACGCATGATGCCTTTGTCTTCTAAAATCAAACCCACCATTTTGCGTTGAATACCCTGCTGTTTTTGGTAAATTAAAGCCCCCATACCAATAAAGTCGCGGTCTTCGGGACTCAATTTAACTGTCCAGCTAAGGCCTGATTCGAGTGGCGTGGTGGACTCATCCATATCTTGCCCGAAGAGCAGCATGCCCGCCTCAAGTCGCAAAGTATCACGAGCGGCAAGACCACAGGGTTTAACTCCTGCGTCGAGTAAAGCTCTCCACAAGGTGGCAATTTCATTGGCGGGAACGATAATTTCCAGTCCATCTTCACCTGTATAGCCTGTGCGTGCAAAAAACCAGTTATCAACATCCACGCTTTCAAACTGGGTTAATGTTGAAACGGCATCAATTTGGGCAGGATTAAGAACACTCAAGATTCTGGCGAATGCTTCAGGGCCTTGAACGGCCAGCATGGCAAGCTCTTTTCGCTCTTGAAGACCGATGGAGAAACCTTTGCTTTTACTTTGAATCCAGGACATTACGCGGTTGCGAGTGGCAGAATTTAATATAACGCGGTAATTGTCAGGAGCACGCTGATAAACAATAAGATCGTCAATAATGCCGCCATGTTCATTGCACATGCAACTGTATAAAGCGCGCCCGCTATGCTTCAGTTGATCAACATCATTGGTAAGAAGTTTGCGTAAAAACTGCCGCCCGCCAGCGCCAAGAATATCAACAATTGTCATGTGAGAAACGTCAAACATGCCAGCATGGTTGCGGACTGCGTGGTGTTCTTCGATTTGGGAGCCATAATGCAGTGGCATATCCCAGTCATGGAAATTGACCATTCTGGCACTACTTGCCAAATGCTGGGTATGAAGTGGTGTTTTTGCAATCATTTGCGATTTTCCTTAATTCACGCCTGTGCCGCTGATTATACGCCGATAAGACTTTGCGACAAGCCACTTTTGACCTTGAAAGTGAGCTTTATTTATTACGACGCTAACAATTTGTTGCAGGATAAGTAATTGCATGCCAACCTATTTGCCAAGGAAATAAAAGTCTAGGAATGCAACATGGTTGAGGAAGTTACGACGCAGTCTTGGGGCAGTCGATTAAAAGATGCTTTTGTCGGTATTTTAATAGGAATTCTGCTTGTTGCAGCGGCGGTGTATATCGTATTTTGGAATGAAAATCACGGGTTGCATACTGCTCAATCGTTAACGGAAGTAGAAAAACAGCTACTTGCGGTTTCTCCAAGCCCAATTGATAGCAAAAATAACTTGCGCGTGCTTTATCTGAATGGGCTTGCGACAACCCAGGATAAGCTCAAAGACACTGTATTAAATATTGAGATGAAGGCCATTGCCTTAATTCGCACGGTTGAAATGTATCAATGGCAAGAAGATACCCAGACGAAAACGGAAAAACAGATGGGTGGTTCGGAAAAAACCCTTAAAACTTATTCTTATAAAAAAGTATGGTCTGAGCATTTGATTGATAGCTCGACCTTTAAGGAGCCATCAACTCATCAAAATCCGACAACGATGCCAGTTCAATCCCAGCGGGAAGTGGCAGCGCATGTAACGCTTGGTGATTTTTTACTGCCAGCGAGTCTGGTTGAGCAAATTATTATTACAACACCCGTGGACTTATACGCACTAAAGCTCAAACCCATCGAGGATAAATTTAAAAAACCGGCTCATCTTCTTCATAATCAGCTCTATTTAGGACAAGATGCGCAAAATTCCCAGGTCGGGGATTTACGTATTAATGCTTCCGCTGTATTGCCACAAACGATAAGCATTATTGCCCAACAAACCGGTAATACCTTACAAGCTTATAATGCTCATGCAGGGGCGCCGGTATTGTTACTTGCGTCTGGTAAACAATCCTCAGAAGAAATGATTCGAAGCGCTGAAGATGAAAACCGAATGATAACCTGGTTGCTACGACTAATGACGCTGATAATGATAATTATTGGTTTTGCACTTTTAATGCGTCCCTTAGTTGTTTTTGCCGATGTTTTACCCATCGCTGGAACCATCGTGGGTTTTGGAACGGGGTTGATAGCTTTTATCTTGGGCTTAGGCCTCTGGACGATTTTTACCGCACTCGCCTGGTTTACTACTCGTCCGTTTTTATCCATTGGTTTATTGCTTATCGTGGTAATTGTGGGGTATTTTTTGCTTAAATTGCGCCGAAGAAAGAGAACGTAACCCGGATTACGCTGGCGCTAATCCGAGCTACAACCCATAAATAATGCAAGGATACACAATGAATTGGTTGGTTTCATGGCGAGGATTAATGGATATCGCCTGGTTATTATTTTTGTTACTACTACTCAGGCATTTCTGGCAAGACAGGCGCGCTTTGGAAAAAGCACGTCATTGGTTAATCACGAGAGGGCGTATTACCAAATTTTTATGGACGCGAGAAGGAACTCATTTGTGGCCAAAAATTGAATATACCTATCATATCTACGACCAGGATTTTACTGGGGAGTATTTTTTCCTGGATACCTCGCATAATAATCCAAACAGTAACTATTCCCGCCAGGTCGCGTATCGCGCCGCCATTGCTTTTGAAAAAGATGAAGAAATTGATGTGTATTACAATCCCAATAATCCCGTCCAGGCGGCTTTAGATGTAAGAATTCCGGTGAAGCTCAATGTGATTATTGTCCTTTTACTGGCTTTGATTGCGGTTCATTTGGGGATGATGGGTTACCATTTGTTGGTGAAGTGACATCAGGTGCGGGCTGACACTCACAAGGGCTTTCGCTCACACTTGACTGCAGATTATTGATGGATAACCCGCGAACGCCCTGACCTGAGGGAGCCACACCGAAATTTATGATAACTTTTAATGTTTGTTTTTGCTGATATTGAGGGTTTTTATAAATGACCAGTAATGGCATAGTGGCTTGCCAATGGTTCTCGCCAAGAGTTTTAATTTCCGGCGGCAATGTTGCTACAGCGCTGACATAATATTTATTTTTGGCAACGGCGTCAGGCAATTGAGAGTCAAGTAATGCCGTACTGTAAGTAGTCCAGCCCTCTGCGGTAAAATACTTGGCAATTTCGCGTTGGCGCGCCATAAAATTTTGATAATTAAACGTGTAGGTCGCTACAATGGCTTCATTAGCCCAAACAGCCAGTTGCGTCTCATTGGGTGCTGCAAATGAGGTTGTGGCCCATAGAACTGAAGAAACTATACCGATCTTATTTATTAGGGTCATGCGACTATCCTTCTTTATTTTTATTGTAGACGGTTTTTACGACAAAAAAACCCCAATCAAGCACGGTATGTTTATAATACAGGGCCTGCGTTCGAATTAAAGGGTAAATTCTGAATTGAATGTAAGAGAAATGTGCGATGAAACCATATCTGTGGTACCCTCACGACCTATATGTCGAGTATAATTTAGCGATTTGAATAAAAAATAAAAGGGGGAGGGCATAGTGAGCAATAGTCGTTTTTACTTTGCCAACCGTGAAAATGTTGGTCGTTTTGTTAACCGATGGGATTTATTATTGCTCATTCTCATCTTGTCGGTATTATTTTTTCTAGGTTGGGCTGGCAAACAAATGGCCACCCCCTATCAGTTGGGCGATCCATTACCTATTTCACTTGATCCGGCAAAACTGCCTTTTTATGCGTTACGTACCGTTTTGCGTATGTTCATTGCGTTAGGTTTATCCATCATTTTCACCTTTATCGTGGGGGCAATGGCGGCTAAAAACCGCCGCGCGGAACAGGTGATTATTCCATCAATTGATATCTTGCAATCAGTGCCCGTATTAAGTTTTTTATCCATTACCGTAACAGGATTTATTCATTTATTTCCTAATAGTTTATTGGGTCCTGAGTGTGCTTGTATTTTTGCTATTTTTACAGCCCAGGTATGGAATATTACTTTTGGTTTTTATCAATCACTGAAAACTATTCCTCATGACTTGCAAGAAGCAAGTGCCATGTTTCAATTATCGGCCTGGCAGCGCTTTTGGAAGGTTGAAGTTCCTTTCTCTATGTCTGGTTTGCTGTGGAACATGATGATGTCAATGTCTGCCAGCTGGTTTTTTGTGGTGTTATCAGAAGCCATCGCTGTTGCTCATCAGGATATTCGATTGCCAGGAGTAGGTTCTTATATTGCACTGGCTATAGAAAACAAGGACTTGCATGCCGTAGGCTATGCTATTGTTACCATGGTTATTGTCATCTTTCTCTATGATCAAATTCTTTTCAGACCCCTCATTGCCTGGTCGGAAAAATTTAAAATGGAACAATCGCCTGATGAAGAAGAGTATCAGTCCTGGTTAATTGATTTACTGCGTGGCAGCCAGTTAATGAAACGGTTTAGTAATTACTTTGCCGTGCTAAAAGATCATTTTGTTAACGCGCATTGGTTAAGCAAAAGAGGGCCATCGATAGTTAAAGAAGTAAATGGTCGCCGCCAGAAACATATCGATTGGTTATGGAATACGTTGTTACTACTTGCAATTGTTAGCGGCGGCTGGTTATTGGGTGAATTTATTCTTGCTGAATTAAAAGTCAGCGATATTTTACACGTGATGCTACTGGGTGCGGCGACCGGTACGCGTGTTATCGTCTTGATTATTATTAGCTCGCTTATTTGGATCCCCGTTGGTGTCTGGATAGGATTGCGCCCGCGAATCGCGCAAAAAATTCAACCGGTTATTCAGTTCGTAGCGGCGTTCCCCGCCAATTTATTTTACCCATTATTTGTCATAGCTATTGTGCAATTTCATTTAAGCGTTGAAATCTGGGTAACTCCGTTGATGATTCTCGGAACGCAATGGTATATTTTGTTCAATGTGATTGCGGGTGCTTCTACTATTCCTCGTGATTTATACCTTGCCGCTGATAATCTTGGCTTGAAAGGCTGGGTGTGGTGGAAGCGCCTTGCTTTGCCAGGTATTTTTCCCTTTTATATAACAGGGGCTATCACCGCGGCCGGCGGCGCCTGGAATGCGAGTATTGTAGCGGAATGGGTAAGCTGGGGTGATACCACCCTTAAAGCCACAGGCTTGGGCGAGTATATTCAGGCAAGTACCATTGCCGGGGATTTTCCGCGTATTGCATTAGGTACGGGTATGATGTGTCTTTATGTATTGGCTTTTAATCATATAATATGGCGCCCTCTTTATCGGCTGGCAGAAGAGCGGTTTAATTTTAATTGAGGTTATTATAAAGCATGCCTAATACAATAATTGCCATTGAAAATTGCTGCAAATCATTTAAAAAAGCATCAGCCCAGGAGTTACTGGTTCTGGAGGATGTTAACTTTAAGCTAAAAGAAGGGGAGATTGTTGCTCTTCTTGGCAAATCCGGTTCGGGTAAATCAACGCTTTTGCGTATTATTGCGGGGTTGGTTCCCCCTACCTCAGGAAAAGTAAGCTATCGGGGGAAGCCGGTTAAAAAGCCCGTACCTGGCATTGCCATGGTTTTTCAATCATTTGCGCTTATGCCCTGGCTTACCGTATTAGAAAATGTAGAACTTGGTTTGGAAGCGCAAGGGGTGAGTCGTGATGAGCGAAGACGACGCGCTATTGAGGCCATTGATATTATTGGGCTTGACGGATTTGAGTCGGCATTTCCCAAAGAGCTATCAGGCGGAATGCGCCAACGGGTGGGGTTTGCAAGAGCATTGGTTATTAATCCCGATGTTTTATTAATGGATGAGCCTTTTTCTGCCCTTGATGTTTTGACAGCTGAGAATCTGAAATCAGACTTGCTAGAGCTTTGGCAGGATAAAAAAACCAATACTAATGGTATTTTACTGGTTACCCATAATATTGAAGAAGCCGCCACCCTTGCTGATAGAATTATCATTTTTGGCAGTGATCCAGGTTACATTCGCGCCGAGCTACACGTTTCGTTGCCTCAACCACGCGACCCCGCTACTGCTGAATTCAGAGCCTTGGTTGATAAAATTTACACCGTAATGACCACAGGTCCCAGAGAAAAAACAAAACGTGCGCAACGTGAGCGCCAGATTGGCTTAGGCTACCGACTACCTGATGTTGAACCCTCGGAGTTATCAGGCTTGATTGAAACCATGACCTCCTTTAGTGAGCGCATTGATTTACCAGAGCTTGCTGATGAATTAATGATGAACATTGATGATTTATTCCCGCTTTTGGAAACATTGGAGATTCTAGGTTTTGCCAAAGTATCCGATGGGGATATACAACTAAGTGAGCTCGGCAAGCAATTAGCTGAAGCAGACTTGCAAGCCCGTAAAAAAATATTTGCCCATTGTTTATTAGAAAAGGTTCCCCTGGCACGCTACATTCGCCGTGTTTTGGATGAAAAGATTGGTCACCGTGTTTCTGAAGAACGCTTTTTAACCAAGCTTGAAGATTATTTGAGTGAAAAAGAAGCGGATCGGGTGTTGAGAACCATGATTGACTGGGGGCGCTATGCGGAAATATTCGCGTATGATTTTAATACAGGAATGTTAAGTTTGGAAAATCCGGGTATTTCAGATTTAACAGGGGTGAACTAGTTACCGAGCCACGACCGTAAGGGAGTGCCACGGGATTATGTTGCGCACGAGAGGCTGTGTATTTTTCGAGACCTGTGCTGACGGGATGTTCCGTGAACGCTCCCTAACGGTCGCGGCTCGGAATAGCATAATTTATACCGAGCGGCGATGTGTTAGGGATTTCTTAAGAATTTTTATGTGCTTTGGCGACTAAAAAATCAAGGACTTTAAATAAACGTTCTTCTCCTTTAGCCATTTGCAAATCTGTTTTGTATTGATTGTTAACGATAATGGCAGGAACGGCATTTATATGGAAGCGGCCCATGATAACGTTACCTTCCTTAACTTTCATATCGATTGTTGTGGAATGGGTGAAAGCACTTTCTGCGGTTTCTTTATCCACACCATGCGCTACAAAAAAATCAATCATTGCCTGATTGCTGGTTAGGGTTTGTTTGTCGGTTTGAATTGCTTTGAATAACAAGGGATTTAATTTGGAACCCAGTCCAAGGATATCAGCGGCGTAATAAGCTTTTGCGTAATACGTCCATTCCTTATTAAAAACAACGGGCACACGGTTAAATTGAATTTTTTGGTCTTGCGCTGTTACCCACTGACTTAATAGCGGTTCAATTTTATAACACCAGGGACAACCATAGCTGAAAAACTCAGTTACGCTAACGGCTGCACCAGTGGGCTTGTCAGTAACACCGCTGATTACTTCGTAATCTTTACCAGCAACAAAATCTTCAGCAAATGCCATCATGGGAATCAGGCACAAAATTAAAAAGAAACGTCTTAACATATAATTCACCTCGTAAATGTCAATTGCGGCATGTTATACCCTTTCAATTTCAAGCGGTATAGGGGATTTTAAAAATTTAATGCAAACCTTGAATATAGTACGCGACCGCTTCCATATCCTCAGGTGCCATGCGAATACTGATGTCATGCATAATCTCATTTAAATCGTTCCGTCGCGCTTTATCTTTAAAGGCCTTTAATTGTTGAATGGTGTAAAGTGCATGCTGACCTGAAAGCACCGGGAAACCTGCTTGTGCATTACCTGTTCCCTTAGGCCCGTGACAGGCGATGCAAGCACTAATGTGCTTATCCAGATCCCCACCTCGGTAAAGCTCTTCACCTCGTTTCAGGTATTTAGCGGGCATACTCCCTTCTGCCAACGGCTCTTTGGAATAAAAATCAGATAACTCAAGCATCTCTTCATTCGTAAGCCCTGCAACTATTGCCGTCATCACCGGAACATTGCGTGTTTTTGCTTCTTTAAAATCGTGTAATTGTTTGTTCAAATAGGCACTGTGCTGACCTGCGATATTGGGCCATTCTGGATTGGTACTGTTCCCTTTTGGTCCATGGCACGCGACACAGAGTGCGGCTTTTTCTGGTGCTGTGGTAGCAATATCTGCGGCACCAACGGCAAAAGAACACACTAAGGTAGCGATAAATACTATTTTTTTCATTCATACCCCGAGGTTATTACTCATTTAATGGTACACTGCATCAGCAAAAATCCCAAAATGAAATTAAAAATAATGTTAACTAATCCCTATTCAAAAGCAAATTTTATAAAAAGCGCTGCTCGAGTTGATCAATTACCCGCCGATGAAGGGTATGAAGTGGCTTTTGCAGGACGCTCTAACGCAGGCAAATCAAGTGCTCTAAATTGCCTGACCGGTATTCGCCAATTAGCACGCACCAGTAAAACACCCGGCCGAACCCAGTTGATTAATTTGTTTGGGTTAGATGAGTCGCGTCGTCTGGTTGATTTGCCAGGCTACGGCTATGCCAAAGTGGCCTTGCAAATTAAGCAGGAATGGCAGAAAAACCTGGCTCATTACCTGGAAACACGCCAATGTTTGCGTGGCCTGGTGTTGCTCATGGATTGCCGTCATCCCCTCAAAGATCTTGATCAAATGATGGTTGATTGGGCGCTCGATCGGCAAATTCCCGTTCATATCCTTCTCACCAAGGCTGATAAAATCAGTAAAAGTGATGTGAAGAATACGGTGATTAATGTGCGTAAGCATTATCAACTACAAGAGGATTTAGTGAGCGTACAAGCCTTCTCATCCTTGAAAAAGCAAGGGGTCGATGAATTGATAGCCCAGCTAAATACCTGGTATGAATTATCGCCTACGGCTTAGGTTTTTGAGCGCGCTCCTTGACAAGGATTATCAATTCCTCCACCACTTGGGGATTAGCCAAAGTCGATAAATCCCCAAGCTCGGCGAGCGTTGAGATATTTTCGCTGGCAATTAAGCGCAATAAACGGCGCATGATTTTACCTGAGCGTGTTTTTGGCAAGTCGTTTATACACTGAATAACGTCAGGCTTAGCGATTGCTCCAATCGATAAGGTTACTTGCTCAAGAAGCTCCTGGTGAAGTTCAGCAGTTGCTTGCAATCCAATTTTTAAACTAATGAAGGCATGAATACCCTGACCTTTAAGAGCATCAGGAATGCCCACTACGGCGGCCTCTGCAACGTGCGGGTGGTTTACAAGCGCGCTTTCAATTTCTGCGGTCCCCAAGCGGTGCCCGGAAACATTTAGCACATCGTCTATACGCCCACAAAGCCAATAATCACCCTCTGCATCACGCTTTGCCCCATCCCCTGTTATATAATAGCCATTATGCAAATAGGTTTTGAGATAGCGAGCATGATCGCCTGTTATCGTTCTGGCGAGAGAGGGCCATGGGTATTTAATGGCAAGCGCGCCTTTTCCCGCACCTTCAATTTCACGGTCATTTTCATCTAAAATAACGGGATAAATACCGGGCAGAGGCTGGCTTGCGGAGCCGGGTTTCATCGAGGTTTTACCAGGTTTTGGGCTAAGCATTATGGCACCCGTTTCTGTTTGCCACCAGGTATCAACAATTGGTGTACACGCGTTGCCTACTTTTTGATAATACCACTGCCAGACTTCAGGATTAATCGGCTCACCAACACTTCCCAGCAATCGTAAAGACTGGCGAGAGGTTGTTGCCAGCCATTCATCGCCGGCGCGTTTCAAGGCACGTATAGCAGTAGGTGCTGTATAAAAAACCGTGACCTGATATTTATCCACCATATTCCAACATCGAGCCGCATCAGGCCAGGTAGGAACGCCCCCAAACATCAATGTTGTAATACCGTTACACAGGGGGCCATAAACTACATAGCTATGCCCTGTGATCCATCCAATATCAGCAGTACACCAGAATACGTCATCGGCTTTACAGTCAAAGACATACTGATGGCTATAAGCCACCTGCACAAGATAACCGCCCGTTGTATGCACCAGCCCCTTCGGTTTGCCCGTGCTCCCGGATGTGTAGAGAATAAAAAATGGATCCTCAGCATCCATGGGCTCGGGGTCACAATCGGCACTTGTTTGTTCTTTTAATTCATGCCACCAGTAATCATTGCTTTCATCAAAAGGCACTGGTGTGTCGCTATTTTTGATAACCAGCGTTTTGATAAATAGACCCTGGCTCGCTTCATCGGCCATGGGCTTTGGAAAAAATAATTTTCCACCGCGTTGATAGCTATCAACGGTAATTAATACTTTACTGGCAGATGCTTCCAGGCGTTGCCGCAGTGCAAGGGCTGAAAATCCCGCAAAAACCACGGTGTGCACGGCACCAATTCGGGCGCATGCCAGCATACAAATTGCCGCATCAGGAATCATCGGCAAATAAATCGCAACGGTGTCGCCTTTACCAACACCTAATAATTTAAGCCCATTAGCCATGCGGCACACTTCTTGATGAAGCTCGGCAAATGTCAATGTTCGTTGTTCTTCTTCGGTATCACCCTCCCATATAATGGCGGGTTGTTGCGCTTTGGTGGGCAAATGGCGGTCGACACAATTGACACATACATTAAGCTTTCCACCGACAAACCAGCGCACATTCTCATCAACAAAACTCCCTTCCCGGACAGTTTTCCAAGGGGATATCCAATCAACAAATTGAGGGGCAATAGCAGACCAGAATTCATCGTTTTTTTGTAAATTAGCATCCATGAGTAATCTCTATTTTATCGATTTGATGATGGCAGAAAAATCGAGATTGCCAAATCCCGCCGCACTGAATTTTTGATAGATGGACGTGGCTTCTTTGCCGAGAGTCGTGTTAACGCCTGCTTTCAAAGATGCCTCCTGACTTAATAATAAATCTTTAAGCATCATAGCCGCGGTGAAGCCTGGTTTGTAATCGTTGTTTGCAGGAACATTTGGTAATACGCCGGGAACTGGCGCATATTGCGTCATAACCCAACAGTTACCGGAGGAATTACTCACCACTTCAAAGAGACTTTGAGCTGATAGGCCAAGCTCCTCTGCCAGTACGAATGCTTCAGAAACCGCAATCATTGAAACACCCAAAATCATGTTATTACAAATTTTAGCGGCCTGCCCGCTGCCCGCCATTCCGGTGTGGTATATTTTTTTGCCCATTACACTTAAAAGAGGTTTCGCCTGAGAAAACGCGTGCTCCTCGCCGCCCACCATAAAGGTTAAAGTACCTTCGCTCGCGCCTTTTACGCCCCCCGATACAGGGGCGTCAACGCTTAGGAGTTGCTTGAGACGTGCTTTTTCATGAAGCTCGCGACTTGTTTTGACATCGATAGTTGAGCAATCAATATGCAAGGCGTCACGCGCGACGTCATAAAGACCTTCTTCACCAAGGCAGACCTCTCGTACCTGCTCCCCTGTTTGCAACATGGTAATAAAAATATCTTTTTCGAATGCGGCTTCCTGTAAACTGGAAGCGGCTCTGCCTCCCGCGTTACAAAGCTCGTTTACTGCCAAGGGTTGCAGATCAAATCCCAAGACATCATGGCCTGCTTTAACAAGATTAATGGCCATGGGTAAACCCATATGACCAAGACCAATAAATCCAATGCGAGCCATGCGTCTCTCCTTATCGTCTCTATCCGTTAATTAGTTGGCATTATAAAAGCACTTTCATTCACTTGAGAAACAGGCCATTTGGTGGTAACCGTTTTCAGGCGCGTGTAAAAATGAATGCTCTCCATGCCGTGCATGTTGGTATCGCCGAATGATGAGTGCTTCCAACCACCAAAAGGATGGCTGGCAATCGGTACGGGAATGGGAATATTAATGCCGACCATTCCAACCTGGACACGATGGCTATAATCGCGTGCGCTATACCCATCGCGCGTAAAAATAGCTGTACCGTTACCATATTGATGGCGATTAACTAATGACAAGGCTTCTTCAAAATTATTAACGCGTACAACAACCAGTACAGGACCAAAAATTTCATTTTGATAAATGGACATGGATTCATCGACATTATCAAAGAGGCAGGGCCCAAGAAAATAGCCTTCTGGATAAAGCGGGTGTTGAAAGTCGCGCCCATCAATCAGGAGTGATGCGCCTTCTGCAACGCCTTTATCAATAGCATTTAATACGCGCTGACGGTGTTCTTTGCTAATTAAAGGCCCCATATCGCAGTCCTTTGCATCGCCTGCATCAATACGAATGGCTTTCACCAAGGGAATTAATTCATCCAGTAATTGATTGGCGGTTTCATCCCCGACTGCAACGACGACAGAAATTGCCATACAACGTTCGCCAGCTGAGCCATAAGCGGCGCCTACTATGGCTTTTGCAGCGTGTTTTAAGTCCGCATCGGGCATTACAACACAGTGATTTTTAGCGCCACCAAAGGTATGAGCGCGTTTACCATTGGCGATGGCCGTTGTATAAATCGCTTTAGCGACGGGAGTGGATGCGACGGCGGTAAAAGCACTGATATCAGGGTGAGCAAGCAAGTGCTCAACAGTATTTTTATCGCCCTGGAGACAATTGGCAACCCCGGGCGGCAGACCTGCCTCGGTCAAGAGTTCAAATAAACGCAAGGTCACAGAGGGGTCTTGCTCTGAGGGTTTAAGAATAAATGTATTGCCACAGGCGATAGCGGGAATCATCATCCATACTGGCACCATTACCGGAAAATTAAAGGGTGAAACGCCGACACAGACGCCTAAAGGCTGCCTTAGTGTGTGACAGTCTATATGTGCTGATACTTCAGCTGTGAATCTGCCCTGAAGTTGGCTCAAAAGACCGCAATGAAGTTCGACTACTTCAATAGCACGGGCAATGGAGCCTTTGGCGTCTTCTATGGTTTTACCGTGCTCAAGGGTAACGAGGTTTGCGAGCTCATTTTGGTTTTTTTGCAGTAAATCTCTAAAACCAAATAACACATCGCCGCGCCTTGCAAGCGGGGTCTTGGACCAGGAAGCCCATGCCTTTTTGGCGGTGCTCACCGCGAGTTCGCAAGTTTGACTACTGGCAAAGTAAACTTCTCCAATAGCCTCACCAAGAGCCGGATTATAAATAGCCTGCGCTTTGTTGCCAGTTTCGGTAATTAACTGACCACCGATGTAATGAGGAACCGTATAAACCATGCCTGAAACTCCTTTTTGCAAATGGGTTAGATTAAGCGCTAAAGGCCGTTAACGTCACATGATAATGGCATTTATCATCAGGAAAATGAGAGCTGCAAGTTTCAATTACTTTAAATTGACTTAGCTCCTCTGCCTGTTGCAGTGCATCTGAAATAGCCTCATCAAGACTTAATTCTGAATATCCAGTGTAATCACGAGCGGGTAAAGTTGTCATTTCCAAAATCATCCTGTTTTTTGAAGAAAAATAGTTTAGCATGAAGATTAAATAAGATCCTGCTACAAATTTCACACAAAAAATTGTTTAGTGGGCTGATTTATTTAATAATAACCAAAACCGTAGCCGGCAAGGGATCATAAGCCATGGTAAATAAAACAAATGTACGTGTTAAAGACGGAACAATAATTACCGAAACACTGAAAGCTAATCTTCAACAAATTATTCAACAAGAGCTTGTGATTGAGAACTACTCCCAATCACCTGATCTGCAAAGTAGCTATTTACGCCGCATTGAAAGTTTGGATAAAGCCTTTTTATTGATAATGAAAGCAATTCCCAAGGCTGCTAATAAAGAAATGCCGGTTATTCGCGATTATCTGGAGTGGTGCAAAGCAGAGGGTGTTCTGCCAGATAATAATGTGAATGTTGCTCAATATGAAGAAAAGATTGGTAAAGATAGTCAGGCGGTTATTGATTACCTCAGGTGGTGCGAGGCAAAGAAGCTTGTACCAGCTAGTTCAACCATTGCTTATCAAGACAGAAATAATGACGAAATCCTTGGTTATTTTGAGTGGTGCAAAAAACAAGTTAATGACGAAATCCTTGGTTATTTTGAGTGGTGCAAAAAACAAGTTGATATGTCCCCTGGCAAAGCCATTGGTGGATACCAGGATATTCTCGCAAAACACACCGCTCATCTCGTCGATGCCATCATTGATTACTGGTTTCCTGTCAGTTTAAAAGAAGAAATTGCGGCGAAAAGCGTGTTTCCTAAAAGGTCATTTTCTGATCTTGAAAAAGTAATCGAAGCTGTTGAGTTACTCAATAAAGCGGAACAATACGTAATAATGAAAGAACCAGAGCATTCTGATGTAGCAACGCTATCTACAATGGGAGCTTTGGGTGATGAAAAATTTATCCTTCAATGGGAAAAACAGCTCCCGCCCTGCTCAGCGGAAACATTGGCAGAGCTCGATATCATCAAAAATAGTAAGATAATGGTCACGCCAGAATGGTTTCGTGAATTACCTTCTTATCAACAAATTTATTTTCAAACCAGTACAGGTGATGATGCGGTTGAAGTAAAAAAAAATATAAACGCTCTGATAGAGCAATTGCCTCAGGTAACAAACTTTAGCCCCAACGATTGGGAGGAAATCTCATTAGGCAACGTTCGCTGTCTTGTGGAGTTAAAGTTTACAGCTGAGCAACAGGCTTTTATTAAATCTATATCGGGAGAGTCAGAGAATATTAAGGCTGTGATAGCTTCAATACAAAAATTAAGCGACGAATTACCCAAGGAGTTAACTAATCTGCAAGAATTGCGCGAATTACCGTATTGGTTTTTGCGCTTATCTGCACATGAACAACAATTACTTAAAACCTGCTTGATAGAACAGGAAAATGTCGCAGATGTTGTTTCATTTTTACCCAGTAGGTTGCGAACTATACCGGCATTAGCGAATTTTGCGGAGCATCAGTTATTCATACTCTCAAAGGAAGGCGTCCTTGTTAAAGAATTTGCTAAATGTCTGCGTTTAAGCAACCCGTCATCTCGGGATGCAATAGGCCAGCCTATTCAAATTGGAGATTTGCATACACTGCGAAACATTGAAATGTTACTTAAATACGCAGGGAATAGGCCGCTATTACTTCAGACATTAATTAGTCCGATTCGTTTGTATCCTTTTCAAGATTTAATTCCTGATTTTAGGTTAGATCAGCAGCGACGGAAGATAGTTGCTTTATTACAAAAGAAAGGGGTTCCTCTTTATTCAACCAATCACCCTTTAAATGTCGCTAATAAGCCCTATTATACAGAGGCTGACGACATAGAGTGTAATGCTTTATACAGCGGTATAACAAACTATTTAACGGATGCCGTTAAAGCACAAACTGAATTACTGGGAGACTCTGAAGGTGAACAATGGGGCGCCTTAATCTCCGAAAGTGTTAATTTCACTCGTAATAATTCTAAAAAGAATGCTTATGCCAAATTAATTCAGCTTCTAGACGAAATGCCATCAATATCATTTAAAAATCGTTCTCTATCTGGGTGTGAGATGATGATTAAAGAGGCATTTGAGGACGCGAGTTTTATCGAGGGATCAGAACACGGGTTTTCAGAATTCACTGACGAGGAAAAGCTCGCGCATTTTTTTGCCGAGAATTATAAAGAATTGTCGCAATGGAGAGGATGGGAATCTGTATTTGCCGCTCATTGTTATGTAAAAAATAACCATCCTGCTCCGGATGAATGGGTAGGTCTTACCACGCATTTTTGTGATATAGCCCAGATAAATAGCGACTATGGCGCTTTATTAGATTCAGGCATGGGTACAGCTACGGTCCTTGATTATAACGGAAGAGAATTATGGCTTAGCTCTTTAGGAAATTTACAGATTATCTTGACTGGCGGCGTGGTGAGTGGTGCTTGCGTCAGTGGTAAAGATCGAAAAGCTGTAGAATTAACTCATACTGATGCCATATTACTTTATCGCGAAATATATGGTAAATGGCCCAATATTGATGATACGGGTATTGATCGGGAAAATTTTGTTGATATCGTATCTGATTTATACATAACCCGGCATCATCATCAACAAGCAGGGAAAAGCGCGACTGGCGCTGATGGCATAAAACACCCTCATAAATATTGGCCAACCGATATTGCTAAGGCAATTCTGGCTAAAACAAATAAGCTCTCGCTTAGAACAGATGATATTTTAGCGACTAATAACGAAGTTGATCGAATTGGTAATAAAGACAATAAAGAGTGTAAGTACACAAGCCCCAGGCATTGGGTTAAAAATCATTTCGCCAGTTCGGTAATTGCCGCAAAGAGATTTAGCTCGGATGAGCGGATGAGGTTATTGACAGTACTTAAAGAGGTTGTAGAAGAAAAATCTTTTTGGGCCGCTCAACGACTAGGGCTGGGAAACAAGGTTTCTGCAGCAATCTCATCATTTTCTTCCGCGCTCTCCTCATCGATGTCACTTCTTTTTCAAGGTAATTCAGAAAAACAAGGTAGTTCAGAAAAGCAGAGTGATTCATACACAGGGCCAGAGGGTATAGTGAGAATAAGAGATGTTTTAGCACCTGTCTCAAATTTTTCTGAGCCTCTAAGTATTGAAAAGCTTGCCGAGGTATATTATGAACTTAACCAGCGCGCAGAAGAAAATGGCAGTCGCACAGAAGCCACTGGGTTTGTCTATTCATGTCTGCGTGAATTATTCCATCACGAGAAACCCAATGAGATAATGGATGATATCATTACAAAACTGGACGAATTTAAAAGAGAGATTTACCCCCAAAATTCTGTTTGTGTAGCTTAATCATCCAATAGATGCTCCAAACCATAATAAAGGGTTTGGAGTTTTTGCACCTTTAAGCAGCATAAAATTATTCCCGGCATGAAAGATGCCCTGTCAATGCTGTTATGAGTTATGCTGAGCGTTTCGCCTATATTGCCAAAAATAACCTCTTGTCGTGCAACAACACCTGGGAGGCGCAAGGAGTGAATGGGTATTCCCTGATGTAACCCGCCACGAGCACCTGGGATTAATTCATGAGAGGAGGCTTCATTTTTTGAGAGCTTTCGCGAGGCCGCAATCATTTCCGCGGTTTTCAGTGCGGTACCAGAGGGCGCATCAAATTTCTGTGGGTGGTGCGCTTCAATAATTTCTACATCACTGAGATAACGACTGGCCATTGCTGCAAAACGCATCATTAACACGGCACTTATAGAAAAGTTAGGTGCAATGATGCCGCCTAACTGTTTATTTCGGCACAAATTTTTAAGATTTTCTATTTGATCATCGCGCAAACCTGATGTGCCAATAACAGGATGCGCGCCGCTTTCAATAATGGCAAGACTATTGGCATAAACACAATCAGCTCTTGTTAAATCAACCACAATTTGGGCGCCCGTCTCGGCAACTGACTTGGCAAGATCATCGCCTCGCGACAGGCACGCAACCAGCTCAAAATCTGGATGCGCGTTAATTGTTGCGGTCGCAAGAGCGCCCATTTTACCGTTTGCACCATTAATGATTACTCGAGCTGGCATTGAGTCGCTCCTGGTTAGGCAGAGGCCTTGAAAAAAATTTACGCATCTTTCGTTTTTTTTGCAGCTTTAGCTTTCATACGGGCTTTTTTAGCTTCTGTACGCGCTTCATTTACTACCCGTAATGCCCAAAGGCTCGCAGGAATCCAGCCGATGACTGTTGCCTGCATCACCAAGGCGACAAACGCACCACCCGGGTTGTCATAAATAAGAAGAACAAGCCAGGGCACTGTAATTGAGAGAAAAGTCCAAAATAGTCGTCTTATCATTGTAAAATAACCCTTTTTCATAGGTAATTTAAGTATACACCGATTATTTTTCAATTGGCGACTATTACAATCAATTGACCATGGACGGGCTTGTAATAGAACTCTAAAGCAAAAATATAAAAGGCCGATAACAGTTACATTGATAAGACCGTAAGGATAAATAATGAAGCATTTAAAAGGGATAGTATTCTTCGGCATGGTTCTCGGGTTAATGAATCAAGCAGTTGCGGCAGAACCGCTGTCATTATGGAACGATACACCGGCAAAGCAACAGATTATAAAGTTTGTTAATGAGGTCAGTACAGACACAAACCCTGTATATCTGCCGCCTGAAAATCGGGTGGTCATTTTTAATAATAGCGGGACATTATGGGCAGAAAACCCCATGGATTTTCAATTGCAGTTTGCAGTTGATCAATTGAAAAATGTAGATGCCAGCACCTTAAGTTGGTTAACCGATAAGCAAATTGAATCGTTAATCAGAGATCCCGTTAACGGGATAAAAACCTTAAATCCACAACAACTAACACAGCTGATTGCATTTAGTCGTGCCAATAAATCAGTGGAAGAATATAGACGCATGGTTTCTCTGTGGTTGACTACCGCCAAAGACACGAAATTTAACTGCGCTCTGGGCAAAATGGTCTATGCACCCATGGTTGAATTAGTTAATTATCTTAAACAAGCGGGTTTTAAAGTATACATTCTCGCAGGAACTGGAACTGACTTTGTGCGAGTGTTTTCAGATAGAGGCGGAATCTCAGCCGTTCAGGTTATTGATAATACGAGTATTAAAAAAGAAGTATCAACACAGCAAATTGAAAAATTCCTGAAAGACCAACCTATTATTGCGATAGGTAACTCTGATGGGGATTTGGAAATGTTGCAATACACATCAACAAACACCCCCAGTCTTCCTATAATTTTGCGTCATACGGACGGTCAACGTGAATGGGAATATAATCGAAACGCAAGCTTTGGCACCCAAGATAAATTGCTTGATTATGGTCAAAAAAATGGTTGGCTTATCATTGATATGAAAACAGATTTTAAGCAACTATTTATAGGGTGTGAGCAAAATCAATAATTTAGCGGAGATTGCATGCTTGTCTGATTTTTAACTTGCAATTGCCGATCAAACATTGTACATTGTCTGCGCATTTTGGTAGTAAAAATAATTTGTCCAAACGGTATATTTTGTAAAATGGCAAATCCATCGCATCGTTCAGTTTTACCGGTTAGGTGGTGGTGTTTTGTCATGGTAATGATAGTTTTCAAACCAAGGTATCAGCATGAGAAGACATGAGCTTCATCCCCGCACAGCAGTGATCAATAAAGTACAAAAAAATCAGTCAAAAAAAGCCCGCAATGAGGCGCTTCAGTGGTTAGCGACTACTTTCCCGCAAATTTTTGACACGACATTATGTATACATCCCCTGAAGTTAGGCATCATGGAGGATATATTGCTTCATGCTGAAAAAGCAGGTGAGCTTGGAATTTCGCGCAGCAAATTACGCGAAGCAATAGTAGTATTTACTCGTCGAATTGATTATTTAACCTGCTTAAAGGCACGTGAAATGCGGGTGGATTTAGAGGGTAATCCCGTTGCTGCTGTAACAGAGGAAGAGGCCGAAGCTGCCGCGATTAAAATTAAAAAGCGGGTAGAAAAAAGTGCGCGCAATGCACGCCGCCTTCTTAATGCCAAGACGCCAACCCATTATGGTGTTAAGCCTTCAGCTTCAAAACAAACCACTTCTTCAGCTTCTTTTGCCAACAATGAATTTAATCCTCATTACGTAGAGCGCCCACCAATGTTCAGCGCGCAAAATGCCCCTGCTCAACCGGCAAAGTCTGCGGTAATTGTAAAACATAAAACCTCTCGACAATATGACCCGGAAGCAGTAGCCCGATTAAAAGAAAAGCTCGGTTTATCAAGAAAAAATGGAATTACTAACGAATAAAAATTTGGAACTTTGCAGCTTGATGGCATTTTTACCGAGCCGCGACCGTCAGGGAGTGTTCACAGGACTGGCTGTTTTAGTGTATTTTTCAACACGCATTGTCGTTTAATGCTCCGTGAACGCTCTCTAACGGTCGCGGCTTGGTGCGGTATTACTTACCCGAATTATTTCCATGCAATTGGTACCACCCGCTTGTCCAATGATGTGCCCGCGCGTTAAAAGGACAAAGGTATCTGTTTGTATTAATCCAAGTTTTGTCAGGTGTTTAATGACTTGTTGATTAACCTTATCGGATGAGAGGGTATGGTAGTCAAAGAAGATGGGAAAGACATTATTCACCAGACTTAATTTATTTACCGTTCTCGCATTGGCGCTCACCGCATAAATCGGAACTTTACTTTGCTGGCGTGACATCCATATTGCACTTGCACCAGATTCTGTTAAGGCAATAATAGCCTGAATAGGGAAATGATTGGCTGCATGCATGGTGGCCATGGCGATTGCTTGATCCGCGCGGTGATAATGGCAAATATCATCGGTTGTGGTGTAAAGAAAAGAGGCGTGTTTTTCAGCACTGAGACAAATCTTGTCAACCATGGTAATGACTTTCACCGGAAACAGCCCAGTGGCCGTTTCGGCAGAAAGCATCACCGCATCTGTGCCATCGAGAATGGCGTTAGCCACATCGGACACTTCAGCGCGCGTTGGCTGTGGCTGGTAAATCATGGATTCCATCATCTGGGTGGCTGTAATGACCACTTTATCCAGTCGCCGGCTTTGCTCAATAATTCTCTTTTGGATGGCAGGAACTTCAGCAGCGCCTATTTCCACACCCAAATCGCCACGAGCGACCATGACAGCATCAGTGGCGTTAATTATTTCGGCAAGGTGTTGCAAGGCTTCAGTGCGCTCAATTTTTGCAATAATGGGCATGTCTTTAGCACCCATAGAACTTAGTAAAGCGCGAGCCTCGGTTATATCCTCGGCATCTTTAACGAAAGAGAGGGTTATATAATCAGCCCCGATAGATACAGCTGTTTGCATATCTTTTTTATCTTTAAGCGTCAGCGCTCGCGCGGCAAGTCCGCCGCCTTTTCGATTTAAGCCTTTATTGTTTTCAAGAAGCCCGCCCTCGGTCACTATGCAATGAATGAGTGGCGGCTCTACGTGAGTAACTTGTAATTCTATTAGGCCATCGTTTAACAATAAAATATCCCCAGCGCTGACTTCAAAACATAAGTCGGTATAGGCAACACTGACAAATGTCTCATCGCCTGGTTCTTTACTGCCGCAATCAAGAATAAACGGTTGATTAGGTTGTAAGGTAATTTTATTGGATTTGAAACGACCTATGCGTAATTTGGGCCCCTGTAAATCAGCCATGATGGCAAGCGGGCGATTTAGTTCTTTGGCAATAGTTCTCGCGAGGTTTATCGTTGCAAGAACGGTTTCATCAGCATGAGAAAAATTAACGCGCAACACATCAACACCTGCGCTAAGGATGGCTCGCAACGTGTCAGGCTTGCTGCAAGCAGGCCCAAGCGTTGCGATAATTTTAGTGCGACGCTTGGGCGGCATCTGCGCGCTCTTTTAAAATAGCCACAGCAGGGAGTATTTTCCCTTCCAGGTACTCAAGAAATGCGCCTCCTCCTGTAGAAATATAGGAAATCTGCTCGGTAAGATCATATTGATCAATGGCTGCAAGCGTATCGCCTCCTCCAGCAATTGAAAAGGCATCACTCTCGGCAATAGCAATCGCTAATGCTCTTGTGCCGTAAGAAAATTGGGGAAACTCAAAGACGCCCACGGGTCCATTCCAGATAATGGTTTTAGCAAGATCAATAATTTCCAGATAGCGATGAATGGTATCTGGCCCCACATCCATAATCATGTCATCGCTGGCCACATTACCAAGCGATTTGTTAAAGGCTGGGCAACTGTCACTAAAAGATTTCCCCACAACAACATCAGAGGGAAGAAGCATTAGGCAGCCTTTCTCTGCAGCCAATTCTAAAATAGCGCGTGCTTCATCCAGTAAATTATCTTCACAAAGCGAGACGCCAATTTCAAAACCTTGAGCTTTTAAAAATGTATTGGCAATGCCGCCTGCCGGAATCAAGTAATCAACCATACCCACTAATTGCTTAAGCAGTGATAGCTTTCCTGATACTTTGGCGCCTCCTACAATAGCCACGATCGGTTTTACCGGTTCCTTTAAGACGCGTTGCAAGGTCTCTAATTCGCTAACAAGAAGCGGGCCTGCGGCAGAAACGGGGGCGTATTTTGCGACACCATATGTTGATGCTTGTGCACGATGTGCGGTACCAAAGGCATCCATGATGAAAATATCGCATAAAGCGGCAAGCTTTTTAGCGAGAATCTCATCATTTGCTTTTTCACCAATATTAAAACGCACATTTTCACAAATAACCAATTCACCGGGCTTAATATCAAGACCATCCAGGTATTCATTGACAAAACGAACGGGGTAATTGAGATTTAATGCCAGGTAATCAGCAACCGGTTGCAAGGAAAAGCGTCTTTCGAATCTTCCTTCCTCAGGCCTGCCCAAATGGGATAAAACCATCACGGCAGCGCCTTCATCGAGCGCTTTTTTTAATGTTGGTAATGCCGCTCGCAAGCGTTGATCGCTGGTAATTATTCCATCTTTAACAGGAACGTTTAAATCTTCGCGAATCAGAACCCGTTTATCACGGAGATTCAGATCGCTCATTTTAATTAAATTCATGACTATACCTCTCGGAAATGAAGGTACCGGACTTCAGCAAAATGGATTTTGCCATAGGCTTTTGAAAAAGGCGAGGAATAGCCACGGCTATTCCCGCATTCTTATCGGTTCATCATGCAGCGTGCTGTATCCAGCATACGATTTGAGAAACCCCATTCGTTATCATACCAGGCAACAACCTTCACCAGATTTCCCAGTACTTTGGTCTGCGTGGTATCGAAAATCGCTGACGCGGGATAATGATTGAAATCACAAGATACCAAAGGCTCATCGCTAATATGCAGAATATCGCTTTTGGCATGCCGTACAATATCATTCACTTCAGAAACAGTGGTCTCACGTTTTGCCGTAAAGGTCAGGTCAATAACGGATACATTAAGCGTTGGAACTCGCATGGCAAATCCATCGAGTTTTCCTGCAAGCTCTGGTATAACCAAACCAAGTGCTGAGGCCGCCCCCGTTTTAGTCGGGATGATTGATTGGGTGGCTGAGCGCGCGCGGCGTAAATCATCATGACTGCCATCAAGGAGCATTTGATCTTTGGTGTAGGCATGAACGGTATTAAGTAAACCAAATTCCACACCTAATGCGTCATTCAGTGGCTTAACAACAGGTGCCAGACAATTTGTCGTGCATGATGCATTGGACACAATAATGTCACTGGCTTTTAATGTCTGCTCATTAACGCCGTATACGATGGTCGCGTCGGCATTTTTACCAGGTGCTGATATTAATACTTTTTTAGCGCCTGCTGCGATATGCAACATTGCTTTATCGCGATTGGTAAAATGACCGGTGCATTCAAATACAATATCAATATTCAATGCTTTCCAGGGCAAAGCGGTAGGATCGCGCTCTTTAATCACTTTGATAGCGTGCCCATCAATTACTAAATTATCCCCATCTACCGTGACACTGCTGGCAAAGCGACCGTGGGTAGAATCAAAACGGGTAAGATGAGCCGTTGTTTCAATGCCAGATAAATCATTGATGGCAACGACATCAAACTCCTCTTCAAGCCCATATTCATAAATGGCGCGTAAAATACAACGCCCAATGCGCCCATACCCGTTTATTGCGACTCGTATAGTCATACTACTTCTCCAAATTACATTGGCTCGATAATTGTGTTACAGCCGTTATTAAATGTTCTACTGTTATTCCTAAATAGTCATAAGCCTCTCTTGCCGGAGCCGAAACTCCAAAGCGATCCAGGCCAATTACTGCCCCATCCAATCCTACAAAACGATACCAATAATTGCTGGCAGCGGCCTCAATGGCAACGCGCCGGCGGATAGCATTTGGTAGGACTTTTTCTTGATATGCTGCATCTTGTAAAAGAAAACGCTCGCAACAAGGCATTGAAACCACTCTGATTTGCTGGCCTGCCTCATTAAGTTGTTTTGCCGCCGTCAATGCTAATTGTACTTCAGAACCGGTTGCTAAAAGAATAGTATCAGGAACTCCTTCACAATCACTGATAATATAGCCGCCGCGACTTATCAGCTCTTGGGCATTTTCTCCATGATTTAACGCGGGTAAACTTTGGCGCGATAACAATAGAGAAGAAGGCCCCGTGTGATGCATAAGCGCCTGTTGCCAGGCCACAGCCGTTTCAACCAGATCCGCAGGGCGCCACACTTGCATATTGGGTGTCGCACGTAGCATGGTTGCATGCTCCACGGGTTGGTGGGTTGGGCCATCCTCGCCAAGACCGATAGAGTCATGAGTGAAGACATAAATGACGCGCTGCTTCATAATAGCGCTTAAGCGAATGGCATTACGGGCATAATCAGCAAATACCAGGAAGGTTCCGCCATAAGGAATAAATCCCCCGTGTAATGCGATACCATTCATAATTGCTGCCATGCCAAACTCGCGCACACCATAGAAAAGATAGTTACCAGAAAAATCTTCAGCGGTAATGGCTTTTGTGCCAGACCAGTCTGTATTATTAGAACCGGTCAGATCAGCCGATCCGCCTAACATTTCTGGCAATAGTTTAGCAAATTGCTCAATACAAAGTTGTGAGCTTTTACGTGAAGCTAATGATTGGTTATGCAGGCGGCATTTTTCAATAAATGCATCGGACAGATTATCCCATTGATCCGGTAAATCCCCATTAATGCGACGCAAGAACTCATGATATACCGCTTGATGTTGTTGTTGATAAGTATGGCATGTAGCAAGCCAGAGGTTTTCATCGTGCTTGCCTTGCTCGACATGATTCCAGGCGGCATAAATATTATCGGGAATGAAAAAAGGCTTGTGCGGCCAATTTAATTTTTCACGAACCTGGGCTATACCGCTGACACCTAATGGCGCGCCATGAGATTTCTCGCTGCCGGCAACGGGGGAGGCAAATCCAATGATGGTCTTACAAATGATTAATGTGGGTTTATCAGGCTCGGCGCGCGCTTTTTTAATGGCGGCTTCAATCGCTGCTTTATCATGGCCATCTATTTGGCCGATGACTTGCCAATTATAAGCGTTGAAACGCGCGGCGGTATCATCTCTAAACCATGAATCAACTTCACCATCTATCGAAATACCGTTGTCATCGTAAAAAACAATCAGTTTACCGAGACCCAAAGTACCCGCGAGCGAGCAAACTTCATGGGATAAACCTTCCATGAGACAGCCATCACCGACAAATGCGTAGGTGAAATGATTAACCAACTCTAACGCTGGTCGATTAAATTCGCCTGCCAGTAATTTTTCGGCAATTGCCATTCCGACTGCATTGCCCAAGCCTTGCGCAAGGGGGCCTGTTGTTGTTTCGACACCTGGTGTATCGGCATATTCAGGGTGGCCTGGTGTTTTGGAATGGAGTTGACGAAAGTGTTTTAGTTCATCGATATCTAATTTATAGCCGGTTAAATGTAATAATGAATAAAGCAGCATGGAGCCATGGCCGTTAGAGAGTACAAAACGGTCACGATCAAACCAATGAGGGTTGAGTGGATTATGTTTCATGAATTTTTGCCACAGTACTGTCGCAATATCAGCCATACCTAATGGCATACCGGGGTGGCCTGATTGAGCGCACTCTACAGCGTCTATGCTCAATACACGAATGGCGTTTGCTAATTCGTCAGAATAATTCATGCTCTCTCTTTCTGCTATATCATCAGGGACGGTATTGTCGCTCAGATGTGTTTATTCAGCAAGTTGGCTATGCACGGAATGTATCAATGTTGCACAAATTGTAAGCATTGGCTGATTTTTTATGATAGAATCCGCATTTATTTTACCGTGTGTTTATTTTTTGAGACTATTGGGCGTCTTAAATTAAATTGCAGGAGCAATTTAGTCATGTTAGTTAGCACTAATAATTTCTTAATTAAATTTGGGATTGTATGATAGCAGTAATGCAGCGACTACAGTCAGTAGGTCTTACTCCTCCTTTACTGAGTAAAGAGTCCCCTCATTGGACATTTAACGCAGCAAAGGTTCGCAAAGATCTTATTGAATCATTGGTGAGCCAACACGCTGTACTGACATTTGAGTACAGGGTGCTTTGTACGCATTTGATGCATAATTTGCAAAGACGCAGTTGCTCGTCAGAAGAAATAACCCAACAGTTAATCGCTTTGCTGATGAGTGCAGAATTGCTAGGTCATATGTCCAAATATTATCTGGCCGTTCCCCGCGAAGTAGTCGTTTTTCAAAATGAACAGGAAGCGTTGCGCAAGCAATTAATTGCGCGCGGTTTTTATTTTGATAGCTTAACTGACTATGGAAAAAAACCCGATAAAATAACGCAATTCGTTCGTCAGAACACCGCTCAAAGTAATTGGTATCGCCTTTTTTTAATAAGAAGCAAACGTTTGCTTAATGCGATTACCCCTTTAGTAAAAAATGCGGAGCATTTCACGCGTTTTGTCGCTTTTGTCGATAAATACGGTAACCCGTTTTTAGCCTATCTTTCCTGGGTCTTTTACCTTCCTCGCCTGCTTACTAATCTTTTTTTATTGGCAAAACATCTTATACCAGGCTTCTGGATGGATGAGAAAGAACGAGAGCTGGGCTTTTTTCGCCGTTTACAGGTGCAGTTGCAACGGCGCTGGTTTGAAATTGGCAACGATTCAGTATGGATGATTGCGGGTATCCTTGGTTGCTTTGTCTGGCTTGGTCCTTTAGCGCCAATCGGAACTTATATTAATATAGTGCTGTATGGGTATGATGTATTTTTGGCTGGTTTGCGAGCAGGTATTGAACTTTATCGGTTGAAAAAATTAGCAAATCACTATGAAGAAATAGCGTGCAACGCTTCCAATAATGAATTGGGTGATATCCGGCATTACCAGAAATATCTTCACGAGCGCATAGCTTTTGAGCAAAAAAGATTATTGCTTAGCACAGCGACTGCGTTGACTTTAACGGTTGCCATTATCATTTGTGCTCCTATTGTCGCCTTTAATCCCTGGATTTCATTGGTGGGTGCTATTTTATTACTGGCTATTACAATTATCAGTTTTTGCTTGACCCAATTATTAGAAAAATACCGGCCCGCGAGCAGTCTTAAGGATATGGCTGAACTGGACAAATTCTACTGCCCGGATGTGGCTGAAGTGGATGACCCCTCTGATAAGATAGTCTCTTCACCAAAAAAAGAACCGTCGGTATTTTCATCGTCACATACGCTCTTTAAATCGTCTCTCAGAAGGTCACGATCCATGAATGATTTGGATATAATCAACAATCAGGAAGAGAATTCCGGTGAATTGATTCCTCTCTTCTAAGACAGGGTGGATTTACTATCCAATTGCGGCATGCGTAGAGGCTCCCTCTATTCAATGGTATGATAGGGATTTGCCCCTTATGAGGTTTTTATGTCAGTCGCGTCTTTACCCCAATTTAGCAAACTTGAATTAAATTCATATGTCGAGCGTCTGGATAATTTATTAAGCGATAATTTAGCGCGTATTGATAGGCTTCTCACGCAATCGCAATTTAGCTGGGATAACTTGATGTATCCCCTGGAGGACATGGATGATGCCATTGAACGCTTTTGGTCGCCCATGTCGCATTTGCACGCCGTGGTAAATTCCAAAGCATTACGCGAATGTTATCAGGCCTGTTTGCCGAAGTTATCCGCTTATGAGGCTGCTATTGGCCATAATCAGGCTTTGTATGATGCCATTAATTCGTTGGACACCACACAATTAAATTCTGTTCAGCAAAAAATAGTGGCTGACGCACTACAAGATTTTGAGTTATCAGGTGTGGCTTTATCGGAAGAGAAAAAACACCGTTTTGAAGCGATTCAAACAAGACTTTCAGATCTCTCCAATCAATTTGAGAATAATATTCTTGATGCAGGGCAGGCCTTTAGTCTGCACCTAGTTGATGAAGAGAAATTAAGCGGCTTGCCCGAGCATGCCTTAACAACCGCCAGGGAATTAGCGAAAGAAAAGGACTTGCCAGGGTGGGTTTTAAATCTTGAGTTTCCGTGCTATCTCGCGGTGGTGACTTACGCTGATGACAGGGCGCTCCGGGAGACATTTTATGAGGCTTATGTTACCCGTGCATCAGACCAGGGTCCTCACGCCGGGCAATATGACAACACGGCTATTATTAATGAAATGCTAAGTCTTCGTCATGAAAAAGCACAGTTGCTGGGTTTTGCCAATTACGCTGAATTATCAATAGCCACAAAAATGGCTGATTCTACCAGCCAAGTAATTGATTTCCTGACCGATTTATCCCATCGTGGCCTTGGGCAGGCTCAGGCAGATATTAACAATTTACGCGAATTTGCGGCGTCACAATACGGTTTGAATAGCCTTGAGCCTTGGGATATTGCCTATCTTTCAGAAAAAATGCGTCAGCAACATTATTCTATTTCGCAAGAAGATTTACGTCCTTTCTTTCCTCAGGATAAGGTAATGAGCGGCTTATTTACGATTATTGAGCGCTTGTACGGTATTAAGCTTGAAATCGTCAATGATGTGGACATTTGGCACCCTGATGTCCTTTGCTATCGTTTGATAGACGAGAAGCAACAGGTACGCGGGTTTGTTTATATAGATTTATTTGCCCGCCAAAACAAACGGGGGGGTGCGTGGATGGATTCTTGCCAAAGCCGCAGGCGCTTGTCTGATACCAGTGTTCAGTTACCGGTGGCCACTTTAACCTGTAATTTTGCAAAACCTGCTCTTAATAAAATGGCTGTTTTATCTCATGATGAAGTTTTAACCTTGTTTCATGAATTTGGCCATTGCCTGCATCACTTATTAACACGCGTAGATTATTTGAGTGCATCCGGCATTAATGGCGTTGAATGGGATGCGGTAGAGTTGCCAAGCCAGATTTTTGAAAATTGGTGTTGGGAGGAGAGTGCTTTACAATTATTGACCTCGCATGTGGAGACAGGTCAGGCGTTACCGCAGGATTTATATGAAAAGCTCTTGGCCTCAAAGAATTTCCAATCAGCAATGGCTATGATGCGTCAATTGGAGTTTTCTTTATTTGATTTTCGTGTTCATCAGGAATTTAATGCCGATAATCCAAATCTGGTGACCAACATCTTAAACGACGTACGCCGTGAGACAAGTGTGGTGCCAAAAACTCCTTATAATCGTTTTCAGAACAGTTTTTCTCATATTTTTGCAGGTGGCTATGGGGCAGGTTATTACAGTTATAAATGGGCTGAAGTATTATCCAGTGATGCCTATGCTCGTTTTGAAGACGAAGGGATTTTTAACCCCCAAACCGGACGTGATTTTTTAAGATGTGTTCTCGAAGTGGGTGGGGGCAAGAAAGCCGCGGATGCTTTTGTTGCCTTTCGCAGTCGTCCTGCCTGTGTTGATGCATTATTGCGGCATAACGGTATTGGTAAATAGGTAAGTTATTGTCTTGGGCTAATTTTGGCATGTAAATTGCTGGTTTCATGGTCTTATCACGGATTAGGCCAAGACGATGAAGATACAAAGTAACGCGGGTTTATCAATGCCAGCTATTTCTTTAGAAAGTGATGGCACAGAATTAAACCCGGGTTTACTCTTCAGTCAGTTTCTTCCGTTAATGGATGCCCACCAAAAAATGCCAGAGAACAGGCAAGAAAATGCCGTTGCTCTGCCGTTACCAATCTCTCCGGGTATTATGCTTGAGGAAATTGATTTACAAGTAGCACAGCCTGTTTCCAGCCCCTCTTTAACGACTAGTGTTATCGCTCAGGAAGTAAAGAGTCTTACTCCTGACATTTCAGCATTGCCCGATGATGCACCTGCTCCTGGTGTTTCACTTAAAGAGCGTGTCTTGACAGCAACTCCGGCAAGCGAGATTTCTACACCGCTCTCATTTGATAAAATTGCTCCCCAAGTTACTGATGAGACTACTCGTAAGACAAATGAAGTAGTTGATTTAAATAAATTCATTCCTCGGGTTACAGTTGATGAGTTGGTTTCAGAGCTTACTCCAGAGAGAGATGATGCAACTGAGTTTCTTTTACAGGCAAACAAAACCCCATCGCCTTTAATAGACGCTCAAAAGATTGTGGCGCAACTTCAACTCATTCCCAAAGAAAAAAACCAGGCTCCTCAGTCGGAAATCAAATCCGTCATAAATCAACTGGAGCAAATGGTTAATGAAGAGGCACTTTCGAAAACTCAGAAAACGTTGAGCCCTCCTGTCGAAAATAAATTAACTGATATAAAAGACGGGGTAAGTAAAGAGGCGATTACATTCTCTTCTCTCTTAAAGTCTGGCGATAATACACCCCTGTCGCCCCCCCCTGCATCACCAGAGCAGGTGTTAAATACGATGGTGGACTTTATTAATAAAAAAATTAGTGCCTCTCCAACAGAGGCCACGTTTTCTCAGGGAACAAAGAAAATTGCATTAACGGAGCTACAGTTTAATCCACAAGATTTAACCTCACTTAAAGTAGACAGCTACACTGCTAAATTAAAAGTCTACCCACCTGACCTGGGGCAAGTTATCGCGGAAATTCAGATCAATAACGGCCAAACAGAACTAACAATAAGAACTGAAAACCCACAGGTGAAACACTTTATAGAACAGCATCTGACCCATTTGCGGGAGTCGTTTGAGCAATCAAATATTAATCTGGGACAAGTAAGCATCCAGGATAATACGCCTAAAGATAACTCATCTCGTCAACAGGCATTTTACAGCAGCTCGCCAGAGGTGATTCGCGAGGCAGAAAGCGCCCATAAAGACCCTTATTTACGAGATAAAAAAAATACAGAGCAAACGATTGATACCTATGCATGAGATTGGTACGTAATTTGCATCTATCAAAAATATTATTAAGAACAGAGGAGAGGTGCCAATGAGTCTTTTTGATGTGGAAGCTCGAGCGCTTAAAATTTGTGAATCACGAGCAACTCTTCTTGCGAGCAATATTGCAAACGCCAGTACCCCTCATTACAAAGCACGGGATATAGATTTTCAAAGTGCTATGCAAAAAGCCAATGAATCAGTTGGGGTAATGCGTACAGATGAAAAGCATTTAAGCATCGGTAAATCCCAAGAGTCGGAAAAAATTGCCTATCGTGTACCTATGCAGTTCAGTTTGGATGAAAACACGGTTGATGATGAATTTGAGCGCAAAAATTTTGTTGAGAATTCAATAAAATACCAGGCAGGGTTGGGATTTGCGCAAAATAAACTTCATAACCTCATTAGAGCCTTGAGAGGAGAATAGCATGGCTTTAGAACGCATATTAAATACAATGGCAAGTGCCATGAGCGCACAAAGTGTTCGCATGAATATCAGTGCCAGTAACTTGGCGAATGCCGCGAGCATGGGAAGCAGTGAAGATACCACCTATCGCAGCAAACATCCGGTGTTTCAGGAGGTACAGCAAAAGATCAGTGGATTATCAGATGCGGATCAGCCTATAGGCGGCGTAAGGGTCACTGATATCATTCAGGGTGATAAAAAATTGGACTCACACTACGATCCGGATAATCCATTAGCTGACAAAGACGGCCGAGTTTACTTGACGGATGTTGACCCCATTTCTGAAATGACTGACATGATGGCCGCTTCCAAAGAGTATCAAGCAAACGTTGAAGTGGTTAATACCATTAAAAGTTTATTGCTCAAAACCATCCACGCCATGAATAACTAAAATTGGGGAATGCGATGTTGAATAGCTCAAATGTGACCAGTTTAAATGCCCCTTCTAACCATTTGAATGGGCAAGCTCACGGAACGCAGTTATCTCAAGATGATTTTATGAAAATTCTCTTAACGCAAATGCGCTTACAAACGCCTCAAAACCCGTTTGACAGCAACACAATGATGCAGCAAATGTCACAATTGACCAACCTTAGCGCAACTAAAGACATGGAAAATGCCGTCAAATCACTAAACACAAATTTAGGGACAAACCAGGTTCTATCCGCCTCACAATTGGTGGGTAAGAATGTACAGGTGCCAAATGATTTGAGTCCCTTAATTGCGGGAGAAGGGCTTAAAGGATCGGTTATTTTGCCGCAAGATGTAGAAAACACTACCGTGACAATTAAAGATCAAAGTGGCAAAGTCGTGAAAACGATTGAATTGGGCGCGTCCTCATCAGGTGTTGTTGATTTTACCTGGGATGGTATGGATGGTGAGAATAATGCCATGACTCCCGGATTTTATTCAATATCAGCGACTACCCAAATCAAAGGTGAAAATGTGGCCCTTCGCACGGCAGGTACATTTAAAGTCAATAGTGTCGCATTAGATAAAAATGGTAATGGGGTCATCCTCAATCTGGACGGTTTGGGTGGGGTGAACATGAAGGATCTCATTAAGATTTTATAGCGTTACTTAAGGCCGGATTTTGCGAGATACTGATAAGCATTTATCCAGAGGATAAGCAAACAGGGAGAATATGATGGGCATAGGAAGCATCGCCAATACCGGTTTAAAGGCCGCAATGACTAATATGGAAGCTATCAGTAATAATATAGCCAACGCCAACACCGTTGGATTTAAGAAATCCCATGTTAACTTTGCAGATATCTATGCTGGTGGGTTTAATCAGAGCTATATTGGCTTTGGCGTGAAAACCGAATCGTTATCGCAGGATTTCTCCATGGGACGCATTGAGCTCACGGATCGCGGACTTGATTTAAGTTTGAGCAATGATGGCTTTTTTGTCCAAAAAAATGGGTCAGGCCAAATCAGTTATACACGTGCCGGGCGTCTTGAACTGGATAAAGACAATTATTTCATGGGAGCCTCTGGACGATTGCAAGGATACCCTGCCGTCAATGGTACCATCATGCCCTCAGGTACGTTGACCGATTTACAGATATCGCAAGCACAAATTCCTGCTAAAAGCACCAACAATGCGAGTCTTACGATAAATCTTAATGCGAGTACGGTACCTCCTGTATTGCCTTTCAGTGATTCTGACCCAACAACCTACAACTATCGTACAGATACGACGGTATATGACAGTTTAGGCCAATCTTATCCCGCTTCGGTATATTATATTAAGTCTGCTGATAATAGCTGGACTACGCAAGTGTATATGGATGGGCAAAATATTGGCACAGGGAATCTTTCATTCCAGAGCAATGGATCCTTAGTGTCAACCTCCGGAATGGATAATTTAAGCTGGAATCCAACCTCTGGCGCTGAAACGCCGCAAATGTTATCCGTGAAATTTCCTGGAACCACCCAATACGCCAGCGAAAACAAGACTAATACAAATGATCAGGATGGTTATCAGGCAGGTATTCCTACCGGTTTCGATATTGATAAAGATGGCCTGATTAATGTTTACTACACCAATGGTAAAAACCAGCTGCAGGGTCAAATTGCTATCGCTAAGTTTCAAGCGCCTCAGGGTCTTGCCAGAGCGGAAAATATGTCCTGGCAAGCAACAACTCAATCAGGGGATCCGGTTTTTGATCAAGATGCCAGTACTGGCAGTATTCACCGCGGTACTCTTGAATATTCCAATGTTGACTTAACTGAGGAGCTCGTAAAGTTAATGGGCGCGCAACATGATTTTCAGGCAAATGCTCAGGTAGCCCAAACCTACAATCAAGTGCTGCAGACTATTGAGAAAATCTAACCGGGGAATTTACTATGGATTCAGCAATATTTGTTGGAATGAGTGGCGCCAAAGAAGCTATGCGTTCCATACAAATGATTTCCAATAATTTGGCTAATTCCAATACAACCGGGTTTAAAGCCGATTACGAGACGATAAAATCAATAAATTCGAATCAAAATCGTCTGCAAACTCGTGTATACAGTGCGTCGGATAAAACTTATGCCGATTTTAAACCGGGCCCTATCATTAATACGGGCAATGATTTGGATGTAGCGGTCAGCGGCAGTGGATTCATTGCGGTTCAGTCCAAGGACGGCCGCGAAGGGTATACCCGTGCCGGGAATTTGCAAATTAATAAAGAAGGCTTGCTCGTTACCGGAAAAGGTGACATGGTTTTAGGAGCAAAAGGGGTTATTAATGTCCCTCCAGCAAGAAGGGTACACATTGGTGAGAGAGGTATGGTAACAGCCCAGCTTCGAGGTGAAAGCGAAAAAGACCTGGTTGATCTCGGTATGATAAAGCTTGTCGATGTTCCGCCTAATTTGTTGGAAAAAGGAGAAGATGGGCTTTTTTATCTGCCGGATAATGGAACCGCTTTGCATTCTGAAACCGTCAAAATTGTTTCAGGAGCGCTGGAGGGTAGTAATGTCGACCCGGTGCGATCATTAACAGAGTTAATTGACACCTCAAGAAAATTTGAAATGCACACGAAATTGATAAAGTCGATAGAAGAGAACACTAATCGTTCGAATCAATTATTAAATATTACTGAGTAAGCAGAATAAAGGGAGTGGCGCTATGGATCTGGCACTATGGATTGCTAAATCAGGTTTGGAAGCCCATCATAAAAATATGGGCATCATCAGTAATAATCTGGCTAACTCAAACACAATTGGCTTTAAGAAAAATCGCGCTGAATTTGAAGATTTACCTTACCAAATAGTCAAGCAACCAGGCTCTCCTACCACAGAGGTAACCAATTCTCCATCGGGCGTGGCAATAGGTACCGGGGTGAAGATTGCAGATAATAAAAAAATATTTACCGAAGGCGCTCTGGTGCAAACGGATAACAGCCTGGATATTGCCATCAGTGGACGAGGTTTTTTAAAAGTTCAAATTCCTAATCAATCAGAATTTGCTTACACCCGAGCCGGCTCTTTGCAAGTTAATGAAGAAGGGCAAATGGTTTTACCCAATGGTTATGTTGTGGATCCCCCAATAGTTATTCCACCTGGTGCGCAACAACTTCAAATTAGCAACGATGGCATTGTTTCTGTAGTTACCAGCGGAAGCAGTAATGCAGAACAAGTCGGACAGCTTGAGATGAGTGACTTTATTAACCCGGCAGGATTACAGCCTGTAGGTGAGAATTTATACAAAGAAACCATCGCCAGTGGACCCCCCGTAACAGGCTCGCCAGGGGGCGAGGGTTTTGGAAAAATTCAGCAAGGAGCGCTTGAAGCATCCAACGTTAACATTGTTGAGGAAATGGTTAACTTGATTGAGGCGCAACGGGCTTTCGAAGTGACGTCAAAGGCGGTTTCCGCCATTGATAACATGTTACAAAATTTATCTCGGGAAGTGTGATTTTATGGCGAGCAGGATGAGATGTCGGCAAAATAGAGGTGGGATCCTTTCATTAGGAATTCTGTTAATAACTGCTTGCACACCAATTGGTTTGCCGCCGATAAATTATCCTCCGGTGCTGCCCATTGATAATCCGCCTCCTCCTAAAATAGGCGGAACGATTTATCAACGCGGCCATAACATTCGTCTGTATGAGGACCGTATTGCTCATCGCATTGGAGACGTGCTCACGGTTCGTCTGGAAGAATTTACACAAGGCGAATATCGGGCTAAAACCAAAACTGAGAAAAGAGCAAAACTTGATTTTCCTTTGCCGATTGTGTTTGGCAAACCGGTTCCTGGACTGGTGGTCAATACTGATACGAAACAATTCTTTGATGGCACAGGACAAAGTGATCAGAGCAACCGGCTCAGGGGTACTATTACCGTGACGGTAACTCGTGTGTTATCAAACGAGAACTTGATAATTCAAGGTGAGTCGTGGGTTAGTATTAATCAGGGACAGGAATATATTCAGCTTACGGGCATAGTGCGACCTGAAGACATTCTACCGAATAATACGATTTCTTCACAAAGAGTTGCAGGTGCACAAATCACCTACGGCGCGCGAGGCCAGGCAGGTTATGCTTCACGAGGGGGGCTCATGACGAAATTATTTAATCAGTTCTTCCCTTACTAGAGCGGGTTTGCCCAGGAGGGCTAATGAAATCACTACACAATATCGGTATGCATGGCTTGATGAGTAATCAGATGGCATTGTCTGTAACCAGCCAAAATATCGCCAATGCCCACGTGCCATTCTATAGTCGCCGTGAAGTTGATTTTTCTGACTCATTTAACGGCCTTTTTGGCAGTGGCGTTAACCTTGCAGGTGTTCGCCGGATTTATGATGATGCCTTAAATCGCAGCATTCAGTTGAGTCAAACACAATTTGCTCAATCCAATCTTTATAATCAGAACATCAAAGAATTTGAAAAACTGTTTGACGAGGAAACCTATAGCATCTCAAATTACCTTAATGAATCGATCAATGCGTTGAATGTGATTAATAGTAATCCTGCCTCTATACAATCGCGCGACCTTTATTTGTATCAATTGAAAAATATCGTTTCGCGATTTAATGCCATTGATAGTGAAATTCAGCGTAAACAAAATGGCCTTAATGACAACTTGAATGCGGATGTGTCGGCTATCAATGAACTCACTAACCGTTTAGCCGATTTGAATGGTAAGCTCGGCCTTGCCTCAGGTGAGGAACGGGAAAACCTGCTGGATCAGCGCGATCTGTTTCTTAGTAGTCTGGCTAAATATATTAATTACGACGTCACCTTCGGGGATAATGATACGGTTAACGTCCAATTAAACAATGGTATTTCGTTGGTTAATGGCACGGACAAGCATAACTTGGCCACTATTTTTTCACCTGGTGAGGTTTCAACACTTAATATAGTGGTGGATAATAATACTTCACAAATCAATGTTACCTCTTTGCTCACGAGTGGTGAGATTGGGGGAATACTTGCTTATCAGAACACGGTACTCCAGGAGGCTCGTGTCTCCATGGACAGATTAGCGATGGTCTTTTCGGAAAAAATCAACAGTCAACAAAAACTGGGGATGGACTTTAATGGCAATTTAGGTGCTAACCTCTTTAATGATATCAATAGCCTTGATGCGACTAAAAAAAGAGTAATTAGCAATACCACTAACCAGGGCAGTGGTGATTTATCCGTGGTTATTACTGATCCAGGAAAATTGTTAGCCACTGATTATGAACTGACGTTTGACAATTCTACCGACTATAAACTCGTTCGAAAATCAGATCATCAACTCGTCAGTCAGGGAAGTATCGGTGGTTATCCTGCCAGTATTGATATAGATGGCTTCTCGCTTAAAATCGACAATGGCCCAATTAATGGGGGCGATATTTTTACTGTATCACCGACCAGAAATGCCGCTAAGGATGTAAGTTTGATCGTAAGCAGTGGGGCCAAACTGGCCTTGGGCTTTCCGGTGACCACGACGTCATCTACTCAAAATCTCGGCAGCGGTACCATTGAGCTGTCAGCGATGACGGATACATCGACGTCTATTTTCTCAACACCCGGGCAATTATCCCCCCCGGTTAGAATAGAATTCATTTCTGCAACCAGCTATCGCCTTGTCAATGCCACTGATAACAGTATTATTGAAAACAATTTGCCTTATGATCCCCTCAATGGTACGACAGTTTTTCCCACAGCAGGTGGGTATGATCCTGGCTTTAGAATTAATCTGGCAGGTAATATTCAGGCAGGTGATAAATTTGACATCAGTTACAACACTAACGGTATGGGTGATAATCGAAATGGTTTGGTTCTCGCGGAATTATACGACCAGGGTGTGATGGACAATAATACACTTAATTTTAAAAAAGCCTATCAGCTTATCAGCAACAGCATTTCATCAAAAGCCAACTCAAGTCAAATCACTCTCAGTAGTCATACGTTGATTAAAGACCAGGCATTGGCAAGACGCGATCAATTATCAGGCGTTAGTTTGCAAGAAGAAACGATGAATATAGCTCGTTACCAACAGGCATACGAAGCCAGTGCACAGATAATTGATGCGGGGCAAAAAATATTTGACATCCTTCTGGGGCTGGCAAGGAGATAACCATGCGATTACCGACTCTTGGGCAGTTTAACACCGAAATGTTAGCCATCTCTCGGCAGTTTGAGGAAATTCGCAATTGTCAGATGCAGATTTCCACCGGCAAAAAGATTCAAAGCTCCTCTGAAGACCCACTGCTTGCCAAACAAATAAAAGCAATTAACGATTACATGCACATAATTAATGGTTACGAATTAAATGGCACCCTCGCTCAAACACGAAATGAACTGGTTAACACCACGGTGCAAGGTAGCCTAAACGCATTGGGCAGAATACAAGAATTGTTGCAAAGTGCCCAAAACGACACGTTAAATAATAATGATAGAAAAAATCTGGCGGTGGAACTAAAAGGTATTCATGAGATGTTACTGCGCTCGGCCAATGCTCAGGATAATAATGGTCAGTATATTTTTTCGGGTATGAGTGTCAATGTTCCGCCTTTTGCAAAGAATGGGAACAATTATATTTATCAAGGTGCACAAGAGGCGACCAAAATTGCCCTGGGCTTTGAAAGTACCGTACTTTATAATGATTCAGGCTATCAGATTTTCAATGGAACAAAAACAGGCAATGGCGTCTTTACCCTGTCAACGGATGCAGTTAACAATCAAGGAACCGTGATAGCCAGCGCTGGAAATCTGCAATCCCAGGCGTCTTTTGTCTCGGATGATTACACCCTGACGTTTGTCACGAATGCTGCAGGAAAAATGGCCTATCAAGTTAGCGGCCAGACATCAGGTCAGATAATCCCGACACCTCCCCTGCTTATGCCAGATGATGCGCCAGAATATGTTGAGGGCGTTGAGCTAGTGTTTAATGGGGTGAGTATGCAACTTACCGGGCAGCCAGTTGTGGGTGATGTCGTCAATGTCACCCCAAGTAAGCCTGAGAATGTATTTGATACATTGGAGTCATTGTTTGAGCTTTTGTCCACACCGATAAACACCACTGTTGAGAAAGCGAATTTACACCAGCAGTTAGGAGAGCACGTTACCTCGTTTAATGGGGTTGTTAGTCACTTCAGGCAATATTTAACCGAAATAGGTAACCGCGGCAAAACGATTGATGATCAAATAAATCTCAATAAAAACACTATCACCGAACAGAGAATTTTATTGGGGAAAGTGTCTGAGGTTGATTTGGGCGAAGTTGTGGCACAATTAACCCAACGATTAACCACACTTGAAGTCACCCAGCAAGCGTATTTGAAAATCCAGGAAACATTTAATCATCTTATAAACCGATAACGAGGAAAATGGCATATAAATTGCATTAAGGTGTAGTGGCTCACGTGGGATTAGATATGCGTTCAATTATTACTTTCATGATTATTTTAGTGCTGAGCACTTCTGCCCAGACAGCACGAATTAAAGACATTACCAACTTAGCCGGAATTAGAGATAACCAGCTTATTGGCTATGGACTTGTCGTGGGTTTGGATGGCACAGGTGATCGCACAAGCCAAACTCCTTTTACCGATCAAACCTTTCGTAATATGTTGCTCCAATTTGGTGTACGCATGCCGGAAGGGCGAAGTATGCAGTTAAAAAATATAGCAGCTGTGGCCGTCAGTGCTACATTGCCTCCATTTGCTCGCATTGGGCAGAAAATTGATGTCACTATTTCCTCTCTTGGTAATGCCACAAGTTTGCGCGGCGGTAACTTATTGATGATCCCACTAAAGGGGGCGGATAACCAAATCTATGCAATGGCTCAGGGAAATGTGGTTGTTTCAGGCTTTGGTGCTCAGGGAAGTGACGGGTCGAAAGTATCAGTAAACTCCACCAGTACAGGACGTATTGCTAATGGTGCTACCGTAGAAAAAATGATAGTAATGCCTTATATGCAAAATGGCTATATTACTTTTGAACTGCACGATCCAGATTTTACAACGGCACAGCGCGTAGCAGAGACCATTAATCGCGAGATGGGCTACGCAGTCGCTCATCCTGTTGATGCGGGAGCGGTTATTGTTAAGGGTCCACGCCTTACTGAAAAGGAGGATCTCCTCAATCACAGTTCCTACGTTAAATTTATTTCCGGTATCGAAAATTTGAAAATTCAACCTGGCGAAGTATCCGCGCGGGTGGTCGTGAATTCGCGTTCAGGGACTATTGTGGTGGGACAAGATGTCACGGTATCGCCCATAGCGGTATCGCATGGCAATCTCTCTGTTTCAGTGAAGGAAAATACCAATGTCAGCCAGCCACAACCATTTGCTGATGGTAGAACGGTGGTTACTCAGGATTCGGACGTAAAAGTCGCGCAGCAAAACGCCCGCGCCTTTTTGTTTACGCCAGGGGCTTCATTAAAAGAACTGGTCGATGCTATCAATAGAGTAGGAGTAGCCCCTGGTGATCTGATTTCCATTCTGGAAGCCATTAAACAAGCGGGTGCTTTGCATGCTGATTTGGAAGTTATATAAGGAGCCTGAATGAGTAATGATAAAGTATTATTTGATTCAAGTGTTTATACCAATTTACAAGGCCTAGGCTCATTGGCACATGAATATAAATCCAATTCAAAAGCGGTAAAAAAAGAAGTATCCCAACAATTTGAATCAATGTTAATTCAGATGCTGCTTAAAAGCATGCGTGATACCAATAAAGAATTTAACAGCGAGATGATGGCTAATGAGCAATCGGCAATGTATCACGATTTATATGATAAACAGCTGGCTTTAGTCTTATCAAAATCAGGCATCGGGATTGCAAAAAATATTGAACAATACATGGATAAAAATACCGAAGCGGTTTCTGAAGAAAAGAAAGTGGTTGCAGGTGAACGTCTATTGCAACCTCACACCGTTAGAAGCGTTACTCCTAAACTGGGCGCTCAGCCTAGCTCGCCCGTTAGCGCGGCTCAGATGGCACCGACGGAGTCTTTGGTTTCGTTTGCTTCTGCCAAAGACTTTGTAACGAAATTGTGGGATTCTGCTAAGGTTGCGGCGCAGGCTATTGGGGCTGATCCTAAAATTTTACTTGCGCAGGCGGCTTTGGAAACCAGTTGGGGGAAAAAAATAATTCCCAATGGGGAGGGTAAAACCACCCATAATTTATTCAATATCAAAGCAGGTAGTCAGTGGACGAAGGGGGCGGCAGAGGTTAATGCGGTTGAAATGAAAGATGGGGTTTTAGTCAAGGAGCCGTCAAAATTCAGAGCCTATGAATCCTTTCATGCAAGTTTTCTTGATTTTACCCATTTCCTGCAAAGTAATAACCGCTATAAAGAAGCACTGGAAAAGGCGGCAAATCCCAAAGATTTCGTCAATGCGTTACAGAAGGCTAATTATGCGACAGATGAGCAATACTCTGAAAAAATAATGGATATTTATAATAGTAAAAGTTTTAATAATCTTATCGAGGAAAGCAAATTAATTTAATTTTTATTCGAATTCCCCGATAATATAATAGAGAGCATACTCAAAAGGGAGCGCACCGTGAAATCAATTGATATGGATAGAATTAGTATGGGATTGATTCACCAATCCAATCAGGAGGGTGTAAAAATTAAAAAAATAACGACTCCGGAATCATCACCAACTCGACACATGACATCGGGTTTAATCAATTTGTTATCACTTGTCAAACATGCTCCGGAATTAAACGATACGCAAAAACAAGTGCAAAATCTTAAAGCTGCTATTCAGTCAGACACCTATCTGATTGATATGGATAGTTTGATAAATAACATTTGGGTGGCAGAGCATGAGCTATGATCCCGATATTGAAAATATAATTACGCAATTTATCGGGAAAACGCAACGGTTAATTTCTTTGCTTAAGGACGAAGGCGATAATTTTCGCGAGAATAACCTGACGCAAATTGAACTGTTGGCGCATAAAAAAAACGAGGTGCAGGTAGAGCTGGCTAAGTTGCTAGATGCTTTGCAGGCACTTCCATTTTTAGCGGGTTATCAGGGAAGCATCCATCAAAAATTGTCAGCGTATGCTGCCGGGTTAACTGGCCAAAGTATGCGCGCAATGCAGGGGCTACTCGCTCAAATGCAAGCCTCAGTAGTAGAGTGTGAGCACCTGATGACTATCAACAAACAGGTCATCAGACATAATCAGAATTACCTCCAAAACCTGTGTTCAACACTCATACATCACCATGTTAAAACAGACGCTGTAACTTACGGTAAAACCGGAGAGTTGCAGCATTTATGATACATGGGATCGGTCTTGCAAAATGCACGGGGCGGAATGGATCCCGGACATTAAGAAAGACTAGGCGAGCGCGCTCGCCAAGTCTTCCTAAATTCCGGGACGACACCTATTTAGAGCGGTTTAAAAATGGAATACCCATACACCCCACCTTGTCATCCTGGATTTAGAGAGACTTAACGAGCGTGCGAGTTTAGTTTCTCTTTATGTCCGGGATCCATTTCTTCGCTGGTACAGGCATTAGATTATCCAAGAAAACACGGCAAATTGTACTTGCTTTATAAAAGGTAGTGCTGCATAACATCATTAACGTTTGAGACAGCGGCTCCTGTTTTTGCCAATTCCACTCTTAATTGGCTAATTTCTCTCTGGATTTGTTCCTTAAGTGCTTGCAATTTCTCCGTCGCATTTTCTTCAGCCAAGACCTGGATTTCTTTTTGTCTTGCTATTAGAAATTGCGCAATGGCAGCGGTCAATTGCTCGGGATCATCCTTTAGCGTTAAAATATTCTCAATGGGCAACATTGTTCCACCATATTTTTATGTTATTCATAATGGTTGTACACTCTTCCAATGCGGCGAGATTATCAGTGCTGTTGGCACGAAAGAGTTGCCTTTCTACATGAGTGTAAATCCCCGCTATTTTTTTAACAAGCACCGGGTCAGCTGAGTCGTCCAGACAGTCCCGCAAATAAATAACAATATCATTGGCCTTACAAATAGAAGTCCTTTTTTGCAGGGTTTGTTTCATTTTGATAGCCATGCTTGCCTGTGAAATATTGACCAATGATTTATCAATTAACATTTCGATAAGTCGATGAGGGGATGCTCCAAGAACTTCACTATACTCCTCAATCTCACTGTATATTTGTGCCCTGTTCATTTGCGGCTCCTATTTTCTATTGTTGCTGAGAGAATCGAGCTGTTGTTCCAGAAAACTACTAAGTTGCTGATAATGCTGAATAAAGGTATTAAGCTCGGAATAACGTCGGATGAGGCTGGACTTAACACTATCGAGGCGAGACTCTTCGCGCCCTATCCGTTGATCAATCGTGCTTTCCTGTTGCTTTATTATTTTTTGGCGGCTAGTAATATTGCCGCCTTCTTTAGTAATATCGGTTAACACTTCCGTAAAATGCGCAATAAATCCTGAATTTGGTTCGCTGAAAAAGGATTTCGCCTCTTCAAAATTGTTTTGCAGGTATTGAGTCATAGTGGTGTCATCAAGCGCCAGTTTACCCGTTGAAACATACTCGACACCTTCCTCATTGAATAATTTGACGGCAGCAGCGGTTTTCATGCCGACATTAATAAAACTGCCGATTCCTGTGGGTAATTCAAGGGTATTTTTTAATCGCATTTTGACCAGTGAATACGTACTGTCACGCAGGGAAGAAGTGGATTGATTTTTATCGATGAGATCAATCAGCATATTATAATTATTAACGAGTGTGGTGATGGCGGTTTTTGCATTGGCGGTTCGATTTTCATCGTCAGGAAGTATTTGGATCGTTGCCGTACTGCTTTCCTTATTTAAGGTGAGCGTAATTCCGTCGAGCAAATCAGAAATTGTATTGCTTGAGCGTGTTACATCGAAGCCATCAAATTTGAAAATGGCGTCTTTAGGCACGGAAATAACATGGGTTAAATCCAGTTGTGCGCTCGCATCTCCTGACAGAAAGATTTCATGTGCCACACCCGTTTCTCTCGCCGATAAGATAAGGCGAAATTCAGGGGTGCCGGAGCCTGATGTGGTTGCAAGAATTGAGGCCGAGATTCCCTGGTTGTTCTGTGAAATATTGATATTATCCCTGATTTTTTCAAGGCTATCACCGCTATCTATTGATAAGGAAAAATTGTCGGTGCCAGAGCTTAGATCAAGAGTGCCGCTAACCCCCAGCGCATCTGAGCGGCTGCTAAAGTCCATGCTTGATAGCTGGTGGGATTTGGCTAATTGGGTGATTTCAAGGCTATGTTGGCCTGGGGCTGCCATTTGAGTGCTCAGCACGGTGCTAACGACACTATTATCGGATGAGTTTACCTTATAAGAATTGGTGTTCAACGTGGACGTAAGGTTGCTCAACGAATCTGAAAATTGTTTAATCAGAGAGTTTAATTTCCCATACTGATTTAATTGCGACTCATAGAGGTTGCGAGACTGGGATAGTTTCGTTAATTGGAGTCTTTCTGTTTCCATTAGCGAGGAAACAATAGTATTGACGTCGATTCCAGTACTAATCGGGCTTGTGCTTGTCATGAGATTTTCTTCTTATAAGTGCTAAAAAACCCCTGGAGAATGAATCACTCTCCAGGGACCTTTATTAACCTTGCAACAATTTAAGTGCTATTTGTCCGGAGGAGTTAGCTTGTGAAAGCATGTTTGCGCCGGCTTGTTGTAAGATTTGCAATTTGGCCAAATTTGCCGATTCTTCGGCAAAATCTGTATCCACAATCCGTGAGCGAGCTGCCTCAAGGTTTGTTACACGGTCACTATTGCCATTTACGGCCGCTTCAATTTTAGAGTGACTCGCACCAAGTGTTGCTAAACCTGTGGTTACCGTTTTAATCGCGTCATCAATTAAGCCAAGCGCGGTTTGAGCATTACCATTAGTGGTTGTGTCGCTGGTAATTGCCAAAGTAGCTGTGGTGACATCGAGGAGCGTAATGTCGAGGCGGTCATTGACAGTATTGTTAGCTCCCACTTGCACTGAAATGGTTGCCGCACTATTTAGAAGATCCGTGCCGTTGAAATCCACAGTAGCCGCGACCCTATCTATTTCTGTCATCAAAGATTGATACTCCGTATCAATGTTGGCCAAGTCAGCGGTCGCATAAGTACCAGTTGACGCCTGTGATGCCAGTTCCCGCATACGTTGCAGAAGGGCTAGCGTTTGGTTCAAGCCACCTTCAGCAGTTTGGATTAATGATATACCATCGTTACCATTACGCCCACCTTGTTTAATACCCCGGGATTGTGCAGACATCCCTTCAGCAATGGCTAACCCAGCCGCATCATCTTTAGCTGTGTTGATGCGCTGACCCGTGGATAAACGGTTAATGGTTTGAGAGAGTTGCTCTTGTGTTCTACTCAAGCTTTGTTGAGCCAGAAGTGAAGCTGTATTAGTATTAATGGTAATTGACATTATAGTCCCCTTTAGTTAAATGAATTGTCCATTCACTATATATATCGGGGATTATTTCCTTCACTTAAATATTTTTTGGAGAGTGTGCAAAAATAAAGTACAGGGCGTCTCTTTGTCATATTTGGCACGATTTGTGCTTTGTGATAAATGAATATAACCTTGACTTATTAGAGACTGAGAGACTGAGAATGAATATTAATACTTCAGGTATCAGCAGAGTTGAAATATCGGAAACCCTTTCCAAAATTAAAGCTTTGGCCAGTCAATCTAAAGCCCCTGCAGCGACCGAATCTGCTGGAGAGGCGCCCGGTTTTAATCAACTGTTAAATCTTGCTAAAGGATCTATTGCGGACATTAATACCTCGCAAATACAGGCAGAAGCACTGAGTTCTTCTTACCTGGCGGGAAATCCGCAAATTTCCATGTCACAGGTAATGGTTTCTTCCATGAAATCAAAATTAGCCTTTGAAGGGCTTCTAGTGGTTAGAAATAAACTGCTGGAATCCTATAAAGAAATCATGAACATGCCCGTGTAGGTGAGTTGATGGAAAATAAGTTAGAAAATTTTTTTAAGAATATAAAGTCAATCTTTGACTTTGATATTGCCCGACGCGCCTTCTTATTGATGGGTATTGCGGCCAGTGTGGCGATGGGAATAGGCGTTTATCAATGGATTCAGGAGCCAATTTACCGCCCCCTGGATATTCAGATAACCGATAGAAATTTATCGCCCGTGGTTGATGCCCTGGAAAAGGCCAATATTCCTTATAAATTAAATGAGGCAACAGGCGTTATCTCCGTTCCTGCGACTGACACCAATAAAGCCCGCATTAAATTATCGGCAGCAGGGATTCAACGAGATGAAGGGTTTAATTTTTCTTTTTTGAATGATAATAAAAAAATAGGATCAAGTCAGTTTCTTGAAAACGCAAGGTATCTTCGTGCTCTTGAGCAAGATTTGGCCAAAAGTATCAGTTCAATTCATGGTATTTCCAGTACGATTGTCCATATTGCCAAACCACAGAGCAATATTTTTGTCGATGAAAATGCCAAGACCACCGCTTCGGTAATTCTAACGGTTACCCCAGGCTATGATGGTGATAGAGAAAAAATAAGGGCTATTATTCAACTGGTAGCCGCGAGTGTGCCGGAACTTGATCCCAGTCAGATTGCCATTACCGATCAATACGGGCATGAGCTATCTTCTTCGCTCAAATCCCCTTTTACCCAAAACCAAGAGCAGTTAAATTACCAAAATAATCTTGAACGCTATTATGAAAAACGTCTTCAATCCCTGCTCATTCCTATTGTGGGGGATAATAAAGTTCGTATCAACGTGAATGCTGATCTGGATTTTACGCGGCAAGAAGTGGCAAAAGAATCGTTTGACCCCAATGAAAAAATCATTCGAAGTGAGCAGACAGTAGAAGAAAGCAGCACATCAGCCGCGAGCGGCGGTGTTCCTGGTTCGCTCTCTAATCAACCCCCAAGTAATAATGCTCAGCAAGGAGCTCAGGGGCAAGGGGGGCAAAATAAAAGTGAAAAGGTTAAAAATTATGAGATCAGTAAATCAACTACTTATGTAAAAGAGTCCGTTCCAAAGGTTCACCGCCTCTCAGTGGCAGTTGTTGTGGATGATGATTTGGTATTGGATCCTAAAACGCGGAAAAAGGTCAGTACGCCTCTTTCCAAAGGAAAAATCAATGACATCACCAATCTCGTTAAATCATCAATTGGTTTCAAAACAGACCGAGGTGATGTGGTCACGGTTATCAATAGTCATTTTATCCCAATAGAACCCGTGGTAGATGCGCCCACCAAATTATGGGATGAACCTTGGTTTTGGGATATGGTTAAGAAAGTAACGGGTATGCTGTTAGGATTTGGGTTCCTTTTTATTCTTTACCGTAAACTTGCGCCCGAACTATTTCCCAAAAAAGCTAAAGGTCAATTGGTGCAGCAGCCTCCATCTGGAAAGCAAAATATTATTACCGCTGAAATGATCCATTTAAAAAATGAACAAATTAATATATTAAAAGAACTTGTTTCTCACGATCCTAATAAGGTCGCGGGTGTTATCAAGAAATGGGTGGCTCGATAATGGACCATTTAAAAAATGCCGCGATTATTATTTTAGGCATGGGCGAAGAAGGTGCTGCTGAGATCTTGAGAAACATGAGTCACAAGGAAGTCGAATTAATTATCGAAACCATGAAAAATATGGGCGACGTGTCTGAACAAGAAGTCATCTCAGCTTTAAACGCTTTTTTTAATGAAGCAAACAATACAACGGGCATTAATGTCACCTCAGGTGAGTATATCCGTAAAACTTTTATGAACGCGGTAGGTCAGGAGAAGGCCGGCACTATCTTTGATGAAGATTATCTCTCGGAAGATATGGAAGGCATGGAGCTTTTAAAATGGCAACCCTTACATACGATAATTGATGTTTTAGGCGAAGAGCACCCACAAATGATCACGGTGGCTTTGATGAGTCTGGATAGTGAGAAATCGGCCCAGATTCTTAGCTGGCTTCCTAAAGAAAAAAGCAATGACATTATTAACCGCATGACCGTGCTAAGTCAGGTTTCATCTTTTGCGATGAAAACCTTGTCTGATTATTTGCTGGAGCAATTTAGCGGTACTGAGAAATTTAAGCTGATAACCTCTGACGGTGTTGACCGGGCCGCCAATATCATTGCTCATATGGACGGGGCGGGTGAAAGTGAAGTCATGTCATTTTTAACGAGCCGCAATGAAACGGTAGTGCAACAAATACAAGAAAAATTATTCCCCTTTGAGCGGTTAGGAAAATTTGACTCTCGCAGTCTGCAAACCCTTCTCACCGAAATTTCCAATGACGATCTTGTTTTAGCCCTTAAAGCGGCTGATCCTGCGTTACAAAACATTTTCTTTAAAAGCATGTCATCAAAAACGGTTAGTTTAATAAAAGATGATCTGGAATCCTTAGGCCCTAAGAAATCGGAAGAATTGATTGATGCGCAAAAGCGAATAGTCGATGTGGCAAAACGGTTGTTGGAAGAGGAAAAAATAATTCTCCCAGGGGTAAAAGGGAAAAAATAAGCGCTATAGGGTAAGTCGCATGAGTTAACGTTTCAGAAGAGGTGTTCATGGAGATTTGGTGCTTTCCTCCTCTCGAGAAAGGGGAGGCAATTGTGGCGCAAGCGGGATTTGAGAGCCCTGATGAGCCTGACTATAAGGATTCTCTTCAAGAAAAGAATGAGAATGCGATGTTAAATCACCTTCATTATTTAGAGTCATTAGGATTAAAAATGCAGGGACTGTTAGATGAGATCGATGAGCATTTCATAACCAACATCCTGCTATTGATAAGAAAAACCGTTAAAAAGATCATTCTCAAAGAACTGACAGTTGATGATCAGTTATTTCGGGAGATGGTGTTGCAAGTGGTCGATAAAATAAAGCCTTTACCTGACTCCTGCGTAGTTAATGTATCCCAGGATGATCTGGCGCTGTTTCAGCAAAATCCACTAAGCTTTCTTACGGTTGAGGTCAATCCTCGCCTTGAGAAAGGCGATTTTCTGATAAAAACCCCCTTTACTGAAGTAGAAGCACTCCTGGAAAAGCGCATTAACCTGTTGCTTGGTCTTAACTCATGAAGCAAGACTCCTTGAATGCAACGATAACCGGGCTAATCGCTAACGTGGAGCTTGCCCATGATATCTGCCTATCCGGAACTATCACCCGCATTTCAGGATTTATGCTTGAAGCGGTAGGGCTTCGTGCACCGGTAGGTTCCATTTGTAAAGTGTATATTGAGTCAACCAAGCGCGCCTTATTGACAGAAGTCATTGGTTTTGCCAATGAAACTACCTATCTCATGGCTTATGAGGAAATTCAGGGTATTGTACCAGGGCAGCAAATCTCCTTTGTGGATGATAAATTTAGTGTGCCCGTTGATTTCAGTCTGCTTGGACGAGTGGTTAACGGATTATGTGAGCCTATCGATAATAAAGGGCCATTGTGTACAACCGCCAAATATGATCGCCATACCGCCGCAATGAATCCTATTGACCGGGTGCGGATTTCCAAACCCATTGACGTGGGCGTGCGAGCTATTAATGCATTACTAACTGTTGGCCAAGGACAGCGTTTGGGTATTTTTGCCGGCAGCGGGGTCGGTAAAAGTGTATTGCTCGGGATGATCACCCGTTTTACGGAAGCGGATGTGGTAATAGTGGGCTTAATAGGTGAGCGCGGCAGAGAAGTTAAAGAATTTATCGAAGAAGCGGTCGGATTGGAAAATCTTAAAAATACCGTGATTATTGCGTCCCCGGTTGATACCTCACCTTTGATGCGAGTTAATGGAGCGGCTGTTGCAACTACTATTGCTGAGTACTTCCGTGATCAGGGATTAAACGTACTATTGATAATTGATTCCCTTACTCGCTACGCTCAGGCCTTGCGACAGGTTTATTTAACCTTGGGGGAAATGCCGTCATCCAAGGGATTCTCACCATCCGTTTTTTCCAGAATTTCGCAATTGGTTGAACGCACAGGCCAGGGTGCAAAGCATCAGGGTGCTATTACCGCTTTTTATACCGTTCTTGTGGAAGGTGATGATCTGGGCGATCCGGTCGCTGATCATGCGCGCTCAATTCTTGATGGGCATATTGTACTGTCAAGAAAACTCGCTGATGCAGGCCATTATCCCGCCATTGATATTAGTAGTTCAATCAGTCGCGTGATGACCGCAATTACCACCGAGGAGCATATTGCTTCGGCTTTAAAATTCAAGCAATTGTTCAGTACTTACCAAAGCAATCTGGATCTTATCAAAATGGGCATGTATCAGGCGGGGGCGGATCCTCTCGTTGATGAATCAATGCATCATATTGATAAAATTAATCATTTTTTAAGGCAACAAATGAATGAAAGTACCCATTTTGAAGACAACGTAAACGAATTAGCCGGGTTATTTGAATGACATCAAATCGCGACCCACAGCAAATCCTTCTTCTTAGTAGGGTTCAAACAATTAAAACGGAAAAAATAAAACAACAAATCGCGCAAATAAATGATGCTATCAGGAAAAAGGAACTCACTATTCAGCAGTTTGAACACTATGCGCAAACCTATGACGAACTGCTCGGTGCCACGCTCCTTCAGGTGCATGTGCTCAAAAACAATGAGGCATTTCATCATAATTTAATGCGCGTAATTAATGCTGAAAAAAGTGATTTGAATCGATTGGCGGCAATGAAAAAACAATTATTATCGTCTTATGTGCAATCAGCGAATCGCGCCGATGGTTTTGATAGTCTTCATGCTGATTTAGTCCATGAAAAAATGCAACATCGCACTAAAGTGCATGAAGAAGAAATTAATGACTTGGGCAACACTTTAAAAGGACTAAAAAAACTATGGAACCATTAACGCTCTTTGCTGCTCTCAAACACATGTTGCTTCTTACAATGTTTGCGGTGTGTATCATCACCATTCCAACATTGGTGGTGGGTTTGGTGATTTCTATTGTTCAGGCGGCCACTCAAATTAACGAAATGACAATGACCTTTATTCCCAAATTGATTGTGATGTTTTTGGTGTTAGTCGCCTTAATGCCCTGGTTGCTCGATAATCTCGTGTCCATGACGCAAGATCTCATGCTAAATATTCCGAGTTATATTCGTTAACCATGATTATTCAGCCGCAACTATTAGCCTCAATCAATGAGCAATCCACCGTTTTCATGTTGTTGATGACGCGTTTTACCACGTTATTTTTAACACTAGGCTTTTTTCGCCGCGAAATGCTTCCCATAAAAATTTCATTTTTTATTGCCGCAGGGTTTAGTGGATTTGTCCTTCTTTATAAAGCGCCTGTATTGGGAGAGCTTCTCGCAGCCCCTGACAAAATGGCGTTAAATTTATTGCAGCAATTAGTGCTCGGTGTATTGACGGGCTTTATTCTCAACATATTTATAGATTTATTTTTGGCTATAGGTCAAATTATTTCTATTCAGTCCGGTCTTGGATTTGTTAATCTTTTTATTCCTAAGATTGGAACCGTGACGCCTTTATCCGAATTTTATTTTATCACCTCAGCACTGATATTTTTTACGCTTAATGGCCATTTGGTCGTATTTAAAATGTTAATAAATACCCCTCTGTTACCAATAGATAAAATAGACATGACGGTGCTGCGGGACATTATGGTTTATACAAAGGTGATTTTCAGCGGCAGTTTACTGTTGTCTTTTCCGGTCATCATTGCCTTATTAATCGCGAACATTACCATTGCTGTTATGACAAAATTTTCCCCGCAGTTAAATATTTTTTCAATAGGTATCAATATTACGCTAATTCTTTGTTTTTTTGTGGCGTATATTAGTTTTGATGGCTTACTCGAAAATGGAAAAATAGTTTTAAATCAAACGCTTGTTTTTTTAAAATATGTGATAGGCTCGTTGGATTAAGGCCCATTAAGGTAATGTCGCTAACATGAATCAAGGACGATGTGCATGAGTGAAGATGCTCAAGAGAAGCAATATCAACCTTCATTAAAAAGACTTGAAGAGTTGAAGAAAAAGGGTACTTTTCTGCGATCTAAGGACTTTAACAGCGGTCTTATCCTGGTCATTGCTATTTTATTGATTGTTCTCATGTCACCTGTTTTTCATAAAGCCTTAAGCCACCACTTCACTGCCTCATTTTCATTGGTTGAGCACGCGGATTTTGCAGTGGATCCATTGGAAAAGTTCTACCGGCAACTGGCATTTAACACCCTTTTTTTATTGCTCCCTATCTTAATGATTCTTTTTATTGTGCCCTTTTTTATGGGTTTTCTTTTCGGCGGGTTTGGTTTTTCGATGAATTTATTAACGTTTAAAGGCGATAGACTAAATCCTCTTAAGAACCTTAAGAAAATTTTTTCAGCCAATAATGTTATTGAGGTTATTAAATCCGCTTTTAAAATGATTTTATTTTTTCTTATCCTTGGGGGGTTTGTTTACCTCAATTGTGATGAATTAATTCAATTGTCAGCGCCGGGGAGCGACACGGTATTGTATAAAGGACTCGGCCTTGTTGGATGGTATTTATGGTTTATTGCCGCAGGCATTAGCCTGATTGCCTCAATTGATATGGGGTACAGTTATCTGCAGCACCAGAAAAAAATCAAAATGTCCCATCAGGAAGTAAAGGATGAAAATAAAGAGACCGATGGTAATCCTGAAAACAAACGCCGTATTCGTCAGGCGCAGTTTGCTATGGCACGGCAACGGATTCATCAGGACGTTCCCAGTGCGACCGTAATTATTACCAACCCAACGCATTACGCCGTAGCTCTTCGTTATGATGAAAAAAAGGATAATGCCCCACGGATTATGGCCGCCGGTATTAATAATATTGCCGCTGAAATACGGCTTATGGCGGTGAAGCACGCTATTCCTATTTATGAGGCGCCACCCCTGGCACGAGCACTCTACCATACGGGACAGGTGGGTGATTATATTCACCAGGAGCTTTATATGTCAGTGGCTATTGTCTTGTCATACATTGCGCAACTAAAAAATTATCAAACGGGTGTTGCCGATAAGCCGTCTTATGTCAGTGATTTACAGATTCCCAAAGAGTTTTATTTCGAGAAATGAACTACAGTGAGTTAATTTATGAATGTTATGGATAATTTTAAACAGGTTAAATCGGTCAATCCTGGCTCGGCATTTTTGATAATTGCCATGTTGCTGATGATTGTCATTCCCCTGCCGCCGTTCATTCTGGATCTTCTTTTTTCTTTCAATATCGCCATCTCTCTTCTGATTTTGATGGCATGTATTTATATAGTGAGCCCTTTGGAATTTAATCTTTTCCCAACGGTTCTATTGGTCACCACACTCTTGCGATTAACGCTCAATATCGCCTCAACACGCGTTGTGCTTCTGCATGGTAATGAGGGGCCGGCCGCGGCGGGAGACGTTATTAAGGCCTTTGGTGAAGTTGTTATCGGCGGGAATTTTGTCGTAGGGATGATAATTTTTATCATTTTAATGATTATCAATTTTATCGTAGTGACCAAGGGGGCGGGTCGTATTTCAGAGGTAACCGCCCGTTTTACATTAGACGCTATGCCTGGCAAACAGATGGCAATTGATGCTGATTTGAATTCGGGCATTATTAATCAGGATGAAGCCAAAAAACGCAGGAGACAAGTTATTCAGGAGTCAGAATTTTATGGATCCATGGATGGTGCTAGTAAATTTGTTCGCGGCGATGCAATAGCAGGCTTACTAATTCTCTTTATTAACTTGATTGGCGGCGTCTTTATTGGCGTATTTCAGCATGACATGTCGTTTGACATCGCCATGGAGAATTTTTCTATCCTGACCATAGGAGATGGGCTAGTTGCCCAAATTCCATCGCTTTTATTATCTATTTCAGCCGCCATCATTGTCACGCGCGTCTCAAGTGATGAAGATATTAGTCAACAAACGAGAACCCAGCTCTTTACTAATCCGAAGCCGCTCATTGTTACCTCCATCATTCTTTTTTCTCTGGCTCTTGTTCCAAAAATGCCGCATTTGCCCTTAATGGGTTTTGCGGTCCTGGTGCTAGGTCTTGCCGTCAAAATAGAAAAGGGCAATTTACAAAAGCTCCAGGTGACGGAAGAGGTCAGTGAGTCGGAAATGTCCTCCCCCGCCAATGAGGACCTGGACTGGAATGATGTGGTAGTGGTTGACAGGATTTCACTGGAAATTGGTTATGGGTTAATTAGTCTGATTGGGGTCAAAAAAGAAGGCAAACTGATCTCCCGAATACGCGGAATTCGTAAAAAAATCTCTCGTGAATTTGGGTTTTTAATTCCAACGATCCACGTGAAAGACAACATTCAATTGTCACCAAATGCCTATCGGATTTATTTAAAAGGAGTGGTTATTGCAGAAAGTAATGTCTACATTGACAAGCTTCTCGCCATCAATCCGGGCCATATTACGTCAACATTGGCAGGAGTTGCTTGCAAAGACCCATCGTTTAATCTGGATGCATTCTGGATACCTGAAGAACAAAAAACTGCCGCAGAAGGATTGGGCTTTACCATCGTCGATGCGAGTACGGTAATCGCCACCAACATTAATCAAATCATTCGCGGTAATTTATCCCATATTCTTGGTTATGAAGAAGTTTATCAGTTGATAAGTCGGCTGACTAATCAGGATCCAAAACTGGCCGAAGCCTTTACTTCGCCTGCTACCGGCATACCCATTAATATTATCTTCAGTATTTTGCAACGCCTTCTTCATGCCGGTGTACCCATTATTGACTTCAGGACTATTGCTGAAAAAATGGTGGATGCATGGTCTAAGTCCAAAGATCAGGATCTTTTGATGGAGTCGGTGCGGGTCGCGCTGAAACATTTGATTATTTATAGTATCTGTGGAAATCAAAAGGAGCTGCCGGTAGCGGTGATTGATCATGATTTGGCACAAATTTTGCTAAAATCTATTCAGCTAAATCAAAATGGGAATGAGAAAATGGTGGTGCTGGAGCCGTCGCTCATGGAAAAGATTTGTTCGAAATTGCTCGAGTTTGTGCAAACTTGCCATATTAGTTCGGTGCCGGCCATTTTACTTGTGTCAAATGAATTGCGCTACCTTATGGAGCGCCTGTTTAAACCCAATATTCCAACTATGCATTTTTTATCTTTTGCCGAAGTACCAGAAGAGAAACAAATTAAAATTATTGAAAAAATAGGATAAGTCAGCGGTTCGTTGTTGTACTGAAAAGGAGACATACGTGCAGAACATGAGCCAATATGAATCAGAAACGGAAAACGCCGATTTGTCGGGATTTGTAATGTCTTATGGGGCGCTTATTCGAAAAATTGCCAACCACTTAAAATGCCGTTTACCGGCAAGTACGGATTTGGATGATTTATTACAAGCAGGGCTCGTGGGTTTACTAGAAGCTCGAAGTCATTTTTCCGAGACCAATGGCGCCTCGTTTGAGACTTATGCATCCATCAAAATTCGTGGCGCGATGATAGATGAGTTGAGAAGAAACACGGGTATTACGCGCGATATGAGCCAAAACATGAAGTTGATTTCAAAGGCACAGGCCAGAGTGCATAATGCGTTGCAATCAGGTTATGCCTCCTCAAAAGAAGTCGCCGAGCAATTGGGTATTACTGAAACAAAGTACGCTCGCATGAGTGCGGAAATTGATGCCTACCAGACAATTAGTATGACCGATAGTGATGTTATCGAGCAGGTGGCCTGCCCTCGGACCCTTAACCCTCTGAGCGTTCTTGAGAGTGACGATACATTGTCTTCAATAAAAGAGGTTCTCAGTCGACTCCCTAAAAGAGAGCAACAGATTTTAGCATTGTATTATAACCAACATTTAAATTTTAAAGAAATTGCAGAAATCATGGACTTGACAGAAGCTCGAATTTCACAAGTACACTCTTTGGCTTTGGAAAAAATTCGTCATAAATATCAGTACAGTTATGGGGAAGTTGAATAACGAGTGAATCACTATGAAGCGATTGGGGTTACTGGTTTTTTTATTCAGTGTAGTCAACTTTTCCTGGGCATTCTCCTGGTTTGGTGAGCACCAGTGCCGAGAGCCTGGCTATTATTGCCTTAAAGTGAAACGTGGCGATAGTTGGGCGCAATTATTTCCCAAAGAAGAAGATCGCAATAAGGTAAAGAAGGTAAATCGTACCAATGGATTTTTAGAGCCTGAGATGATTCTTGCAGTACCTGAACATTTGTCAAAGGTTACCTTGGCGGAACTTGCTCCTGTACCTCATTACCGTGCGGTTTTGGGTGAGAAGCAAATCCTCATTAATCTGCGACTTCTTGCCTTTGGAGCTTATGACTCACAGGGGAAGTTAGTGCGTTGGGGTGCCATCTCTCCTGGCACAAAAACCTGTATAGGAGCCGCCGTCGATTGCTCAACACCGACTGGCGTCTTTCAAATACTTCGTAAATCGGGTGCCGAATGTATATCAAATACATTTCCACTGCACATGGATGGTTCACGGGGTGGGGGTGAAATGCCTTATTGTATGTTTTTTTTCAAGGGCTACGCCTTGCATGGCAGCTCAGAGTTACCTGGATACCCTGCAAGTTCGGGCTGTGTACGACTCGATATTGCCGATGCCAAATGGCTTAATGAACAATTTATTGAACTCCCTGCACAAGGGAAAAAAGGGACGGCTATTATTATTAAGCCAAATTAATTAAGGAGAATAGATTGCGTATATTAATGGCAAGTTTATTGTTGTGGGCAGGAGCGGCCTTCGCTGATAGCGATCCTTCTTCGATGATAACCAAGGTAATTGAACTTCATTATGTGAAGGCTAGTGATTTAATACCTCAATTAACTCCCTTACTGCTTCCCTCAGAGGTAATGAGCGGAAGTGGGAGTTCGCTCATTGTTCGCGTGTCTCCAACGACTTTAACCCAGTTGCGTCAAGTGATACATCAGTTAGATGTACCTCCTGTTGTGTTTACGATAAGCATTCATCAAGGCAGTGGGGATTGGCTTAATCAACAGCAAAGCGAGGAAGTCTACAGCGCGACCAGTAATGTCGAGGGTGGAAATAATCAGTCGGTCAATGTCATGAGCGGTGCCTCAGCTTTTGTTTCTACGGCCACAGAAAGACCTATCCTCAGCTCTGTTTCGAACTTTGGTTTTGCACCATTTGAAGAGCCACAAGCGAATCAAGAAGGAAACAATCAACAACAGGGAAATAATCATCCAGGCAATAATCAGCCGGCCTTTAATCAACAGCAAGGCTCGGTCTCCTTTGAGCAAAAAAAAGAAGTACAGGGGTTTTATATAAAACCTGTAATGCAAGGCGGTAAAGTGAAGCTTACCGTGCGTCGCATTCGTCAACAAGCCAATCGGACAAACGATCAGGCTTCAGAGGGGCAGAGTCTTACAACAACTACAATCGTCCCTTTAAATAAATGGGTAAAGTTAGGGGATACTCGTCAAGGTAATAATGGAGAGCAACCAGATAGCGTATCGTATGGTGCGACGAATTCATTTACCAATGAAGCATCTATTTATATCCGAATTAATGTGGTTAAACAATAGCAAGTCCTTGTTTGACAAGGAATAATTGCCATTGATACACTGTACTAATCGGCTCACCAAAGGATGGTTATAGCGTTGAAACAAGATAACGTTCATGGATTTTTTTCAAGCCTGTTCCTCTTCATCCTTCTGTTTTGTTGTGGAAGTCTGGTTCATAGCCAAGGAGAGTTTGAATCGCTTGACAGAATAAAATCAGCAATCGAATCATTCATTAAACAAAATACGGTTGCTGATGAAGGGGAAATATCCGTACAGCTTAATTCTTTCGACGCGGTCAAATTACCCCAATGTCCTGGTGAGTTTTCCGTCTCTTTTGCTAAAGAAACCCGGGCCGAGGCTTCAACCGTCGTACTCGTTGAATGCCCCTCAAGGGAGGCATGGCGTGTTTTTGTGCCCATTCAGGTGCAAAACAAGAGGCGCGTTTTAACGGTTAATCGTGTTCTGACGGTAGGGGATATCATCAGTGAGCACGATTTAGCTTACCAGCCCTTTGACGTGAACCGATTATATGAAGGTTATTTCATTGCCAAAAATGAGGTAATTGGCCTCTCAGTGGCGCGCACTATTTCTCCAGGTTATCCATTAACTAAAAAAAATCTGAAACAGCTTCCTCTGGTGCGACGAAACCAGCGTGTAACGTTAATACTAAAGCAGGGAGCGATTGAAATCACGATGATTGGGATTGCCAAGTCCGATGGGTATCTAAACGATACTATCAATGTGCTTAATCCAACATCAAAAAAGGTTGTCGATGCTGTTGTTGTCAGCAAAGACAGGGTTGAAATTACTGTTTAAAGAAGACGCATATGTTAGTTATTATTGGGTATTTAGTTATTTTATTATCAGTGTTTGGTGGTTATGCTTTAGCCGGGGGGCATCTCTATGCTTTATTTCAGCCGATTGAATTACTAATGATAGGCGGTGCTGCTCTAGGCTCCTTCCTCGTTGGAAATAGTGTCAAAATCATAAAAGAAACCGGGAAAGCGGTTTTTTCTACCATGAAAGGCATTGGCTATTCTAAAAAATTCTATGTAGAACAGTTGTCATTGCTCTTTGAAATTGTCGATAAAATTAAAAAGAACGGCATTCTTTCGATTGAGTCTGATATCGAAAATGTCAAAGAAAGTCCAATTTTTATGGCTTATCCTTTAGTGAGCAGAGAGGCCGAAATTGTCGAATTTTTACAAGATTATTTAACCCTCATTATCACCGGAAGAGTGGACATTCATCAGTTGGAAACGCTGATGGATCAGGATATAGAAACCTTTGAATGTGAAAAGGAGCAGCCTATCCATGCGATTTCCAAGTGCGCTGACAGTCTCCCTGCATTTGGCATTGTTGCAGCAGTTATGGGCGTGGTCCACACCATGGAGTCTATGGGTTCTATGCCGCCGGAAGCCTTAGGCGGATTAGTGGCAAAAGCGTTAGTGGGTACATTTTTAGGGGTACTGCTTGGTTATGGATTTATTGCGCCTCTTAGCGTCATCCTCGAACACAAACTTAACGCGACAATCAAAATTCTTAATGCCATAAAAATTGTTTTATTGGCTTCAGTTAGCAATTTTTCCCCGAGTATTTCCGTAGAATTTGGTCGAAAAATTATTTACTCAAAAGAAAGACCAGATAGCAAAGAGCTGGAAGTTATCATTAAAGATATTAAGCAAAATAAAATTGGGGTTGAGGCATGACCCAGGAAAATCAGCCCATAATTGTTATTAAAAAAATCAATAAAAGCAAAAAAGAGCATCACGGCGGCTCATGGAAAATTGCCTATGCTGATTTTGTGACCGCTATGATGGCATTTTTCATGCTCTTATGGTTGTTATCATTGTTGAATAAGTATCAGCTTCAGGGGATTTCTGCTTATTTTAAAAAACCCTTATCAGATGTGTTCGTGGGGAGTAAAAATGCAGAGCAATACAAAAATCAGAACGATCACAAAGTTATCGAAATTAAAAGTGATGTAGGAGGCGGGGCAAACTCTGATCTCAAACAGGATAAGAAGATGAATGTATCTGCTAATCCTGAGGCGGCAAAAGATAAAAATGAGAAAAGCAAAGACAGCAGTGCAGACACTGCAAAAGATAAGGCTTCACAGGCAAAAGCACAGAGCACAAATCAAGAGAAAGAGCAGATCAAAGCAAAATTGGAACTCGCGTTGCAAAAGAATGTCAAAGCGTCAGCTTTTAAAGATAATCTTAGTTTTGAGGTAGTGAAAGATGGGGTGAAAGTTTCATTGCATGATTCGACCAAAAATCAGATGTTTTCATTAGGAAAGGCTGATTTTAAAAATTACACTAAGAATATCGTTGATTGGTTAAGCAAAGAATTTAACCATATCCCTAAAAAAATTATTATTATTGGTCATACTGACACCTATCCTTATGATGTGAAAGCTCAATATACCAATTGGGAACTATCCACGGACCGTGCTAATGCTGTCAGGCGTTTACTAATATTAAGAGGAATGGATCCTGCAAAAATTATACGAGTTGAAGGGGCGGCCTCGGTTAGTTTGCTAGATGATAAAAATGGGGATAATCCGATTAATCGACGTGTTGAGATCATCGTATTAACCGATGAAGCAGCACAACGACTCATAGAGGAATAAGGTATGGTGGACGTGGACGCCCAAGAGGATCAACTAAATGAAGAGGCCGCTTCATTTGGCGATAATCTAACAGAGCCGATGTCTTTTGTGGAAAATCCTGTGTTGGTGAGTATTATTGACCAATTTATTACTACGAGTCAGATGAAGCTATCATCGTTTCTCAGGAAAAAATTGTTGATTAAATGTGAGGCCATCAATAGTTGTCATTTTCATGAGGTTACTCATGATTACACCAAATTACACATGCTTAATTTTTATATCACACCGCATGAAAAATATGCGCTGATTGCCTTTGATTTTACCTTCTTACATTTAGTCATTAATTTGCTCTATGGCGGTGGGGTGAATGAAGAAGAAACTGTGATGACAAGTTTAGGAAAGTCAGGGGTTAAAATTGCTGAAAAAATGGCCTCTCTTTTTTTGGAAGTATTGCAAGAGTACATGATTGAAGAGTTAAAACTCACTCTTAAATTCTCCTCCATTTCTCCCCAGCTTAGCCCGGTCTTCAAACAAAGTAAAACAAAAAAATGTTACAACATCTCTCTTAAAATTCTTATTGATTCCGTAGTAACTCATATGAATTTAATTATTCCTGAGATGGTATTTTCACCCCTTGAAAGGGAGCCTGAGCACGATACTATGGCCGGAAAAGATAAATTAAACACGCAGGAAATGATAGCAAGTCCACTAATTTTTGACGATAAAATGAAAGAGGAGTTGATAGATTCGGCTGTTATGGTGACGTTTAATTTACCGCCACTCACCCTAAAATTGAAAGAAGTAATTCACTTGAAATCAGGAGATATTATACCTATTGACGACCCTAAAAATGTGATGGTTGTAGTGAATAACAAAGCAATATTTACAGCTACCGCAGGGCAAGCCGAGCAGCGTCGAGTTGTGAAAATCTTAAACAAAGTCTAAGCAGGAGTTATTGTTATGAGCGTCGAGGAACCCGGTAATATTGAGTCCCAGGTAGATACCAATGCTGAAGCTACGGGAAGCAACAAGGAGGTTGACCTGTTATTTGATGCGAATAATATGGATATATTAAATGACGTCGACATGCAGATTACAGTGGAAATTGGCCGCGCTAAAATGAAGCTGAGTGATTTGTTAAATTTAAAAAGAGGCTCTGTAATTGAATTGGCTCAGGCTGCTGATGATCCCTTACAAATTTTAGCGAACGATAAACCGATTGCTAAAGGGGTTATTATTTCCCTGAATGGAAAATACGGCGTAAAAATCGTTTAGAGTGAGTTAAAAACAGATGGTCAACGGTATTTATAGTTTTTTTATACTAGGGGTAGTAATTGCGCTTATTTTTTTAACGTTATATCTCTATAAAAAAACGATATCGTTTCGTGTTAGCAACAATAGCCCCGTTAAGATTTTAAGTCAGGTTATGCTTGGCTCAAAGGAGCGGTTGGTATTGCTGAAAATCCACAATGAAACGATTTTATTAGGTGTGACCTCCCATCAAATCTCGACCCTGCATGTGTGTCCCTTACTAAAGGATTCAATTGAATAAAAGTCGATTCATTACAGCAATTGGGATAGGCGTACTGCTGTTATTCAGCGGCGCGCTCTTTGCTGAAGGAGACCCAACGCTCCCTCTCATTGTGAGTTCTGCTAACAAAGCGGATGTGACGTATAGTTTAAATATAAAAATTCTCGCGGTAATGGCGTTATTAACCGTACTTCCCGCGTTGCTTATCACCATGTCCGCCTTTACACGTATCATCATTGTTTTTTCGATTTTACGCCAGGCATTAGGTGTGCCTAACGTGCCCAGTAATCAGATTTTATTAGGGCTATCTTTAATCATGACCGTATATGTGATGATGCCAACCCTTGAAAAAATTAATCAATACAGTCTCCAACCCTACATGCAAGGTAAAATTTCAGATGAAAACGCGGTTAGTCAATCGACTGATTTTTTAAAAAAATTCATGATTAAACACACAAGGAAAGCCGATTTAAATCTTTTTGTAAATTTATCCAACAAAAAATTCGACCCAACGGATTATCCCTTATTTGTGGTGATGCCGGCCTATATAACAAGTGAATTAAAAACAGCTTTTCAGATTGGGTTTCTTATTTTTTTACCCTTCCTGATTATTGATTTAGTAACGGCGAGTGTTCTTATGTCCATGGGTATGATGATGCTCTCCCCCATGGTTATTTCTTTACCCTTTAAAATTTTATTCTTTGTATTAGTAGACGGATGGTTATTAATGGTGACCAGCCTGATTTCCAGTTTTCGCGTATAAGATTTTTTAAATAAAAAATTCACATGGTCAAGAAGAATATATGTTATAATTAAAGTGATACTTCAATATGGGGGCGACCTGGCTTCGACGTGGGTTGCGAAACCTGAGGTGCATGCCGAGAATGAGAACTCTCGTAAAAAAGACTCAACTAAACATAAATGCAAACGATAATAACTTTGCAGGTGAAGCTATTGCAGCGTAAGCTTTAATAGTTAACCGCACCGTGCGCTGCCTAAAACCGGCGCCCCGTTCGACCGAGCCCGCTTATCGGTATCGAATCAACGGTCATAAGAGATAAGCTAGCGACTTTGTGTGTCTCGCACAAAACCGCGAAATTCAGAGACCCGCTGTGTACCATCCTGCCCGTCGGAGTGTCCACAGTTAAACCAAATGACAAGGCTATGCATGTAGATCTAAAGGCAGAGGATTTGCGGACGCGGGTTCGATTCCCGCCGCCTCCACCATAATTTATTGATTAATAATGAATTTATTTAAAATTTTACGCAAGAGGGTTTATTGTGGGTTTATTTTTCCTTCTAAATAAACATCTTTAGTCAGTCTTAGTTTACTCGGTACCTAACAAAAATGATGGCATCCAGATTATAATATTCAGCTTCACGCTCGCCTTCTTTTCGAACTGTTGCAAATTTTGCAACAGTTGCTTCACCCCTTAGTTCATTTGATTTAAAGATATTATTCAAGTGCCGTGATATAACTGACTTGTCACGTCCAAATAACTGTAATATCTGGATCATAGTTAGCCAAACAGTTTCGTTTGCAAGGTTAACATCTAGTTCGATATGCCCATCCTTTGCTGTATATATTACGACTTCACTCACATTTGTCTCTTTTGTTTTGACGTTTATCTTATCAGGGAAAACATATTGATTTATAATGAATTAATTTCAAATTTTCCCTAAAAGGGTTTATTGTGGATTCATTTAAGACAACATATAACCAATTTAGTTTAGACTTTTTTAATATCCTTGCTAAATAACTACTCCATTTTCATTCATGCTGAGAAGTAACCATTTTTGCGCGTATAGAATTTGCCTTGCTTCTAATAACCACCTCATTTAAAATGTGGCTGCGCTTGTTGGTAAGCCTGCTCGTTCGTGCAAAGATTCAATCAACCAATAGATAGTATAGCCTTATAAATCAAGCTTATTATCGAACCGAAGATTACGAACGCAAAATAACTAGATAATAGCCTTGATTGATAAATAAGGATTATATTATGACGCATATTGAATACTTCAAACTTCAAGCAAAAAATCTGCTCAAAGATTATAAAACCAAAATGCCATCAACTGACGACTATTTGTATGAGTACGCACCAACATACTTCGATATAGACGCAATTATCCTAGCTTATGATGTAGACGAAGACGATTTTAGTCTCATGAAGGCGCAGCATATCATCGCGCTTATTGTCGGTTTCAAAAAATGGGCAGATTTATTGAACGCTTCTGAAATTGAGTTAGAACTCGCAAAGTTATTATTTAATAACCAAGATAAAGTCTATGTAGATGATTGGGAGATGTATATCACTGGCATAGAACGAGATAACAATACAACGTTTGATCATGAATCAAAGCTAGAAATATTGAAACAAGTCTTCCTTAATGGGAAATTTGCAAGCTCTTTCCAAGATTATCGCTTGGTAAGGCGGCCTTATGAATAGGGTCACCACCACGCACCTCAGCATACAAGATGAGGTAACGGAATTTTTGCTCTATACAGCGCCAAATGGTAATGTGAAGGTAGAAGTCCTGTTAAATAACGAAACGCTTTGGTTGACACAAAAACGTATTGCTGAGCTATTTAATGTTGGGATCCCTGCTATCTCTAAACATCTAAACAATATTTTCGAAAGCAGTGAGTTAGATCCGAAGGCAGTTGTTTCCATTTTGGAAACAACTGCCACAGATGGCAAAAACTACCAAACACAATACTATAATCTTGATGCTATCATCTCAGTAGGCTACCGTGTTAACTCCACGCAAGCCACCCAATTTCGTATCTGGGCAACCACACTACTCAAAGAATACATCATCAAAGGATTCACACTGGACGATGAACGCTTGAAAAACGGGCGTTATTTTGGAAAAGATTATTTTCGTGAATTACTGGAACGCATACGCTCCATTCGTGCAAGCGAGCGTCGTATTTACCAGCAGATTACAGATATCTTTGCAGAATGCAGCATTGACTACGACTCAAAGGCTAACATCACACGGCAGTTTTATGCACATGTGCAGGATAAATTTCATTTTGCCATCACGGGCCTTACTGCTTCAGAAATGATCTATACCCATGCAAATGCCAATAAACGTCTCATGGGAATGAGCACCTACAAAAATGCTCCAGATGGCCGTATTTTAAAATCTGATACCACCGTAGGGAAGAATTACCTATCTGAAACAGAGATCAAAAAGCTCGAGCGTACTGTTTCCGCTTTTTTTGATTACATTGAAGGGATTATTGAGCGCCATCACACCTTCACCATGGAAGGTTTCGCTAAAAGCGTTGATAAATTTCTCACCTTTAATGAATATAAAATCCTGGAAGGCTACGGGAAAGTTTCTCGCGAACAAGCGGAACAAAAAGCCTTTGAAGAGTATGAGAAGTTTAATAGGCAACAAAAAATTGAGTCTGATTTTGATCGTAGTCTGAAAATACTTGAACAGCAGATACAACATACGGTTGAGAAAGAACCTGATATAGCATAGCTCCATCAGAATTAAGCAAAGTACGATTTTTAGCTCTGATATCATTGAGGGATAATACCTGGAGGATTGATGGATAAAATATCAACATTTTTAATGTGATAACCTCCTTAATCTATTAGGGATATTTCTTTCATGGTTGTTTACGCATTTACACTATAAAAAGAGTCTAAACCAACAAGCCAAGGAAGCGAATGAAGAATATGAGCAATTACTTTCAGTTCTTGAAAAAGATACCACTCATAATGAGAAGCTTTTAAAACAACAACAAATAGAGAAAGCCTTAGAAGAATTTTTAAAAAAGGGAACACCAGTAAACTTTATTAACACACTTGATATCCCTAATGATGAAAAAGCTGATATTTATGACAAAGCGTGTTTAAGGAAAAAGGGGAGATTGCCCAAAGAAAACCCTTATAGACGTGAAAAGTAATGAGGTCTGTTTTTTACTGGATTGGGGCAACTTTAGGGGCAACAAAAAGTTCAATATTTTTAAATGATCTAAATACCCTCTATGCTGCACTCGAGATAACTAACTTCTAATTTGCCTGTAAATTTACACCCTTGATAATCAATTTCCTCAACATCAAAATACCTTTGATAAAAATCCTTAGCTTCTCTCCAAGATTTTGCCTGTAAAAATAATGCCATACCGTTAAGAAATTCGGTAAATTCTTGCTGTGAGTGAATACACAAGGGTCAGGCCTTGCTTTTTGCTTTAAACCATCTTCTTAGCAAAAAGCAAGGCCTGACCCCATTTCCCCGAAAATTCATTTAAAGCTGTCTTTGTTTTCCAAACAAAGCCCAAATTATGGCCTTCCAAAATTATTCCTAAAAAGACAATTTTTAGTGTTTTCCTCTAGGCTATCTGTCTCAACAGTATCAGCTGCAATCTTTTCCAGCAATTCAATAGGAAGCGTTGAAAAAAGAGTATGTTTTGTTCTTATAGCTTGGGAAAATAATAAAGAGGTATGTCTAATCTTAATGCAATCCTTAGTAACTTTTTCAATCAAGGAGGTAGATTCAGAATCAATTACTTTAGCTAAATCTTTAGGAGTCCTTCCTTGCTCATCAGTATGAAGTATATTCGTTCCAGCTTGTAATAAAATATTTAATTTTTGTAAGACATGCGTTTGATAAGGAAATACCAAAAGATGTAATACGATTTCCCTCGCTTTATTAACTGTTTGCACATTAGCTCCATTACGTATTAAAAATAAAACTAAGTCTGGCGATGGAGACTTCCCCCATACAGAGGAGTGTAAAACAGAATTGCCTTTGCAAATAGCGGCATGGGTATCTTCCCCACAGATTGCATTAACATCCGCACCATGGCTATACAATAACTCTGCCATTTCGACATTTTTTGCATCGTGCAACGGCGTAAAGCCATTTCTTTTTAAATGGACACTAGCACCTGAAGCCAACAAAAGTTGAGCTGCAACATATTGATTTTCCTTTACGGCGTTGCCAAGTGGAGTACCTTTCATTGCTCCTGAGTAATCTACCAAATTACTATTAACATCAGCTCCTCGAGCAATAAGAAGTTTCATACAATCAATATAACCATATTTTGCTGCTATATGTAATAAAGAGTGATATAGCCAATGCATTTCGATAATTAACTCTGGGGAGTCCTCTAATATGGAATAAAGAAGGTTGGTATTTCCATGCTCGGCTGCTGCAAAAACCAATGTTTTAGAATTAGGTCTATCATATTCTACTTTTATAGGATGAATTTCCTTTTCTAGAGCCAATGTTCTATTTCGGTTTAAAATAACCTGGACTGCCTCATTCGCTTCTTTTGGGAATTTAGATTTATCGTAAGATAGATAGGTAATGTTTGTATTTTTTTCTAATGAAGCTAGAAATTGACGTATCACGTCTTCAGTAATTAAATTACTTAAGGAAAGAGAAGTTGCTGTTGTATTATTTTCCAATGCATCACAAAAATTAACTTTCATTTCGAGAGTTATATCTGTATCAATGTAAAGGCTGAGCCTAGGACATTCTATTTCATTTCTTTGTAATTGAATTAAGAACTCATTGAATCGCAAGCTTTCATCAAAAAATTTTGGCATTTACATCGGTCTAATTAATTCGTTGGGCGTAAATTATACCATAAAGAACAAAAAAAACACATGACGCAACTGGTGTTGTCATTAGATGTTTTATATTCAGTTAAAAAAATACAGATTGATGATAATCTATAATGTGTTAAGGATTATTTTAGCCCCAAAAGATTACACCCAAAAGCATGACTTTTCCTTTTAGTAGTATTGATAGTAGTACCGATCAATATTAATTTTTCTTAACTTGTTATATATCAATAAGATGGGCCAAGGGTTCGATTCCCGCCGCCCCACCAATTAAACGTTTTATACCGTCCAATAACATTTTCATTCCTCATAAAATCTATATTTCTATTTATCTTTTCGTCCATTTGGACATAATGGTGCTCAATGACGTCCAGTGCTTCAGTGGGGTAACTGTTAGGGTAACCTCATAGAGCCGTAAAAATAACGTCAGGATATTCTCAATTAGATGTAAGGTGTTTACATCGAAAAGGACTGCTAGCCCGGACAAGTTTTTACGCGGCGTTGGTCAAAGGATGAAGAGACGGTGGCCTTGGTGCATATACTTACCGAAGAAGATAAATTAATTTTTCTTCATAAAGATAAGCGTAATAAAGTGCATTGCTATGGAGTGCTCTTGGTATGGACACCATGTAACTACGGGGGTGTAAGACCTTGGTTTCTCTGTCCTGCTGAAGAATGCTCTCATAAAGTAGCCATACTTTATTTGATGGGTGAAATCTTTGCTTGTCGACATTGTTATAAGTTAGTTTATTTCAGCTAATTGCAAACCCCTGAAGATCGTGCCATACGACAGGCTGATCGAATCCGTGATCGACTTGGTTGGGGTGTTGGTATATTAAATGGACATGAGGATAAGCCCAAAAGCATGCATTGGGAAACCTTTGAATGGTTGGTAGAGAAGAGAAATACACAAGGGTCAGGCCTTGCTTTTTGCTTTAAACCATCTTCTTAGCAAAAAGCAAGGCCTGACCCCATTTCCCCTGACGTGAAAAGTAATGAGGTCTGTTTTTACTGGATTGGGGCAACTTTAGGGGCAACAAAAAGTTCAATATTTTTAAATGCTCTAAATAACAATGAGTTAAGTGCCTAATTCAATAGCCGCCGCCCCACCAACTTAAAGTTTTTTATCATCCAAGCACATCTCTTATATACACTAGCTTTCTTAATGATCTCTTAACTGCTGAAATATTTTTACTCAGTTCTTCCAAACGGCCCCGCCAGATGCTGTCATTGCACAACACACAATCCCAAAACTGTTTGTCCAAAAGATTTTGAAAGACTCGGGTTATCATCTAAAATACACGAGGAATCATTAACGCCCATATTTTTATCTTCATCCTGGTAACTAGCTTTTTCAGAGGGCTCTTCAAAAAAATTAAGTTTGGGATAGTCACTAATTTTAGCGCGCTCAAGCGTTTTCTCTATTGTATCAACCGGTTTTATATTTAAACGTGATAATAAAGGCTCAAGGTTTACACGACTAAACCATATTTCTCCCCGTGCGGGCGCATAGGCGATTAGTTCGCCTTGATTAAAGCGGGTACTAATAGCATTGCTAAGCGTTGAATTTTCATGCGAATCTTTTCCAGAAATAAACTTAAATTGAGGATAGGTTGCGGAGCTTCTATAGTCTTCAAAAGCTTCCTTTGCCTGTATTACACCCTCTATGCTGCACTCGAGATAACTAACTTCTAATTTGCCTGTAAATTTACACCCTTGATAATCAATTTCCTCAACATCAAAATACCTTTGATAAAAATCCTTAGCTTTTCTCCAAGATTTTGCCTGTAAAAATAATGCCATACCGTTAAGAAATTCGGTAAATTCTTGCTGTGAGTAATCACCTTGTATTTGATGAGTATTCACTCGGTGAAGAAAATCCATAAGTGTGTATTTATTAAGATATGATTGTAAAAATTTATATCTGACATTGTCATTTTCGTCAACATATTGAATAACTTTGAATTGATGACCAGCATTAGAATTATGAAGACCTACACCAGCATCGGGGTCATATACATCCATGGATAATTGAAAATTATAAACAAAAAATTTTAGCCTATCTTCGAGAAGCTCCACCGTATTCTCATCATATAAAACGGAGCTCATTACCTTATGAAAAGAAGAATTTTTACCTAAGAGCGCTACAGATAATCCAATATCTGTAATGGCGCATCTTGTGGTAGCTGGCTGCTCCACTACAAATACATATTTACAGGGTTTTTCTTCTTTTGCATAATCTTTCCAAAAATATCGCGGATAAATTTCAGAGTGGGCGTTTTCTGCTAATAAATAAATATAATTAAAGATGTCAGTAATTTTTTTCATAAAAACCGGTACTTGGATAGGATCAGACTTGATTGATATTTTAAGTTTAAGTTGGACCTATTGAAAGGAGCTGGGCATAAAATCATTTTTTCTTTTACCTGAGCATTGAAACTTAAACCCTGGGTTCTGTGAATCAATTTTATTAGCCACTTGAAAAATAGGCAGTTTTTAGCTAAAAAATATCCAAATGTTTACTTTCTGGTTTTATGTTGTCATACGGATACAGAAATAACAGTGAAAATTTGTAAGAATTTAGAAATAAAAGCAGGTAACACGCAATATTATCAACCTGCGATCCAAACAATTATTCTCATTTAACAAAGATTTGATAGTTGTGTCTCTTAGTAATATGGTTGTCTCGCATTCGATCCTGTAGTATAATTGCGCAAATTGTACAATATGTTTTTATATGGAAGCTTGTTATGTCCTACGAACTCGATCTCCATCGACACGTTAAAATTTGGCTAAGTACAAACCCACAACGATTTCTTAATCCAGAAAATCAACTTCGCTTGGTTGAAATGCGGGCATTGAATCCAGCGGATGTTATTCATTTGCTTTACTCTAAACAGTTGCTGTCAGATGACGCTTTGAGGGAGTTATATAATTTCTGTAGTACGCATAACATTATTGCCGTGTCGATTGAAGATGACATACTGCCTAATTGTACAGAGAATGAGGATGAGAGGAACCTGGCTGATTTATGCCGGCAGGAGATACAGGCAATAAAAGATAACACCGGGGGTAATCCCGCTTCTGTCAGTGATATGTTACGATGGCTAAGTCGTGTTTATAAATTGGGCGTTTATTCGGATTTGGATGTTCGAGTCAAAACACAGGAACTCCCACAAATTATTACCGTGAATGCACCTGTTCTTTTGAAAATTGGTAGTATAAAAATTCCTATAGCAGGTTTGTCTCAGGATAATTTGGAGTGCATCGCATTAAATAACGATACTGTTGCTGTTGTTGGGAATGATGAATTAACCAAAGACATCATTAGCCGGATTCAACGAAGAATATATGATATCTATCAAAAACCCACGCATTTTACAGCTAACTATGAGCAGTTAGTCGAAGACACCATTAATCATGTTGCTGGTCTGTCAAATATTGAAACAGCGGCCCACGTGGCTACCCTGGTTCTCCAACAGCAACCTCACTATCCTGTAACACAACATCTTACTGCCTTAGGAGAGATGGGCCTTAATCTTTTTGCACTAAGAAAAACTATATTGGAAAAAAAAATACCTGAAGCTCAGGAATTGAGTACTGCTTTCACCGAGAATTTAGAGCAAAACAAACGTCTTTTTTTGCAAAAAATTGACGATCCAACTACACCCGCAATGGTGCGCAAAAGATATCGTCAGTTGCTGGCGATGAATGATGAATCATTAGCCAAGGCCTTGGAGAATAGTTATTATCATCTTCTTCTGCAATTATCAGTCACACACTCTACTGGTCCGGCTTCACTGATTTTAAGCCTATTTAACCACGTTTATCTGACAGAAGACAAAATTCAGGAACAGGTTAAACCCTTTTCCTTCCAACATTATTGTTTAAATAGCGCCTTTTATTCGCCTAATGGTCTTGATTTTCATTTCTCAAGCGAAGATTCTCGAAATCGTTTGGCGGGAGAAATTCGCGCTAATGGTGATCAATCCCGGCTAAAACCGGGTGAGTTAGCTGTTATTGAACGTGAGTTAAAAATGGAGCAAGCAGCACGTGCTATCCAATGTGCATATAGAAAACATTTAGGCCACAAAATTGCTGCTGCAGAAAGACTTGCGATGCCAAAGGTCAGTCACCAGTCTTTTTTCTCGGAAGCACGATCCTCCGATGAAGCTGCCTCTATATTGCCTGCAGCAATACCAGGTTCCTTGCAGTAAATATTTAACGGAACTATATGAAATTATGTTCTGCATTTTCTAATTTAAAAGCCTATCGTCCGCTAGTGATAGGTTCAGCCCTTTAGGAGTAACACAGATTCCAAAATCTTTGTCTAAAGCTGCTTGCCCAACTGCCGTAGCTGCAATGCAACGAATAATAAACGATCTACCGCGTAATTTTATTTTCCATTTTGCAAGAAGATAATGACTATCATTGCTGATCAGTTTAAAATATGAGTACTTTTAAACAAAGTTATCTTTTCTGAGGATTTATCAAGTCATGAATATTATTTCTTAAGTTTGCCCAGGCACTGGGCATTGGTTAAAAACCACTTGGTTTTTGTTGATACACAGAACGCCCGACTTAAGAGAGACCGATATGACTCATAAACCGATTCAATTTAAAAGCATTCGCTTTTCGCTCCCACATAAACTCTGCTTTGAACAATTAGATGAAACGATTTCTTATGGTCAGCGTATTGCGATCATTGGGCAAAATGGTTGTGGGAAATCAACACTGTTGCAAATGATGCGGGGTCAAATTGCGCCAACTGATGGGGAACTAATTCTTCCTCAAGATGCGGTCATTGGTTATGTACCTCAATTGATTAAGCAATTTGAATCGTTAAGTGGCGGACAACGATTTAATGAAAAATTAACAGAAGCTTTGGCTGCTTTTCCTAATATTTTATTGTTGGATGAACCAACTAACCATCTTGATCGAAAAAATCGTAATTCGCTTATGCGAATGTTGCAATCATTCGAAGGTACACTCGTGATTGTAACGCATGATGTCGAGTTATTACGCCATACTATTGATACCATTTGGCATATTGATCAAGGCAGAGTGCGCGTGTTTACTGGGTCATATGATGATTATCGGGATGAATTAGCTATTCAACATCGAGCAATTGAGAGAGAGTTGTCGTTGCTTTCAAAGCAGAAAAAGACTGCTCATCTTGCATTAATGAAAGAGCAAACACGCGCTAAAAATAGCCGTATAGGTGGTGAAAAGAAGATCGAAAATAGAAAATGGCCAACGATAGGCTCGGCGGTTAAAATGAGTCGATCAAATGAGACATCTAATCGTAAGAAGAGTGAAATCAGTCAAAAAAGGCAGATGTTGAGCGAGCAGATGTCTGCGTTACAAATGCCTGAAATTATCAAACCAACATTCTCAATTCAGGCAGGTGAAAGCGGGCGAGTTTTAGTATCCATTAGCGATGGAGCTGTTGGGTTTGATTGCCCTATTTTAGCATCGATCAATTTGACGATTACAAACGGTGATCGAATCGCTATCCACGGAGATAATGGTTCAGGTAAATCGACTTTGATTCGAGCCATTTTGGGTGATACAGCCGTATATAAAACAGGATCTTGGCAAGTATTGAGGCAAGAATTTATTGGTTACCTTGACCAGCATTATTCAACTTTAGATGCACAAAAGACCGTTTTAGAGGTCATACAAGATTGTGTGTTGAATTGGTCTCATGCGGAGATTAGAAACCATCTGAATGATTTTTTGTTTCGTAAAAATGAAGAAATCAATACAACCGTTTTAAGCCTATCTGGTGGTGAAAAAGTGCGATTATCATTAGCACAGATTGCGGCCAGGACCCCGAAGCTTTTGATTCTTGATGAAATTACGAATAATTTGGACCTAGAAACAAGAGATCATGTCATTCAGGTATTGAACGATTATCCAGGTGCGATGATAGTGATTTCGCATGATGCTGATTTTTTATTGTCTATTGGTGTGACCGCCAATTATGGCATTAAAATAAGCGCAAATAAGGCAGACCTTAATGAATTTTTTTGTGCTTGAAAAGAATTATTTGACATTACCGTTACGTCATCCTTTATCGTGGGCTTGGTCAGTTAGAGGAGTACCCAAATGCGGTATACGGTAAAAAAATTAGCACAACTTTCAGGAGTAAGCGCTCGCACGCTTCGGTTCTATGATGAAATTGGTTTATTAAAGCCTGCTTTTTATGGTGATAATCAGTATCGTTATTATGAAGAAGAGCAGCTCTTAATGTTGCAGCAAATTTTATTTTTCCGTGAGCTTGGCATGCCTCTAAGTGATATTCGGCGGATTTTAAGTAGCAATGATTTCGATAAAATCGAATCGTTGAAAACACATAAATCCATTCTTCAATCCGGTCTTCTGCAAACAGAAACACTCATTAAGACAATTGATAGAACCATTTCACATATTAGAGGAAAATTAATCATGCGTGATGCGGAAATGTACGACGGTTTTGATCCAAAAAAACAGCAAGAGCATGAACAATATATGCTTGATACAGGCGTTATATCTCAGCAACAGATTGATGAAAGTTGGCAAAAAGTAGCACATTGGAAAAAGCCTAACTGGGAGACATTTAAAGCTGAAGGAGAGCAATTGAATCAAGAGTTGGCTGCAGCGGTAAATAATCACCTAAAGCCAAACTCCAGTGAAGTGCAAACCTTAGTCCAAAGACATTACACATGGGTATGTAATTTTTGGATACCCACTAAGGAAACCTACACCGGACTGGCTCAAATGTATCTTGATCATCCGGACTATCGCTCTTTTTATAGCAAATATCACCCTGACTTGGTTGAGTATTTAGTTGAGGCCATGCGATTCTATGCTGAGAACGAATTATCTTGAAAATTCTGTCCGCCATTAGATTTATGGTGGACACTATAGCCGCTGCCTCAATTTCAAAGACATCAAAACATTATGAATTGAAATTTAATCCTTCACTGGATTTTTCATTAATGGGTTCTTCAGAAAGAGATAAAGACGTGGTTGGTTTTGGCGTAAAAATGCTGAGGGGCCAAGCAAGTGATGAGCTATTCGGAATGGATCTGGGTACAGCCATCATGCTTGAGCCTTGATTTTCGAGGCGGGTCAAGCTTAAGGCGACGGGTAGATATAAACTCGCGCCAGGTTGTCTAACCGGGCCTGTTAATAGCTTTACTAAAAGCTTGTCTCGATTTTCAGAACTTAAGGGGATCAATTCATATCGTGATGTGTGCTCGTGAGCATCCTCGGCTGAATTGCTAAGAAAAACGCGCTTTAAATAACTACTGTGACAATTTACATAGGAAGGCGCAATAAATTCAACGGTTCCTATTGGATTGCCATCGGTTTTCCTAAAAGAAATAGAGCTAATTTGGGTTTTACAAAAATCAAAGCGCAATTCATCGCTACCCTCAATACCGGCTATTTCTTCTTTTAGTTCGTTTATGGCCGTTTCAGTAACCAAATTTCTACGATCGTAAAAATTTAATCTTTTTTCTTCATCATGAGCTTCGAGAAAGCCACCGGGGACTGAATATAATCCAAGTGCCGCTCTTTGCAATAAAATGGACATACTATTACGCGTTATTAATGGCGCAAGCACACCCGTTTTGAAAATAGTAAGTTGATACATAGAGCTATTTTCCGGGAACTTTTTATTACTCAAGGAGACGATAAAAGAGTAGGGAATTTTCCTGGCTTCCATATAAATTACATTAGTCGAATCATCATAAACAACCCCGGTGATAACCATTTGCTTACCATCATAAAAACGTGGGTTTTTAGCTTTCTGCTCGGCAACACATCTTAAGCGTGCGTTATTTTCTTCCTCTGTCATTAGAATTTCAGGTAAATCATCATAAAAATCGGCAGGCTCTAACGTTGAGATATTTTTCACAAAAATAACATCAGGCGGCTCTTGAAATTCAAAGCTCGATTGTGTTGTATCATTATCAAATTTTATTGAAGCCGGTTTGGTATCGGGTGGATATTGTCGAAAAGGCTGTTCGTTCGCTGAGCTTTTATTAGATGTAGCATTCCAAAGATGAATAAGATCTAACATTAAAAACTCCAAAATATGTTATAAGAGATCAAGTGGGACAAAAACACAATAAATTCAATATTGATGCATTTTGACCGATATTGTATCATTCTGCTGGAGCTATTACAACGACTTCTGGTATTGATACAGTTTGGTAGTCCCGCTTTTTCCTATAAAATATACCTACCTGTGGCGTAAAAATATCTCTGGACAGAAATGATTTTAATGTTTGCGATTCCCAATTGTGACACGGTAAAAAAAGCCCGCTATTTTCTTGAGAAAAATAATATTGATTACGAATTTATTGATTTTAAAAAAACGCCACCTACAAAAGCACAAATAAACGCATGGAGTGATTATTCAGGTGAGCTTCCCGTCAACAAAAGGGGAATGACTTTTCGAAAATACAAAGAGCATTACGACGCGTTAGATATACCTGGAAAAATAGATTTTATTATTGCAAATCCCTCACTTATCAAGAGGCCTGTTTTAGTTAACGATGGCAAAACCATCGCGGTAGGTTTTGATGAAGAACAATATAACGAACTGCTGAAAGGCAGAATGAATAGCTAAAACGGCGCCCAAGTTACTACTTACAGTCGAACGCGTTTTAATGATTAAATTGTGCCGCCAGTAGTTTCGAGCCTGACTCAGTTAGATGAGCATAATCGAAAGTCATGAGACTAAAGCCCTCGGGTGTTTTAACCGTAATTCGACAAGAAGGCCCTTGGCATAAGTGTTCAAGTGGCGAAAAAAAGTCAATATGATTATTCTTGGCAATGTTATGGAGTGAAGCATCGATTGCGGCTAACGTATTGTAGGTTGCCAGGTTAATGAATATATCTTTCTCCAGGGGTAAGTTTTTACGAATCATCAGGGAGGGAAGGGTCGGTTTCCAAACCGGGAGTGATCCTATAAGAGTTATCTTGGAATTGGGTGAGACCGACTGGATAGCTAAGATGGTTTGTTGAATCGCTTTAATATCAACATTTTCTGAATAACTTACCCAGCTCCCTTGTAAAATGATACGTTTGGGTTTCAATCGTTTTACTTCAGACAGTATAAATTTATTAATGTCCAAACATTCAGGACGTCCGATAAAATTTTTATCAACAATGGGAGGGCAAGCACTGGATGTGTACTGTATTAAATTAGGAGAAAACGTTCTAAGACCTACTGAAAAAGACGCGGCATAAGAGTCGCCCCATACAAGTAAATCGTTCTCTTCTTTAGTTGTAGCCTGGCACTCTGACTTAAAATCATGATAGGTCTGTTGATCTGTTAAAAAGCAGGAGCCTCGCTTCCATAAAGCATTAAAAGAATAATCCTTGTAGTCATAAATCTTTCTTTGCTCTTGAGATAAGCTATTTAGATATTTTTTTTCAAATCCATTACTCGTATACCCTTCGTATCCCATAAAGAAAAAAAGAGCGCTGCAAAGCCCTGCAATAATCCAAAAAGTTGGTGTAGTCCATTTTTGTTTATCTCTAAAAGGGGTTTCAATGAATTTCCAACTGAAATAACCCAGCACAAATGAGATTAATATTAAGCAACAGCTCTGTAGGGCACTTAAATCCCCTAGATTGTGAATCCGAAAGAACGCAAAAAGAAGTTGGTGCCATAAATAGGTACTATAACTGACTAAACCAAGGCTCGCTAAGAGGCGAGAGCCGAGCGTTTTGCCCACAATTGAGTCCGGATCCGTACAAAGAATAATAAGAGCGGCGCCCACAGTAGGTAGTAATCCATAAAAACTGGGGAAAGGCGTTTCTTTATCAAAGAAAAAAATTGCATAAAGGATAAATAAAATACCCAGAATGCCAAGCAAATTTCGCCGTACACTAGCTTCGGGCGGTTTTTGCGCAAAAAAATAAAATGCTACAAGAACCCCTATAAAAAGCTCCCAAATACGTGTTGGCAATAGAAAAAATGTAGCCGCAGGCATATGAAGGGCGCCCCATTGGCTAATACATAAGCTGATAATAGCAATGCCAATCAGAGCAGGTATAAGTAAGCGGCGACCTATTTTCCAGGTCAGGATAAGAAATAATGGAAAGAGCAAATAATATTGCTCTTCTACAGAAAGGCTCCAGGTATGTAAAAGCGGTTTAAACTCGGCTGCTGCGTCAAAGTACCCTGTTTGTTTCCAAAAAAGAAGATTAGAAGAAAACGTAGAAACGGCCATTAAGCTCTTGGACAGATCCAACATTTCCAGAGGATCTAAACCTAGCCAGGAAGGGGGTGAAAAGGCAAAGATAATACAGGCAAACATAATGACAAATAAGGCAGGCAATATTCTTCTGGCTCGTCTTTCGTAAAATCGATAGAAGGAAAAATGCCCGGTTTGTTTTTCTGAAATAATGATAAAGGTAATTAAGAATCCACTTATAACAAAAAAGATATCCACCCCGACAAATCCTCCGCTAAAAAGAGGAAAGCCTGCATGAAACAACATGACGGCAATTACAGCAATGGCTCTTAAACCATCAATGTCAGCACGGTATTTGGTTTGTATGGAAGACATAAAAAAAAGATGCGGGAATGACGTAGCCGATAGTAATCAGTAGATAAGTGATTGTCAATGAAACGAATTTTATCAGCTTTAACTCACCTCAATCCCTTCATCTGAGGAAAGTCGGGCGAGGCGCCCGACCTATGCTCGCTATTTTTAAGCAGCTGTTTTCATGGCCTCCCCTGCCAACTGCTTTACTAGCTCATAAAGAAAAGCTTGTCCTTCATAAAAGGATTGGACACTGATTCGTTCATCACGACCGTGAGCGCGGATATCCTCTCTATCCAAAACTAATCCCATGACGCCATAGGTGGGGATGCCCGCGGCTCGTAGAAAACGCCCATCCGTAGCTCCCGTGACCATAACCGGAATGGTAGGAACGTCTGGCCAAAATTTTTGTGTAATTGTTGAAACTGTTTTTAATACCTCGGGATTAGGGGATGATGCCTGGCTATAATTTTTGCGGGTTAAACGGGTGAGTTGAACGTGCGAGTCATTGATTGTTTTACGAAGAAGTTGCTCAACTATTTCGGGTGAATCTTCAGGCAACACACGACAATTAATAGTGACCCTGGCTAATTGTGGCAACGCGTTTATTGCATGACCGCCCTCAAGCATGGTGGGGGTGCAAGTAGTGCGAAGCATGGCATTCCATTGAGTCGAACGGTTTGCTATACGCGCCATTGCTTGTTGAGAGTTTTTCGTTACATCAAACATGTCTTTACTAATTGCGCCAGTTTCGAAAGCGGCCAATTTTTTAAAATAAAGCGCGGTTATTTCATTGGTTTTTAAAGGAAAATCAAATTGAGATAAATGGTTTAATGCTCTGGCAAGGCGGTATATTGCATTGTCTTTGGTTGGCAGCGAACTATGACCGCCTTTATTAATGACGTCGATGCGAAAATTGAGAATGTATTTTTCACTTACTTGAATATTTTGGGAAATTTTTTTGCCGTGGGCTACATCAACCCAGCCCCCTTCATTAAGCGCAAAATCAGCATCAATTAAATCTTTATGGTTTTTAAGAAGCCAACTGACGCCATTATAAGGGCCGTGGCCTTCCTCATCAGCGGTAAGTGCTACGATAATATCGCGTTTTGGTTTAAAGCCTTCACGTTTGTATTGGATGAGATTAGCTATCCACATAGCGGCCTGCGCTTTATCATCTAAGGTGCCGCGCCCGTAAAAATAGCCTTCTTTTTCAAACAGTTTAAAAGGATTCATACTCCAGTCAGACGGCTTTGCTTCGACTACATCGGTGTGTGCGAGTAACAATATTGGTTTTTGCTCACCAGTCCCATGGTACCGGACAACAATATTTGCCTTTCTGGGATTGGCGCCACCTATAAAGATGTCCTTAGAGGAAAATCCTGCAGTTTTTAAATAGGTTGCAGCCACGTCTACTAAGGGCGTTGTCGAGCCTGTACTAAACCCTGATTGAACCTCAATAAATTGTTTATAAATCTCTCTTGCAAGCTCTTGTTCGGTTTTAGGACGAGTTGATTGAGCCTCACTAACGCCAGTTAATAATATTAAAAGGAGCGAGAGAATCAAAGCGATTTTTTTTGAGGCCATAGCGAGATTTTCATCCAAACAACAATTAAAAATAAAAGCAGGCCGGCATAATAGCATTACCCTATAGGTTTACGAATGGTATCTGGTTCCAATTTATCGTTGGCGTCATTATCCTTTTTTTCATCCCTTTGAAAAAACGATGAACCAGAGGTGATGCCAGAAGAGCCTGTAATCTCGGATTTAAACGCATTAATCACCTCAAAGCGTTTATGGAAAACAGCATGCTCCAATACAAGGTCAATATTGGCATATTTCTCATCGACTAGAGCCTTGACCAGCTCCAGAGGACCCTGTTCGACAATACGAGAGAGTACTGTTTGCCCCTGATCATTAACCGCTTCTATATCGGCGCCATTTTTAAGAAGGTGTAACGCAATCTCTGTATTTGCAGCGCTATTGATTCGATTAATTGTAATTAGATGTAAAGGCGTTTGGCCCTGGGAACCTTTTATATTAAGGTCGGCGCCTTGTTTTATTAAATAATCCAGTATATTAATTTGTTCATCAGTAGTTTGATAACCAGTAAAACATTCATGAAGAAGGTGATGTAATGCCGAGCGCTCGGTTTGGTCTTTAGCATTAATATCTGCTCCATTTTTTATGAGCTTTTGTACTATATCAAATTGGTTATTTTTAACGGCAAGTATCAAAATCGTTTCACCGTTACTGTTTTTCGCGTCTACATCATTAGGGTTATGGTCTAAAAGCAAGCTCACGACATCCCATTGTTGAGCTTGGGCCGCGAGCCACAATAAACTCTGACCCATGGTGGTAATATTGATATCAGCACCATGTTGGATTAAGCATTTAAAGGTATCGAAATCCTCCTTTTGCAATGCACATATTAGCGGCGTTTGCCCATCTTCATTTCTCAGATTTAAATCAGCGCCATTGGTAATTAAGAAATCTCGCAAATCGGTTTGTTTTGTAGCTATCGCCATGTGTAGCAAGGGTTGATATGTGTGCCTTAGTTCTATTGGTGGCAGGGTATTTATAGAAAGCCCTTCATTAAATAAATAGCTTAAAAGGGACAGTTTTTTTGAACTTGCGGCTGCGAATAATACCTTGGTATGTTCAGGTGTGAGTCCAGCGGATCTTACTTTAAGGTGCGCGAGTAAATATTTTACAATATCCCACTTATCCTGTTTTATCGCAACATCAATAAGGTTAACGTTGTTTATGTTGGCGGTAACATCCGCTCCCTGTTCAAGTAATAATTGGACTACTGATAAGTACCCAAGGGCTAAGGCAAGCTGTAAAGCAGGAGCATTTCCAGCAGGCCTGTTATAGGTATTAACATTAACGCCTGCATTGATGGCATCATTTACTATTTTTAAAAAGGCACTTTCTGAAAAATCTTCGTGATTTTCGAGAATGTTATCGAGTTGCTTTATCCAGTTTGAAGTGTGTTTTACTCTTTCTTTTACGGCAACGACATTGTTCTCTTCGAGATAATCATATATCCCTTCTATCAAGCGCTTGTCATCATTGTCCATAATAACGATATCACACCACGCGTTTATCGTTGTAATATTGGGGGCTGATTTTAGTTGATCCTCAAATAGAAAATTTAATTGCGAGGATGGGTTTTGCATTTTATAGAATAAAATTAAGAAAAATTGGAGATTAATATCCGCAATAATTCGTTGAAAATCAGAGTCTAAATCATAGGGATAATCCGCTATTTTTGAAATTGGCAACGCGTTAACAATACCAAGGTTTGGCGGTGTGTTCCCACCTGCTCCTACTCTCACTGAGGCAATATCATATTCATTAATTAATCTATGTGCTGCGAAAGTATAAAAGTCAGCTAGCATTAGTGAGTTTTTGTTTCTGAAATCTAGTTGGCTTTCCACCGAATCAAAAACAAGATGATTACTGATTTCATCTTTCCATACCCAGGACTGGGCTACAATGGTGTCCTCATCACTTGGTATATCCCCAAGCTTTTCACATAGAACATAAAATCCGCCACGGGCATCGGTAATTCCATGAACAGCCGCATCCCCGCCCACATCTCCCATACTCTGGCAACAACTGGTCAATTTACCCAGAATTGCCGCTCTTGGGTCATTGGGCGGTAATTTTTTTAAATAATAGTTTTTATAATGAGACGAAATCTCTTCACCTTCAATTAGCAAATTGGGTATTTGGTGAGAATTATCCAGGGGGATAAGATCCAGATAACGATTAAATTGGATTTCTCTAATCTTATGTTTAAAAAATAGAGCGGCTGCCACAATATTTTCCTGGGAGCGCTTATATACTATCTGACTTGCGTAATTTTCAAGCGTTTCAAGAGGGGTTCTTATAGAAAGCAAATTTTGTTCTCTTATTCTTAATTTTGTTTTGATTGCTCCTTTTATAGCGTTAAGTTTATCCTTTATATAATCGTCTTTTGATTGGGTGATTAATTCTGTGGGCAGGGTTTTTGCTCTTTTTTCAAATTTTTCGAAAATCTTCGTTTCGATTTTCGTTTTTTCCCCTTGTGCAATTAATTGTTGTTTTTTTAGATGATATTGCATTCTCTGCTCATCATCCAATTTGCCTTGGGCTGAAAAATTAAGTTCAGCTCTGATTAGCGAGTCAAATTCTTTATCTACCTTGCGGTTAATTATTTTTATTGGTAAACGTGGGGAAACACGTTGTTTTTGCATTAATTCATCGTATTCATTACCTATAATTTGATGGGCAATTGTGGTGAGTAATTGAGCTTTATTGTCGTCTACATATTTTTCAATTTTATTAACAAAAGGCAGAAGACGCATAATACTGCTATCAGGACTACTGGGGCGGTAATGTAAAACCAATCCGCGCCATAAATCGCGGCTCCACTCTTTACTTTCTGGTAATGAAAACAAACACGCATCGTGGACTGCTTGCACAGAACGCGGGTGCTGTTTTGCAAACCGATCTAAATAGGCGAGGGCTTCATCTGTACTTCCAAATAGTAAAGCCAGCTTGGCCGCATGGAGTCTTGCTGTTTTATCTTGTTTTGCAGCCACAATCCACATTTGCTCACTTTGAGCTCGATGAAGGGTAAATGGCAATAAGGCCAAATACACATCCCTATCACAGCTATTATCGGGAAAATTAGCTTCTCTAATAACCGTATCAAACAGCGCTTTTTCTTTATTAATTCTTTCTTCATCAAATACAATTGAATGTTTCTCAAAGAATTGTTTAAAATCCATAGATTTTCAACTCTAGATATTGAATAGTGTGTAGGTGAATTATAGGTGATTATTCTTAAGGAAATGTGTAATGTCGTTGGAATTGATATACTAATCAAAAGAACTGAACGAATAAGATGAGATATGCTTAATTTTTTTAAAGGGATGACGTATTTTGCGACAGGGCTAAAACATTTATTTGCGCCTGGTTTAAAGCGTTTTATTATTTTGCCTATTGCGTTTAATTGCTTATTATTCAGTGGATTATTTTATCTTGGCTATTATTATGGGCTTCCTTATGCTTCTTATTATGTGGATAAATTACCATCGTGGTTGAGTTTTTTGAGCGGTGTTTTGATAGTTGCGTTTATTATCGTGTTTATTTTACTTTTTTTAGCGATGTTTACCGTCATGTTTAATGTGATTGCCGCACCTTTTAATGGGCTTCTCGCTGAAAAAGTGCAAAAATTACTTTATGGAAAACCTGTGCCAGCGGTGCCTTTTGCAGTTATGGCTATTCGTGCTTTTAAGCGTCAAGGCCAATTTCTGCGTTATTTTTTGCCGCGTTTTTTGGGAATGTGTATTTTATTTTTTATCCCGTTAATCCAGCCTGTTTTTCCCTTTGTGTGGTTTGCTTTTACGGCCTGGATGTTAAGCATGCAGTTTCAGGATTTGCCACTGGATAATAATTTAATAAGTTTTTCAGAAATGCAGAAGTTAGTGAAAAAAAATAAAATGCGTTCATTAGGATTTGGTTCGGCAATTAATCTCGCAAGCTTTATTCCGTTTCTGAATGTTTTTATCATGCCCGCGGCAGTCATCGGGAGTACCATGCTTTATGGTGACACCCATCTGCTTGCTCGGAAAGACTGATTTATACAAACCATTCGACATCACGCAAAAGACGTATCGATGTTTTTAACCGCTAAGGTTATATGATTCATACCAGTTATCATGGGCTTGTCCTGTGCGAAGCGTTTATTTACTCAATTTTTTTATTAACATCATTAATTAATGTATTTAGCAATTCTGATGCAGAACAAGCTTTACTTAAATGAGCCGATTGTCCTGCCCACATGGACATAAACTCAACATTCCCTTTTTTTTCAGCGTCATTACGCATAGGCCGGGTTAACGCATTTTGCACAGGGTAATCAAGGAGGTTATCTTGATAAGCCTGCATTCGCTCAATAAATTTATTTCGAATACCCCGTGCCATTTTCCCGGAAAATACGCGCGTTAACGTGGTACGGTCTTCAGTCAGTTTCAATAAAGCTTCTTTATATCTGGGGTGGATTCCTGACTCATGACAACTCAAAAAGACGGTTCCCATTTGCACCGCTTGCGCTCCTGATGTAAGGGCTCGGATAATTCCTTTTCCATCCATAATGCCACCTGCTGCGATAACCGGGATTTTGATATTTTTTTGGAGTTCTTCGAGCAATAAGTTGATACTAACTAAAGCGTCTTCAGCACTCCCAATAAAAGTACCCCTATGTCCACCGGCTTCGCTACCTTGTGCAACTATTGCATCAATTTGTTTTGCTTCAAGTAACAGTGCCTCTGTCAAAGTTGTGGCTGTTCCTATTAAATATATTCCTTTCTTTTTTAATTTCTCTATCCATTCATCAGTGAGAATGCCAAAAGTAAAACTAAACACGGGAACATTTTCTTCCAAAATTACCTGCATCTGTTCATCAAAAGAAGGTGCATAAGGTGGTGTAACGGGACTTAGTTTAATTTTTAGCTCAGGACATGCGGCCTCTACCCAATGACACATTTGATTGATTTGACTTGCTTTCGCCTGATGCTTTTCTGGAATAAAAAGGTTTACTGAAAAGGGCTTATTAGTTAATTCGCGTATTCTTGTAATAGCGGCCTTCAAGGCAGGTGCTTGCATGTAACCCGCACCGAGAGAACCAAGCCCGCCTGCATTTGACACCGCGGCCACCAATTCAGGTGTCGTCGCACCACCTGCCATTGGTGCTTGTATAATTGGAAATTGAATGCTTGTTCTTTCGGTAATGGTTGTTATAGGCCACATGATTTTACGTTGACCTCCTTATCGTCGTCGTTTGGAGTGGACGCTGGCATAAATTCATACCTGCTGGGTGGGCTTGGGAGAGATGTTTTGTCTAATGGCGCTTCTTTTGAAACGAGTTTCGGCTTTCCATCCAGATCATAGGTAAGGACTTGTCCATCCATACGCACGGGTTTTTGTTCAATTGAAGCATCGGGTTTTTCTAATATAATTTGAAGAAGGCGTGTTTGTAAATTACAGTGAGTTTTTATGTAATTAGCGACGAGAGGCCAGTACTCTATCATTTCTGGAAGATTGATGTTATCAAAAACACCTCGCTCATTGTGACTGATGAGCCTGCCCCAAAAATTGGCGTCATTAAAGAAGTAACGATAGTCCTCTCGTACAGATTGGGGGATATCCAGTTCTTCCAATTGAGCTATGCGTCCAATGGCAGGCAAAGTCGCGCGCTTTAGGTGAATATTGGTGGAGCAATAAAATGGAAATACCTCTTCTGCCACGGCTTTTTGAAAGGTATTATCCCCTGACACCCCAACTAAAAAATTAGTGCTATTAAAAGCTGCGGCAAATGATGGATCGGAAAGATGATAACCGAGATAAAATCGTATTGTTCGGCCCTGTCTTGCCAAGGGGTAAACGCTGGGTTTTTTTCCTGGCTCGATGAGCACAAATTGCTTTATTCCTGTGACAGCATTGCTCGCTATATTAAGCGCTCTGACTATTATCTTATTACCTTCTAAATCTTTAATGCCCAAATTAATACCCGATAGGAATTGCGATGACAGATACATCGCAATATCCTGCTTTGGAATAAAGGCATTGGTCGCAAGAAATCCAATGAATGATGAAAAATGACTAATACTATTAAAATAGGCTGGAATAAATAAATGGTTGGCAAGAAATTCGGGTAGGCTTTCTGTTTGAGTGGTTCGTAGTAAATCAGCCACGAAGGCTGCATCATGGGTTTGTATCACGTCCCAAGCGGTTATTTTATTCATGGGGTCAGATTTTTTCACATTGATGCCATAACAGAAGTCATCAAGCCCCATTGACCTAATCATAATATTATCGGTGGGCGTAAGTTCCCTGAGAGCACCATAACCGCCGACAGCAATACTGCCACCTTCATGTTCGCTAATAAATTTTATTAACACATCAGGTTTTAAATAATAGTCGTAATTCCGTAGAAAAAATCTTTCGTAAACAAAATTATCATTAGAGACGATGATAACTTGGTCTATTTGTGGTAACAGTTTTTTTAACGCATTACTTCTTACATTACTACTTTGAAAATCTTCTTTTGTTCCCCAAAAAAAGTCAGGAAAGCACAAGGCTACTAATTCAGCAAAAATACTTTCATAAGACGGGTGTTCTCTATATGAAATGGCAATGAAAGGGATAAGGGTAATACCTGACAAGGCGTCATGCGTTTGCATAAATTGTAAAATATCTCTGCAATGCGTCCAATCGCCTCGTCCATCAAAGTTAACAGCACACGTTACGAGGTATTTAGTCATTACTCACCAAAAAACTCATATAATAAATGATGGTTATTTTAACATGAACAATGCTCGAGCTGCTTCCCATTTTACAAAAGGACAGAATTAAAATGATGCTTTTGAAACAAGTTCTGAATGATATCCCCCAATTGGATATTCATCTTTGCAAGTTAAACAGACAAAACCAGATTAAGCATGAAGTTATTGTTAGGCGGGCATTGAGTGATCATGATCCGATTATAGGCTCCAACCAACATGGCATATTTGCCTCCTGGAACCTGTTAAATCCCGACTCTCCGGTATCTCCGGGGTTTAATCCTGAGGGTTTTAAAGGAATTTATATGCTGTATTACGAAGAAGAAAGACTACAGCATATGCAACTCCTTGCAGAAGTTTTGGTGAAACTTCTGGAGCAGGGTGTTGAGGCCATTGCATTGCAGGAAGTGCCCGCAATGAATAGTGTATATTTTAAGACGTTTTGGGAAGCGCTTCATAGCATGGCCAATGAGAAACAATTAGCGATTGATTTTGACGCCTTTGTGCAAAGTTATTCTCTTACTCGACGTAAAGATCAAGATTATAATAAATTCGGCACGGCCTTATTAATGCGAGCCAAGAGCTTCAAACTTAAAGAAATAACACCCATACTTTATGAGCGCGGTGCAGATTATTTACTGTATTCTTTGAAAAGTAATAAAGCTCTTCACTTGATTAATATTCATGCAGATTATGAAAAATCTGAAATACTGGCAGAATTTCTAATGGAGAAAACCAATGCGCTGGATACATTAATCATGGGGGATACCAACATTGCATTGAGTAAAAAAGAAATTTTAAAAACGATTGCAACCATGAAAGGGTATTGTTTTACACCCTCTTGTAATCATCCTGATACTGATGAATCTTCTTTAACGCTTGATTGTTTGTTAACCAGGGATAAAACCCAGTTTGTTACAAGGGGAATGCCTGTTAATTTTGCTGATGAAGGGTTTTAAATCTTTTTTGCCAGAGCTTGAGACGCGGCTAAAATACTGTCAATGCCTGGTCCCTTTTTTTGGGAATCAAGACACTCTTTTATCGCCTTCCACATCGAATCAGAACGAATAGATTCCAGAAAATCGTGCCCCGCCCATGTTAAACGAATTAAATGAAAACTATGAGGGGAGCCGCCAGGTGTTTTATGAATCTTGCCGCGAAGCAAACCTCCCTCTTCTAATATTTCAAGATGATAGGAAACTTCACTGTGTTTATCCGCCGGGAAGCTATCAAGTGTTAATAGTGCATTAGGCTCAAGTTCTTCCACTGCCATAAGGATGTTTCTAATCATATCCCAATCACGTTTCATATTATCTCGACTACCAGGCCATTTATATTAGTATAACCTCTAAATTCACGACCTTCGCCATAAATGCTTTAAAATTAAGGGTAATACAGTAATAATGCGTCATTTTATTACTAACACACCATAGATGGTTATTGATGACTACTATTTTAATTTCAGGAGCCGGCATCGCCGGACTGAGCCTTGCAAGGCAGCTTAAAAAACATAATATTGCCTATACTCTTATCGAAAAAAAATCCCAACTTGATGCCACAGGCACAGGTATTGCGCTTCCTGCTAATGCTGTTCGCGCTTTGCGCTACATGGGGCTGTCAACCGTTGTTGATAAATTGCATCAGGTTAAAGACATTATTTACGCCCGCCCGAATGGCCGTATTATCAGCCAAGCCTCCTTGCTTAATAGTCCATTAAACCGGGATAAATTTGTAGCCCTTGATAGAGCTGACTTATTAACTATTTTGCGGCAGGACGTAGAGGATGATATTCATTTTAATGTGACAGTTACACGTATTAAACAAGATGAGTCAGGTGTTGACGTGGAGTTTTCTAATCCTCTCCTTAATGGCCATTATCAAGCAATAGTGGGGGCAGATGGTATCTACTCAACCGTGCGAGAATTAGGCTTTGGGGCAAGTGAGTTAGAGGATTTAGGGGTAACAAACTGGCGATGGATAAGTGAATACCCTGCAAAAGAATTACAACCCACCTATATGATAGGAAAAGATAATATGTTTTTAGCCTATCCTATTGGGCCTAACCGGATTTATTGCTATGCCCATCAAGCAGACAAAACGGGTCATTACCAAAGCCCAGATGCCGCACAGGAAAATTTAAGACAGGTATTTGCGAAATATAAAGCAATAGCGGCGCCATTATTGCAACAGTTATCATCAGACACTCGTGTTTATACCGGGCGCTTGCGCTCTGTTCCCATCCCATTATTTAGTCGGGAAAATATAGCGTTAATAGGCGATGCCAGTAACGCCTGCTCTCCCATGTTACAACAAGGAGCTGCTTGTGCGTTTGAGGATGCCATCATTCTTGCTGAATTATTGGCGAATTTTCCAGTAAAAGAGGCGTTAGAAAATTATGAAGCTCAACGTTATCAACGCGTTAACTGGATATTAAGAACCTCTGATGACTCGATAAAATCCTTCATTAACATGAATTCTCGCTTATCGATACTGGCGAGGAATTTATTTATTCGTTATAAAGGGCCCCTGAATGTGCTGGGTTGGAAGCACCTACTTTCTTATTGCCCATTAGATACGCTGGCAACATTTATTAACGAGACTACAGCTAGTAAGGAACCATCATGAAATTACGCTCGGTTTGGACAGAAAATGGCATAGCGGTGGAAGCATTAAAATCTGGTGCCTCCAATGATTGGGTGCGATTAGCAAATATTGAAAAATTAGCCGAAATTAGTGAGCGGTTTTCAGTAAAAAATAATCTGCAAATAAGCATGTTATCTATTCTTGAATTAGGGCATGAAGGGTGGAAAGTGTTATCAGAACAAGTTGACACCTGTGTGTCAACAGCGGAGCCAGAAGCCATTCTTATGCTGCCTTTTCAACCCTTGTCATTTCGTGATTTTTTGCTCTTTGAACAACATTTTATCGATGCAACGCGCGGGTTTGTGAAACGATTCTTGCCAAAAAAATATAGGATGAGCAAAATTTATGAAGCGTTAACCGGAAAAGTCTTTCCCAGGTTTAAACCCTCTCCGTTATGGTATAGGCAGCCTTTATATTATTTGGGTAATCATTTAAATTTCATAACCTCAGGCGATGATATTATTACCCCTTCCTATACACGTGCTTTAGATTATGAGTTAGAGCTCGGAGCAATTCTCGCCAAGCCATTATTTAACGCAACCGCAAGTGATGCAGAAAACGCAATTGGCGGGTATGTAGTGCTTAATGATTTGAGTGCCAGAGATGTACAAATGGCTGAAATGCGCTCAGGTTTTGGTCCACAGAAAGCAAAACATTTTATGAACGTGATGTCGCCCATTGTTATTACTGCAGATGAGATAAACGAACGCATAAATGATCTTCAGGGAGCGGTAATTATTGATGGAGTAAAACGAGCTCACTGTACTACCGCCAGTATGCAATATTCACTCGCAGAGGCTATCGCCTATGCGTCAAAAGATGAGCAGTTATACAGTGGCGAGCTATTTGGTTCAGGTACTTTGCCCGGTGGGAGTGGGATGGAAAATGATCATTGGCTCTATCCTGGCAGTGTATTAAATTTAAAAATAGACGATGTGGGAGAAATGACTAATAGAGTCGTTTGAAAACCTGGTGCAAATCTGGAGCAAGTATGAAAATAGCGGTGTGTAGTGACGAGCTTTATCCGGTCAATGATTTTGTCGTTCAGGAATTAGAGCGCCTAGGCCATCAGGTCAGTTTATTTGGCGCCCTAAAAACCCGTAAAGCTGAATCCTGGGTGCAAGTAGCGCGTGAGGCGGCTGAAGCGGTTCAACAGGGTTTGTGTAATGAGGGTATTTTCTTTTGTTGGACTGGAACAGGAATTTCTATCGTCGCCAATAAGATCCCGGGAATCCGGGCGGCTCTTTGTACAGATGCCGAAACAGCAGCTGGCGCACGTCTTTGGAATCGCGCCAATGTATTGGCATTATCCAATCGTCTTTTGACGAATGATTTGGCAAAAGAAATATTGCAAGCGTGGTTTAATACCGTCATAGATGATGAAAGCAAAATAATTCTTGAAGATATCAAGGCTATAGAAAATGCACATGGGGGAGGATGCTAGCGCATCCCCTTCCAACTTTTTATAGCCACGAAGAAGAGGATAACTATGCCAGATACAGTTGAACCACCCCATCCTGAAGAAACATTGTCAAAAAATTTAATAGCTCGTTTATTTTCTGATTATAAGACACATCTATTCGCCTGGAATATTCTTAATTCGCTGACCGTTGCCGGTGTTACCTGCGTAAGTATTATCATTGTACAAAGCCCTGTGAAGTCTCTGCTTTTGAATTTTACCCTAAAGGGTGAGTTTATTCCGGCTTATCGCGGCGGAATGTTGGGATTTTGGCGTGTCATGTATGCAGGTACTTCTTCCTCTCTGACAAGTGGGGCATTGAGAACGTTGTATTTTACGGAAACAAAAAATAAGAAGCCTGGCGAAGCCAATGAATCAGTCGTACCAGAAGCCTCTATCAGGAAAGATCTTTTCAAAGCACAAATTGAACATGTGGCCTTGGCAGCACTGGGTGATATTGTGGTTACACAAATCCCGGAGTCCCTCTCGCATTTGAGAAAAGTAGAGGGTCTTTTGCCGCGGGATTTTAGATGGCATACCCTTAACAATCTTTATCAACTAATGTCAGGCGGCTTTGTGCCAAGATATGCCGTAGGAATAGTACATTTTACGAGTTTATTCCTGGTTGAAGATTGGTTTGCCCAACATATCCCTGTTAAAGATAAAAACACGAAACACTTTATCTCAGGTGCTTGCAGTGGAATGACGGCAACGCTTTGTTCATACCCTTTTACAGCATTTAAAGATTACACCTTGGTTAATTCAACCGTGAATACTAAAGGGCAGTTGCAAAATCAAACCACCTTGCGATCTTTGCAATACATATGGAGGGCTTTAACGACGAATCCTAAAGACGCCATAGGAACTTTCTTGAATAATGCTAAAAAACAGCTGCCATTGCGGGGTGGTCTTAATTGTGCAGTGTTTGGAATTGTGGCAGGGGTTGGGAACGCTATGGGAAAAGAGCCACTGAAAAATATTATCCCTGCCAAATTTCAACCGTCTGCACTTTTCCAATATGGCGGCTTTTTTAAAAAAGCGAAAAACGGGGGTGGGGCTGATTGCCCTAAAGAACCAGTGTCGCCAGCTATTTGAGCAAACAATGCTATTGAGCTATACCTGCATTATATTTTTTAGATACAATGCTACTTTAATCTCGTAATAATTATACAGGTGAACTATGCCTTCTTTTGATGTGGTTTCTGAAGTTGATGAAGTTGAGTTACGGCATGCGGTTGAAAATGCAGTCCGTGAAATGGGCACACGTTTTGATTTTAGAGGCGTTCAATCGAGTATCGAATTAAAAGAGCTTACAGTTACATTGAAATCCGAGTCAGATTTTCAGGTCAGACAATTAGAAGATCTATTTCGCACTCATTGTACCAAGCGAAACGTCAGTGCAGCAGGTGTTGATATTGAGGATAAGCCTATACATAGTGGTAAAACCTACTCGCTAAATATGACCTTTAAACAAGGTATCGAACAACCCATTGCTAAAGAAATCGTTAAATTGCTAAAAGACACCAAAAGTAAAGTTCAGGCATCTATTCAGGGTGATAAAGTCCGTATCACTGGAAAAAAACGTGATGAACTCCAGGAAGCGATTGCTTTATTAAAAAAATCAGACATAAAAATTCCATTACAATTTGAAAATTTTCGCGATTGAATGCGCTACTCATTTGTGTCATCCAGAGAGAGGCTCCTTTTTCTAAAAGCAGGGCCTATTAGTGTCATTATGACCTCAAATGGTCTATTATAATACATATAGGTAGTGACTATACCGGCTGAACCTTACAAATTACCCATAAGGAGATCAGTTTGAGGTGTGGTGAGCATACCTGTTAGCAATAGCAGGTAACCTTAAGCACTTCATAGATCGCCACGATGAATGAAAGCGGCTCAGTGACCAGGGTGTCATTGCCTTTCTGTTTACCAAAAATCCTCGCTATTCCTGTGTGCTATTTGTAAATACAATGATCGTATAGTATACTTTTTATACTCAACCTTGGCAAGGATGCGATCATGTTTAAAGCTCTATTTTTGCTATTATTTTCTCTAGTATCCATAACTGGTTGCTCGGTCATCGAAAGCAGTTATTCTCCCAATAATGATTACGTCTATTCCGTAGGATATTACGGTTATCAGCCGTATTATGATCGTCGCTATTATTCGGGCGTTGTTAGAGACCGCAATTATTGGTATGGCCATCGCAATGGAAATCGTGGTTGGTATGAACGACGATGGTAATAGGTTTCAATTTATGACGTGAGTAACGTTGTCACTAAAATAATTACAAAAATATTGGGGTAGACACGGTGATAAAAGGCTGGATTTTATATAAGCGTTGTATGGATGAGTTAACGGATGGTGATCATGGAATCAATCGTTTCTTATCCATTGCTCGCGATTTAAACATTGAATTGGATGTTTTTAAGCCCAGTCAGTTTACGTTTGTTTCTGATAATAAAGATAAAAATATATTTCTTAATGGCAAGCCCGCTGATTTGCCTGATTTTCTACTACCGCGAATAGGTGCTGAAACAACAGATTATACGTTGGCGCTGATTCGACATTTTGAATTCCACGGTGTCTATACCGCAAATAGTGCAGAGGCAATCGGCACTGTAAAAGATAAGATGAGGGTAAGTCAGTTAATGATGGGCAATAATTTGCCAATCCCAAAAACCCTGGTACTTGATTTTCCCGTACCCTTTGAGTTGATTAGCAGCGAAATTGGTTTTCCACTAGTGATTAAAAATATAGCCGGTGCGCGAGGTATCGGTGTTCATTTGTGTGAAACGGCGGCGAGTTTCAGGGATTTAGTTGAGCTCTTTGCCAGTTGCTCGAGTCAGCAATTGATAGCGCAGCAGTTCATTGCTGATAGCTATGGGCGGGATTTAAGAGTCTTTGTCCTTGGTAATAAAGTAATAGGATGTATGTTGCGAACTGCCAAAGATAGCTTTAAAGCCAACTATTCATTAGGGGGCGATGTTAAACCATTTGTCTTAAGCCCTGAAATAGAATTTTTAGCGTTAGAATGTACAAGACTTGTAGGTTTGGAAATTGCCGGAATCGATCTGTTATTTGGAAAAGAAGGTTATTTCATTTGTGAAGCGAATTCTTCACCAGGTTTTAAAGGAATGGAGCTAGCTACGGGCGATGATATTGCCACTAAAATTTTAACGTATATTGTTAATAAAGTGGGTGGGCATAAGTGACGCATATTGAAAATAAAAAATACTCAAGTGAGTATGAACTCCGTCTTTGCGAGCCGAAGTCAAAGCAATCCAGCGACCTTCCCTGGATTGCTCTCGCGACGCTCCTCGCAATGACGGAATATAATTAAAAAGTGATTAATTTTTATTCTTTAGCTCGCGAAACATACTCGCCCTTACGAGTATCAACCTTGACCAGCTCACCTGTCTGAACAAAAAGTGGAACGCGAACAACCGCACCGGTTTCTAATATGGCAGGTTTCCCGCCGCCACCTGACGTGTCACCTTTGAGACCTGGATCGGTTTCAGTAATCGCCAAAACAACAAAATTAGGAGGAGTTACCTGAATAGGCTCATTGTTCCAAAGGGTTACAATGCAGATATCCTGTTCTTTCAGCCATTGTGCGGCGTCAGCGAGGGTATCTGAACTAATCGCATATTGTTCGAAATTATCAGGAACCATGAAATGCCACTGTTCGCCATCGTTGTAAAGGTATTGCATTTCCACATCGCCGACATCAGCCGAGGGTAAAGTTTCCCCTGTTTTATAGGTACGCTCAACGACGCGACCTGTTTTCAAATTGCGAATTTTTACCCGGGTAAATGCTTGCCCTTTCCCTGGTTTTACAAATTCACAATCGACAATGCTACAAGGGGCATTATCAATCATGACTTTTAAACCATTTTTAAGATCATTGGTGTTATAGATGGCCATTAGCGCTCCACAGTTGAGATTTTCTTGCGATTTCGTTAGAGTTCCCGCAGTTTACCAATTATGTACAATTAATGCGAGATACCTCTGTGAGTTGGCAAAAAGTTCTGGCGCAAGGATTTTCTTCTTCAAAAGAACTGCTTGAGTTTCTGGATTTACCAAATGCGTTGGACAGTAGTGCTGCTGAAAAACAGTTTAAAGTACGCGTGCCGCGCGGCTTTGCCGCTCGCATGCAGCCGGGCAATGCACGCGATCCCCTCTTGTTACAGGTCCTGGCAACAAATCAGGAAATGCAGGTTATAAATAATTACGTTGCTGACCCCCTTGAAGAAAAAAATGTGAATCCCTTGCAAGGCTTTTTGCATAAATACCAAGGCCGTGTCCTGCTCACCTTGACGGGAGTATGTGCAATCAATTGCCGTTATTGTTTCAGAAGGCATTTTCCCTATCAGGAAAATAATCCCGGTCGTAAAGGCTGGGACGCGGTTCTGGATTATATAAGGCAAGACTCATCAATTCATGAAGTAATTCTTAGTGGGGGAGACCCTTTATTAGCAGCGGATTCAACTTTAATGGCGTTAATACCTCAGTTGGAAGCCATTACTCATCTGCGAACGTTAAGGTTTCATACCCGCGTACCTGTTGTTTTGCCTGAACGTATTAATCAGTCGTTCTTAACGTTATTAGCGGGTACTCGTTTTCGCAAGGTAATGGTTTTACACTGTAATCATGCCCAGGAAATTAATGAACAGGTTCGGGATGTCTGTGAGGCTTTGCGAGCAAGTGGTTGCCATCTTTTAAATCAAGCGGTGTTACTTAAGGGGATTAATGATGACGTGCAAACTCTCGCTAATTTGAGTGAACGCTTATTTGATTGTGGGGTATTGCCGTATTATTTACATGTTTTAGACAAAGTGGCGGGGGCGGCACACTTTGATATGCCTGTTGAAGAAGCGCAAGCCCTTTACCGGCAACTACAACAATGTTTGCCCGGCTATTTATTACCACGATTAGCTCGCGAAGATGCAGGCGGCACCAGTAAAACGCTTCTTCTATAATCAATCATTGCTTTTGGAATATAATTGCAATAATTTTTCCTGAGCATTGTGCGTGCCATGTAGTGAGGGCTTGTAGCTGCCATCAGGCTGCATCTCCCAGGCATTACAATTATCTTTCAGATAATTTTTAAAGATTTCATTTTTGATGCGTTTTTGACAAGTTTCATTAAGAATGGGAAATAAAATTTCGATGCGCGTATAAAGGTTTCGCTCCATTAAATCGGCACTGGAGCAATAATAATATTCTTTATCACCTGCTCGAAAATAATAGACACGATGATGTTCAAGAAAGCGACCAACAATGGACACGACCCGAATATTTTCCGAGATGCCGGGTATACCAGGCTTCAGGCAGCATAGGCTGCGTACTATCAGATTTATGGTGACTCCAGCCTGAGATGCCTGATAAAGTGATTTAATCATCAGCTTATCCGTTAATCCATTGATTTTAATGTTAATTTCCGCCTCTTTCCCCTCCTTCGCGGCTTGTATACACTCATCAATATGTGCCAATAAATGTTTCTGCAAGGTAAAAGGTGAATGGCATAATGCTTTAAGTTTTACCGTTTTTCCAAGTCCTGTCAGTTGTTGGAAAATAATTTGCACATCGTCTGTTATGGTGGGCTCACTGGTCAATAAGCCAAAATCAGTATAATGCCTGGCTGTTTGCTCATGATAATTACCGGTACCCAAATGGACATAGCGTTTTAATTTTCCGTGAGTACGTCGTACAACCAGGGTCATCTTGGCATGAGTCTTATAGCCCATGACCCCATAAAGTACCAAAACGCCGCCTTCATGGAGACGATTGGCAAGTTTCAAATTCGATTCCTCATCAAAACGCGCCCGAAGTTCGACGACCGCGGTCACCTCTTTGCCTGAACGCGCCGCTTCAACAAGGGCGGTTACCATCACTGATTTGGAATGAGTACGGTATAATGTTTGTTTGATGGCTAAAACGTTCGGATCTTCTGCGGCCTGGCGAACAAAATCAATCACCACATCATAGCTTTGATAAGGATGATGCAAAAGAATATCTTGCTCATCCAGCACATTAAACAAATTACGTTTATTCTGGACTAGCTCTGGATATTGCACGATGAGTGACGGGTAATTTAAATCTGGTCGGTCAATACGATTTATGGCGCTATAATAGCGTTGTAAATTAACCGGCCCATCACAATAGTAAGTATCTTCATGGTGCAAATGATGCTTTTGTAATAAAAAATCTACGATTGATTCCGGACAGTTTTTATCCACTTCCAGACGAACCACGTGACCATAATGGCGAGAAAAAAGCTCTCGCTGGACCGCCACCGCCAAATCTTCAATTTCTTCTTCACGAAGAAATAAATCACTGTTACGCGTTAAGCGAAAAGGAAAACAGCCAGTGATTTCCATGCCTGGAAACAACCGATGAATATGCGTCTGAATAATCGAGGATAAATAAACAAAATAGCTGCCGCCATCGGTGCATAATTCCGACGGTAAATGAATCATTCGGGGCAAAGAGCGAGGAGCATGAACTACCGCATAATCGATACTTCTATCAAAGGCGTCTTTTCCCTGCAAAGAAATAATAAAATTCAAACTCTTGTTAAAGAGCCTTGGAAAAGGATGGGCCAAATCAAGTGCTATGGGGCTTACAATCGGTAAAATTTCGTTTTTAAAATAATGTTTTGCCCAGAGGTGAATATCATCCGACCATTCATTTAAGTTAAGAAAATGAATTCTTTCATGCTTCATGGCCGGTAAAAGCTGCTTATTAAAAATATGATAGAGTTCATCGGTGAGCAAATGAACTTTTTTACTGAGCTGGCTAAATATTTCATCAGCGCGTAAGCCATCAATGTACAATTTTCGTGAAGAAAGCGCTATTTTTTCTTTTAAACCAGCAACACGAATTTCAAAAAATTCATCCAGATTACCGCTGCAAATGCAAAGAAATCGCATGCGTTCTAATAAAGGAATCCGCTCATCTTTAGCGAGGTGTAAGACTCGTTCATTAAAAGCGAGTGCCGTAAATTCGCGATTTATGAAATATTCTGGATTATCAAGTGCGTTAGTCATGCGTGTCTCCCTGCACGTACTACTATCTAACTATAGAATAACAAAATCTTTCTTAGCGAACGAGAAAAAAACATATTCCTATAAAAGCAATAAACCCCCAGAACGGCGACATTTGCAAATATACCAGGCCTAAGAAAAACAGCACAGTGACAATAACTACAGGCAAAGAGTAATAGACTTGTACTACTCCTTGAGCTACAGAAAAACTGGCTGCGGCCAATAATGCCAAAGCACCATACTGCACAGCAACCATTATTTTATGCGTGATTGGATTATTATAGCTGTTAAGCAGGCGATAGCCAAAAACGACCAGCACAAGCCCCGGAAGATTAATACTGATGACGGCGAGAATTAAGCCAAAGAGGCCTGCGTTTTTATAACCAATAAGAGCGGCTAACTTTACCGCCGTTAACCCTGGAAATAAAAAGCTCGCTCCAACCATGCTGACAAATTCTTCCGGCACTATCCAATGCCGATAAGTAACCGCTTCAAATTCTATTAACTTAAGCATGGAGTTGCCCCCGCCTAGTGAGATAAGTCCAATCTTGCCAAAGCTATAAACCAGTGCTAACAAATTGTTAATCATGCTGATTTCTCTTTAAGAAAGTGAACATAATCACCGGTAGGTGTTTTTGGAAACACGTGTTTACTAATTAAGGTGACTAACTGTTTTGAACGCCCTTCAATGCAGGCGCTGAAATAAATGGTATCAGCGATTTTTAAACGTGCCAACTCAAGTTTAATACGAGGATTAGTATCAAATTTATAAATCAAGGCTACTTTTTCCACATAAACGTTTTCGCTTTCAGTATTGATTAAATCCAATAATTTATCGACAGTTATTGCGGGCAAGCCTGGAAGGGTGTCTGACGCTGGATGAGTGGAGAGATTAATTTTTTTACCAAAGGCCTGACAAGCCCGCTCTTTTATTAGCAATGGTTTATAGAACAATTCGTCACGGCGAACCTTTATATTGTAGTCAAGGTTGGGGAGCAGGTAATACCGATCGCGCCGCTCTTTACTCTCAAATAACGCTATGTTAAAAAATTTATCATCTAAACCGTGTAAGGTAATAATGGTATCGCTTCCCCAGAAATAGCGGGCTTCCCAACGTATCTCCTCAGAATCATCCTCAGGCAATGACGAGAAATCAAGGGGCGGTTCATTATTGATTTCAAAATTCCAAACAAGTCGTTTGTTCATAAAGGCGAGTAGTAAGGTAAACCTTTACGCTATTCCATTTATGCCTGCATGGCAAGTATGGGAAGGGTTATACTAATTTTCTTAGTAAAAAAGCCCCTTTTTCTTAAATTTATTAGAAGTTTCACTTTTCTCATCTAACTGACTATATATACTGAGAAAATTTCCTGATAGGATCTATTGCAATGGCAAAGTTCCGGATAAGAAAGTCCTACTCCGGAACCGTTCGTGGCTCCGGAAGGGTGGTAACCCCGTCTTGAAGCATATGCACGACAAATCTTGTTCTCGTCGTTTACCACATCTTCATCAAAGGAAGGGACTGCAATGGCAACACTTTTGTTTTTCATCTATCTGGTATTTACGTTAGTCGTTCTTTATCGTGACCTGAAATCGCCGACATGGGAAATTGGAAGCGCGGTATTCCTCGTGCTGGCGACTTTTTTCGTTGGCATGCATTGGTTCCCCTTAATTATTCTCTGGTTACTCATCATTGCAATCGCTGCAGTAATTCATGTAGAAGCGGTGCGAGATGCCATAACGGATAAACTTTATCAACATGCGGGCAAATCAGTACCTAAATTAACTAAAACCGAAGAAGAGGCACTGAACGCCGGTGACACCTGGATTGAAAAAGATATTTTCACCGGTACGCTCGATTGGGATAAGCTTGCGAGCATTTCATCTGAGCTAAGCGTTGACGAGCAGGCCTTTCTTGATAATGAAACCCAAACGCTTTGCGATATGCTTGATGAGTGGGCAATCCTGCAAGAAAACGATTTGCCTGAAAATGTTTGGGCGTATATGAAAGAAAAGGGTTTTTTTGGATTAGTCATTGCCAAGGAATACGGCGGCAAAGGCTTTTCAGCAAGGGCTCATTCTGATGTAGTATTAAAAATCGCAAGCCGCTCAGGTGTTGCGGCCGTGACTTGTATGGTGCCAAATTCATTAGGCCCAGGAGAGCTGCTTCACTATTACGGTACCGATGAGCAAAAAGCAAAATACTTGCCCAATCTTGCGAAAGGAATTGATATGCCCTGCTTTGCGCTGACGGAACCCGGTGCTGGCAGTGATGCGACATCTATTCAGTCTGAAGCAATTGTTACTAAAAAGAAAATTGACGGCCAAACGGTATTGGGTCTTACCATCAATAATTTAAACAAACGATGGATTACACTAGCTCCAATAGCCACATTGATCGGGCTTGCGGTAAATTTAAAAGATCCCGATGGTTTATTAAATGGTGAAGGGAGAGAAGGAATAACTTGCCTGTTGATTCCCCATACGACTAAAAATCTTGAAATTGGCAATCGCCATTTGCCGGCTGATCAGCCCTTTATGAATGGGACTATTCGGGGTGAAAATATTTTTGTGCCAATCACCTCCATTATTGGGGGCCAGAAAAATGCAGGCGCCGGGTGGCAGATGTTAGTTGAGTGCTTATCAATAGGCCGCTCTATCTCCTTGCCCGCTCTCGCTTCTGCGTATTCATCTGTCGCTTATATAACAACAGGTGCTTTTGCGCGCATTCGTCGGCAATTTAATGTGGAGATCGCCCAATTTGAAGGGGTCGAGGAAAAATTAGCTGAAATTGCCGGTCTTAACTACCTGATTAATTCGACCCGTCTTTTGACCGTGGCCGCGGTTAATGAGCATAAAAAACCCTCGGTCGCTTCGGCAATTACCAAATATTTTAATACGGAACTCGCGCGTATTGTGGTCAATGATGCAATGGACGTGCATGCAGGACGCGCCGTTGTCGTGGGGCCTCGTAATTATTTATCAAGACTCTACGCGGGGCTTCCCATTTCAATTACGGTAGAAGGTGCCAATATTATGTCCCGTAATTTATTAATATTTGGACAAGGCTCCATGGCTTGTCATCCTTTTATCCGCGAAGAGTTCTATGCGATTTCACGTGAAGATAAAAAAGCCTTCGGCGAGGTAATCTGGAAGCATATCCGGTATTTCATGCAAAATTTCGCTAAAGGAGTGTGTTCAGCATGGACTGGCGGATGGTTCCTCACGGCGCCTGATAATGGCCTGAATAGAGAATACAAACGCCTGGCGCGCTTGAGTTATGCCTTTGCCTGGTTAGCTGATTTATCGCTGATTTATCTGGGCGGCGAGCTCAAACGAAAAGAGCGGTTATCGGCGAGATTGGCCGATGCTATGTCTTATCTCTACATGGCAATGGCGGCTTTGCGTAATTATCAAAAAAATGATGAACACGCTGATCAACTGTTACATGCCAAATGGGCGGTGACTTATTGCTTCTATAATGCTCAAAAAGCAATGATTTCATTTTGCAATAATTTTCCATCGCGCTTTTTAGGCATCATCGTTCGATTCTTTTTATTCCCCTTTGGGCAAACAATGCGTTATCCCACGGATAAGCTTGATCATCAAATAGCCCGCTTAATGACAGAAAATAATCACTATCGTGATGATATGAAAAAGCTGTTGTATTTGAGTAATAATGCCGAGGAGCCAGTTGACCGTGTAGAGCATGCGTTTCAATTGATCATTAAAGAGGCTCATCTTTATCCAAAAATCAGCGATTTAAAACGTTATTCATTTGCTGGTTTGAAAAATAAACTGGCTGAAAAAGTAAGCAAAGGCGAGTTAACGCAAGGCGAAATGGATGCGCTCGTTGCCGTAGAGCACGCCCGTTGGGATGCTATTCAGGTGGATGAATTTACCAAAGAGTCAATGAAAAACAAATCATTCGCCTCTGTAGCTAATCAGTTTCCTAACCCATTGGATTAAAAATTTACAGTCTTTTAACGCGAGTCTCACAAAATAGTGTCTGTTATTAGGCACTATTTTGCTATAATAGGTTAAAAATAAGCTAAATTACACAAAGTGAGTGAAGAATATGGCTGTGAGAGCTGAAGCACCCGGGAAAGAGGCGATAAAGAACTGCATGGAAATTGCGGCGACTAACCCTGATGCGGCAAATTACTTTCTGGATCAATTGAAAAGAGCATTAGCAAACGTTGATAAATCCATTAACACGGCTCCCCTTTTAACCAAGATAAGCGAATTTGTTGATAACGTGCATATGCAACGCGACTTCAGAGAAGATCCTTGGTATGGAAATATAGAGATTAAAACAGATTTTCAAAATTTACAGCAAAATCTGGCTAAAGACGCTGCAGACAGGATCCTTCAGGCAGAAAATGACAGCATCAAAATGGATTTTGCTTTAAGCGAACAAGCCGATTTCTTACGGGCATTCTCGCCGTCAGATAAGGCAATTACTACCGCATTAGATAGAATATTTAACTATTCTCTCGCTACTAAAAAGATGATTAGTAAAGGCGGCGCTATCTATGAAGCTAATGAAAACGGCGAAATACAAACCGATAAAGCAGGTAACCCTATCAGAGCGAATGCTGAAAATGTAAAAAAAATTATCAAAGCAGTATTCCAAAAATACCTTGAGGAAAAAGGTATAAAAGTAACGACACAGGAAAAAACTTATCCTGAGAAAAAACCACAAGTGGTCACCAAACCCGAGGTAAAAGCACCCGAGCAACCCACTGTTGAGGTAACAACCCCCGAGGTATCACCGGCGGAAGCGGAAACACCTACAACCAAAGCAGGTGGGGGTATGGGCGGCGCCTAGATAAGCATGCCGAATCATAGGGTCTGTCGTCCCGGAATTTAATGTCCGGGCTCCATCCACGGTTTGACAGGCTCTTTACTCACTTTGAGGCATTCTCCAGAGCAAACACCAACTCAAATATAATGCACATTCATAACAGAAATCACCTCAGACATGAGAAACAAAAGCGTCTTGTTTAACTTGCTCTCTTTCTCTTTTTCAGAAGCGGGATAGATAATTTCAGGCGCCGGATTTTCAAGCGCTTCTGACAAGCTGATAAATTTGTACCCATTTTCTTTATACATCTGAATAATATCGGCTAACGCATAGCTATTAAGCAAATTGGAATGGATTAACAGGATTTGTTTAACCGGTTGACCATTTGCCCGCTTCTCCGCATTTAATGTCGCCCGCCAAATATAGGCCAGGTACCTAACTTTTAATTTCTCTACGTATTTTTCTCTTAAGCGAAATGGAACTTTATAAAGCTGCTCATTAAATTGAAAATCTTTACTATCGATGGTCACTGGAGCAATTTTATAATTATGTTCCGCAAGGTATTGCGCGACCTTTGGCTTGGTATTTTTATTGCCTTCCGCAAGGTACGGGTAGCGAAAATATTTCGGCTCGGTGAATAATGGCGTAAGAATTTTGTCGGCTCTATCAATGTCCGCGATATATTTCTCAGCGCTCATTTGATTTAAATTATAATGGGAGTAAGTGTGGCTTCCGAGCATAAATCCGGCATTTCGAAATTGCTCAAGAAAGGCCATCTGCCCTTTTCCAATGGAGCCCGCAATAACAAAACCGGTGGCCGGTACATTGTTTTCAGTGAGCGCTTGAATAATTTTTGAAAAACGTTCGGTCGCTCTTTGCTGATTGGCCGGTGTATTCATTTGCGAAGCTACAAGCGGTAAATCATCTATGGTGATAGCAATTTCGCGAGTTTCAGCGAAACTGTTGCAGGAAAATAAAAGAATGACTAAATAGTATAATTTTCGCATCGACAATCCTTGTTTATTTCCAGTCTAAAATGGTCACAAAGAGCATAGTGCGATGAGAGAAACTAATAATTGGCTTCTTTAAGTCTCTCTATTGTGCCTATGTCTTTCCATTTCCCTTGAAAAAGCTCACCACTTGCACACTGATTACTAACGAGGCTCTTAAGCAGTGGTGTTACCGAATATCTCCCTGGCTGACATGCCCTGAATATGTCCGGGTGGTAACAAGCAACACCTAAAAAAGTATAGTGAGTTTCCTCGTTGGTCAGTTGCTGGTTATTTTTTAAACCAAAATCGCCACGAAGATTATGTGCAGGATTTATGCCTAAAAGCAAATGAGCCAAGGAATTTGCCGGTAATTTGAAGGTATTAAACTTAAAATCGGTAAAAATATCGGCATTGACGGTCAGGAATGGTTCACTTCCAAGCAAAGGGAGTGCATTAAAAATGCCGCCGCCTGTTTCAAGGCCTCCTGGAGGCTCTGGTGTATAAGAGATATCTATACCCCAGGCTTTGCCATTGCCGAGATGGCGACGAATTTGGCCGCCAAGATAAGCATGATTAATTATCAGGCGGGTAAAGCCTGCGTTGGCAAGATTTCTGACATGATGCTCAATGAGCGGAATGCCGTGCACGAGACACATAGCTTTGGGAATAAAATTGGTTAAAGGCTTGAGCCGCTCACCTCTCCCGGCGGCCAGAATCATTGCTGTTTTCATGGCAATTGAATCCTTCTTTGCATAAATTGATAAAATGGCTGCAGCTCACTATAAGATTCCAGGCACGCTAATACATAATGAAGTGTGAGCGGCAAATCTTTCAAATAATTCGGTTTATTATCCCGTAAATAAAGACGTGAAAAAATGCCAAGTACTTTAATATGCCGTTGTAAGCCACATAAATCAAAAGCACGAACGAACGAAAGCTGGGAATAGTCTTTCGCTTGCGGGGAGTTTTCATAAAAGAAAGTCAACCACCGAATCACGGTTTCCCGTGGCCATTGAATGTAGCAATCTTTAAGGAGAGAGACCAAATCGTAAGTAAGAGGGCCTTGCATTGCATCCTGAAAATCAATAATAGCCAACCGCGAGTCGTGACGGTTATCGGTTACCATAATATTACGTGAATGGTAATCGCGATGAATAACAACTTTTGGTTGACCGGCTACCTCATTACTCAACCAATCAAAGGTTTCCTCAATAAGTCGCTCCTCGCTGGCGGTAAGTGATATCTTTAAGTAGGCGTTTAAAAACCACTCATTAAATAAATGAAGCTCCTGCAAAATAAATTTTTTATCAAAATGCGGAAAAGCGTAAGAAGAGGCTGGGCATTGTTGCAAGGTGATTAAGGTAGTAATCGCCGATTGATAGAGCTTATCCACCGACTCAGATGAAATTTTATTCAATAATAAGCAGTCACCAAAATCATCCAGTATTAAAAATCCTTGTTTTTCATCGGATGCGTGAATTTCTGGTGCCAGAATACCATTCGCGCGTAGTAAGGTAGCAATGGCAATAAAAGAGCCGAGCGGCTCTTTTTCAGGAGGCGCATCCATCACAATTCGGCTTATTCCAGAATAGTGAAGGCGGAAATAGCGCCTGAAACTCGCATCACCCGTTAAAGGTGTTAAAGAAAATTGCGATAAACCAAGTATCCCTTCAAGCCATTTGCTCAGTGCGTTTTGTCGATTATGCATGCTATACTCCCCAGCCTCATTATTTACTTGCAAATAGTGATAGTAATGAAAATGCAAGTTTCAGGTTTTTATCAGGCACCGTGTGCCTGTGGATCATAAGGTATTTTAGTGGCGGTGAACATCAGGTTTAATTTCATACCACAGGAAGTTTGCAGAAAGAGGCTTAAAAATATTCTCTTTGCCGCTATTTTTGTGTCGGCCATTAGTTTATTGAGTTTATATCTGCCTAATGTACGTGCTTCAGAAGTGATGATGGAGCCGGTACAAGCTTGTGTTATTACCCGTGAAATCGAATTAAACGACTCTATTCGCAGAAATATCGCGCGCTGTCTCGGGTGGCAAAACGAGCCTGCCTATTCTCTTTGTCAAGGCTCATATTCACCTATTGCAATTCAACCTCTGGCAACTGAAGATGAAGTGCGTATTCTTGCCGACAGAGTATCCTTTTATAATGAAGGTCGCTCGGTTTTAAGCGGGAATGTGGAGATTCAACAAACGGGGCGGGTTGTAAACGCAGAAACAGCCTATGTATATCGCGATGCCAAATCCAATCAGGTAACGGCCATCGAATTACTCGGCGAAGTGAGATACATAGAGCCAGAACGATTAATAATTGCCAAAAGAGTGACAATTAATCCTCAGGATAAATCAGGCAAAGCAGAAGATGTTTTATATCGCTTTAATTCCCAACGACCTGGGGCTGTATTGCCAGCATGGGGTCAGGCAAGTCTAATTCAGCGTTTTGCCAATAAGGATTATCTCCTGAGAAGAGCCACTTATAGCACTTGTGCGCCCCAAGACAACGCCTGGCATATTGAGGCTGAAAAAATTACGCTCGATAACGCCAAATCTACAGGCGTTGCCCGCGATGCAAAGTTATATGTCGGCAAATACCCGCTGTTGTACACACCCTATTTAAGTTTCCCTACCTCAAAAGAGCGTAAATCAGGATTTTTACTTCCGGTTCTGGGCAGCACAAATGTCGGTGGTTTTGATCTGGCTCTTCCTTACTACTGGAATATAGCTCCTAACTATGATGCAACAATTACTCCTCATCTCTACACACGCCGCGGACTTATGATGGGGGGGCAATTCCGGTATTTAACTTCAAATTCCAACGGACAGATGAGTGCCAGATTTTTACCCGATGACAAGGCTTATAAGCGTTTTCTGCAGGACAATCAGTGGCAATATCCAGAATACCAGGATGCGTCTCCTGACCGATGGTCCGCACAAATTTATAACGTTACTCAACTTAATCCTGACTTACGTTTGAGGATTAATTTTCAACAAGTATCAGATGATTACTATCTGCAGGATTTTAGCAGTAACCTCGCTATATTAACCGAGAGGCAATTAATACGTGAAGGCGATTTGACTTACACTACCAGTAATTGGCTTTTTCATGGCTTATTGCAAAGTTATCAAACATTGCAACCAATAAACGAAACACCTATCAGTGATATTTATCAACGCCTTCCGCAGATCTTGGCTTTAGGTTCTTATGACGATTTACCGTTTAGAAGCAATCTCAGTATACAAGGGCAATTTGATAATTTTGACTGGCCCAATACATTAAATAAAATGCCAGAAGGACCACGCTATTACTTAAATCCAATTTTGACCATGCCCCATATTAAACCATGGGGTTTCGTTACCCCTTCTTTTGAAGTAGTACAAAATCATTATGAGGTGCATGATTATTATGGTTTAAGACCGCTTGAGTTTCAGCGCACGATTCCTCGCTTTAGTGTAGATAGCGGCTTATTTTTTGAGCGCGAAATCAAAATCTTAAATGAGGCATATGTTCAAACACTTGAACCACGAATCTACTATCTTAATGTCCCATACCGCGATCAGACACCGATTCCTGTGTATGATTCCTCCTATATGATTTTTAATACCGACCAGTTATTTAGAACAAATCGTTTTTCCGGATTAGACCGAATTGGGGATGCCAATCAGCTTTCTTACGCCGTAACATCCAGATGGATTGCGGATGAGAGCGGGGATGAAAGAGCAAGTTTTTCAATAGGCCAAATTCGTTATTTTTCAGACCGGCGGGTAAAATTATGTCAGAATCCAATCGGCAATTGCATCGATAATCCATTGGTTTTGGGGTATTTATCGCCAATTACAGAGTCATCTCCTATTGCGTCTCGTGCTGTTTATCACATCAATTCCTCGTGGGTGGCAACAGGGGATTATGTCTGGGATGTTAATACACGTGCAACCAATAATGGCCATCTTGATTTTCATTACCAACCAGCGTTTAATCAGCTTGTAGGTGTCGGGTATACTTATATGGTAATCGGTGATATTACCCAGGTTGCAAATACGGTTCCGGATATTGACCCATTACATCAGGCTACGTTTTCATATGCTTGGCCTTTCAGTGAGAAATGGAGTAGTCTTGGCGCCTTTAGTTATAACATCAGCAAACGCTATGAAATGATGTCTCTTCTGGGTTTGCAGTATGATAATTGTTGTTGGGCGGTGCGCTTGGTAGGTGGGCGAAGCTTTAAGAGTTTGAGTCCTGAGGCTCGCCCGCAGTATAATAATAATGTGTTTTTGCAAGTACAATTAAAAGGGTTAGGATCAGTGGGTAATAGTGACGCTGCCACTACAATCAGGACTTATGTACCAGGATATGTAGATACCTTTCGTCGCTAGGAATAATTGGTAACGAGTGGTTATAAGAGGCGTTTATCAAAAAGCTTGAGTTTTGGTCGAAATTAATCAGGTTGCTTGTAATTTGATTATAAATCGCCTAAATTGCCGAAAATTTTAGATCATTAAAGAGGAAATTTGCATGCTTAATCGTATTGCATGTCTGCTGCTGTTATTGCCTGCAATGGCATTAGCCCAACCTTTGGACAGGGTAGTCGCTGTAGTAAATGATGGCGTAATCACCGCCAGTGAACTAGATGCACAGGTTGAATTATTACGCGAGCAAATCATTGCGAAAAAAATGCAAGTGCCTGGTGATACAGTTTTGCGAAAGCAGGTATTGCAACATTTAATTGATGTTGATCTTGAGTTGCAGTTGGCAAAGCAAAGTGAAATCACGGTCGATAATACCGAGTTAAATGACGCTATTGATAAAATAGCTACCAACAATAAACTCTCACTGTCTGAGTTACGCGAAGAAGTGGGTCGTCAAGGCTTATCCTGGGAAGCCTACCGTGAAAGTGTTCGCAAGGAAATTTTAATCAGTCGTTTGCAACAAAAAGCTGTTGCTACTGATATCACCGTAACTCCCCAACAGGTTGAGGATTACTTAAAAACCGCTATCCATCAGGATAAAACACAATATACCTACCATATTCAAAATATTGTTATCCCCCTTCCTGAAGAGCCAACTCCTGAGCAATTAAAAAAAGCACAAGAGAAAGCTGCTCTGCTTCTGGCCAAAATTAAAAAAGGGGAGAATTTCAGTACTCTTGCAATCGCCGAATCGAGTGGCGAGCTTGCATTGGAAGGAGGCGATTTAGGTGAGCGACATATAGCTGAGCTTCCTGAAATATTTGCCAGTGAAGTCGTTAAAATGAAACCAGGGCAAGTGAGAGGGCCTCTACGAGCGGGCAATGGTTTTCAGCTCATCAAATTAATTGCCATTGGTGGTGATGAGGAAAAACACGAGGTCTTAAAAACGCATGTAAGGCATATATTATTAAAGCAAGACGCCAGCATGACTTCAGCCGAGGCCATTAAACAAGCAAACAATCTTTACCAGCAACTGAAATCCGGTAAAGACTTCGCGGTAATGGCTAAACAATATTCGCTTGATACGGTCAGTGCTGCGAAAGGTGGCGATCTTGGATGGGTTAGTCCGGATGAAACGGTTCCTGAATTTGAAAAAACCATGAATACTCTGCCCTTACATACGGTCAGTAAACCCATAAAATCTCGTTTTGGCTGGCACCTGATTGAAGTGCTTGAACGTAGTAAGGTGGATGATTCGGCGACCTTTAAACGCCAACAAGTCAGATTATTTTTGCAGCAGCGAAAATTTGCCGAGGCTGTACAAAACTGGCAGCAACATTTGCGCAGTAACGCTTATATAAAAATTATGGAAAAGGAACTTGCATGAAGCCATTGCTAATTAGCAGTGGTGAGCCTGCAGGTATCGGTCCTGATATCTGCCTGGCTCTTGCAAAGAAAGAGTTGCCAGTAGTTATTTTAGGTGATAAAAAAACGCTCATGGCTCGTGCGGATAAGCTAGAGCTCGATATAGAATTCCTTGATTATAATCCCAACCTGCCTTTTGAGCCCCGAAAAAACTCCTTGTTTATAAAGTCAGTTCCCGGCATAAATTTTGTGGTGCCCGGTAAACTTGATACCGCTAATGCTGCTTATGTAATTAGCATGCTTGAAGAGGCAGTTAGAGCTTCTTTGCTAGGTGAATTTAGCGCCTTGGTAACAGCACCGGTGCATAAGGAAATTATCAATCGCGCCGGGGTTTCGTTCACGGGGCATACAGAATTTTTAGCCCATCATTGTGGTGTAGATACCGTTGTTATGATGCTCGCCTGTGAAACGATGAAAGTTGCCTTAATTACAACTCACCTTCCCTTAAAGTTAGTAGCGCCAGCGATTACCGCTCCATTAATTACGAATGTCATCAGACAATTACATCGCTCATTACAAGTTGATTTTGGATTGATTGATCCACGAATTTTGGTGGCGGGTCTTAACCCTCATGCGGGGGAGGGAGGGTATCTTGGTCGCGAAGAAATAGATACGATTGCCCCTGCTCTCAAATTGTTACAAAGCGAAGGGATTAATGTTCAGGGCCCTTTTCCGGCAGATACCCTTTTTACACCAAAATATACCAGAGAGGCTGATGCATTTGTAGCGATGTATCATGATCAAGGTTTACCCGTTTTAAAATATGCAGGATTCGGGCAGGCAGTCAATGTTACGTTAGGGTTGCCAATTATTCGCACCTCAGTAGATCATGGGACAGCATTGGATTTAGCCGGAACGGGACAAGCTGACCCTGGAAGTCTTCTCGCGGCAGTGCTTATGGCAATGACAATGGTTCAAGCGCGAGTGTCTCATGAAAAAAATTAGTCTGATTGCTGCAGTTGATGAAAATTTTGGACTAGGAAAAGACAATCAGTTACTTTGCCATCTTCCAGCTGACCTCAAACATTTTAAACAACTCACGATAGGCAAACCAATTATCATGGGAAGGAAAACCTTTCTTTCCATAGGAAGGCCATTACCAGAGCGGCAGAATATTGTATTAACCAGTCAGTCAGAACCTATAGCGGGTGTTGAGATAGCGCGCTCCTTAACTGACGCCTTTTTACTCGCTACTGCGGTACCAGAAATAATGATTATAGGAGGGGAAAGGGTATTTCGTGAGGCGCTTCCTTTCGCTAGTACAATTTACCTTACTATTATCCATCATCAATTTGCTGCCGATGTTTTTTTTCCGGAACTTGATGCGTCAATCTGGATCAGTGAAAACACCATAGATAGGCCCGCGGATGAAAAAAATCCTTTCGCGCTTACCTTTATTCAATATCAACGTCGTTCCAATCCATCATTCTAAAGGGCTTAATGCCAAACTTCCTTAAATGGCATTAAATATACGGTTAAATGCTACCAATGTTGTGTTATAGCTCGTGGGGTATTTTGATGACTCCGAACCACAATTTCATTGGTACCAAGAATACGATAATTATTCAAAATAATCTCTCGACCACCAAATGAAATATTACAATGATTATAACCAGGCCAGGTTTTACCCGGTTGGTTGCTGCCTTGGAAAAAGGATTGGCATAAGAATAATGGCGAGCCATTGCTGTCACGACCAATTACTATAGGGCTGCCTGGATTATTCTGCCAGGAGACCTTATTGAAAAATTGTCTGGCGGGAACTCTAAAATCACTAAGGACATATTCTTTACCACCATAAGGTACGTTGCACTGACCATACCCTTCCCATGTCTTACCTGGCTGAGCGCTGTTAAACAGCTTGGCAATACATAAATATAATGGCTTTCCATTAGATTCATTGCCAATTTGCAAAGCATTCCCTAATGCGTTATCGGAATGCCCATGCATATGCGCATGAGTATTTGCAACACATGATAAAGGGAGGCCCGCGGTAAATACTATTAAAGACAAAAAGCGCATCAGAAAACCTCATTAATTGTTAATAAATCGAGCATTAGGATAACTTATGAACAAATAGAGTTCAATCAAACAAGCCATAAATCATCGATAACGCCTATTGCAAAAAATAATGAAGAAAAATGGAAAAAGTGTTTGACAAGGAGTTGGGAATGAGTAGAATACGCAGCACGCCTTCGGGGCAAAATCATTAACAAGTAGAAGACAAACTGTGTGGGCGCTTTAGAGAATTTGAGTGCTTGTAGAG
>JAUXWR010000383.1 GCA_030680075.1 Legionella sp.
AGCTGAGCTCGACGCTCGGGCGCGGGCCGCAGGTTCCTTTTTGGCCGGCGCGCCCACCGTGTCGCTGGCGCACAAGGCAGGCAGAGGAGCGGCCAGCGGAGCGCAGGAGACGGAGGCCGAGATTTCGGCGCCGCTCTGGCAGCCCCGGCTGCGTTCCGCCACCGCGAGCCAAGTCGAGGCCGACAGGGCGGCGTTGTCGGCGCAGATCGCCTCGGCGCGGTTGAAGCTCGCCGCCGAGGCGCGGGAGCTCGCCGCGGCCGCCGCGTTGGCCGAGAGCCAGCTGGAGCTCGCAGGGCGCAAGGTCGGCGAAGCCCAGGCGTTGGCCGCCGACACCGAGCGGCGCGTGAGGGCTGGCGAAAGCGCCCGGGTGGACGCCCTCCGGGCCGGCTCGGCGCTTCGCGAGGCGGAGTCCGCCCGCGCGGGCGCCGAAGGGGCCTTGGCGCGCGCGCTCGCCAATTGGCGCGCCCTGACCGGGCTCCCGCAGCTGGCTCTGCTAGACGAAGCCCAAGGCCCGGACGGAGCGCATCCGCTCGTGCAAGCCGCCGAGGCGCAGGCGCGCGCGGCGCGCTCGAAGCTGGAAGTCACCGAGGCCGACCGGCGCGATCCGATGGAGGTCGGCGTGGGGGTCATTCGCGAGCGTCCCGGGGGCGGAGCTCCCACGGAGAGCGCGATCAGGCTGTCGCTGCGCGTGCCGCTGGGCGGCGACATCCGCAACGGCGCCCGGATCGCCGCGGCGCGCGCGGAGCTCGACGCCGCCGAGGCCGAGCTCGACGCCTCCCGCCGCTTGGCGACTTCGGAGCGCGAGGCCGCGATCGCCGAGCTCGAAGCCGCGCGCCGCTCGGAGCGCGTGGCCCTGGAGCGCGAGCGCTTCGCTCGCGAGGCCCAAGAGCTCATAGCCAAGTCCCACAGGCTGGGCGAGACCGACCTTCCCACAAGGCTGCGCGCCGACGCCGAAAGATTCGAGGCCGAGCTCGCGCGAGCCCGCGCCGCCATCGAGGCGCGCCGCGCCCTTTCAAAACTCAACCAGGCCAACGGGTCCATGCCATGAACAAGAAACTCGCGCCCGCTCTCCGAGCGACCCTCGCGTCCCTCGCGCTCGCGTTCGCCGCGTCCGCTCCCGCCTTCGCGGGCGAAGGCCACAGCCACGACGCCGCTCCCGCCGGCGCGGAGGGCCAGGCCAGCCCGCGCGTGCAGGCGCATTCGGACTTGTTCGAACTCGTGGGCATCGTCGAGAACGGACAGATGACGGTGTATCTGGACCGCTACGCCACCAACGAGCCGGTCGCCAACGCCAGGATCGAGTTCGAGTCGGGCGCTAACAAAGGGGTCGCGGCGCCTCAGCCCGACGGCACCTACCTCGTGAAGTTCGACGCGCTCTCCAAGCCCGGCGAGCTTCCCTTCTCCTTCACCGTGAGCGCGGGCTCGGACACCGACCTGCTCGCCGGCGAGCTCCACATCGAAGACACGCATGGCCCCGAGGAGGCGGCTGGGCGCCCATGGGCGCGCTGGGCTGGCATCGCCGCCGCGGCCTTGGCCGCCTTGGTTTTCGCTTTCTTCGCCCGCCGCATGTTCGCCAGTCGCCGCGCCCAAAGGAATCTCGCATGAACAAGAACGTCAAACCCTTCGCGCTCCTTCTGGCCGCGCTCTTCGCTCTCGCGCCAGCCTGGGCCGGCCCCGAGCACAACCACGGCGAGTCGACCCCGGCGGCGACGGGCAACGCGCCCAAGCGCCTTCCCGACGGAAGCGTGTTTCTTCCGAAAAACTCGCAGCGCCAGCTTGCCGTGCGCACCGTGGTGGCCGAGGAGCGCCTGGCGCCGCAGTCGATCGAGCTCACCGGACGCGTCCTCATGGACTCGAACTCGGGAGGGCGCGTTCAGCCGACGCAAGCCGGACGCGTCGAGGCCGGCCCGCGTGGGCTTCCGCGTCTTGGGCAGCGCGTCCAGAAGGGCGAGGCGCTCGCCGCCGA
>JAUXWR010000392.1 GCA_030680075.1 Legionella sp.
TCGGCGGCAATATCGCCAATGCATCACCGGCCGCCGATGTGGTCGTTGCGCTGTTGGCTTTAGATGCGGAGCTCACGCTCGCCGGTCCCAACAAGACGTTGCGTAACGTGATGCTGGCGGATTTCCTGCGTGGGCCGGGCAAGACGACGCGGGCGGTGGATGAGTTGCTGGTCAGCGTTACCGTGCCGAAACCAAAGGATCGCGCGGCGAGTACCTTTCTCAAGGCTGGGCGGCGCAAGGCGATGGAGATCTCGGTGGTCTGCATCGCTGTGCGCCTGAGTTTGAACAGCGATGGCAAGGTGAGCGGCGCAGGTATCAGCCTCGGCGCGGTCGGGCCAACAGCTTTGCGCGCGCGCGAGTCCGAAGCTGTCTTGATGGGAAAGGCGCCGGACGAAGTTTTATTTGATGAAGCAGGCAGGCTTGCCGCCGCGGCCTGTACACCCATCAGCGATGTCCGCGCATCGGCGGAATACCGGCGGCATCTGGTCGAGGCGCTGGTGCCGCGCGGGCTGTCGCAGTGCCTCGAACGCATGAGCGGAGCGGCCCGATGACGGCGACGCCGCTGACACTGACGATCAATGGCGAGCGGCACGATGTCACGGTCGAGCCGCACTGGACCTTGTTGTCGGTGCTGCGCGGCCCGCTGGGCTTGAGCGGCACCAAGGAGAACTGCCTCGAAGCTGAATGCGGTGTCTGCACCGTACTGCTCGACGGCAAGGCCGTGTGCTCCTGCATCCTGCCGGCGATGCAGTGCGAGGGGCGCGCGATCACGACCATCGAGGGACTGGCCGACGGCGATAACCTGCATCCGCTGCAAGCCGCCTTCGTCAAGCATGGCGCCGTGCAGTGTGGCTATTGCATTCCCGGCATGGTGCTGACGGCGAAGTCGTTTCTCGATGAGAATGCGGGCCGGGTGCCGTCACGCGATGAAATCCGCGAGGCCATCTCCGGCACGTTGTGCCGCTGCACCGGCTATCACAAGATCGTCGACGCCGTGGAAGCTGCCGCGCAGGAAATCGTCAGGGCGGAGGCGGGCGCATGAGCAGGCTGCTGCGCAATCGTCCATCTGTGATCGGCCAGAGCGTGCCGCGCCTCGATGG
>JAUXWR010000393.1 GCA_030680075.1 Legionella sp.
GGTTCGTGTTACCGGCGTTGCTGGAGTGGCGGGCGCGCCGGACCCGCGCAGGGACGCACCGGGAAAAGAGCCTCGGCCCGGGCGTAGGCGGGGCCGTCGTCCACGTCGATCCAGAGCGCCGCGCCGATGTCGAAAACCCGGGCCTTGCCGCGGGAGGCGAGCACGCGGATCCCCCCGGAGAGCGAGTCGTCCCCGCCGCGAGAACTCTCCTCGAGAGCCCCGAAGAGCGCCGGCGTGCAGAGGAAGATCCCGGTGTCGAAGGCGTTGTACTCCGTGAGTTCCTTGCCGATGTCGCGGATGGCGTCGCCTTCGACCCGGACTTTGGTGACGTCTTCGAGGTCCGCCGTCGGGTGGTTCAGGATGCGCGAGTCGACCGCGAGGATCACCTCGTCGTTGCCGATCGGTTCGGCCAGCAGGCGGGAGAGGATCTCACCGTCGAAGAGGTGATCCGACATCAACAGGACGAAGCGGCGCCCGAGGTGCGCTGCGGCGCAGGCCACCGAGAGTCCGTTCGCCCGCTCCCAGTCGTCATTGCGGACAAAACGCACGTCGAGTCCGGCCAGCAGCGGCGAGTCGGGCACGAACCGCTCGATCTCGCCGGCGAGATAGCCCGTGACAATGTTGAACCTGTTAATCCCGGTGGCCGCGACCGTGCACATGACCCGTTCGATCAGGGTCGCACCCCCGAGCGAAACCAGGGGTTTGGGCTCGCCGTGGTCGACGAGGCGGCTCCCCTTGCCGGCGGCGATGATCAGGCAGTCGGTCTTCGGAGACGGCGCGTTCACGCGCGTGGGCGCTTTGTTGTTGTGCCCGCCTTCGAGGAAGCGGCGACCTTTCCGGCCTTTTTGCCGGCCAGCAAATCCGTAGTTGATGTCTTTCCCCTCTGCAGGGGAGTTTTCGCAAGGGAGTCAGCGGCGAAGCGCTCGACCATGGCGAAGGCGAGCGAGTCGGGGTGCTGTTTTGGGGGGGTCTTCATGAAGTAGGCGCTCGGGGCCTCGAGCATGCCGCCGATGCCGCGGTCGCGGGCGATCTTGGCGCAGCGGATGGCGTCGATGACCACGCCGGCGGAGTTGGGCGAGTCCTCGACCGAGAGGCGGCACTCCAAATTCATCGGCACGTCGCCGAAGTGGCGGCTCTCGATGCGCAGGAAGCAGAGCTTGTTGTCCTTCTGCCACGGCACGTAGTCCGAGGGGCCGACGTAGACGTCGTCGTCGTTGATCGTCAGGCCGCGGGCGGCGATCTGGGAGACCACGGCGTTGGTCTTGGAGCGGCGCTTGCTCTTGAGCCGCGCCTCCTCCTTCATGTTCAGGAAGTCGGTGTTGCCGCCGG
>JAUXWR010000403.1 GCA_030680075.1 Legionella sp.
CCGGCGCTGGAGGCGGCGCGGGAACTCGAGACCGAAGGCTGGCGCGTCGGGGTCGTGAATGCCCGCTTCATCAAGCCGCTGGATGTAGAGCTTCTCGCGCGGACGGCTGCCGCGAATGCGCTGCTGCTCACCGCAGAGGAAAATGTTCTCGCGGGCGGGTTTGGCGCGGCGGTGCTCGAGTATCTTTCAGCGCACGGGTCGGCGGATGTACGCGTCGAACTGGCGGGAATTCCGGACGAGTTCGTCGAGCATGGCCCTCAGTCGGCCCTCCGCGCCAAGTACGGTCTCGATGCCGCAGGTCTCGCATCGAGGGCGCGGAAAATGCTCGGTGTCAAACGTGACGGTCGCTGAGATGGCCCCCCGGTGTCGTGGAGCACCTGCTGGGCGAAGGGGTGGCGCGGAGCGGAGGTCTCCAGCGGTGGAGCGAAGCGAGACCGCGGGAAGTCCGCAGCGACAGGACCACGCCGCCCGCCCGGCAACGGGCTGTCTCGCATGAAAACCACGCGGCGGCTCGACCTCGTTCTTGTCGAGCGCGGGCTCGCCCCCAGCCGCGAGCAGGCCCGGGCACTGGTCCTCGGGGGACGCGTCCAGGTGGCGGGGCTCCGGGTGGACAAGGCCGGTGCCGCCGTCAACCCGGCGGTGGCGATCGAGGTGGAGGGCGGATTACCGTACGTCGGTCGCGGGGGGCTCAAGCTCGCGGGGGCTCTTGAACGGTTCGAGATCGCGGTGCGGGGTCTGGTCGCGGTCGATGTCGGCGCTTCGACCGGGGGGTTCACAGACTGCCTGCTCCAGCAGGGGGCGTCCCGGGTCTACGCCATCGACGTCGGCTACGGGCAGCTGGCCTGGAAGCTTCAGAGCGACCCGCGCGTGGTGCGCCTCGACCGGGTGAACATCCGGACGGCCACGCCGGCGCTCCTGCCGGAGCCGTGCGATCTAGCCGTGATCGACGTCTCCTTTATTTCGCTCCGGCTCGTGCTGGCGCCGGTGTTTATTCTCCTGCGAGAAGGCGGGCAGGTGGTGACGCTTGTCAAGCCTCAGTTCGAGGTCGGACGCGGGCGGGTCGGCAAGGGTGGGATCGTGCGTGATCCTGACTTGTGGCGCGAGGTGCTCACGGGCCTCGTCGACCATGTCGTTGCCACGGGCCACGCAGTGATCGGCTGGTGCGAGTCGCCGATCGCCGGGGCGGACGGGAACCGTGAATTTTTTCTTCATCTCGGCAAAGGAGGGGCAGGTGACCGCAGCACAACAATCCGCAGCGCCATCGCAGTCTGGGGGCCCGCCGGTTCTTGAACCGCCGCGGCGCGTCGGCATCGTCGGCAAGCCGCAC
>JAUXWR010000413.1 GCA_030680075.1 Legionella sp.
CCGCCGTCGATGCGGGTGATGGCGCCTTTCTCGAAATGCAGGGCCATCGCCTGCGTCAAATAGGTTTCGAAAGGAAACAGGATGCTGGCGGGCGACACCACTAGCGTGCCGCTGACGCTCTCTTCCATCGGAGCGATGCAGACAAGACCGGTCCCCCAGTGGTCCCAGCGGCCCGGCTCGTCGGCCATCCCGTACTGCGTGACCGGCGGACGTTCGCCGCGCTGCATGACGAGTTCGGAGCCGTTTTCGAAAACCAGACGGGCTTCTTTGGCCTTCCTGTAGCGTGCAATGCCGCGCAGCGCCCGGTCCTTGACCTCTTCGCTCGGCCGCAAGCGCAACAAACAGTCATCAGGCTCTCGCACGCGCAAGATGCGCGTACCGGTAGCCAATATGGCCTCCTGCTCGTAGGAATAAAGCATGCCACCGGTCGAGACATCGACGACGAAGTCGGCGGCCTTCATGGCCTCGATGATGAGCGGTGTCGGCTTGGCGCGACCGATCGTCTGGGACAGGTCGGCCGGATATAGCGGCTGGATGATCTGGAAGGCCTCGGCGCCGCAATCGCGCGCGGCGGCCAGAAACGCGGCGGAGTAAGTCGGCAGCGAGAAGGTGTCGGCGTAGACGATGACTTTCTCGCCCGCGCGGACCTTCGACGTCTTCAGGCCATCTCGGAACAGCGGCACAAGCTCGGCCGCCACGTTCGGACTGTAGGGAGAGCGGAGCATCGCGACGTGCCCTTCAAATCGCAGGCCTTAAACGGCCGTGTTTTAACCTGCGGCAAACTAGCCTTGCGCGCTAGAACCGACTAGCGATAATCTGCGGCCTGCTATAGCTTTGAGGAATACCGCCCGTGGACCAGCGTCAATTGGAAAGATTTGTCGACGTTGTCGAAAGCGGCAGCCTCAGCCGCACGTCGCGGCGGCTGAATGTTTCCCAACCGGCGCTCAGCAAGAGCTTGCGTCTGATCGAACAGCAGCTCGGCATGAAGCTGCTCGAGCGCGGCCCGCGCGGCGTGCGCGTCACCAAGTTCGGCGACGTCTTTTACAAGCGGGCCCGCACCATCATCGCGCAGTTCCGGCGGACATGGGAGGACCTGGAAGACCTGAAAGGCTCAACGGCTGGACAGGTCGTGCTCGGCGCAACGCCGGGTCCGGGCGTTCTCGATCAGATCGTGCCTGAGGCCATCTGGCGCGTCGCCGCGAACCGACCGTCGCTGCGCTTCACGGTGCGCAGTGGCAGCGCCAAGGAACTGATGCCGGCTTTGCATCAAGGCGAAGTGGATATTCTTTTCACCGTCCTCGATGAACACGCAAAGGGCCCGGACCTTCGCGTCGAGCGTCTATTTGAGGATCACTTCGTTCTGGTGGTCAATCGCCAGCACCCCCTGCTGTCGAAAAAGCGCATCACGCTTGAAGATCTCACGTCGCGGCGCTGGGCTTTTTTGCAGGATGCCAGTTCGCTCTGGCACGCCATCGAGGATCTCGCCGGGCAGCAGCAGATCACGCCGAAGGCGCCGATGGAGACGAACTCGGTAGTTTTCGTCCGCACCATCGCCGCCAAGACGGACGTGATCGGTGTGCTGCCGAGCTATGCCGCGGAGATCGGCGCCGAGAGCGGCGCCCTCGCCTTCATCCCGCTCGAACGGATCAGCGATCACAGCGTCTTGCCGCAGCTAGCGCGGCCGATGGGCGTCATGCATTCGGCGGTGTCGGACCTGACGCCCGCCGGCGAAGCCCTGTTGCGCTCGATCAAGGCGGTCTGCCACGAACTGCATTTGACCCGCCGCAAGCGCTGAGCAATCCATCGCCTTCCGTTATGGCCCGCCCCGAAGCCATGCTAGGCGCGCCAGCCGCGACCGGTACACTTGCGCTCGCAATTGGGAGGGCGCCACATGACCGATCAGCTTGTGAACTATACGGTCACGGACCGTATCGCCACGATAGAGATCAATCGGCCGGCCAAGCGCAACGCCATCAACCGCGCGACCACCACGGCACTCGTCGCCGCATTCGATCGCTTTGACGAAGACGATGTGGCCGACGCCGCAATCCTGTGCGGCGCCGGCCCCGCCTTCTCCAGCGGCGCCGACGTCGGTGAGGGTCAAATGGCCACACGCACGGAACTGGAGCGTTCGCGCGACCCGCTCGGCCTGGCCCATCCGTTCGCCGAACTGCTGCATCGCTGCCGCAACTGGAAGCCGGTGATCGCCGCAGTCCACGGCTACGCGATGGGGATGTCGCTCGGCCTGATGCTCGATTGCGATCTTTGTGTCTGCGAAGAAGAAACGCGGCTCCAGGTAACGGAAACCTCGCGGGGCCTCGGTGGCTATCGGCACTGGGCGTTGATGAAGGCGCGCGGCGCCGC
>JAUXWR010000414.1 GCA_030680075.1 Legionella sp.
GCAGCTTTCCACGCCATGATCCGAAAGAAGCATGATGCGGAGCTCGACGCCTGGATTGAGCACGCAAAATTGAGTCTCGTCGCGTCCTTGGCTAGCGGCGTCATAAAAGACAGGGCTGCCGTGCGCGCCGCAATCATATCCGCTTGGTCGAACGGACAGACCGAAGGTCAAATCACAAAGCTCAAACTCGTGAAGCGACAAATGTATGGGCGCGCAAAAATCGATCTACTCGAAGCGCGCCTCATCGGCGCAAACTGATCGCGGGCGAGCCGAGCATAAAGGTCATAATGTCTTCCTGTTACATCCCTGCGGAAATGATTGGGGCACGCCGCTGCATCCTCTGGTGGCACCCCGAGGGACGCTAGTCGCGTCGCAGCGTATCCAAAAGTGGCCAGATTGCTCCGGTGCAGTCCGGCACTCGATGTGGGGTAAAATGTTGTAGTACTGTTTCTAATTTGTTTAATATCATTTAATTTCAGTATTTTGCATATATGACGTGGCGGAGGGGGCGGGATTCGACCCACCGTGGGTTCGCGAGTAGGCCGGCTTACAAGGGACGGAATATTATGTGCGAGATTGCCTGTGTCCAAAGTTCGAACGCACGGCGTTTTTCGGCGAGTCGAGCATACAAGTCATAGTGCCGGCCCGTTACATCTCGGCGAACATGATTAAGGCATGCTGCGACATCCTCTGACGGCACCCCGAGGGATGCGAGACGCGTCGCAGCGGTCCGACGCAAATCATGAGGGGATGGCGGCTCTGCCAGCCAAGAAAGTGAGCTTGGCGTGTCTGGAGTGAAGCTAACGCCCATTCGTTGCATTGCAACGGCGAGCGCATGCGCGGTGACGGAGTGTCCCTTGACAGTGGGGCTAGGAAAAACGAAAGGCGACGTCTGAGCGCTCATCGCCGTCGCGTCAGTAATCAACTGAGCGGTCAAGGTCGACAAGGGAATTACGTGCGAATGCCGATTTTTCGACCGTTCCATGGGAATTTCCCAGCGTGCCCGGGGGGAGTCGAGTTCATAAAGCTCCTCTTTTCGCATGCCAGTGACTTCGCCCGCGCGCGCAGCGGTGAGAAGTGCGATTT
>JAUXWR010000421.1 GCA_030680075.1 Legionella sp.
CGATATCGACCAGGGCGGCAACATCGAACACTTTGCCGAGGCGCTGAAATTGTATATCTGGCCCTTGAGCGACCTCGAAGAGATGCTCGTGGAGGCTGGCTTCTCGGAGGTCCAGTTCTGGGACTGGCGCCGCTTCCCCGCCCCCGCGGCCCGCGACAGCTGGCGTGTATGGATGCGTGCGATCAGACGGTGACGGAACGACAACATGGTTGAGAAGATTGCGCTCATCACCGGAGTAACGGGCCAGGACGGCTCGTACCTCGCGGAACTGCTGCTCGCAAAGGGCTACCGCGTGCATGGGCTGGTCCGGCGCAATTCGGATTTTACCTCCAGGCGCATCGACCCGATTCTCTTCCACGAACGTTTCACGACGCACTATGGCGACGTTGTCGACACGTCGTCCCTGCATTCGATGCTGGCCAAAACACGGCCGACCGAGGTCTATCACCTCGCGGCACAGTCGCATGTCGCGGTGTCGTTCGGCGTTCCCGACTATTCCGCCCAGGTAAACGCTCTGGGGACCTTGCGCCTGCTGAACGCGATCCGGGAGGTCGGGCTCGATGCGCGGTTCTACCAGGCGTCGTCGTCCGAACTCTACGGCGGACTGCCGGGAAGTGAACCGCAGGACGAGCACACGCCCTTCACACCCCGCTCGCCCTATTCGACCGGCAAGCTCTTCGCCTACTGGACGACGGTCAATTATCGCGACGCCTACGGCATGCACGCCTCCAACGGCATTCTGTTCAACCACGAATCGCCCCGCCGCGGCCGGAACTTCGTGACCAAGAAGATCACCCAGGCGGTGGCGCGCATCGCGCGCGGCGAGCAGGCGGTGCTGAAACTCGGCAATCTCTCCGCCGAGCGCGCTTGGGGCTACGCCCCCGAATATGTCGAGGCGATGTGGCGCATGCTGCAGCGAGACAAGCCCGGCGACTATGTCATCGGCACCGGCGTCTCCTACAGCGTGCGGAGCTTCGTCGAACTCTGCTTTAGCGTCATCGGCATTGCGATCACGTGGTCGGGCTCCGACTCGGCCGAGGTCGGGCGTGATGCACGGAGCGGTGATGTCCGAGTTGCGGTCGATCCCATTCACTACCGGCCACTTGAGGTCGAGCGGCTGCGCGCAAACCCGGCGAAGGCGACGGCCGAACTCGGCTGGAAGGCAAGGACCCTGGCCCCCGAACTGGCGCGCCTCATGGTCCGCTACGATCTCGCCTACGACGACTACGGCTATGGCGACGTCGTCGATGACCGCGTCATTTCGCGGCGGTGGACACCTGCCCGATGACCCGACTCCATCTCGGCTGCGGGCACATCCGACTTC
>JAUXWR010000430.1 GCA_030680075.1 Legionella sp.
GTGGCAAATGCCCCAAGGCGGCATCGATAAGAATGAACTTCCGCGCGCCGCCGCCTTGCGCGAACTTCAGGAAGAAACCGGCACGGACAAGGCGCGCATTCTGGCGGTGTCGCGGACTTGGCTGCGCTACGATCTGCCCGCCGACCTTCAGAAAAAGGTCTGGAAGGGCAAGTATCGCGGACAGGAACAAAAGTGGTTCCTGATGCAATTCACCGGGCAAGATGCGGACATCGACATCGCGACGGAACACCGTGAATTCGCGGCCTGGAAATGGGTGCGCTTCGAAGAGCTGCCCAAGCTGATCGTCGGATTCAAACGCGACATCTATGTCCAGGTGGTCGCTACCTTCAAAGAGAAGGTGAAAACACTGCGCGCCCCGCCGCCAAAAAAGGCCGCGAAGCGCACAACGAAATCCACGCGAAAACGCGCTTAGTTACTTCGGCTGGAAGATCTGGACGCCCCGGCGGCGTGTGCCGGGATAGAGCGCGCCGTTCGGACCCAGCGAGATTTGATGCGCCGGCATGTCGATCTTGCCGATGACCTTGCCGCTCTTGGGATCAAACTTGAACAGGAACGGATCGGTCGCGAATTCCGCATCGCGTGGCTGCGTGCCCACGTAAACGCCCCCATCGGGCGCGGCGATGACGGAGAACAACTGTCCGCCGAACTTCTTTTCGCCGAGATATTTTCCGGTCTGATCGAACCATTGCACGCGGCCGTTCTCACGGTCGGCAACATAGAGCGTGCCGTCTTCGGCGATCGAGATGGCGTGCACGTTCATGAACTGGCCGGGTCCGGTCCCCTTCTCGCCCCATTCCTTCAGCTTTTTTCCATCGGCCGCATATTCGATCACGCGGCTGTTGCAGTAGCCGTCGGAGATGAACAGGTGGCCGCTTTTGGCGAAGGCGATGTCGGTCGCGCCGCAGAAGGCGCGTTTGGGATCTGGAATGCCGCCGATGTCGATCTCCATCAGCTTCTTGCCCTCGGGCGAGAACTTGAGGACCATCGAAGTCGAGGAGTCGATCGTCCAGACGTTGCCGTCCGGGTCGACTTTGATGCCATGGGGAATGGTGTACATGCCCTTGCCGAACGACCGCAGAATCTTGCCCTTGGGGTCGATTACGACGATCGGGTCGCCGTCCTGCGGCGGTTTCGCTTCGCTGGGGCGATGCAAGGCGTAGATGGTGCCGT
>JAUXWR010000445.1 GCA_030680075.1 Legionella sp.
TCGGCGACCGGGTTCTGCTCTGCGCCCCCACCGGGCGGGCCGCCAAGCGCATGGAGGAGGCCACCGGGCGCCCGGCCAGGACCATCCACCGTCTGCTCGAGTTCAACCCGCGCCGCGGCGAGTTCGACCGCAACGGCGCGCGTCGCCTCGCGGCGGACCTGATCATCGTCGACGAGATGTCGATGGTCGACCTGCCGCTCTTCGGCCACCTGCTCAAGGCGATCCCGGCCGGCTGCCGGCTGATCCTCGTCGGGGATGTCGATCAGCTCCCGTCGGTCGGCCCGGGGAGCGTCCTGCGCGATCTGATCCGCTCGGGCGTGCTCGAGACCGCGGCGCTGACCGAGATCTTCCGCCAGGCGGAGCAGAGTCAGATCGTGGTCAACGCGCACCGCGTCAACAGCGGGCGGCTGCCGCAGGGCGCCGGCTCCGGGGATGCGCCGCCGTCAGTCCCGCAGGCCGGGCCCGCCACTCCTTTGCTCGCGGGGCCGGGCGACTTCCATTTCATCGCCCGCGAAGAGCCCGAGGCCATCCTCGACGCCATCAAACGGCTCGTCAGGCACGAGATCCCGCAACGGCTCGGCGTCGATCCACTGGAGGGCATCCAGGTGCTCACGCCGATGCACAAGGGACTCCTCGGCACGGTCAACCTCAACGCCGAACTTCAGGGGCTGCTCAACCCGCGGGGCGAACAGGTCGGGCGCGCCGGGAGGCTGTTTCGCGCCGGCGACAAGGTGATGCAGATCCGCAACAACTACGAGCTGGAGGTCTTCAACGGGGACCTGGGCCGGATCGACGAGACCGACCCGGAGGCGCAGGAGGTGACGGTGCTCTTCGACGGCCGCCCGGTCGTGTATTCCTACGCCGACCTGGACGAACTGGTCCTCGGCTACGCCTGCTCGATCCACAAGTCGCAGGGGAGCGAGTACCCGGCGGTCGTCATCCCGCTGCACACGCAGCACTACGTCCTGCTGCAGCGCAACCTGCTCTACACGGCGATCACGCGCGGGCGGCGGCTTGTGGTCATCGTCGGCAGCCGCAAGGCCGCGGCGATCGCGGTGCGTAATGTCGGCGTCCGAGAGCGGCACACCAGGCTGGCGCAGCGGTTGGTCGAGGCGGCGCATCCGTACAAGGGAGGGCCGGCGCAGTGATGGGACACGCGCGGAGCACCACGCCTGGTCCCCCTTTGGCAAAGGGGGATACAGGGGGTTTGCGAAAGTGAGCGGCGGCATCACCGCG
>JAUXWR010000371.1 GCA_030680075.1 Legionella sp.
TGTCGCTTCTTTGCCCACCCTACGTTGGATTGATTTTTGTGGGTGTTGTTTTGGTGGGCACGTCGCTGTCGCTTCTTTGCCCACCCTACGTTGATTGATTTTTGCGGGTGTTGTTTGGTGGGCACGTCGCTGTCGCTTCTTTGCCCACCCTACGTTGGATTTGGTTTTTGCGGGTGTTGTTTTGGTGGGCACGTCGCTGTCGCTTCTTTGCCCACCCTACGTTGGATTGATTTCTTCGGGGTGGTAGGGTGGGCAAAGGCGCGTAGCGGCGTGCCCACCGGTTTACTTACCCAGTACCTTCATCACGTGGGCTTTTACAATATCCCAACCAACAATTCCTGACTCATCCGCATAAACAATGGGATCTTCTCTATTTAATTTCAGAAATGCCTCAATACGTGCTACAGAAGAGGCTGATTTATAATCTGAAATCCCTTCATCGTTTGGTTTATAAGAAGTAATCGTTCGTTTATAAACCTCATCAAAATCTATATTCAACGTGGCACAGGATTGTAAACCATCTTGCAAAATTCCATATTTATCCCTATTGATATAGGGTAAATAAGTAGTGACCTGGTCTGCGTCCCAATTCCCGGAAAGATAAGCCTGATAATCAAAATCAATGAATTCCTGACGGCAATCCGGGTAAATTGTGTGATCGCCTGCTTGAATTCCCATCGCAACCACGGTTTTTTCTTTTTCTTTTAATGCAATTGAAAGTGCAGCTGATTGCAGAATTGAAATAAAAATTTTGTTGCGATTAGGCACCACGGTTGCTCGCATATTTTCTTCAGCATAGTGACCTTCGGGTACATCCTCCCCGTCTTCAACTAATGCCGAATGCAGTAATTTTTCAAGACCATCTAATGTAATTATCTGATGATTTATTTTATAGCCATTCGCGTGCAAATATTGAATGATGTCTTTAGCATATTTAATCTCAATACTATGCTTTTGGCCATACAAAAATGAAATAGCAGTCACCTGATAATTTCTTGCCAGTAAATGAATTAATAACGAGGTAGAGTCCATCCCGCCGCTTAAAGCCAAACAGGCAAATTTATTCTGTTGTTGTACCATTATCTCTACCCCCTTAAAGAGCCGCTTTACCGTTTAAAAAGAGTTGAAATATAACTCGAAAAATGAAAAAGTTAATGACTTCTCCTGCTTTTTATAGTAAAAAATATGTGGTATCGCTATATTTGTGTTTAAATGCTGTATACCTGAACATATTTAAATCTCTATTAACAATTTGATAAAAAAAAGAGGAATATAATGGCTCTCATATCGAAAGCACGTTTTAACCAAAAAGAGAAAGTTAAAGTAGAATTGAGCAGTGAAGTGCTGCAAAAGATTGAGGCTTATTGCCAGTGGTCAAAAATTGACGACATCAGTTTCTTTATCGAAGAAGCCGCTTGCTATGTTTTTGCTAAAGACAAAGAATGGAAAGCGCATCAAAAAAATGCCAGAAAAGCTGAAAAAGCAGGAAACGCAGCTTAATTATTTTTGATAGGTCATGCCATTGTTTTGATGCTGTTTTTCAATGGTGTGACTACCTTAACCAAAAGGAAATCTATGAAAAAGATAATTTTATTAAGCTTGTTAATGCCTCTAATTGCCGTTGCTGGCAATACGAAAGAAAATAATGTAATTGCTGTTTATCAAGAGTTATGTGCTAAAGAACACGATCCCGTAAAACGCCAAAATTACTGCTACATGCTTGAACGTAATGGGCATTCGGAAACCCTCTCCAGTATTTTTCGAGAAGACATTGCTATTGTCTAACCCGAATTAATCCGTCTCTTTTTGATGGGATTCCTTGGGCTCTGGTGGGCAATGATGCTCGGCTATAACTTGACCTTGTGCATCAAGGGTTTGGAGTTTAACGGGAAATTTCCATAAGACATGGAGATGTTTTAAAACTTCAGCAGTGTTGTCTGCTAATGGCATTCTATCAAGCTGAGTGTGGTGCAGAGTGAGTGCTCTGTTTCCCTCGGTATCAACAGAAAAAATTTGAATATCCGGTTCCAGATAGCCCAAATTATGTTGGCGGGACAAGGCTTCCCGAATTGACTGATAGCCAGGTTCATTATGGATGGCGCTCACTAGTAGCTCAGGATGACGGTCATCGTCCACTACATGGAATAATTTCATATCACGGATTAGGTGTGGCGATAAATATTGCGCAATAAAACTTTCATCTTTGTAATTACGCATAGCGGAGTCAAGACTGGTTAACCAATCAGTATTGGCCAGGTAGGGGAACCACTGCTTGTCCTCTTCTGTAGGATTTTGACAGATGCGTTTTATATCTTGCATCATATGATACCCTAATGTATAGGGGTTAATCCCATTGAAGTAAGGGCTATTAAAGGCAGGTTGTCTAATTACGTTGGTATGATTTTGCAAAATTTCCAACATAAATTCATCGGTAACCAGCCCCTCATCGTAAAGACCATTTATCAGGGTATAATGCCAGAAGCATGCCCAGCCTTCATTCATTACCTTGGTTTGTCCTTGCGGATAAAAATATTGGGCAACTTTACGGACAATGCGTACTATTTCACGCTGCCAGGACTGTAATAAGGGCGCGTTTTTTTCAATAAAGTAGAGAATATTTTCTTGTGGCTCCTCGGGAAAGCGCCGGTGCTTACCCTTTCCATCAGCGTGCTTATTCTCAGGGATAGTGCGCCATAACTCATTGACCTGGGATTGCAAATAGACTTCACGATTCTGTTGCCGAATTTTCTCTTCCTGAATCGATAAAACGGTTGGGTGTTTATACCGGTCAACGCCGTAATTCATTAACGCATGACAGGCATCCAAAATGCTTTCAACCTCATCAATGCCATGGCGTTCTTCACATTCGCTAATGTAATGGCGAGCAAATACAAGGTAATCAATAATTGCATCAGCGGACGTCCACATTTTGAAGAGATAATTATTTTTAAAAAAAGAGTTATGGCCATAACAGGCATGCGCAATTACCAAGGCTTGCATTGCCATGGTATTTTCTTCCATGAGATAAGAAATACAAGGGTTGGAATTAATAACGAGCTCATAGGCCAAGCCCATTTCTCCTCGCTGATAACTCTTTTCAACCCCGACAAAATGTTTGCCAAACGACCAATGGTGGTAGCCTATAGGCATACCAACAGATGCATAGGCATCCATCATTTGTTCAGCAGTAATAACCTCTATTTGATTGGGATAAGTGTCTAATTTAAAATCGCGAGCTAAGCGCGCAATTTCTTTATCGTATGCCTGGATTAGTTCAAAGGTCCATTCAGCGCCAGTTGATAAGGGTTTTTTCTTCATGCCATTTTCCTTTTAAACAACTCCCGAAATACCGGATAAATATCAGCTACGGTATCAATATTTTCCATGGCGAAGTTTGGATAGGCTTCTTGCACTTGTTGATATACCTCCCAAAGGCTCTGGTGATGCCGCGGCATTATCTCGATATACGCAAAATATTGCAGCAGGGGCATGAGTTTTTCCTGGAGTAGTTCCTGGCAATAAGGTGAGTCAGCATTCCAGTTATCACCATCGGAGGCCTGAGCGACGTAAATGTTCCACGCAGACGGAGGATAGCGCGCTTCAATTACCGTGTTTAACAATTCAAGAGCGCTTGAAACCACCGTGCCACCTGTCTCACGGGAATAAAAAAATTCCTCTTCATTCACTTCTTTTGCAGACGTGTGGTGTCGAATAAAAACCAATTCGATTTTTTCGTAGTTTTTGGTGAGAAAAAGATATAACAGAATAAAAAAACGCTTGGCTATATCTTTTTTTGCCTCATCCATAGAGCCTGACACGTCCATGATGCAGAACATAACAGCCATGGTGGCCGGAGAGGGTATACGGACTCTATTGTTATACCGTAAATCAAAGGTATCAATAAAAGGAACAGCATTGATTTTCTTTTTAAAAAGCTCGATTTCCTGACGCAGCCGTATTATTTCTTTCTCGTCAGGCGTCGGAGACGCCTCAATCTCTAATAACTGGTTTTCGATTTTGCGAAGCTCACGTTTGTATGGCGAGGCCAGAGCCACTCGTCGTCCGGTGGCCTGTTTCATCGAGCGCAGGATATTGATATTGGTTGGTACCCCGGATGTACTGACACCTGCGCGCACGGTTTTAAAGGTCGTGATGCGCGCCAACTCCTTTTTAATCAAATCAGGTAGTTCCAGATCTTCAAAATATAATTCCAGAAATTCTTCTCGTGATAACTGGAATACAAACTCATCCTCGCCTTCACCATCCTTGCTGGCCTGGTTGCCGCCACCACCTCCTTCATTGCCGCCAGGGCGCTTGATCCTGTCGCCGGTGATGAATTGATCATTGCCAGGTAATATCCTTTCTATACGCCCACCTTGGCCACGATGAAAACGGGGCTCTGAAATATCCTGGGCAGGGATGCTGATTTTTTCGCCCTGATCAATTTCAGTAATGCTGCGCTTTCCAACAGCATCAGACACCGCGCGCTTGATTTGATTTTTATAGCGACGCAGAAAACGCTGGCGATTCACCGTGCTTTTTTTGCCGGCATTTTCTCGTCGGTCAATAAATTGCGACATAAGTTGTCCTGCCTATTGTGATTTACGTACCCGTAAATACCACTCACAAAGCAATCTGACCTGTTTTCTGGTGTAACCCTTTTCTACCATGCGTGAAATAAATTCTTCATGCTTCTTCTTATCGTCTTCAGAGGCTTTGGCATTAAAGGAGATAACAGGTAATAAATCTTCTGTGTTGGTGAACATTTTCTTCTCAATGACCGCTCTTAACTTTTCATAGCTGTTCCATATGGGATTTTTACCTTGATAATTAGCACGTGCTCTCAAGACAAAATTGACCACTTCATTACGAAAATCTTTCGGATTGGAAATACCTGCCGGTTTTTCAATTTTTTCGAGCTCCGTATTTAATGAGGCCCTGTCAAAAATTTCGCCGGTGTCAGGATCGCGATAATCCTGATCCTGAATCCAGAAGTCCGCATAAGTGATGTAGCGGTCAAAAATATTTTGCCCATATTCAGAATAGGATTCGAGATAGGCGGTTTGAATTTCCTTGCCAATAAACTCGACATATTTAGGGGATAAATACTCTTTGATAAAGTTCAAATATTTTTCATGTAACTCTTGCCCAAACTGCTCTTGCTCAATTTGGCGTTCCAGCACATAGAGCAAATGAACCGGATTTGCGGCAATTTCACTGTGATCAAAGTTGAACACCTTTGATAAAATTTTAAAGGCAAAACGGGTAGAGATTCCGCTCATTCCCTCATCAACACCAGCGAAATCCCGGTATTCCTGATAGGATTTGGCTTTGGGATCGGTATCTTTCAAGCTCTCACCATTGTATACCCGCATTTTGGAATAAATACTGGAATTTTGCGGCTCTTTTAAACGGGTTAGCACAGAAAATTGAGCAAGCATGTCAAGGGTACCGGGCGCACAATGGGCATTAATAAGTGAGCTGGTATCCAGAAGTTTCTGATAAATACGAAGCTCCTCCGAGATTCTCAGGCAATAAGGAACTTTAACGATATTAATCCGGTCGATAAACGCTTCATTGTTTTTATTGTTACGAAAAGATTGCCATTCTGACTCATTGGAGTGCGCGAGGATGATGCCCTCAAAAGGAATGGACGATAGCCCTTCAGTAGCATTGTAATTGCCTTCCTGGGTTGCGGTCAGCAAGGGGTGCAATACTTTAATGGGGGCTTTAAACATCTCGACAAATTCGAGCATACCCCGGTTAGCGCGGCATAGCCCGCCTGAATAACTGTAGGCATCGGGGTCGTCTTGCGAAAACTCTTCAAGCTTACGAATATCAACCTTACCTACTAAAGACGAGATATCCTGATTATTGTCATCACCTGGCTCGGTTTTAGCAATCGCGATTTGCTTCATGCGCGAGGGCTTAACTTTTATCACGCGAAACTGGTTAATATCACCATTAAATTCCTGTAAACGCTTAACTGCCCATGGAGACATCACATAGCGTAAATAACGGCGAGGGATATTAAACCGCTCCTCTAGTAATTCGGCATCTTCTTCCGGATTGAACAAAGACAGGGGAGAGTCAAACACTGGTGAGCCTTTGATGGCATAGAAAGGCACCTTTTGCATCAAGTCTTTCAATTTCTCTGCCAAAGATGATTTGCCTCCACCCACAGGGCCGAGGAGATAGAGAACCTGTTTTGTTTCTTCCAGACCTTGAGATGCATGTTTAAGGAAGCCTACTATCTGTTCGATTGGGTCTTCCATGCCAAAAAATTCTTTGAAAACCGGGTATTGATGGATAATTTTATTGGAAAAAATGCGTGATAACACCGGGTCATGACGCGTATCAACAAGTTCAGGTTCGCCAATCGCCATAAGTAGGCGCTCAGCAGGATTGGCATAAGCGGAAGGATCGGACTTACAAAGCTCCAGATACTCATCCAGACTCAGCTCTTCTTCCTTGTTGTCTACAAAACGTTTGGTGTAATTGGCTAGAAAATCTTGCGTATTCATCCTTATCCCCTTTTACTGACTCCTGCTATTATTCTTTTGCTATCACTTTCATTTCGCTGGTAAAAGCGAGACACTATCTCTTATTTTTTAGTATAGAAGCAAATTGTGTACTTAAGAACAGATTTTGTAAAAATTCCAAAAAAAATCAACTCACTATTTAACGTCAGTGGATAAGAAAGAGAATATTTGCATCCAACCGGGCGTTCATGCGTTATTTAAAGATGAATTTTGCAGGCGAGAATTATTGTAACCGGAGCTAATCTATGTCAGATACAACCATTTTTTTAAAAGATTATCAGGCGCCAGTTTTCGAAATAGAAAGCATTTATCTCACGTTTGATTTACATGATGACCATGCACTGGTGAAAAATAGCATGGAAGTCAAGCGTCATTATCCGGGGCCCTTGCACTTTGCCGGGGATGAATTAGAGCTTGTCAGTATAGAACTCAATGACGCCCCACTTGACGAAAAGAGTTACCGATTAGAAGAGGGTAATTTAATAATTGATGAATGCCCGGATGAGTTTAACCTGACTATCGTAACGCGTATTCATCCCGAGCTAAATACCAAATTATCAGGATTGTTTCGTTCAAATCAGCTCTTTTGTACCCAATGCGAGGCGGAAGGGTTCAGACGCATTACGTTTTTTCCAGATAGGCCAGATGTTCTCACGACTTTTACAACAAAAATTTATGCGAACAAAGCTAAATATCCCGTTTTATTGTCTAACGGTAATTTGATTGATTCAGGAGACGAGGCAGACGGGCGTCATTGGGTCATTTGGCAAGATCCTTTTAAAAAGCCGTCTTATTTGTTTGCATTGGTGGCCGGTAACCTGGTTTCAATCGCGGATGAGTTTGTTACTTCTTCCGGTAATAAAGTTGATTTAAAAATTTATGTTGAACCTGGCAATGAAGATAAGTGCGCCCATGCGATGAAGTCTTTACAAAAATCCATGCGCTGGGATGAAGACGTCTATGGTCGCGAATATGACTTATCTATCTTTATGATTGTGGCGGTTAGTGACTTTAATATGGGCGCTATGGAAAATAAAGGGCTCAATATTTTTAACTCAAAATATATATTAGGACGCCCAGACACCGCGACTGATCAGGATTTTGCCGATATAGAAGGGGTTGTTGCTCATGAATATTTCCATAATTGGACTGGAAATCGCGTCACTTGCCGTGACTGGTTTCAATTAAGTCTTAAAGAGGGTTTAACGGTATTTAGAGATCAGGAATTCTCACGTGATATGAATTCTCGTGATGTAAATCGTATTGTTGACGTTAAAATGCTGCGTGCCACGCAATTCCCCGAGGATGCAGGTTCGATGGCGCATCCTGTCAGGCCCGAGTCTTATCAGGAAATCAATAATTTTTACACCGCAACGATTTATAATAAAGGTGCAGAGGTCATTCGGATGCAGCATACCCTGTTAGGCGCTGCAGGTTTTCGACGAGGGATGGATTTGTATTTCGAACGCCATGACGGGGGCGCGGTTACTATTGATGATTTTGTCGCCGCTATGGAAGATGCCAATCAGGTTGATTTCACTCAATTTAAGCGCTGGTACTCCCAGGCAGGTACACCGCTCGTTGAGGTAGATTCCCATTATAAAGACAATACCTTAACTCTCACCCTTACTCAGTCTTGTGCACCAACACCGGAATGCCAGGATAAAAAACCGTTTCACATACCCATTCGTATTGCCTTATTTAATAAAGAAGGAGAGCCATTGCCGGTGGCAAAAGAGGTTCTGGAGCTACGTGAGTCACAACAGTCGTTTGTATTTGCAAATCTTACCGAAGAACCCGTCGTCTCTTTATTACGGGATTTTTCAGCACCCGTTAAATTAATTTACCCCCAAAGCTCAGATGAACTGGTGGCTTTACTGCGTTTTGAAACAGACGGCTATGCCAAATGGGATGCGGCTCAACGATTGGCTATGGAGTGCATAACCACCTTTATAAAAACCAAGCCTGACAGTTGGCAAATCCCCATTTCATTAATCAACGCATTGAATCATGTGCTGCACGATGAATCATTAGATAATGCACTAAAGGCTGAGTTATTAACGCCTCCTGGATTTGAAGAGGTAATTGCGGGATTAAAACAGGTTGATGTAGGGGTGGTTGAGCGCGCACGCGATTTTTATCGAACCCAATTGGGGCAAGCCCTGTTTACTGATACAAAGTCCATTTATCAGCAGTTGTGGAATAAAGAAAAAAATGCAATGGATGGCGAGGCTTATGGTCAACGCAAGTTGCGTAACGTTTGTTTATGGTTACTGATGAAAGCTGATGAAAAAGCGGCTTTCGAGTTATGCGAGCAACAATTCCAAAAAGCCGGCACGATGACGGATCAAATTGCCAGTTTTGCTTTACTTAACAATAGTAAAGATACAACGAAACGTCAGGTGATAATTGATGAATTTTATTCCCAATGGGCAGGGGATGATTTGGTCATGGACAAATGGTTTGCTATTCAGGCCAGTGGGGAAGCAGTTGACACTCTGGATAGCGTGAAATCATTGCTTAAGCATCCAGCGTTCTCATTAAAAAATCCTAACAAAGTTCGTTCATTAATCGGCGCGTTCACCCAGGCAAATCACCGCAATTTTCATGCTATTGACGGGAGTGGGTACACCTTTTTAGGCGATATGCTAATACAGCTAGATAAAATAAATCCCCAGATTGCGGCAAGATTGGCAACCCCATTCACCCGCTGGTGTCGATTTGATGAAACGCGACAAAAACTGATGAAAGCACAATTAACCCGCTTGGCAGCACAAGATTTGTCACGCGACCTCAAAGAGGTGGTGTCAAAAAGCCTAGCATGAACCGAAACTGGGTGAGCTCGTAGGGTGGGCAAAGGAGCGAGAGCGACGTGCCCACCAGACTCACTAAGCACCCAACGCCGGACCCTCTATCACAGGTTGCCGCAAACCCTTCTCATCGACTTTAAAGAAAACATCACGCCCCACCATCCCAGCGACGGATTTCTTTAGCTTCTCGCTTTGTAATACTCTTTCAATGGACGTCTGCAAAACCCGTCCATTTCCCTTATCCTTTAAACGCAAAGACTCAGTCGCAACGGAATAAGTATCTAGAGTTTTGTGTTGTTCAAATACATGTAAAGCATCGGGAGTAGGCGTCACATCTTTTAATGCACCCGTTAGCCCGTTCAATAAACCAGAGGAAGCCTCTTTACCTGTTAGTGCTGCAGTTAACGCTAATGCCTTATCCAGAGAATTTTGAAAACGACTTTCGCCAGAGGCATTTATCGCTTTAATTTTTCGCCAGAACGAATTTTTGTTAGTGGAGATATCTTCTTTGATAGCATCAAGCTTTTTATCTGCCAATGCCGCAATTAAGCTATCGATATCTGATGCTTTGTTTATAGTATCTATGAGGGTCAGGCAAGCTGTCTTTCTAGTTTTGTTAATAAACCAACCTGTTTCCAAATACTCGCGAAGCAAGGTGAGAATGGCAGGTTTCATGTCCTCAAGAGAAACACAATCAGCGTTATTTTCAGATTTTAAAAAGGCTTTAAACGTTAATAAATAATTATCATCATTGGCGATTGCCATCAAACGACTTTCATGGCCAAACCAGCGCTCTCTAAAACTACGATTAGAAGACGTTGCTGTCGTCTCACATAAAAATATCGTCAAAAATTCCCGATGTGCTTCAGAAATGCTTTTTTGAGAAAAATTAGAACCATTTAAAAAAGTAAAATAGTTACGTAGTACTTCATCGTAATGATGATTTTCCATTTGAGAAAAGACACTTTCAAGTTTGGATTTGATGAGAATTTTTTCAGCTACAATACTTGCATCAGACACGTTAACTTGCAACATATGATTAGCAATAAAGACCGGAGAAATACAATCCGATAGCTCGACCTTTTTGGTGGCCGCCATGTACTCTGGAGCACGCTGATGACGAATAGCAAGGGATAATATAACGTCTTCGACTAAAATCTCCTGATTGAATTTCTGATTAAAAAGCGTTACAGCGTCTCGAACGAAACTTTGTTGCGTGTAGATATGATTGATTTTTAAATGATGATACATCGTTTCAACTTCAGCATAATAGGTTGCCCAGGCTTTCTTTAACTCCTTATCCTCGCTATCGAGTGCATTAAATAAATAATCAAGCACATCATAAAGCTCTTCAGTGAAAGCGCGCTCTTCTCGTGATTTTGCATCAATCTGTGTGCTTATGTCTTTAAGTGAACGCTCGCGTAAATCTTCTTCACTAAAGAAATAAAACACCTCTCCGGGGGATCCTTGTCGACCGGTTCGACCGGCTTTTTGACCCGCACGACGTAATGAATCTATGGAAGTATCATATACATTCATTCCAATTTTTTTATCGTATAGAATATCGGTATTACGTCCCAATGCTGACGTAGTTATCGTTATCATGCCGGGTTTTGCCGCATTGACGATAATCTCTTCTTCATTCCCTAAGCCTGTATAAAGTTGAGCGGGATTAGTATTTTTACCTGGGGTTTGGAGATAACGATAAAGCCGTTTCGCCGTAGTAATGTCCTTACAAAACACAATATCGGGCATCGCACTGTGCTGTTTTTTATTCTTATGGATTTGCTCGATCATTTTGTCAAAAGAAGCGTGTTCATTCGCTGAAATAACCGGTTTGTTCTGAACGACTCTATTTTTTTGATGTGGCGCAATTTTAGAAAATTCAAAACCGTATTTAGAGTATTGTTCTTCAATTTCTTCTAACGAACCAACGGTTCCTGAAGAACCCCAAATAAACCCATTTTGATTGCGATAATAATCAATAAGATTTTTATTATTCGATGAGAGCAGAGTAGTGGTTTCAGGTTCAACAAGAAATTCGTCACTACCTGATTCGCTATTTAATTTGGCATACAGAAGTTGCTGAATACCGTTACCATATTGGGAGTCAGGGCTTATCTTGCCATCTGCCATCACAATTTTTGCAGCTCGGGTTAAATAATTCGTCCCATTGATGCATTTAACTTCAGGTTCACTCGTGAGTATAAAATCAAAATTTTCACGTAATTTATAATTGACGAGAATGGCTGATTCTATCCAGGTTAATAGTTGTGCGTCATCAAACTTATCGATAAGTTTCCTTGATTTGCCATTAAGAAGGGCATTTTCTTTCAAATGTCTCCTAAGCGCGCGAATATCCTGCGCCTCACTGGTATCATCTTGTTTAAATCGAGAATCTGTTACAAATTCATTAATGGCACAATAAATCCAGTCATTTCCAATGCCAGGACTCGTATCGCTGGATGATGCATAACGATAAATTACTCGGTCATCCAAAATTGAAAAATCCGACTCATTCATCACTAAAGATACTTTATCGGTTTCATCACCCACATTATTATTTTGAGCGCGCGCTTTGGAAAAAAATAATGAGAGTTGAGAAAAAGTACTGAAGTTTATGCCGGTTTTTTGATAATCCTCAACGGTTGATGAGGCCGATATTGGAGTTGCCGCATGAGGAATCCCTAATAACGATAGAAACGGTGAATAAAGCGCTATATCCCGTTTGGCATCAACCAATGATGACGTGCTAATATCAGCCCTGTCTCCTTCGAGCCATAATAAGGTTGCTTTCATGACATCAATCAAGCTCTTCCCTTGCCCTGTATCGATGTTGGATATCACATCCCCTTTGTGCATCAGGCAATCAATGAGCGCAATAATTTGAGTAGAATAAGGGAATTGACCGGTGGAGCGATACATAGCCTCCCGCATCAGGCCTAATGCGTATAATCGTCTTTGAAATGGATCAAGATGGTTAAACTTGCCTGATTTTATTTGTGTAAACAAATCTTTTATTTCAGCATTTGATAAATCTTTTGCCGCTTTATTCGTATAAACCGTCAGATCAATACCGGACTGATTAACAAAAAGAAAGGCTTCCATCATCTTTTTGCGATAATCAAAGGGATATGGCGATTGATTAAGGAGATCGAGTGATTCATTAACCACTCGTGAAACCTGAGATACATCAAACTGCTGGGAAAAATCACGTTTGCCGAAAGGCGCTTTTTCAAATTCATTGAGAAATACATCGAACGCGATATTTGGATCCCTTTCTTTTAGACCATCAAACAAGCAGTTTATATTAGCCGTTGTTATATTAAAGAAGGCATGCAATTTTTCAACATTCTCCTCTCCTAAATTGGCGAGAAGTATTATCAATTGGGTAAAGTTAAGGGCTAGTGAATTTTTATGAGGAGTCGCGGCAAAACTTTTAGCAATAATTTCAAGAATAAAGTCTCTGTTATTATAGGGTAGCAGTTTTTCTATAAAAGTCGTTAATGCTTGGACATTATCAGATTGCAAGTGCCTTAACAATTCATAAATGACATCTCGATTAGTTTCTATACCCTTTGTTAGCTCAATAATGGTAGAAAAAGCAGGAAAAGGGAGAGCGTTAGCATTGATAATAAATTTCACCAATTTATCATCATTATCTCTGGAAAAAGCCGGTATCAGCTCGCTGATGGCATGCATACACTCAGGCCCTGAGGGCGCTTTTGTAAAGTGTTCGGCAATTTTTTCAATGTAGCCTGAGGGAAAGTTATTCAGATTAAGTCGGCTAATGGTATCTGTCAGTTCAATACATTTCTTTTTATTATTAAGGATTTCCTTGTTGAAAATGGCCGTTAAAATGCCCACATAGTTTCGTTGCGGCATATTAAATAACAGATTGACTATGGTATACAAGGTTACATAATCCAGTGCGGAAAAATCTGCATTCTGAAAGAGCGTAATCAATGCTTCGGCATGTTTTATAAAATTAGGGCGACTTATCAACTCATTAAATAGAGAAGCAAGAGTAGAAGCCTGCGACTGAATGTGATTTATTTTTTCAAAATCACTACCATCAGCAAAATCTTTAAGGGCGCTTATTTTAGCAATTATCATTGCCCTGAAAGGTATCTCGGGTAAATAAGCAAAGGCATTGTGGATTAATGATTTTTTTAAATTCGCTAACAATGGCATCAAAAAAGCTTTACCTACAATGGATAAAGCGACACCAGCTTGCTGCCAGCCTTCATTTAAACGTTCTTGTAGCTCATGACAACTTAAACCAGATAATGCTGCTTGCTTCATCATCCAGGTTTGAAATTTCTCATTTTTCTCATCAAGAAATGTTTTTCTATTTTCTAATTCCTCTGATTTAGCATCCAATTCCTTGGCATTTTCTTCATTTCTTTGTAAGCAATTTTGCGCATGCTCCTGAGAATCTTTTTCCCACTGATCAATTGCCTCTGTTACATCTTCGGGACCTGCCATTAAGCGTGCAAAATTAGAAGGCATGCCCTTTTCTTTAAATTCATCTATGGCCATAATTAATGAAATCATTAAGAATTTCAGGTCAGCATTATCGCGCAGAAACAATTCAGGTAATGTTGCCTTAATTTTAAAGTTATAATTATTAAGAATGCTATCAACGGCTTTAAAATCAAAGTCAGGTAAAGCGTCGATTTCGTGCATGGCAGGAATAAACTGAGCGTATTTGAAGGGTTCTCTGGATTGAACCAGGATTTTAAACGCAGAATCTAAATTATTAGGCTTTTCTTCTGTAGCAGCTTTTGTAAGAAAATTTTTTACAGCTCTTAAATTTTCAATTACAAGAGCTGCTTTGTCATCCATTCTTTTTTTGTAATAGATCTCATCTCTATCGCTATTAATCAGTGTTGAAAAAAGCAATAAATCATCACGATAAGTGGTGGAAATAATGGGATTTGCAGAGAGGAAATCTGCTGTATCAAGTGCGTAAATGAATGGCAATTTGCAATTAGGGTCTTCTGCAATTTTTTCCAGACATTTTAGAGCGCCGTATTTGTTTTCCTGAAGCTGTCTAAATAACTGAGCGATATACGTTGATTTATTATGTCCCGCGTTTTCAAACTCAGCCGAATTCATCATGCTGACGCGTTGGCAAATTACCTCTCCTTCAGTTTCATTTAATTTGATATCGAGTTTATAGAGCTTTATCAGGTGTTGATGAATAGTTTTAATTACTTCAGGATGAATGGTTGCTTTCTCAAGATTTCTAAACAAGTTTAAAAGGGATGCTCCTTTGTATCTTTCATGAGTTACAAAAAATAGTGAAGTAAAAATAATAGGATAAAACTCCATCCCTGGCCAATAATCTTTGCTGAATTTATTAAAATCTGATGCATAGGTCGGAATAGCAATGCCCTTATTTTGCTGCCCCATAAAACGGTAAGCTAATGGATAAAAATCGTCTCTATGAGGGGGCTTGCTACTCGCGATTTTTTTAAAATTACCGCCATCATTCGCATAAAGCTTAAAGGGTGGAATTATATCTTCTTTGTCAGAAATAAAAGGAAGAACGTTACCTTCCTTTCTGAGGTTTTCCAGTTCAATGGATAAGAATGTATCAGGAGCATCTTTTATAAGATAAAGATCGTGTTGATAAAAATAATCCCGCTTCCTCCAGGCATCTTGTTGATGAACGAAGTCTTGCAGGCTCTCCCAATCAGTCCGATATAATTGAAACTCGCGATTAAAGGGAAGGCTCTCCTGGATTTTCGCTTCATAATTTAATTTCATTTCTTTAGAGACGACTTTAAACCCTTCATACCTGGATGCGTAATAAGCCCCGTAACTGTCCAGTTTTAATTCTTTTAAACAATCCAGTTGCTCTTTAAGATTTCTCGCATTCTTGAGAATAGTCAGAAGCCTTTCCATGTAAACAACAGGATTACCACCTTTAGGCGTTGACCAGCTGGTATTAATTTCTGCAGTAGAGACGTTATGAGCTTTGCAGATAATTTGTAACTCAGTCCAAAAAACGTCAAAAGCATCAACAGTATCTTTTAAATTATGTTGAGAGATGCCTGTATTTTTCATGAATTTTCTCAGGCATTGCAGCTTGGTTTTATCGTAATCTTTGATTCGCGCCAATGCATTTAAAAAATCACCATTGGATAGCAAATGATCCCATTGTGAGAAATGAACAAGGTAATAATTAAATAAAAAAGATGGAACGTACCCGGGGTGAGCCGCATCAAACTCATCTAAGCGATCAGAAAGCAGCTTTATTCCCCGATCCCCGTACTTAATCCATAAATTAATTAATCTCTGTGGATGATTAGGATTATTACGCTGTTCTTCTGCAAGGTAAAGAGAATAACGTAAGCTTGGATTACTAATCAGCCTATGCATCTTCTCTTTCATATTGAGAGAATAAATGGGCTCTTTTTCATAAGAGGGTGATGGTTTTGGTGTGAATACATTTGTCTGCCTTGCGTCAGCAAAGGGGTCAAAATCTAATACAAACTCACCTTGGTCGGTCTTTTTTAACAGAAATTGCTGCGGCAAATTCTCTTTGTTCAAGAAGGCAAAATTCGGATAATTATTGGCGATTTCTCTTGCCGCAGTGGGTGTCAGGAATTTAATGGCATGAGGAATATTACCGAATAATTCGGTTTGAATAGCGGCGGAAATGGCTTCTTGAACAGATGGTGGATATTGCTTCAGAATCTCATGATAAGCTTCATAAAATTTGTCATGCCCAATCAATTCGCCATTATATTTTTCATGTACTTGTTGTTCTACCTGCTCAACTATTTCTATGGCTTCAACAACTTCTTCAATTTGTTGTTGTACCACTTCTATAGATTGGACTTCGAGCTTAATGTAATTATTATAGTTTTCATTAACACGGCCTCGGGCGTTTATTAATTCTTTTAATTTAATTTTTTTGGAAAATTGATCGAAAACTGGTGCATCATGCGCGTTTTCGACAGGCAGTATTTGTTCATCAATATTTTCGCCATTTAAGAGACGCGACCAATTTTTTTCCTGAATGTTTCTGATAATAGTATCTTGAAAGTTGTTGAAATCAACATGACAAATGGGGGTGTAGATGCCTTCCAGTTTTTCTACAAGGACAATTGGATAATTTACTGCAGTTGTAATTTCACTAAGTACATCACTGATTTCAAGAGATTTATCACTAATTTCGTTTGTAGGAAAGACCAGTTGCAAGCCGTGTATGGATGAATGGTTTAAGGCATTAACTACCTCTCTAAAACCCTCATTTCCAAGCATTTCAAGCGATACATTTAATCTTAAAAGGGAAAAAGGTAATACAGGTTTATGGGTATTTATTAATTGAGCTAATTGCAAGAAATCATCATTGGTATCTAAAAGTAACGTTACGGTATTTAATAACGTATCTAAATTAAAGGCTTCCTGGATATCACTCAGACTAACGACGCTCTCTTTCATCGCTTCCCCTTTATAATGCAACGTCATTTTAAAAAATTACGCCATTATACTTCACTTTTAAGTCTAAGTGCGTAACAAATGATCAGTAAAAGTGTAAAGAGCGAGAAAAATTTCCGTAAAATAAGAGAAAAAAGGCTGGATGGGTGTGAAGGCACCTATGCATTTTAGGCGGATAGATCCTGCAACACTCCCTAACGGTCGCGGCTCAGTTTATGTGTTTTATTCAAGAAAATAACCGAGCCGCGACCGTTAGGGAGTGTTCACGGCGGATGCCTCTGCTTCCCAGTTATTGATAATGGCGAGTAACTTTAAGGTTCAAAAAAATTTAACACAGACTCTTTGGCGGCTAACGTATCTTCATAACCTAATTTAATCAGCTCAAGCGTAAATTCTTTCTCAAATAAGAGAAAACTTAATAAATCGCCTGAGTGACTTTTAGCCCCCAGAACATTCAGCAAAAAGCGCAAAAGAGCTGGCATATTGGTATAATGAGACTGAGCAATCAATCCTAGATCCTTACTGGGTCGAAGATGCAGTGTTTGAATGGGCCGCCAGGGTGAGTGACGTTTTTTCCACATGGACAATAAGCGCGCTATCTCGTTCATACGGTTTACCATCTCGATATCCCTGTCCAGGTTGTCTAAAAACAACCCATTTAGCATGCCGCCCAAAATGCTGGCAAACCCGATTTCACCATTACGCAACCGTTCAGGATCAGCAAACGTTGGCAACTGACGCGTACCAAGGATTAGAATTTTGTCTACTTCAAAGCGTATGGCACCGCGTAAGGGCGCAGCTAACCCCATGCTGCCATCGCCAAAGTGAAAACCATCAATTTTAGCTGGTGGAAAAAATAGGGGGAGGGCACTTGAAGCGAGGATATGTTTCATCTGCAAATTGGCTCGTTGACTGCCATGGCGTGGGTAATTCCAGTCTTCAAAATCGGGTGTGTGGTGTTGATAAAAAGAAATAGTTTGGTGCGTCTCATAACAATTACTGATAACTTCCATCGTTTCCAGGTGTTTATTTTTAATGTTGGATTCGATCGTATCAAAATTAATGTTTCGGGTGATGAAATCGTGTAACGGTGACGTATCGAGCAGATGCCCGGACTGGCTCTGTTTAACAATCATATTACTCATGTTGCGGAGCACGGATTTACTCAATTCATAATTGCTCGCATTAAAAATCTGCTGGCTGTAAATTTCACTCCATAGTTGTTCAAGTTTTTCCGCACCACGAGGGAAATCCAGCGCATGCTCAGCTAAAACGGCCGCATTAATGCAACCGACACTAACCCCGCTTATTAAATCGAAGGGAATTTTTTTAACCCCGAGAATAGTGCTGATAGCTTTCAGTACACCGGCTTGGTAGGCTCCTCGTGCACCTCCTCCAGCGAGGTAAATCGCTTTTTTTGTCATTTCTAACTGTTTTTGTGAAAGTGGTAAAAATATAGCTCTGTTGTAAGTGACTAGCAAGCAATATTGAATGAAAATTGATATTGGGAAATTACTTGAATTTTCATTAATGCAAAAGATGAGCAATAGTATTATTCGTTCTAAGACCTTGATTGCAATCTTTAAAAAAGTGTTATAGCTTAAGTTATGCCAACCATGAAAGAGGAAGAACATGCTGGGACTGTTCCGTGCACAACCGCGTGCTTTCCACATGATTTTTATGTTAGAAATTTGGGAACGGTTTGGTTTTTATACAGTACAAGGGATTTTAACCCTCTATTTTATCCGATTTCTCGGTTTTAATGATTCAAGAGCGTACTTTACCTTCGGGGCCTTTTCTGCGTTAGTTTATGGAATGGTGGCGATTGGCGGTTATTTAGGTGATAAAGTTTTAGGCACCAAACGCACCATCGTTCTCGGTCTAATCACACTTGCGTTAGGTTATCTGGCATTAGCCCTTGTTGACAAAGAGCATGTGTTTTTAGCATTAGGACTTGTTTGCGTCGGTAATGGGTTGTTTAAGGCAAATCCATCAAGTCTTTTGGCAAAATGTTACACGGAAAATGATCCACGGCTGCACAGTGCATTTACTTTATACTACATGGCAATTAATTTAGGCTCCACGGTTGCCTTGTTTATTGGTCCGGCCTTATCAACGCATTATGGCTATCCTTACGCCTATTTTTTAAGTTTTATAGGGCTTTTATTAGGTTTGGCAAATTACTGGTTTCAGCGCCGGCATGTCCAAAATATTAACACCGCGGCTGATAATAAAAAAATCAGATTTTGGCAATGGTTGACAGTCATAGCCGGGATAGTGCTGGCTACTTTCTTTTCTGCCTACCTTTTGCAGCATGTAATGGAAGCGCGTGCGCTCGTGTGGTTGATTACGGCCGCAGTGGTGGGGATTTATTTTTTTTATATGCGTAAAGAAGAGAAGCCTGCTTTTATGCGAATGGTGGTTGCATTTATTCTGATGGTTGAGGCAATTATTTTTTTTACGCTCTATCAGCAAATGCCGACTTCTTTAAATTTGTTTGCCGTTAACAATGTCGTGCCTACCCTTTTTGGTATAAGCCTTGATCCGCAAAGCTTCCAGGCATTAAACCCTATTTGGATTATTACCATGAGTCCTGTTTTGGCGATGTTTTATAATCGACTAAACCAGAAAGGGATTTCATTTCCTATTCCCTATAAATTCTCTGTGGGAATGCTTTGTTGTGGAGTAAGTTTCCTGTTACTTTTTTTTGCACGTTTTATTCATGATGAGAATGGCATGGTGTCTTCCTGGTGGTTAGTAGCCAGCTATTTCTTCCAAAGTACGGGTGAGTTATTTGTATCCGCTTTGGGCGTTGCAATGGTGGCAGAGCTGGTGCCTGCTCATATTACCGGGTTCGTAATGGGGATGTGGTTCCTGACCTCATCTGTAGCGGGCTTTATTGGTGCGTCAGTCGCCTCTTTCACGTCCTTGCCTGAGAATGTACAACCCGGTATTGAGTCGCTAACGCTCTATACTAGTGTGTTTGCCTGCATAGGAATAGTTACTTTACTGATTGGTGGCGTTATGTGGTTAATTTCTGCGCGGTTAAGTCATTATATAAAACCCGTTGATATAAAGGCTGTTGCGGCTTTTCCCGTGCAAACACCGTTATAATATTACTTCATTTGCGAATAACTCGTCGACAGATTGTACTCATTAACCTTTTAAGACGCGCATTTAATATCTGAAAAAATGCCGTCTTTGCGAACAAAGTGAAGCAATCCAATGGCCTTGGAAAAGCTTATTAGTGCATCTATTGCTCATAAGGTCACTGGGTTGCTTCGTCTGCGACTCGCAAAGACGGGTTCTCGCATTTAATATCGGAAAAAATGCCGTCTTTGCGAACATAGTGAAGCAATCCAATGGCCTTGGAAAAGCTCATTAGCGCATCTATTGCTCATAAGGTCACTGGGTTGCTTCGTCTGCGACTCGCAAAGACGAGTTATTCACTCGCATTTAATATCGGAAATGCCGTCTTTGCGAACAAAGTGAAGCAATCCAGTGGCCTTGGAAAAGCTCATTAGCACATCTATTGCTCATAAAGGTCACTGGGTTGCTTCGTCTGCGACTCGCAAAGACGAGATATTTACTCGCATTTAAAATTGCCCTGAAAGGATAACGCTTCAGTTTTTCCCCTTAATGTTTGGTTAATAAAACTCCAGTATCATAAGCGTAATATCTTTCGTTCTATCGAATGAGGAAGAGAGTGGTTAGTCAGATCCCATTAAGTGAAAAGACCCGGGAAATTATTCAACGAATTGAGCGACAAAGTCCTTCAATAATCATTCCTGACGTCCTAAAAAACACGTCTCATGTGGATAATGTACTATTGGTTAAGTGGCTCCGTAAAAAGCATCAGACCGATAAGAAAGACAACTTTCTCCTGGAATTACTATCCGTTTCTATGCTCAATGATTTATCTCAGGCATTATCAGCCAACAAGCCTCTGGAAAGTAAAAAAAGAGCAGGGTGGCTTGCCAGGACAAAATTTGTCTTGCTAACAATTGCCGGTATTATCTACTGCGCTTGTGAAGGTTTTGATGGGATAACCGCCATCTTAAGCATCACGACACTTCCGCCGATGTTTGTATTTTTCGGCGGTTTGATTTTTTCAGTTCTATCCATCGTGGTGTTTTTAGCGTTTGATCTCGTAGAGATATCAAAAAATTTGGGTGTTAATATAAAAAACACCTCTAAAGTTGTTGATGTTTATTTACAGGAAATAGAACTGATCAAGCGCTTACGAAAAAATATTGATAACAACTATTCTCATGAGGATATTGAGACGCTTAACAGTGACATAAAGCTTATCAAAATGCTTATTGAAAGGTATGAAAGTCTTGATGAAGCAAGGCAGTCATTGAAAAAAGCGCATGAGCGTCCTTACTTGAAAATCGCGAAACTGTTAACGGCGGGAATTTCGGGAATCCTTTTTTTTAGTGCGGGTTATTTTGCGGGGCAAACAGTTGCTTTGGCCGTCGCCAGTTTATTTCTTGCCAGTGTCTCACCAGCATTTTGGCCCATTATAATGGTAAGTATTGGAGTGGGTTTGATTGCTCTTAGTGTTTATTGGTTTGTGCAACGCCCAGGCATTGAGAATTTAATTAGTCGCTGGGCGGGACTGGATAAAGATAAAATCGATAAATTGTGTGACGATGAAGAAGCTCAAAAAGAGCAAGGCAAGTTATTGAGACTTAAAGACAAAGTGGAGCGATGCGCTGAACTTCTCGAATCATCTTCAGCAAATAAATATAATTCTGTTTTTAAAGATGAAATCTCTAACAAGCAGGTATCTTCCTTGGGTGAGTCGTCCAATTCGTTTTATCGACCAACAGAGGGTCTCTCTTTGAGGCGAACCTCTTCTTCTCAGAGTTTTTTTGATAGATGTCCGAGCACCGGCCAAGAAGTAATGGAGAAAGAGGAACCTGTTCAGTCAAAAACGCAGACATCCCTGTCGCTCGAAAATGTCAACCATGGCCTTTAACGTTTTACCTTAATAGGTTCCCTTTCGTTCATCAAGCGCATGGATGGTTTCGCGTGCCCGGAGAAACACCCCACCCAGCTTTCTGGTTTTCCTGGTTTGAAAGTGGGGTGTCGCGAAAATTGCTGCATTGTTGGTAAAGTAGTGCTTTTTTAAATAAAAAACGCTAAGGTACTCGCATTAAAATTCCGCCAGGTAAATCATGCTAATTACCGTTATTGCCGAAAAAAAATACCCTGATGCCCATCAACAAATACAGCGTGCTATCAACGCAGTAGATGCCATTGAATTACGGCTTGATTATTTTGATGAACTGGATTTGGCGGCTATAAGCCTACTAAAAAATTCATGCCCCGTGCCTATTATTTTCACGTTACGAAAGTCAGCACAAGGCGGTTTATTTTGCCAGGCTGAAAATATGCGACTGGAGATGCTGGAGAAATTAGCGGTATTAAAGCCTGACTTTATTGATTTGGAATATGATGTCGCACCAGAATTTGCAAAAAAACTTAAAAAAATTCACCCATCTCTCAAGCTTATTCGCTCCTATCATGATTTTCAGCAAACGCCGACCAACTTAAACGAACTATTTACTACCTTACGAGATGACAATTTTTCTATTTATAAGATAGTAACCTTTGCGCACTCGACGCTTGATTGCCTGAGAATGCTAAATTTTGTAAATCAAATTGAGCCATCCATAAAGCTTGCGGGTTTTTGTATGGGAGAGGCAGGAGCTCCCAGTCGTGTGCTTGGACCAATTGTTGGCAGCTTTTTACATTATTCCTGCATTAATGAGGAAGGGCAAGTCGCTCCAGGCCAGCTAACGCTCTCGACAATGTGTAACCTTTATCGCTTTCGCGCCATTAACAAAGAGACAAAAATTTATGCTTTAATTGGTGATCCCGTTGATAAAAGTGCCGGGCATTTTGTCCATAATCGTGCGTTCGAATTTTTAGAAAAAAACGCGGTTTATGTAAAATTCAAGGTAAAGCCTGACGAGTTATCCCAATTTTTCAAACTTATCAAATCTCTGCCATTTCAGGGTCTTAGTGTCACCATGCCACTTAAAGAAACGGTTATTCCCTATCTTGATACTATTCATCCCAAAGCACGGATGATTAAGAGCGTTAATACTATTGTTATCACCAATGGTAAGCTCGCAGGTTATAATACGGATGCTCAAGGGGCACTTGATGCCATCGAAAATACGGCGTGCGTGGCGGGAAAAACGGTGGTTATCATCGGTACGGGTGGGGCTGGCAGAGCCATTGGCGTTGAAGCCATCGAGCGCCATGCGAAGGTTGTTTTTCTTAGCCGCAATAAAGAAAAAGCCCAAACACTTGCTCAGGAATTGCAATGCTCTGGCTATGAATCGGATGATATCAGTATAAAATCGATAAATTATGATGTTCTCATCAACACCACCCCACTCGGTATGTCAGGACAAGATGAAACATTGCCCCTCCCCGAAGACTATTTAATACCCGAGAGCTTGGTAATGGACACCGTTTATAATCCAGTTCATACCGTTTTGCTTAAAAAAGCCAAAGCGCTCAATTGTACCCGGGTTTTTGGTTATGACATGTTTCTGAATCAGGCAGTTTTGCAATTACAACTATGGTTTGAAAATTTAACTAACTTGCAGGAAATTAAAGTCGTATATCGAGAAGAGTTTATCAATAAGGTTTTAAATTCAGCCTCAAATACCCAAAATTGACTTCACAAAGGGGACAGTAATCTTGCGCTGAGCTGCGAGGGAGGCCTCATCGAGTTTATTTAGCAGTTGATAAAGTGCGTGCATACTGCGAGTGCTGCGGTTTAAGAGAAACAAAGCAACACTGTCAGATAATTCAAACCCTCGCTCATGAGCATGCCTTTGAAGGGTAATAATTTTTAATTCATCGTTTAATTCATGAATTTGAAAAACCAGGCCCCAGGTGAGACGAGAGCGAAGATCCGCTAACTTAATGGATGTTGCAGCAGGTGGCGTTTTTCCCGCTATAAGCAAAATGGTTTTGCCATTATCTCGCACTCGATTATAAAGATGAAAAATTGCTTCCTCCCACGCGCTATCAGAGGCAATGGCTTCAATATCATCAAGAGCGATAAGCGCCTGGTCTTCCATGCCCTCAATACTTTCAGGCCCCCACTCCTTGAGAAGTGCTAAGGGCAGGTAAGCCACGGACTTATTGTTGCTGCTCATGGCATGACAACAACCCTGGAGCAAATGCGATTTACCGCACCCCGCCTCTCCCCACAGGTAAAGAAAACGCTCTCCATCATTGTATAAGGAACTATCAAGCTGTTGTTGTAGTAATTGATTTTCACCCCAACAAAAATCAGCCAGTGTTGCTTGCAGGTTAAGATGTATTGCTAAGGCGAGTTGGCGATTCATTTGCACAGTTTATTTGCAGAGCATGCTCTTTTACCCCAAGTCCACACATAATTGAGGTAAGTAACACTGGTTGTTATGGCCGTTAATATAATCAGAGTGGCGACATAGTAGGAAGGGAAATTAAAAAAAGCCAATTCAAAAAGACATAAAGTCACGAGGGTGAGTTGCAAAGTTGTGTTGAATTTACTTAACAAGGTTGGTTTAAAATCAAGTTCACGTTGCACGAGCCAATACCACGCTACCACACCTATTGAAATGGTTAAATCACGCATAAAAACGAGAATCACAAGCCACCAGGGTAGAATGCCAATCAGGGCAAGGGCAATAAAACTTGAAGCAACCAGAAGCTTGTCTGCCAGCGGATCGATAAAAGAGCCTACCATACTTTGCCAGTTATAATGCCTTGCTACCCAGCCATCCAGGCCATCAGTAAAACCTGCCAGGAGATATAAATAAAATGCGCTAACGTATTCATGATGATATAGAAACATCAGGAATGGTATGATTAATACCAGACGAAATGCCGTAAGAGCATTAGGTATGTTTTTTAGCAGCACGTTTGACACAATAATTTAAAATCTCATGCAAGGGTAATCGTGGCGGGTAACATCCAAGTGTATACAATACTTGCGCTTCTGTCACGTTGTTGATATTAACCGGCATGAAACTGGCGCAACGGGTTAATAACAGGGATTAAGTGCGGCTCTTTTTCTTGACCGATCCGCACGGTTAATACACTTTTTGTTGCCACGGATGAAGCAGAATGGATGCGCGTTGCGCAGCTAAAACCGCAGGTTTAACGGTTTTTGCCATTTCACCCATTGCACGCTCTATTGTTGTATAAACAATCTGCCAGAGAGTGGTTGCTTCGAGTGAATAATGATGGCCAATAAACGTTACCCAAAAGCCAAGATTGTTGCAAAGATTGCCCTGGATAAATGCATTACTTATTTCAGAGAGGCTACTGGTGATGAAAGTTGAGTCTTGTAGGACAGGCTCTAATGAGTCTTGATAAAGCCCATTGTTACACACAGCGATGCCCCGCAAATCCCTGATAACCAGGGCTTGAGGTCGATTATCTTTAAAGCTCACCAATGTATTTCGTTGATGAGCCTCCATTCCAATTCCGTAGTGTAGCAATAAATGCAATTGACCATAAACAACGCATTGGCAATAAAGCTTGAAATAGTGCAAGGGAGGTAATCCGCTGGCTTGAATAATATCAAACAACAGTGGTTTCCTGGATAAGGGCGAAAGTGTGAATAATGCGGCAAGCGGGATAAGACTATCCTCATTATTTATGGCCTGATGAGGATTTTCGTGCAAGCTCAGGGACAGTTGGTGGCCGTTAATGTCGGGTTTAGAGGGAGTGGCTAGCTGAATTCCGGCGAGATCCTGCGTTAAATAGAGGCTTTGGTGATAGTAATTATGCTGTGCCAATAATTTATTAATCACTGCTGATAACGCCGTTTCATGATGAGCGACAACTGTAAGCGGTAACTTGATGCGACAGGTATTATCACCGGCTATCATGGTAGGGAATGAAAGGGTGGGGCGTGTGATTTGATGATAAGGAATCAGGTGCAACTCTTTTTTATCAATTAACGGGGATAAGGATTGTTGCAAGCGATTGCGCCATTGCCATGGATGGACGGGAACCGGATGGAACTCGTCTGGATTACTTTGTTTAAAGAGCAGTTTTTCACGAAAAGCGGCATATTCATGCGGGAAGTGTTTTTCAATGAGGCTATTATATGACGATGACGCATCCCTCGAGAAGGTATTTGCAGCGCTTCGTCGTAGCGCGCACCAATGCAGCTTAACTTGCGCATTAAATTCAGGCGAGTATTGCAAGACTTCCCGGCGCGTAAAGCCTGGGTTAAGGTTCGGATAACACGGATGACTGCCCCATTGCTCAAGAAAAGATAGCAGTTGAGCTGCCGAATGCGCGTCTCGCAGCCAATCCCAGAAGCGAAAATAACCTTTCGCCTCTCTGATTAGTTCTTGCTGCCAACGTTGGCGATAAGCCATTGCCAATGCTTCATTGGCAATGCTGTCATCTAACTCCTGACGGAGTATTTGCCATCCAGCATCTTCATTTTTTAATGCGAGTCGGTTTTTTAATTGATAAAGAAAGTCATGGACATGATGGCTTTGAAGCGGCTCGTTAATTAACTTTTCTCTTAATGCGCTTTGTTGTAATCGTTGCAAACAATTGCGATGAGCAGAAGAGATGAACGCCTCAACCGCATTTTGCTGAAGGCCAATACCCATTTCAAATAACAAAAAGCGCAACTGATGACTTAACTCGTGAAAATCGCCATATGCCAATGCCATCATTTACTCCTTGTTTTATTCTTGTTGGCATTTAATATAAATGATAATCATTCGTATTTGCAAGGTGATAGCAAACATTATCCATTACTGTTTGGACAATTTGCTTCAATAGATTAGTAAAGCGGCTTAATCCTTTGATTTATACCGAGGAGCCTTCCCTGATTGTTCCTTAGCTATTCATCATCACCATTATAACTTCGGGTGAATAATCGTTATGGTTGAAAATTAACCTGTTATATCTTGAATACAATAAAGATGACGTAAGTGAAGAGGATTTAGATGACTCTAAATCCGACACCACTACTCCTCATTCTTTCGGTATATAATAGCGGTACTACCAATTAACTGCACTAATTCCGCTTGTAATTGCGCACACATGTCGGCCGCTATTAACTGGCGATCTTCTTTTTCCGCGCCATTAATTTTAACTTTAATGAGCTCATGCGTTTTTAGCGCGATATTGGTTTCTTCAATGACAGAAGGGGTTAAACCCTTTGCGCCCAGCAGTACGACGGGCTTTAAATGATGCGCTTTTGCCTTTAGTGATTGTCTAAATGTAGTGTTCACATGAAATCCTGATTCGAAAATGGCAAATTATTGCACGTTTTGCTGGGAAACGGTAGCGAATTTGAGTATCATGCATTAAGGTTCTCGCATTCGCGAAAGGTATGTCTCGTTCTAAAAGCAGTAAACGTTGGTTACAAGAGCACTTTGATGATGTTTTTGTCAAAAAAGCACAAGCGGAAGGCTATCGCAGCAGAGCGGTATATAAGTTAAAAGAAATCGACGAAAAAGAACGCCTGCTTAAGCCTGGCATGACGGTCGTTGATTTAGGTGCTGCTCCAGGCGGATGGACTCAATACATCAGTCAAAAAATGGATGGTCAAGGCACAATTATTGCTTTAGATATATTACCGATGGACGCATTGCCTGACGTAAATTTTATTCAAGGCGATTTTCGGGAGGATGAAGTCTTTCAGAAATTAATGGATTTTATTCCTGAAAGAGGAATAGACTTGCTTTTATCCGATATGGCCCCAAATATGAGTGGTACTGACGCGGTTGATATTCCGCGGGCGATGTACCTTGCCGAATTGGCCTTTGATTTCGGTGACAGAATGCTCAAGCCTGGGGGCACTTTGTTTATGAAAATTTTTCATGGCGAAGGATTTGACGCACTAATTAAGATAGCAAGGCAAAAATTTGAAAGAGTGGTTATTCGCAAGCCCAAGGCGTCGCGCGCGCGTTCGCGTGAAACCTATTTGCTGGCGAAGGGCTATAATTTATAGTAACTTTATCGTTCACGTCGTAGCAATACGACCTAATCGAGGTTAATACTTTGAACGACATGGTAAAAAATTTATTTCTGTGGCTCATTATTGCCATTGTGCTGGTATCAGTGTTCAGTAATTTTGGACCGCGTCATGCCTCAACTGAAAAAATTCCTTATAGTCAGTTCTTAACTGAAATTGATCAAGGCATGATTAACTCAGTTACTATTGAAGATAATAAGGTTATCAAAGGTACGACGAAAAATAATCAGCGTTTTGTAACCTATATGCCCATGCAGGATAATGCATTATTAGGGCAGCTATTAAAGAGCAAAGTAGAAGTAAGCGGCCAGGAAAAACAACAGGAAAGCTTCTTGCTACACTTGTTTATTAACTGGTTCCCTATGTTGCTTCTCATTGGTGTCTGGGTTTTCTTCATGCGCCAAATGCAAGGTGGCGGTGGCCGCGGTGCCATGTCGTTCGGTCGTTCACGAGCACGATTGCTGGGTGAAGACCAGGTAAAAGTTACCTTCGCCGATGTGGCAGGGGTTGATGAAGCGAAAGAAGAAGTTAAAGAACTAGTTGATTTTCTAAGAGATCCCACCAAGTTTCAGAATCTGGGTGGTCGCATACCAAGAGGGGTTCTCCTGGTAGGCTCCCCTGGAACTGGTAAAACATTGCTGGCGCGAGCGGTAGCTGGTGAAGCAAAAGTACCATTTTTTACTATCTCGGGTTCCGATTTTGTGGAAATGTTTGTGGGTGTTGGGGCGTCCCGTGTTCGTGATATGTTTGAGCAGGCAAAAAAACAGGCACCCTGCATTATTTTTATCGATGAGATTGACGCTGTCGGGCGCCATCGTGGCGCAGGTCTTGGCGGTGGTCATGACGAGCGCGAGCAAACACTTAATCAATTATTGGTCGAAATGGACGGCTTTGAAGGCAATGATGGCGTTATCGTGGTCGCCGCCACTAACCGTCCTGATGTGCTTGATCCCGCGTTACTTCGTCCAGGTCGTTTTGACCGTCAGGTAGTTGTTCCTCTTCCGGATATTCGCGGTCGTGAGCAAATACTGAAAGTTCATTTAAACAAAGTTCCTATTGATAAAACAGTAGAAGTTTTACCTATTGCCCGTGGAACTCCCGGATTCTCCGGCGCGGATCTCGCTAATCTCGTGAATGAAGCAGCGCTTTTTGCCGCACGTGCCAATAAGCGTAAAGTCAGTATGACGGAGCTTGATAAAGCGAAAGATAAAATAATGATGGGGGCCGAACGCCGCTCGATGGTAATGGACGAAAATGAGAAAAAATTGACGGCCTATCATGAAGCGGGTCATGCCATTATCGGGTTATCTGTTCCAGAGCATGACCCCGTTTACAAAGTCTCAATTATTCCGCGAGGACGGGCTTTGGGTGTAACCATGTTTTTGCCTGAGCAAGATCGTTACAGTCATAGTAAACGTCGTCTTGAAAGTCAGTTATCCAGTCTTTTTGGCGGTCGTATTGCTGAAGAGCTTATTTTTGGAATAGAAAGTGTAACCACAGGTGCTTCCAATGACATCATGCGTTCTACCGAAATTGCACGCAAGATGGTTATGAGTTGGGGTTTATCTGACTTGGGTCCATTGACTTTTGGCGAAGAAGAAGGCGAAGTATTCCTTGGGCGAAGCGTTAATCATAATAAAGAAATTTCTGACAAAACCGCTCAATTAATTGATGAAGAAGTCCGGAAAATTATTAATAAAAATTATCAGCGCGCTAAAGATATTCTTGTCGCCAAAATGGATATATTGCACCTCATGGCTGACGCTCTTATTAAATATGAAACCATTGATGCAGGTCAAATTCAGGAAATCATGGCTGGAAAACCACCTTCTCCTCCAGAAGACTGGGAATCTATCCAATCAATTGACAAGAGTAAGCCCAGTGAAGGTCCTACTATAAAACCGGTCAATGGAAAAGCCGTTGAAGACCCTGCAGGTGAACATTAGAATTTGATGGGTTCCCATAGGCGCTAAATGCTCCATTTACCTTTGGTATGGCGCATTTAGCGCCTGCATTTTTATTACAGCGTTAAATCATTGCCTGAAAAAAATAAATGAGAAAAATAAGTGAATAATCAGCAATTCAAGGATTGGTGCCAGCTTCAGGCAAACTCAGTAAGTCCTCATTTGCCACAACGTCCGCTGTTAATGGGGATTCTCAATGTTACCCCCGATTCTTTTTCTGATGGTGGTCGCTATCTTCAGCTCGATAGAGCGGTAAAACATGCGGAGCAGATGTTGCAGGAAGGTGCCGATATCATTGATATTGGCGGTGAATCATCGAAGCCGGGTGCATTGTCTGTAAGTCTTGATGAAGAACTCAATCGTGTGATTCCTATTATTGAACGGCTGCGAGAAATAAGTGATGTTTGTATTTCGATTGATACAACAAAAGCCGAGGTGATGCGAGAGGCAATAGCTGCCGGAGCAGGTCTTATCAATGATATTAGCGCTCTGAAAGAACATTCTTCATTGACAGCCGCAGTCCAATTGCAGGTACCCGTTTGTTTGATGCATATGCAAGGTACGCCATTAACGATGCAAGAGGCACCATTTTATCAACATAACGTAATTACCGAGATTAATAATTTTTTTACGTCACGAGTTGAAATTTGTATTGCGGCCGGCCTTAAGCGGGACCAGCTAATTCTTGATCCTGGCTTTGGTTTTGGTAAAACCGTGCAACATAATTTGCAAATAATTAAATACCTGGAGCACTTTAAAGTGCACCATTTACCTATTATGCTTGGTGTTTCCAGAAAAAGTACCATTGGAACTTTGTTGAATAAAACCGCGGATGAGCGTTTGATTGGCAGCATCGCGCTCAGCACCATAGCGGCTTTGAATGGAGCATCTTTGCTTAGAACTCACGATATTGATGAAACCAGACAAGCTTTGCAAATAGCTCTGGCAATTAGGCAGGCTGATAATAAAGAATCTAAAGAGGATAAGTCGCATGGCTCAACGTAAGTATTTCGGAACGGATGGAATTCGTGGACAAGTCGGGTTATCCCATGTAAACCCTGAGTTTATGTTGAAACTCGGTTGGGCTGTTGGGCGAATACTGGCCGATGGCCATCGTAAAAAAGTGGTCATTGGCAAGGATACCCGTGTCTCAGGTTATATGCTCGAGTCGGCATTAGAGGCAGGTCTTTCGGCCGCCGGTGTTGATGTGAGTTTATTAGGCCCTATGCCCACACCTGGTATCGCCTATCTTACCCAAACACTAAGGGCGAATGCCGGTATTGTAATCAGTGCATCGCACAATTTGTTTGAAGACAACGGCATCAAGTTTTTTTCAGCAGATGGCACGAAGCTTGACGATGCGGTAGAGCAGGCCATTGAGGCTGAAATAGAAAAACCCCTGCAAACGGTACCTTCTGTAAATCTTGGCAAGGCAAAACGAATCAATGATGCCGCGGGGCGTTACATTGAGTTTTGTAAGGCCACTATTCCTTCTTTAACGCGTTTATCTGGTCTTAAAATTGTCGTTGACTGTGCAAATGGTGCAACTTATCACATTGCACCAAATGTTTTTAGTGAATTAGGCGCGGAAGTTATCGTCATTGGGGACAAACCAGATGGCTTTAACATTAATCAAAACTGTGGTTCTACCGCTCCTGAACTGTTGAGACAGCGGGTTTTGCAAACAGGCGCTGATATTGGCGTGGCTCTTGATGGAGACGGTGACCGGTTAATATTGGTTGACGCTGCCGGTAATTTGGTCGATGGCGATCAAATCCTCTATATTATTGCCAGAGAACGGCATCAACGTGGATTGCTTCATGGAGGGGTTGTGGGTACCTTAATGAGCAACTATGGTTTGGAGCAAGCCTTTGCGGCACTTGATATTCCTTTTATCCGAACGAAAGTGGGCGACCGATATGTATTGGAAACGCTTAAAGAGAAGGACTGGAAAATAGGCGGAGAATCATCTGGTCACATAGTTTGTCTTGATAAAACAACCACCGGTGATGGAATCATTGCAGCTTTGCAAGTGTTGGCCTGCATGGTGAAGCAAGATAAAACATTACAGCAATTGACGGAAGGGATAACACTTTTACCCCAAACATTACTTAACATAAAAACTGAAAATGCCATGTCACTGGCCGGCAATGCGAAAGTATTAAAACTGGTGGACGCCGTATCGAAAGAGCTTTATAAAACAGGACGAGTTCTATTGCGACCTTCAGGAACGGAACCTGTTTTGCGTGTAATGGTGGAAGGTCAGGATAGTAAACAGGTAACAGGCTATGCAGAACAGTTACGTGATGAAATACTGCAAATTGAGCTAGAAAGCTTTTAAATCGAAACAATAGCTTGTTGGGGAAGCTTCGCTCTATTTCCCTATGTGCCGTGCTTCATGCACGGCATCCAGTTTTCGGAGTACATTTAATGGGTTTGGTTGATCCAGATCGCCAGGCGTTGAGCTCCGTGCCGGGAATAAATCCTTCTCTTTAAGCCTCTGAAAACACGCTGTCGTCATCCATGACGCGCTCATGAAAAACATCCCTGTTTTTCAACGGTTTTCAGAGGCTTAAAGAGAATGATTTATTCTCTCAAGTTTTGATGTAATGAGAGACACAAAACCTCTTACCGTGCCATATACACTAAAGGCCTGTCTTGGTTTAGCGAAAAACTCTATGCACTACAGCTAATCACTTCCTGAGTAGTGGCTTCCAGAAGTTTTGTTGAACGTGTGGGAACAAAAAAGAAACGCTGACGGTAGCTATTTTCAGGTTGTGTTTTGACTATATTCAACAGAGCTGTCACTAATTTGGCTAACCACTCGCTAACTTTCAAAAATCCGCGATGATCATGTAAGCTCTTGTAACGAGGATCATTCATACTCGTCTTTAGATTCGCCAATGCCGAGTGCTCGTGGCTTTGTATCGCAGCCAGTTGGTGTAAGTTATGGGTCGCTTGTAAAAGTAAAAGCGCTTCTCGAGAATGCTTTTTTTCTAGCAGTTTCTGTTGGGTATAAAGGTTTTTAAACGCATCCGCTATATCGTCTCTGTCAAATTGTTCTAAAAGCGGCATATCGACAGGAAAAGGAAGCTTCATATCGATAACTGCCTGACAATCCTCATCAGGAGCGGGACTCATTTTTTGATAAGCACGGAGCACGCTAAAGTTATCTCCATTAATTGGGTATTGCAGTTCAAAATAAATATCGCGAAGAAGCTGGCAAATTTGGTGAAAACTACTCTCATCGCAAGCTTTATCCAGTAGGACGCTATATAGCTTTTCATACCAAAGCGATAAATCTTTCGGCAGTAAATGAGTAAGTGCGCGAATTTTATTATTCCAATCACCAAGTGTTTCTGCATAGGGGTTTTCAGGAGGAAAAATTTCATTGCGAACAGGCTCAGATTCTAAAGCGAATGCTGGAGTAGGTTCAACAGAAGGCATAGCCCGCAGATTTTCCAACAGAGACGCTACATCACTCTGCATTTGAGGCTCCTCGACTATAACAGGAGGCAAAGCCCGCAACTCATTCAGTAAAGAACTTATTTTGCTTTGCATTTGAGATGCTTGCTTTATATATTCTGCACCTTGTTTATTTTCTTTAATTAGACGTTTATTTTCTTCTCGACGTTCGCTTATAGATTTTTCCAATGTAGTTATTGTTTCTAAACTGTTAACGCAAAGAGCGATAGTATTTAATTTTAAATCCAGTCCTTTTAATTCATCCTGTCGAGTATTGGCGGTAGCTTTTAAAGATAAAATGCTTTCATCATCCAAATCAGAAATTAGTGAATAATCAGTTCGTAAGCGCAAAATTGTATTATCAATTTCCTGCAGTTCATTTAATAACACTATTGAGGTATGAAGTTCATCAATTTCCGCATGAAGAGGAATGGTATACTCGACCATATCACTTAGTAAAATCTGTAATGATTTATCTTCAGAGGAATAATCGCTTTTATAAATTTTTAATAAACGGGTAGCTTCTATCGCCAAGTCATCATCAGCTCGAGAGACAATTTGAGATTTTGAGATGGTTTCCTGCAACTGTGTATTCAGGGCTTCACGATGTTGTAATTGAGATTGCTCTTTATGTAAAAGTTGGACAAAAGCATATTCATTTTCTAGCCGTTGTAACTCTATTAGATAATCTTTGCTAATCATCCAATTCAAGTACGATGATTTTTGACAATTCAAAGCGACCTTTTTACTTTCAATAAATGCTTCTTTATCGTTAGCTTTAGCTTTCAAATACTCAGTTCTTAAGGCTTCCTGACTTCCAACATTATTAGTCAGCGTGTTTAAAGACTTGACTGTTTCATGATGTGATAGTTCGACAGTGCGAATATTTGCTCTTAATTCAGCAATCATGAGTTCAACATTCAGTGCTGCTATATGATTAGAAATAATAAATCTGAGGCTTTCAAATTCATTTTTGAGATTAGATAAAACTGTATAACGCTCGTGCTTTTTTTCAATAAGACCCTGTAATGCTTGTGCCTCAAGAGAAGAAATGTCGATTGAGAAAAGAAGTAATTGCTTAATTATATCATTTTTTCGAGTTGATTTTTCATTAAGTAAAAGACGCATCTCTTCAAGCTTAAGTGACACTTGTCTGACTCGTAATGTTTTAGAAAGCGACTCAAGCACTTCAATTCGGGAATTATGATCGCTACTATTCAAGACAGCTCGATGGCTTTCACTTTCAGGAATATTGTCACGGTATTCACCATGTAACTTGGCGTAATGCTCATCAATTACCTTCAGATGCTTAGCAATTGTAGCCTTTTTAGATCTGATAGTAGTTTTATTTTGTTTCAGGCGCTCTGATCTATTGGCGAAAGAATTCCGTTCCAAAGCAACCTGCTGCTCACTTTGAAGAATATCGTGAGCTTCATCTAATTGTTTAATTAGCGATCTAATGAGATGCCAATGCGCTGCATATTCCTCGGGCGGAATAACGTCAGTTTCAAACGACGCACGGTGAGGGGTGAGAATTTCGCTAAGAACTAGAAATGTTGGCTCAGGTAATTTCCTGATATTATCAACCAAATTTTGCACAAGCTCTCTCATCAATACCCCTCCTTGAACCTCGATAAAGTGATTCTATCTAAATCATACAGATTAACAAGTAACGTTTTTTGATTGGACGATTGACGATGAGATTCGATTTAGGTATATTTCAGCCGTCCAAAAGCAGAGTATATCTTGCTCTCTGAAACAAACGGTGGTTTAACGCCAAGCGCTTGCGGTAAAAGAGGGTTAAATGAGAAAAAAGATAATAGCAGGGAACTGGAAAATGAACGGTCGACTGGAGTCGATCCAGCGCTTGCTAAAAGAGCTTTGTGAGTTCATGCCAGATGGTTTAGCAAGTACTTGTATTGTATTGCCGCCAGCTATTTATTTACCCATGGTTAGCAGCTACCTTGCCGATAAAAACATTCGGTGGGGCGCACAAAATGTCTACCCAAAAGATGCCGGAGCCTATACTGGTGAGTTGTCTGCACCGATGTTACAGGACTATGGCTGCGAGTATGTGTTGGTCGGGCATTCCGAGCGGCGAACAATATTTGCTGAAGGTGAAAAATTTATAGCAGATAAATTCCACCATGCCAAAGAACATGATATGATACCGATTCTTTGCGTAGGTGAGACGCTTAAAGAGCGTGAAGAAGGGCTTACAGAGCACGTAATTGCAAGACAATTACAAGCGGTAAGCGAGCATGGTTCTCATGCTTTTAATAACTGTATTATTGCCTACGAGCCTGTTTGGGCGATTGGGACAGGGTTGACTGCAACCCCTGAACAAGTGCAATCAGTGCACGGGATGATTAGGGCGTTAATTGCTCAATCAAGCGAAAATGATGCAAAAAATATTTCACTTCTCTACGGAGGCAGTGTAAATGAGAAAAATGCAGAAGCACTATTTGCTATGCCTGATGTGGATGGTGGTTTAATTGGCGGTGCATCGCTTAATGCACGACAGTTCGTGGAAATTGTTAAATGTATCAACTAATTTTAATGGTTCATGTAGTAGTCGCTCTTATCCTTATTGGGTTGGTGCTGATACAGCATGGAAAAGGTGCAGACATTGGAGCATCCTTTGGTTCTGGCGCCTCAAGCACCGTCTTTGGTAGTCAGGGAACTGGCGGGTTTTTATTCAAGTTAACAGGGGGGCTTGCCTTAACGTTTTTCGTTACCAGCTTGTCCTTATCGTATCTTGTTTCAATGCAATACCAAAGAGCAGAAAAACAAGCAATACCGCAGCAAACCAGTGTACCTGTAAGTAAAATTCCAGTGCCGGTTGATAGCAGTAGTAGTAAAACAGAAACACAATAACTAATCATGCCGAAGTGGTGGAATTGGTAGACACGCCGTCTTGAGGGGGCGGTGGCGTAAAGCTGTGCCGGTTCGAGTCCGGCCTTCGGCACCATTTACCCGAGCGACAAAAAATTATGCTATCACAATATCTGCCTATACTTGTCTTTATCATTGTTGGTCTCGGACTTGGCATCGCTATGCTGGCCGGCGGGTCATTGCTATCTAAACATAACCCCGATGCTGCCAAAAACTCACCCTACGAATGCGGTTTTGATGCATTTGAAAGCTCACATCTACCATTTGATGTGCGGTTCTATCTGGTTGCGATACTCTTTATTATTTTTGATCTGGAAACAGCCTTCTTTTTCCCCTGGGCACTTGTATTGCGCAAGCTCGGCTGGTTTGGCTTTTCCGCTATGTTAATTTTCCTGGGCCTATTGGTAATTGGCTTTATATACGAATGGAAGCGAGGTGCTCTTGAGTGGGAGTGATTTTTTCATCCCCTTAAGACCAATTTCGTAAATGACAGACTTTTTAGAGGCTTGCTATGGCTGTTGCAGAATTGCAAAAAAGTGGCTTTGTTACAACCACAGTTGACAAACTGGTCGGCTGGGCACACAGCGGCTCAATGTGGCCAATGACCTTTGGTCTGGCTTGCTGTGCTGTTGAAATGATGCACGTGGGTGCCGCTCGCTATGATTTGGACCGTTTCGGTATTATTTTCAGACCTAGTCCTCGGCAGTCTGATGTCATGATTGTCGCGGGAACACTTTGTAACAAAATGGCTCCAGCTTTACGTAAAGTATATGATCAAATGGCCGAACCAAGGTGGGTTATATCCATGGGTTCGTGTGCCAATGGGGGTGGATATTACCACTATTCCTATTCTGTAGTACGAGGGTGTGATCGTATCGTTCCGGTAGACGTGTATGTTCCAGGATGTCCGCCTACTGCAGAAGCACTTTTATACGGCATAATCCAGCTTCAAAACAAAATCAGGCGAAAACCTGTAATTGATGCTTGAGATTAAGAACAGGTAAAGCAGATGACAAAATTAATCAGCCTGGCTGAAAAAATAGAAACGGAACTACAAGGAATGATTTCCCTGGTAGGCATTGCCTATAGTGAAGTTTTTATTGAGAGCGATGTTTCCCAAATTAAAGCATTGTTAAATCAACTAAAAAGGCATCCGTCCTTTGCGTTTGATCAATTAATTGATCTTTGCGCCGTTGATTATTTATATTATGGTGAATATGACTGGGAAACTGAGTCTGCATCAGAAAGTGGTTTTTCTCGTGGTGTTGAAGCCCGCGAAATCAGGGCATATGTCCTCGATAAGCCCAGATTTGCTGTGGTTTATCATCTGTTATCTACAACACTGAACCAGCGTGTGCGCGTAAAAGTTTTTCTTGATGAGAAAAACCTGATAATTCCATCTGTTCATGATATATGGAAAGGTGCCAATTGGTTTGAGCGTGAGGCCTATGACCTATACGGAATCTTATTTGAAAATCACCCTGATTTGAGACGAATCCTCACTGATTACGGTTTTATAGGACACCCATTCCGTAAAGATTTTCCGCTCAGCGGCTATGTTGAAATGCGCTATGATGCCCATTTGAAAAAAGTAATTTATGACCCAGTTGATATTGAACCGCGAACACTCGTTCCCAAAGTGATACGAAATGATAATCGATACCTGGATAATCAGGGAATAAGCAATGATTGAACTTAAAAACTATACGTTGAATTTTGGACCACAACACCCTGCGGCCCATGGTGTTTTACGGCTGGTTCTCGAGCTGGAAGGTGAAACAATAGTTCGTGCGGACCCCCATATCGGTCTATTGCACCGTGCTACTGAAAAACTGGTTGAAACGAAACCCTATATTCAAAGCATTGGTTACATGGATAGATTAGATTACGTATCTATGATGTGTAACGAGCACGCATATGTACTTGCCCTGGAAAAATTATTAGGGGTAGAAGCACCTATAAGAGCTCAATACATCCGTACCATGTTTGATGAAATAACCCGAATATTAAATCACCTTTTATGGCTTGGTGCGATAGCACTTGATATTGGTGCCATGACAGTTTTTCTGTATTGTTTTCGTGAGCGTGAAGATCTGTTTGACTGCTATGAAGCAGTATCGGGTGCTCGCATGCATGCTACTTATTACCGTCCTGGCGGTGTTGCACGTGATTTGCCAAATTCCATGCCAAAATACAAGCCTTCTCGCTGGCACAGTGAGCGACAGGTTGAGAAGATGAACGCTGATCGCGAAGGCAGTCTGCTCGATTTTCTCTGGGCGTTTACCGAACGATTCCCGACACGTGTTGATGAGTACGAAACCCTTTTAACTGAAAATCGCATCTGGAAACAGCGCACAGTAGACATTGGCATTGTTTCACCAGAAGAAGCACAGCAGTGGGGCTTTAGTGGTCCAATGCTTCGCGGTTCGGGTGTTGCTTGGGATCTTCGTAAAAAACAACCTTACGCTGCTTATGATAAAGTTGAATTTGATATTCCTGTCGGCAAAACCGGTGATTGTTACGATCGATACCTGGTACGTATCGAAGAGCTTCGTCAATCAAACAGGATTATCAGGCAATGCATTGAATGGTTACGTAATAATCCAGGGCCAGTTCGCCTCGATGATCAGAAAATAACACCACCCAGACGCGAAGAAATGAAGCATGATATGGAAGCATTAATTCATCACTTTAAACTATTTACCGAGGGTTTTTGTTTGCCTCAAGGGGAGGTTTACAGTGCGGTGGAGGCTCCAAAAGGTGAGTTCGGCATTTACCTCATATCAGATGGCGCTAATAAACCCTATCGAATGAAGATTCGTGCACCAGGATTTGCACATCTCTCCAGTTTTGATGAGATGGTTAGAGGGCATATGCTCGCTGATGGTGTTGCTATTCTTGCGAGTCAGGATATTGTGTTTGGTGAAATTGACCGATAACTAATTTACAAAGGTAAACGTTTTTTAAGGCTAAAAAAGTATGTCTCTTAATTCAGCAAAATTGCTTTGTCAATTTATATCGCCCGGTCGAATAAAAGAAATTGACAGTTGGATCGCAAAATACCCTGCAGACCAAAAGCAGTCCGCAGTAATGAGTGCATTACGAATTGTGCAAGAGCAATATGGTTACCTCACGCCAGAACTTATGGATGCAGTTGCCGAGTACCTTGATATGCCTGCTATTGCTGTATACGAGGTATCCACGTTTTATACGATGTATGAGCATAAACCCATAGGACGAAATCTGGTTAACGTCTGTACCAATATATCCTGTCAATTACGGGGTTCAACAGAAGTAGTTAATCATTTGGAGGCAAAATTAGGCATCCCTCTCAATGGCACTACCGATGATGGTCGCTTCACCCTTCGTTCCGTAGAATGCCTGGGTGCTTGCGTGAATGCCCCCATGATGCAAGTTAACACAGATTATCATGAAAATTTGACCAACGATAAAATCGACATGATTTTGGAGCAATACAAATGAATGACAAAAGTATCGCTGCGATCGAACAAAATCAAGTCTGTTATCGAACGCTTCATTTAAAAGACCCTTGGTCACTAAAGGCTTACGAAAGTGTTGGCGGTTACAGCTCTTGGCGTCGCATATTAGCCGAAAAAATATCTCCTCAGCATATTATTGAAGAGTTGAAAACATCTGCTTTGCGAGGTAGAGGAGGCGCTGGATTTCCTACCGGTTTAAAATGGAGCTTCATGAATCGCAATGCACCCATTCAAAAATACGTAGTTTGCAATTCCGATGAAGGTGAGCCAGGTACCTGTAAAGACCGTGAAATTCTTAATAATAATCCACATCAGTTAATTGAGGGAATGGCTATTGCCGGTTATGTAATCGGTGCAACGGTTGGCTATAACTATATTCGTGGTGAATTCTGGCTCCCATTTCAGCGTTGCGAAGGTGCGCTAAAAGAAGCGTATGACGCAGGACTACTCGGCAAGAACATTCTCGGCAGCGGTGTGGATTTTGATTTATATAATCATCTTGGCGCCGGTGCTTACATTTGTGGTGAAGAAACGGCGCTTTTAAATTCGCTTGAAGGTAAAAAAGGCATGCCACGCTTTAAGCCGCCTTTTCCTGCAAATTATGGTTTATATGGTAAACCCACGACAATTAATAACACCGAAACATTCGCTTCTGTTCCTGTAATTATGGAAAAAGGCGGTGACTGGTTCCTTAAGCTGGGCAAGCCAAATAATGGTGGAACCAAATGCTTTAGCGTCAGTGGACATGTCAATAAGCCAGGGAATTTTGAAATTCCACTCGGTACACCTTTTAAAACGCTCCTGGAACTGGCAGGCGGTATGTTAAATGGGAATCGTATTAAAGCAGTTATTCCTGGTGGTTCTTCGATGAAAGTACTGACAGGTGACGTGATGATGACGCTTGATATGGATTACGACAGTATCCAAAGAGCAGGCTCCGGTTTAGGTTCGGGTGCCGTCATTGTCATGGATGAAACAACCTGCATGGTTGATGCGCTTTATCGTATTTCCGAGTTCTATATGGATGAATCATGTGGGCAATGTACCCCTTGTCGGGAAGGCACCGGTTGGCTCGTTCGTCTAATTCATCGTATCAGACATGGCTTAGGTGAGCCGGGTGATATTGAAAAGCTGGTAAATGTTGCTGACAAGATTGAAGGTCGCACCATTTGTGCTCTTGGAGAAGCGGCTGCATGGCCTGTCCAGAGTTTCGTGAAGAATTTTTATAATGAATTCGACTATTTCATTAAGCACAAACGCTCGATCGTCGCGCATAATTGAGAAGGTTTTAAACAATGGCCACCATTGAAATTGACGGAAACACATTTGAAGTAGAAAATGGCAAAATGATCATCGAAGTAGCTGATGATGCAGGAATTTATATTCCACGTTTTTGCTATCATAAAAAGTTATCGGTAGCGGCCAACTGTCGCATGTGTCTAGTTGAAGTTGAAAACGGTCGCAAGCCCGTGCCAGCTTGTGCCACACCAATTACCGATGGAATGAAGGTGTTCACCAAATCAGAAGAAGCCATTCGTTCCCAGAAAGCAGTTATGGAATTTTTACTCATTAACCATCCACTTGATTGCCCCATTTGCGATCAAGGTGGTGAATGTGAATTGCAAGATATTTCTATGGGATTTGGCTACGACGAGTCAGAATACCATGAAGAAAAACGTTCGGTTGAAGATGATAATTTAGGTTCGCTGATTTCCACTGAAATGACACGCTGTATTCATTGTACTCGTTGCGTACGGTTTGGCGATGAAGTAGCCGGTTTACGGGAACTGGGTGCAACCGGTCGAGGGGAAAAAGTACAGATTGGCACATACGTACAACATAGCATTACCTCAGAAGTGTCCGGGAATATTATTGATCTGTGCCCTGTTGGTGCCCTGACATCGAAGCCTTCACGTTTCACCTTGCGTCCTTGGGAATTAACTCAATACGATAATCTTGCACCACATGATTGTTTAGGCTCAAATGTTCATTTACACGTTAGACGTAATAAATTAATGAGAGTTGTACCCAAAGAAAACGAAGCCATCAATGAAACATGGCTTTCTGATCGTGATCGCTTCAGTTATTTGGGTTTAAATAGCCCTGCACGCGCAGGCCAACCGATGATAAAGGCCAATGGTCAATGGCAGACTGTTGATTGGCCAACGGCTTTGAAATTTACAGCAGACGGAATGAGCCGCGTCATTAAGCAACATGGGCCTGAGCAGTTCGGCGCTCTGGCATCGAGCTCATCAACGCTCGAAGAGTTTTATTTGTTGCAGAAGTTAATGCGCGAGCTTGGTGTTCACAATCTTGATCATCGTATTCGTCAGACAGATTTCAGAGACGAAGCGAATCTGCCGGCTGTTACTTTAAATTCGCTAAAATACGCCGAACTTGAAAATCAGGAGCATATCCTTTTACTCGGCTGCAATATCGATAGAGAAATACCCCTGGCCGGCGTTCGTGTCAGAAAAGCGTTCAGAAATGGTGGTAAAATCTATTCAATTAATCCTGTCGACTATGATTTTCATTTTGGCGTCGATGTCAAGGCGGTAATATCGCCCCTTGAGATGCCTCTATATGTCGCTAAAGTCTTATTGTCATTGTCAGATGATATTCAGAAGTTACCTGAAGAGCTGCAGCGCCTTCTCATCGGGTTGAAATCAGATGAGACGTCAGAAGCCTTTGCCCGCGCCTTGAAACAACCTAATGCTGCAATCGTAACAGGCGCTATTTTCGAAAATCATCCCGATGCGGCGTTATTACGAACACTTCTGCATGCTATTGAAAATTTAACGGGGGTACGGACCATCAGATTTACCTCTGGTGCAAATACGGCCGGTGCAAATTTGGCGGGAATGCTTCCGCATCGCACAGGCGCTGGCAAAGAAGTTATTCCGGTAGGATTAGATGCTCAGGCAATGTTAGACAATATGTTAAAAGGGTATTTATTGCTGGCTGTGGAGCCCGGATTTGATTTCGGGAATCCTTACCAGTCACGTCAGTCAATGCTCGGTGCTGAATTTGTGGTAATGCTTACAGCGTTTCATCATGAATCCATGCAGGATTACGCCGATGTAATATTACCTATTGCACCTTATGCCGAAACATCCGGTACTTATATTAACGTTGATAACAAATGGCAGACCGTGAAGGGTGCTTACCCGCCTTTTCAGGAAGCACGTCCTGCCTGGAAAATTTTGAGAGTTCTCGCAAACCTTTTGCAGCTTACAGGTTTTGAATATACCTCCTCAGAAGAAGTACTGGAAGAAATCAGGTCACTTAGCGCAATGCGCTCGGAAATAAAATATCAACCGTTCTATCCGGAGTCATTACCCATAAATAGTCATCAATTAATGCGTGTAGGAGAATGGCCACTTTACCGGTCAGATCCAATCGTTAGAAACGCTGAAGCACTGCAAAACTGTGCAGCTGCAGATGTTGCATGCATCAGAATTCATCCAGATACTGCTAATCGATTGAAATTAGATGATGTAGCCACTGTTTCTCAAGGTGATATTGAGATAACATTGCCACTTAAACGTGACGAACGCATAGCACTTGATGTCGTATGGGTAGCGAATGCAATGCCAGAAACCGTAGATTTAGGGCACTCCTTTGCTGCCATCAATATTAAGCGCTAGACAGGTAAAAACATGCTTCAAGATATCGCCATTTTGTTGTGGATTATTATTAAGATCCTGATTATTGTTGTTCCGTTACTGATTGCAGTTGCATACTTAACGTTTGCTGAGCGCAAAGTAATCGGATACATACAAGTGCGGGTGGGTCCTAATCGCGTGGGGCTGAAGGGGTTATTACAACCTTTTGCGGACCTGATTAAGCTTATCCACAAAGAAATCATTATTCCTACCCGTTCGAATAAATACTTGTTTGTGGTAGCCCCATTATTTGCATTGGCTCCAGCACTGGCCGGTTGGGCGGTAATCCCTTTTGCCGAGGGAATGGTACTCGCCAATATTAATGCTGGTGTACTTTATATTTTTACCATTAGTTCGCTGGGTGTTTATGGCATCCTTATTGCCGGCTGGGCATCAAATTCGAAATACGCTATGTTTGGCGCGTTACGAAGTGCCGCACAGTCCGTATCTTATGAAATTGCAATGGGATTCGCATTTGTCGGGGTATTATTAGCAGCCGGTAGTATGAATATCACCGAAATCGTTCTTTCCCAACGGGGTGGAATTTATCATTGGTGGTTTTTACCTTTATTTCCCTTATTTATTGTTTTTTGGATAGCTGCATTGGCAGAAACCAATCGAGCGCCTTTTGACCTTGCCGAAGGGGAGTCAGAAATTGTAGCGGGCTTTCACGTAGAATACTCAGGTATTGGTTTTGCACTATTTTTCTTATCAGAATATGCAAGCATGATCCTGATTTCGACAGTGATGTCGTTATTATTCATGGGTGGATGGCTGTCGCCGTTTGAAGGTATACCTGTCCTGGCAGATATCTTCTTCGTTGTACCCGGTTTTGTGTGGTTACTCGCAAAAATTTCTTTCTTCCTATTTGTCTATTTGTGGGTTCGCGCCACATTCCCTCGTTACCGTTATGACCAATTAATGCGGTTAGGTTGGAAAGTACTGATCCCGGTTACCATTGTATGGATTGTTATTACAGCCCTGATGGTCGTGACACAAATTAAACCGTGGTTTAATTAGTAATGAGTAAGTTCATGAAAAAAATATATCGATATATCAAGCATTATCTGCGAAGTTTTTTACTTCTCGAATTGTTATCCGGTTTAATGCTAACCGGGAAATACTTCTTTAAGAAAAAAATTACGGTACAGTTCCCTGAAGAGAGCACACCGCTGTCGCCACGTTTTCGCGGATTATTGGCATTGCGACGTTACCCCAATGGCGAAGAGCGTTGCATCGGCTGTAAGCTTTGTGAAGCTGTTTGTCCGGCGCTTGCGATAACAATCGACACGGAAGAGCGGGAAGATGGTTCTCGCCGAACTACGCGCTACGATATCGACATGTTCAAATGTATTAACTGTGGCTTGTGCGAAGAGTCGTGTCCGGTTGACTCAGTAGTGGTAACACCTATCCATCATTATCACATCAGTGAACGCGGTCAAAATATAATGACTAAGGATAAATTGCTGGCGGTTGGTGATTTGATGGAAAAACAACTGGCTGCCGATCGTTTAGCTGATAAAGATTACCGATAGTGAGGTTACCTGATGCATGATTTATTAATACAATCTATTTTTTACGTGTTCGCTGCTCTGGTTATAGCCTCTTCTTTAATGGTTATAACTCAGAATAATCCGGTGCGATGCGTATTATTTCTTGTTTTTACTTTTTTCTGTAGCTCTGTGTTATGGATTCTTGTTTCAGCCGAATTTTTAGCGTTAATTCTCGTCCTCGTATATGTTGGTGCCGTGATGACACTCTTTCTATTTGTGGTGATGATGCTAGATATCGATACGGAATCAATGCGGGCGCATTTTGTTAGATATCTTCCATTTGGCCTGATTTTGGTAGCATTGCTAATTGGACTTCTTTTAGTAGCAGTACCTGAGCAATGGTACAAGACAAGTGTCGAGCAAGCAGCCAGCACTGTGCCTGCCGCTGAGGTGATTGATGATACTGCCGAAGACGTATTGCAGCCCAAACCTCTCTCAAACACCGAGCAAATTGGAATGGTTCTTTATACCGATTATGTTTATGCGTTTGAGCTTGCTGCCATTCTCTTGCTGGTGGCTATTGTTGCCGCTATAACGTTGGCGCACCGAGGTGCAATCCGCTCCAAACGTCAGAATATCACGCGGCAAATTATGACCCGCAGTGAAGATAGAGTTGAGCTTATTTCCATGAAATCAGAGAAATAAAACAGGAAAATTATGATACCAGTTAACAATTATCTGATCCTCACTGCCATTATGTTTGGATTAAGTCTTGTCGGCATTATATTGAATCGTAAAAATGTGATTCTTCTGCTGGTTTGTATTGAGCTTATGCTGTTAGCAGTAAATACAAATTTTGTCGTCTTTTCACACTATTATGGCGGAATTGCCGGACAAATTTTTGTCTTTTTTATTCTGACAGTGGCTGCAGCGGAGGCCGCAATCGGTTTGGCTATCGTGATGTTGTTGTATCGTAATCGCGGCAACATTGATGTTGATAAAATGAATCATTTAAAAGGTTAACAACGTGAGCATTCAACTGCTATCTCTTTTTCTGGTACTTTCTCCATTATTTGGTGCACTGGTTGCGGGTTTTTTCCGCCACCAAATTGGTCGCACGGGTGCTCATACGGTTACCATAGCTGGCGTAGGGCTTTCTTTTCTGTTATCGGTTTATGTTGCGACGCTCATTCTCAGTGGAAGTGCGGAAACACTAAATGTTAATCTTTATACCTGGGCGAGCGGTGGCGAACTCTTTCCCTATAGTTTTCATATTGGTTTTTTGATTGACCCGCTTACCGTTGTGATGATGGTGATTGTTACATTCGTCTCCCTGCTGGTACACATTTACAGTATCGGCTATATGGCAGATGACGATGGCTATCAACGCTTTTTCAGTTATATTTCACTGTTTACATTCATGATGTTAATGCTCGTCACGGCAAATAATTTTCTACAACTATTTTTTGGTTGGGAAGGTGTGGGTCTTGTTTCATACCTCTTAATCGGCTTTTGGTATGACCGGGAGTCGGCGCTTGAAGGAAGTTTGAAAGCATTTTTGGTAAATCGTGTTGGCGACTTCGGTTTTGTACTCGGTATAGGACTAATTCTTGCCTACACTGGTAGCCTTGATTATGAAACAATATTTAAAAGTGCAAATTATTTGGCGAGTCAGACAATTCAGCTTTATACAGGCTACGACTGGCACGTTATAACCGTTATTTGTTTCTTGCTGTTTATAGGCGCTATGGCTAAGTCAGCACAAGTGCCCTTACATGTATGGTTGCCAGAGTCAATGGAAGGTCCTACACCGATTTCTGCATTAATTCATGCCGCAACAATGGTTACTGCAGGTGTGTTTATGGTCGCCCGCATGTCACCACTTTTTGAGTACTCACCCGCTGTATTGAGTTTTATTATAGTGATCGGTGCCACGGGTGCTTTATTCACCGGTATTCTTGCTCTGGTCATGAATGACATTAAGCGTGTGGTCGCCTACTCTACATTATCTCAACTTGGTTATATGATGGTTGCCATGGGTGCATCCGCTTACAGCGCGGGTATATTCCATCTACTCACTCATGCGTGTTTTAAAGCGCTTCTCTTTTTAGCTGCAGGTTCCGTGATTATGGGCATGCATCATGAGCAAGACATGAGAAAAATGGGCGGTTTGTGGCGTAAAATGCCAATCACTTATGTTACCTTTATTATTGGTAGTCTCGCATTATGCGCCGTACCGCCGTTCGCAGGCTTCTTTTCGAAAGATACTATTATCGAGGCCGCAAAAGTCACCGAAATCCCAGGTAGCTCTTATGCCTATTTTTGTGTGTTGACCGGTGCAATGGTTACGGCTCTTTATACCTTCCGTTCCTTGTTCATGACTTTTCATGGCAAACCAAGAATGGATGAACACACTTTATCGCATGTTCACGAATCACCTTGGGTTGTATGGCTTCCTTTAGTGATTCTTGCCATTCCATCAGTGATTATAGGCTACGTGCTATTTATGCCGATGCTATACAATAGTCCTACCCTGCTTGCTAAATCATTATTCGTATTACCTGAACACAATGTTATAGCGGAACTTGCGCACGAAGTCTCTTCACCTTTTATGTCCGTACTTCACGCGCCACTATCGCTGACCTTCTGGTTAACGCTCGCAGGAATTTTCATTGCCTGGATATGCTACATTGCTTATCCGCAAATTCCCGCGCGACTGGCCAATACATTCTCATGGATTTATCGACTACTGCTTAATAAATACGGCTTTGATACTTTCAATGAGATAGTCTTCGTCAGAGGAACCAAGGCACTGGGCCGTTTCTTCTATAACACGGGTGACCAAAAAATAATTGATGGTTTCCTTGTTGATGGAACAGGACGGAGCGTTACATGGTTTGCTAGAAAAGGCCGCGCATTCCAAAGTGGTAATCTTTATCATTATGCTGCCGTTATGGTCTTTGGTCTCTTTGGGTTTTTATGCTGGTTGCTGTTAGGCTGAAATATAAGGTGAAGGTATGTATCATTTGCTTAATTTATTAATTTGGTTACCAATCATTGGTGGGGTATTTATATTTCTCACTGGTGATGATAACAATCCTAACGTATCTCGCTATTTATCTTTATTTACCGTGTTACTGACATTGATTATCTGTATCCCATTGGTTGCGGGTTTTGATCTGGCTATTAATACGATGCAATATGTTGAAGAAATAGCCTGGATGCCTGTTCTGGGAATAAACTATAGTCTTGGTATAGATGGCCTATCTCTTTTATTAATTGTCTTAAGTATATTCACTACTCTCATCGTTATTCTGGCCACCTGGGAGAGTATCAACAAGCGAGTAGCGCAGTACATGGCCGCCTTTCTCATTATGCAAGGGCTATTAGTCGGTGTCTTTGCTGCAACGGATGCGATTGTATTTTACATCTTCTGGGAAGCGACACTTATACCGATGTATCTGATAATTGGTATATGGGGTTCAGACAATCGAATATACGCGGCTATAAAATTCTTCCTCTATACATTTCTTGGTTCGGTTTTATTGCTGGCATCATTATTGTACATGGGGTTTGTACTGGGCTCATTCAAAATAGAAACACTCTATGCGATTAAATTAAGTATGAGCGCGCAGACCTTAATATTTATTTCCTTCTTTCTGGCTTTTGCCATTAAAATCCCGATGTTCCCGGTACATACCTGGTTACCTGATGCCCATACAGAGGCGCCGGCAGGTGGTTCTATCGTCCTGGCGGCAATTTTACTTAAATTGGGTGCTTATGGTTTTATTCGTTTTGCGCTGCCAATAGTGCCTGATGCTTGCAATAAATATGCCCCTTTAATGATTGTTTTATCACTAATCGCTGTTGTGTATGTTGGTTTGATTGCCATTATTCAAAAAGACATGAAGCGTCTTATTGCCTATTCGTCAATTTCCCACATGGGTTTTGTCACTCTTGGATGTTTCGCTGTTTTTGCAATAGCCAGGAACTCAGGGTTGAATAATGCTGGACTGCTCCTTGAAGGTGCAATCGTTGTCATGATTTCACATGCATTTATTTCCAGCGCGATGTTTGCCGGCGTGGGCTTTATCTATGAGCGCATGCACACGCGACAGTTAAGTGATTTTGGCGGTATTGTTCATACCATGCCGGTTTTTGCCTCATTTTTTATGTTGTTTGCGATGGCAAATGCCGGTTTACCGGGTACATCCGGGTTTGTCGGTGAATTCATGATCATTTTGTCGAGTGTTAAGGCAAATTTCTGGATTGCCTTCTGGGGAGCAACAACGCTTATCATCGGCGCTTCTTATACATTATGGATGTATAAGCGAGTAATTTTTGGCAAGGTTGCCAACGAAAAAGTAGCTGGCTTGCAGGATTTGTCAGGATTTGAATTAAGTTCTTATGTATTACTTGCCATTATGGTTGTAGGGATAGGATTGTATCCAAAACCTATGATCGATTACGTTCATCAGACAGTAAGCCACACATTGGCACAAGCTGATAAATCTAAATTATAATTAGTAGGGTAAATTTTGTTATGATGCCATTGCTTGATAATCTACACCTTGCATTACCAGAAGTCATTCTGTTGACTACTGCATGTATCGCGTTGCTTGCTGATCTTTTCTTTAAGCATAAATACAAGAACATTGCGTTTATTGTTGCTGTGACAGGGCTTTTTTTAGCAGCTGTAATGAGCTTCGTGTTCCTTGGTAATTTTAAAACAGTGATTTTAGGTGGTTTATTTATAAGTGATGATAGTGGGCATTTGATGAAGCTTTTTATTTGCCTAAGTGTTTTTCTCTGTTTTGTTTACTCTCGCAACTACATTGAAGAACGGCAAATGCCTGCTGGTGATTATTATGTGTTGGGCTTATTTTCAACGCTAGGTATGATGGTACTTGTATCTGCGCACTCTTTGCTAACTATCTATTTGGGACTAGAGCTATTATCGTTACCATTATACGCAATGACGGCTATTCGCCGAAGTAATAGTGACGCTTCCGAAGCTGCCATTAAATACTTTGTTATGGGTGCAATCGCATCAGGAATGCTTTTATATGGTTTCTCCTTGCTATATGGGGCGACCGGCAAACTTGATCTTCTTGATATAGCTAATGCTATCGCGGTTAACTGGGACACTGATAGTCTCTTATTATCCTTCTCGTTGGTATTTATTATGGTTGGTGTCGGTTTTAAGTTAGCCGCTGTCCCATTCCATATGTGGGCTCCGGATGTTTATCAAGGGGCGCCGACTTCTGTTACTTTATTTATCAGTACCGCACCAAAAATTGCCGCCTTGGGAATGGCTTTCCGACTTCTTACTATCGGATTGGTTGATGTAACAGCACAATGGCAACAGCTAATTCTGGTGATGGCTTTGTTATCAACAGGTATTGGTAATTTATTAGCAGTTACCCAGACTAATCTTAAGCGCCTTTTTGCCTACTCAGCAATTGCTCATGTCGGTTATGCATTATTTGGTATTCTTGCAGCGACTCCGGCAGGTTATGCGGCTTCCCTGTATTATATCCTTGTATATTCGTTGATGACAGTTGCGGCCTTTGGCTTAATTGTCTTGTTATCGCGACTTGGTGTGGAAGTTGAAAATATAGAAGACCTTAAGGGGCTTAACAAGCGTAATCCATGGATTGCCCTGATGATGATGATTATCATGTTTTCAATGGCAGGCGTTCCCCCTACGGTTGGCTTCTTTATCAAGCTTGCTGTGTTAAAAGCGCTTGTAGATGTAAATATGACATGGGTAGCTGTATTGGGCTTACTCTTTGCCGTTATAGGCGCGTACTACTATATCAAAATTATTAAAGTGATGTATTTTGAGGACTCGAGCGATAATTCGCCCGTTATATTGTCCAATTCATCCTGGATACTTTTCTCGACGAATTGCCTTGCGTTGCTCTTTTTGGGTATATTTCCATCCGTATTATTGAATGCCTGTGTAAATGCATTTGCAGGTTAGATATTTAACGAAAAACACTTGCGTAATCTAAAAAGTTGCGTATAATTGGCGACAGTTGATGCGGGGTGGAGCAGCCTGGTAGCTCGTCGGGCTCATAACCCGAAGGTCGTAGGTTCAAATCCTGCCCCCGCTACCACTATTAGAAGCCCCATTTATGGGGTTTTTTATTATGTACAAAATAGAACCCTGTTATCGGTCAACATATCCAATACCAGGATATCGTTAATAGAATCCTGGCGAGAATCCTCACCAAACTGATCCATATGTAGTATTAGGGTAATTTTGTTACATCGAACAACATAACGCTGTACAGCAGTTCTTTAAATTAATCAGTTTCAAGAATTACTGGCAATTGAGTGCTCTATGATAAAAACTGATATTCAACAACTTTTACAGCCTGTAGTTACAGAGCTAGGTTATGAGCTATGGGGTTGCGAATACCTTTCGCAAGGCAAGCACTCTCTTTTGAGGGTGTATATAGACAAGGAAGGTGGTATTGGTATTGCCGATTGTGAAATGGTAAGTAAGCGTATAAGTGCGCTGCTGGATGTGGAAGATCCTATTCAGGGATTTTATAGTCTGGAAGTTTCATCTCCAGGTATTCCAAGACCTCTGTTTTATAAAGAACATTATCAGCGATATATAGGAAAAGACGTCCAGATTAAACTATATAAACCATTTAATGGTAGTCGCAAAATAAGCGGGATTATTGGGTCTATTAATGATAATTCAGTCACCCTGAACGTTGGTGAAGAAACGCATGAATTACTATTTTCCCAAATTGTAAAAGCAAATTTGATAGGCGAGTGAGGCCAACAATGAGTAAAGAATTGTTAATAGTTGCTGAGGCATTATCCAACGAGAAAGGAGTTAGCAAAGAGGTCGTATTGCTTGCTATTCAAGCGGCATTAGAATCTGCTACCCGTAAATTATCGGACACCGAAATTGGTGTGCGCGTCAAATTGGACTCCCGTACCGGGGAGTATGAAACATTTCGTTATTGGGATGTTGTCGCGGATGATGAACTCGAATCCACTAACTATCAAATTACATTATCTAATGCGAGAGAGCGCTCTCCTGCCATAAAAATTGGCGACAGAATTGAAGAGCCTATGGCATCGATTGAGTTTGGTCGAATTGCTGCACAAACCGCTCGGCAAGTTATTATGCAAAAAGTGCGTGAAGCAGAAAGACAACAGGTTGTTGATCAATTTCGCAATAAATTGGGACAACTGGTTTACGGCACTGTTAAAAAAGTTACCAGGGACAATATTATTATTGACCTCGGTGGCAAAGCAGAAGCATTTATGCCTCGTCATGAAATGCTACCCAATGAAATGTTCAGACCTAATGATCGCGTGCGTGCCTATCTTTATGAAATCACCTCGCAATCACGAGGCCCTCAATTGTTCGTAAGCCGTGTACGAAATGAAATGCTTATTGAATTATTCCGAATCGAAGTCCCTGAAATTGGCGAAAACATTATTGATGTGAAAGCGGCAGCTCGGGAGCCTGGTAATCGTGCGAAAATTGCCGTAAAGACAAATGACGGGCGCATTGACCCCGTTGGCGCATGTGTAGGTATGCGTGGCGCTCGTGTTCAGGCAGTTTCCAGCGAATTGGGTGGCGAACGGGTTGATATTATCCTCTGGGATGATAACCCTGCTCAACTCGTCATTAATGCAATGGCCCCGGCTGATATATCATCAATTGTAGTTGATGAAGACAGCCACACCATGGATTTGGCAGTACAAAAAGATCAACTATCTCAGGCAATTGGTCGTAATGGTCAGAATGTAAGATTAGCCAGCCAACTAACTGGTTGGACCTTGAATGTGATGACAGTTGAAGATTTTAATAGTAAAAGTCAGCAAGAATCGACAAAAATTATTTCGCTCTTCACTACAGCTCTGCAAATTGATGAAGAGATAGCAATGTTGCTGGTTGCCAATGGATTTTCTTCACTAGAAGAAATAGCCTATGTTCCTAAAGAAGAGCTCTTGTCTATTGAAGAGTTTGATGAGGAGATTGTTGAAGAATTAAGAAATCGTGCTAACGATACGTTGCTTGCACAAGCATTAAGTGCTGGCGGCGAACTTGCAGGCTCACCGTCCGAATCATTATTGGCGATGGAAGGTATGACAGAGGCTATTGCCGCAAGTCTCGCAAGTATGGGAATAACCACCATGGATGAGTTAGCTGAGCAATCAGTTGATGAACTATTGGATATTCCTGGCATGACTGAAGAAAAAGCAGGTAGTTTAATTATGAAAGCACGCGAGCCATGGTTTCTTTGATGGTAAATCGCGAGCTAAAGCAGTCAGAGAGACGTTTCATCATGTTTTTCTGATTATATAAGTGCCCAACCAGGCGCGACAGTAACAGAGACGAGCGATTTTAATATAAATTGCTGAAAGAGGATCAAGAATATGGCGGATGTAACGGTTAAACAATTGGCTCAAGTTGTGGGAATTCCAGTTGAGCGTTTATTGAACCAGTTGCAGGAAGCGGGGCTAACTTTTACTGATGCTGTCCAGACGGTGAATGAAGACCAGAAGCGAATCTTGCTAAATCATTTAAAAGGTAGCGGCGACGCGCGTGCTACACCAGAGCGTTTTACTTTGCAACGAAAAAGCCTGACTCAGGTTACTCTTGGCAACGATGCTCATAAAGGCAAAACAGTTAGTGTTGAGTTCCGCAAAAAACGCACATTTGTAAAACGTTCAGTGTTGGATACGCAGCCAGAAAATGAACCAGAAGTAGATGAAGCCTTATTACCCGAAGACACGTCGGAAATGCCAGTTGAGTCAATGGATGCAGCAGACGCAGTCACGCACGAGGCGGATTTACCTGTTGAGGCTCCCGAGGAAGCTGTTCTGGACGTGACAACTGAAGCGGTTGTTGATATTGCCTCGACTGAAGAAGAGCTGTTAGCTGCTCCCGTAATTGATATTGTGCCTGCTGTTGAAGTTGATAGATTGGCTAAGAAAAAGCATGTTGAAAAAAATGAAACAGAAAGCGAAAAATCGGATGTAAAAAAAGCCAAAAAGCGGAGTAAATATCAGGCTCCTCAACGAGATGATGACGAAAATTTACACGTACGCTTTAAACGTAATAAAGGTAAGAAGCGTAAGGGTAGTGAAAAATCAGATAAATATCGCGAAGCTGAAGAAGCGTTAACGCATGGTTTTGCCATGCCTACGGCACCCGTTGTGCGTGAGGTCATGATTCCTGAAACAATTACTGTTGCTGAACTTGCTAAACGTATGTCCGTAAAAGTAGCTGAAGTTATTAAAGTCATGATGAAGCTAGGTGCAATGGCCACGATCAATCAGGTTATTGATCAAGACACCGCCGTTATCGTTGTTGAAGAAATGGGGCACCGGGCGCGTGTACTGAACGAAGACGCCATAGAGACGAATCTGGATAACACCATTAGCAAAGGAAGCCAGAGCGAGTCACGCGCACCCGTCGTCACAATTATGGGGCACGTGGACCATGGTAAAACATCCTTGCTCGATTACATTCGACGGACTAAAGTTGCTGCAGGCGAGGCCGGTGGTATTACTCAGCACATTGGCGCATATCACGTCAGTACGCCCAAGGGTGATATTACTTTTCTTGATACCCCGGGACACGCTGCATTTACTGCAATGCGTGCACGTGGTGCACAAGCTACAGATATTGTTATTCTTATCGTGGCTGGGGATGATGGTGTTAAACCACAAACCATAGAGGCTATCCAGCATGCGAAGGCTGCAAAAGTTCCTATGATAGTTGCCATTAATAAAATGGACAAACCCGGTATTGATCCTGATAGAGTAATGAACGAGCTTTCTGCTCATAACGTCATTCCTGAGTCTTGGGGTGGCGATACTATGTTTGTAAATATCTCTGCCAAATCAGGTCTGGGAATTGATGAATTACTCGATGCTATTTTGCTGCAATCCGAAGTATTGGAACTAACCGCGCATACAGACGGGGCTGCCAAAGGGGTAGTCATTGAGTCTCGACTTGATAAAGGCCGAGGACCTGTTGCAACGGTATTGGTACAAAATGGTACGCTTCGTAAAGGTGATATTCTGTTAGCAGGCTTCCAGTATGGTCGCGTTAAAGCCCTTGTAAGCGACAATGGTACGTTGATAGACAGCGCAGGCCCCTCTATTCCGGTGGAAGTATTAGGTTTATCGTCTATTCCCCATGCAGGTGATGATGCGGTTGTGGTACCTGATGAGAAAAAGGCGCGTGAAGTTGCATTATTCCGCCAAGGTAAATTCCGTGATGTTAAACTTGCCAGACGTCAGAAATCTTCTCTCGAAGGCATCTTTGAAAATATGACTGTCGCTGAGGCTAAAGCCCTGACAGTTGTGTTAAAGGCTGATGTTCAAGGCTCTGTTGAAGCAATAGCGGATGCTTTGGTAAAATTATCTAACGATGAAGTTCGCGTGGAAGTAATTGCCAGCGGCGTAGGCGGTATTACCGAATCAGACGTTCATCTGGCTATTGCATCAAACGCCGTATTAATTGGATTCAACGTTCGTGCGGATGGTGGAGCAAAACGCCTGGCCGAGCATGAGTCAGTTTCATTGCATTATTACAGCGTTATTTATGACATCGTTGATCAAATCAAAGGTGCTATAAACGGCATGTTAGCCCCTCAATTTAAAGAAGAAATTATCGGAATTGCAGAAGTACGAGATGTATTTCGTTCGCCCAAACTCGGTGCCATTGCAGGTTGTATGGTTGTGGAAGGGGCTATCAAGCGAAATAATCCCATACGTGTCTTGCGTGATAACGTTGTTATCTATGAAGGAACACTCGAGTCACTTCGTCGCTTTAAAGATGATGTTATTGAGGTGCGTCAGGGTTTTGAATGCGGTATCGGCGTTAAAAATTACAATGACATCAAACCTGGTGATTTGATTGAAGTATTCGAAACAATCGAAATTAAGCGAGATTTATGAGTAGCGACTTTAAGCGAAGCGATCGCGTTGCCGAAATGATACAGCGAAAGCTTTCACAGATTATTCAGCAGGAAATTAAAGACCCACGCATGCCAGCCTTCGTGACTATTTCCTCAGTGAAGGTAACGTCAGATTTAGGGCATGCCAAGGTTTATTTCACCGTATTTAATAGCGATGTTGATGAGACTGCAACAATATTAAATACAGCTGCAAGCTTTCTGAGAACAGCACTTGCGCGAACCATCAAGTCGCGCACGGTACCGCAGCTGCATTTTATTTATGATGAGTCAATTGAATACGGAAGACGATTAAGCAAATTGATAGATGATGTTAATCCCCTAGAAAGTGACGATGAGCAAAGTTGAGTGTAATTTACCTGTAAATGGCATTTTGCTGGTTAATAAACCGCAAGGATTATCTTCCAATGCTGTTCTGCAAAAAGTTAAACGGCTCTATAAAGCCAAAAAAGCAGGACATACAGGAAGCCTTGATCCTTTGGCAACAGGTATGCTACCGGTTTGTTTTGGCGAAGCCACTAAAATATGCCAATACCTTCTTGATGCTGATAAGCACTATGAGGCAACTGGCTTACTGGGGATAAAGACAAACACCGGAGACTCACTTGGAGAAATTATCAATCAAATAGATAATTTCACTATCAGCGAGGCGCAACTACTGACAGTCATTAACCAGTTCATTGGCCTGACTCAGCAAGTTCCTTCAATGTTTTCGGCTCTTAAACATCACGGAAAGCCGTTGTACAAACTTGCTCGTGAAGGGATTACTGTTGACCGAAAGGCGCGAGATATTATGATTGACGTCATTAAATTATTACGCTTTGATGGAAGACAATTTGAAATATCCGTATCATGCAGCAAAGGAACTTATATCCGAAATCTCGTGGAAGATATCGGTGAAAAATTAGGTGTATATGCTCATGTAACTCAGTTACACCGTGTTCACACAACAGGTTTCATTGATGAGCGGATGTATAGCCTGGATGAGCTCACTAGTAAAAATTCTGAAGAGCTTCTAAATTGCCTGCTACCGTTGGAAAGGGCGATTGATTATATGCCCGTGCTACAAATCAATGACGATGAAGTAATACAATTGCAACAAGGAAAGACGTTGCAATATGAGCATGAACAAGCCGTCAGTTGTATTCGTTTACGCGACATGATGGATAATTTTATAGGGTTAGGCGAAGTAACTGATGATGGCGTGCTTAAAGTGAAGCGGTTGTTAGCTACAGATTAGATTTATTCATGAACAAATTATTAACTAACGCTTGTGTCGAGGGGCTTAGCTTGATAGAATGCACCCCTTTAATTAAAACACTTAGCTTATATTCAGGAGTGACCAATGTCGCTAACTAGCGTACAAAAAGCAGAAATTGTAGACCAATACAAACAAGCAGAGAAAGATACAGGATCTCCAGAGGTTCAAGTGTCCCTGATGACTGGTCGTATCAAGTATTTGACTGATCATTTTAAGGTAAATCGTAAAGATTTCCACTCACGTCGAGGACTACAAGAGTTAGTTAATAAACGACGTAAGCTTTTAAAGTATTTGAAAAGAAAAGATCAAAGTCGCTATCAAACATTGATTCAAAGTCTTGGTCTTCGGGATTCCTATTAATTGTCAGAATCCAAGTTGATGGTTAAGACGAATTTTCCAAATTAAAACGAAAGGCGCAGTTTTCTGCGCCTTTTTTTTCATTAAAACAATCTGATGAGGTAGGTTACGTGGCTAAAATCACTAAAGAAATACGATTCGGTGAACATATTTTGACACTGGAAACAGGCGAAATAGCACGTCAGGCTGATGGTGCAATTTTTGCGAGCATGGCAGGAACTCAAGTACTGGTAACTGTAGTTGGTAAACGCAGTGGCGGTGAAGGAAACAGTTTCTTCCCATTGACCGTAAATTACCAGGAAAAAACATTTGCTGCAGGTAAAATCCCCGGTGGCTTTAATAAGCGCGAAGGACGTCCAAGTGAGCTTGAAACGTTAACTTCACGATTAATAGATAGACCTATTCGTCCTCTTTTCCCTGATTCATTTACGAATGAAGTGCAAATCATTGCAACAGTTATGTCACTGAATCCTGAAGTGCCTGCTGATATTATTGCAATGATCGGCGCGTCAGCTGCCTTATCGATATCCGGTATTCCTTTCCAGGGGCCAATTGGAGCGGCGCGGGTTGGCTATAAAGATGGTGTTTATATTCTTAACCCAGGCTTTAAAGCGGTACAGCAGTCTGATTTGGATTTGGTGGTTGCAGGAACAAGCGACGCGATTTTGATGGTGGAATCTGAAGCACGTGAACTTAGTGAAGAAATTATGCTAGGTGCGGTGTTATTTGGTCATGAAATGTTCCAAAGCGTTATACGTGGCATTAATGAGCTTGCTCTTGAAGTGGGTAAAGCCGCCTGGGATTGGACGGCTCCCGCTGTCGATACGGAATTACAACAACGTATTCAGGATTTAGGTTCAGATCTTATTACCAATGCCTATTTGCTTAAAGATAAACAACAGCGTTATCAACGACTGAACGAAGTACGCGAGGAGATTATCGCAGCACTGGTTAATGAAAATGCGGACGTTAATGTAGCGACTGCCGGTGATTTGCTCAGTAATCTTGAAAAAAACATTGTACGAAATCGTATCCTTGATGGTGAGCCTCGAATTGATGGACGCGACCAACGTACTGTTCGGCCTATTGCTATACGCACTAAATTCCTAGATCGTGCACACGGTTCAGCTTTATTTACTCGCGGTGAAACACAAGCTATTGTGGCAGCTACACTAGGTAATGATCGTGACGCACAAATTCTTGATAGTTTAACGGGCGAAACTAAAGACCGCTTTATGTTGCACTACAATTTCCCTCCCTACTCAGTTGGTGAAACAGGAATGGTTGGCAGCCCCAAACGTCGCGAAATCGGTCACGGCCGTCTTGCCAAGCGTAGTTTAATGGCAGTGTTGCCTACAACGAGTGAGTTCCCTTACGTATTGCGTGTTGTATCAGAAATTACAGAATCTAACGGCTCTAGCTCAATGGCTACAGTTTGTGGCACCAGTCTTGCGTTAATGGATGCGGGTGTTCCTCTGAAAGCTCCGGTCGCGGGTGTGGCCATGGGTCTGATTAAAGACAATGATCGTTTCGCTGTATTGACTGATATTTTAGGTGATGAAGATCATCTGGGCGATATGGACTTTAAAGTTGCCGGTACTGAAAAAGGTATCACAGCCTTACAAATGGATATCAAAATCACCGGAATCACCAAAGAAATCATGGAACAAGCGCTTGACCAGGCATTAGCTGGCAGAACGCATATTCTAGGTGTAATGAATAATGCACTCGCAGAACACCGTGATGAGCTTTCCGAGCATGCGCCACGAATCACTACGATGAAAGTAGCGGAAGATAAAATTCGCACGATTATCGGAAAAGGCGGCGCAACAATTAAAGGCCTGATTGAAAGTACAGGCGTTTCTATTGATATTGATGACACAGGGGTTGTTCAATTATTCTCACCAGATGCTGATGCGCTGGAAGAAGCCCAACGTCAAATCAAAGCATTAATTGCTGAAGTTGAAGTCGGTCAGACTTATAAAGGGAAAGTTAGCAAAATCGTTGATTTTGGTGCGTTTATTAACTTGTTACCTGGAAAAGATGGCCTATTACATATTTCACAAATCTGCAATGATCGTAATCAAAAAGTCGAGTCCGTTTTAAGCGAAGGCCAGGAGATTGAAGTATTTGTGGCCGGTGTTGATAAGCAAGGCCGTGTAAAACTCGAGTGGAAAGATAAACCCGCCGCTCCTGCTAAACCTGCCACTGAAGAAGCACCAGTTGCGACCGATGCACCGATTACTAGTGATGCAGCAGAAGAAACAGTACAAACAGAAGAAGACTCGCACTCAGCCGAGTAACCCTCTCATTCCAGGTGCGCAGCCCAGTATTGTGCACCTGGAATAACTTTAAACAACAACTCTGATTGATCACACCATAGTATCACCCTCTATACTACCTGTTTCCATGGCATTCCTATTGTTAAGATATTCTTTTCTTACCTTTTTAGTGTTTATTGAATCGGAATTTCTAAAAAAACCTAATTTTCTATAATCAGCTACATAAGCATGAGTTCTGGTGACGACTAATTTCTTACGTCTGATATCCGCATGTACTGGCTTAGGATATCCTTTTACCGTTATCTGTCGTCCTAAAGAACAGGATGATATCGCATTAACTAAAAATTTTAAGCTTGAATTTTTTATCTTCATATTTAATAGTGGTCTATTAAAAATAGTCGAATTCAAATAAATTTGTTAGCTTTTTGGCATTCTGCAATTTTTTAAAAACAGGTATAATGCTTGCCCTGCCAAACTGGAACTTTCACCACTGCACCATACCTGGCGCACCGCTCGTCATAAACTGGCAAATTAATCAAAGCTCCGGATTAAAGTACATTTAGGAAAAAAATGTTCTCCTAAAAACATTAAAAATAATTGAGCCAAGCTATCAGCCTTTTCCCCAAACAAGAAACTATTTCCATCACAAATATCAAGAAGTTTGTTAACAGATACGTCTAGTACAGAAGCAAGCCTGTCGATATCCATATCGCTATACTTGGTTAAAACGTCAATTAAAATTTTCTGTTTATTTCCCTTGCTGCAAAATTCAAACTTAACTGATAATTCTGAAAACTGTAATGCGCAACTCATTTATTATTCCCTCTTGTTCCAAGCAAATATGGTACTTATTTAATACCATATGATAAGTCCAACCTATTCATGGCAATACGTTTACAGAATGCCCTTAATATTTTAGAACGTTTTAAAATGGCGCGAACATTACTAAGAACAAAAATCAAAGTCAAGAACAAATTATCCTTGCTAATGTTCTTTTGATTTTCAAACATTCAATTCTTTGTTAACATACGCGCTGTTGAAAATTTTGATAGTCTGGATAGATTCTGAATATGACAATAGTGGATTCAAAAGCACAAAGCTGGGAAATTGTTCATGATGTATTTAATGATTGGATAAAAAACAGAGAATATGAGTTAAATATTTGTCACAATGCCAAACCAACAATCAAGATGTTAATATTCTTGGCGTTAATTGATGCCAAAAAAACTTGCACATACAATGAAATCAGAGAAATATTTAAAACAAAAAATATTATTAAAGGCATAGTTCCTGATAATACCTTACGTACGTCCATTCTGAACCTTGGCAAAATGTTGGATAAATTAAATCATGAACTGGAATTAAAATCTTCCAGGGGTAATTTTCAACTTATTCCAAGAATGTTCATGTCAGCCCGGACCATTGCATCACCAAAACATCAATCACCTGTGATGCTTTTACTAGATTCTCCTTATATCAAAGCAGAAGATATTGCAATTGAGCTTGTAGAAAAAGCCAGACTCCCCTTCCATGCATTATATTTTCTCGAAAGATCAGCACATTGGTGGGAAATCTTTTCTCATAATGAATCACAAATTCGTATTCAATATGAAGCTAGATCTTGGGAAAAATTAAGAATCAAAGATCGGCTTGATAACAATACAAACGATATTATTAGTTTTGTCGCCTTGGCACCTGGCGAAGGACTTAGTGAAATTGAACTATTAAAAAAAATCCTTAATGAGAATCCAAACAAAACGGTCCATTATATTGCAATAGATTTATCTCAGCGATTATTGAGAGGGCATATCAATCTTCTAAAAGAATCACTAACAACCGAAATAGATCAAGACCGTATTATCTGCGTGGGAATAATAGCTGATATTTTTTATAATTTATCTGAGACAATAAATAAAGTTAGAAATGAATTGGTTAATAGCAAACTTATAAATCAAGCGCATGATTTTCTACCCACAACAAGTGGGCTTTTAGTAACTTATCTGGGAAACTGTCTTGGCAATTATTACCAAGATCAAGAAACAGAAATATTCTCAATTATATATAGTACATTCCCAAACAGACCTCTCGAATTTTTGGTTGGCGTATCAGTAATGCGCTCCACAGCGGATGAATATAAAAGAAACTGGGATGATTTTCTATTACAAACACCTAAATATTTATTAGAAACCAATAAACTGTTTGAATCATCAAGATCGCCAAATGACCAACATTTACCTGAATTTAATTTACCAAAAACTGGAACCAGCGAAAGATGCCCATTAGTTGTCCCTGAATTATATATCGTAAGACAGGGTATCGAAGGACAAGTTTATCGCTTCTATTATAAGCTGGAATATGATCTTAAACTTTCCACAAGTCTTAGCAAGGGCATAAGATCTTTACCCAGAGGAACCCTGATACTTCTATATAATATTGTGAAATATAATATGCATACTCTAATACATGGCATAGAAGCTTTCGGGTTATTCAAAGTTGAATATGATCATAATTTTCATCAAATCATAGACACACCAAATGGAAAACGTGAATACGCTGTATTTAGTGCATATTTGAGCAAATAAAAAAACACCTGGAGTTATCTGTATGTTACATAAAAAAATTTCATCACGTTATTATTTATTCTCACTTTCTAATTTGATCGCCGCTTTTGGTGGCGGTATGATCCTGGGAAAAGGGGTTGGAATTATTGATTTGCCTTGGCTTCAAAATGGATCCGTTCTGGCATTTTTTATAGGAACAATACTGGGGCTTTGTTTTTTACAAAGTATTCCAGAAAAGCTGTCCACAAAAATCGCAAAATTTTTCTCTTTTTGCGGTGGAATTACCTCATTAATTTTATTTTATATTTATCAGAACTATTCGACTGACTCAAAAATAAATGGCAGCCTTGCTTTAATATTTTTTGCTCTTTTGAGTATTAGATTCGGGTTTTGGTTTTACTCTCGCGTGATGAGAGCAAGTCAAGCATCAGGCCAACAGCAATCGATTGCATGGGTTGAGCTGGGTTATTATGCGGGTATGGTATTGGGTTTAATTATTTGGAAATTACTTGGTATTAATGTTGGATTAGGCACGGCCTTGGTTATGGATGCTTGTTTTCAATTTATCGCGGGTATTCTGGATTACTGTGGGAACGCAATGCCTGAGAATGGGGTTGCACATGAAAAACAGCAAATTCAAATTAACTCTGAACTAGAGTTAATTCAATGCAATCCACAATGGTGTTGGAGGTTAGCAGGAGCGGTGATTTTTACTACCATTGGCATTCAGGTTGTTATTTTTAATAGCTCACACTATGTGTCTGAAACTTTTAGCGCCCACATTATCGGAACATTTTATTTTGGCGTTGCAGCAGCCGCTTTTATTTGTAATAAATATAAAATATATATCACCTGGAAAGACAACAATAATATTGCATCAATTCAGGGATATTATACAAAAATGAAAATCGGCCTTTTATCACTTACTCTAGCCTCCCTTATGGCGGTAATAATGGCCATTTATCTTATTAATTTAAATAATCCATCTGTATTTATTAATGACACATACAATAAAGTTCTAATTTGTTTATTTGTATTCGTTGCCGCATTTTCTTATGAAATCATTTCGCTAACCATTCTCGACCGATTAGGTTATGAAGAAAAGAGGATTGGCCGTTCAGGAATGATTATGCAAACCTATGGGTTAATGGGGCTAGGTGCCGCCGTTAGTCTTTGGATGCTTGGTTTGATGGAAAATCACTATACAAGTTCTATTATCACAATATTGACGTTGAGCCTCACCATGATCATTATTCTCAAACGTAAAAGAGATGTTCTACATCCATCAAATTGCTCTTTGTGTTAAAACAGGGAGCTTACGCACGATTTAACGTTAAATAAACGATAGGGTGAGAGTATTCCTGCACGTGATTATAATCTCACAAAAACCCTTCCAGCCCATGTTTTTCAAGTAATAAATAAAATTGGTTTACAGAACCTAGTATCATCCAGAATTGTTCTGGTTTTAATGACTCTTTTCATATAGGATACGCCTCCCTGTAAAAGACCCAAGATAAATATGCCAGAGCCTAAAAATTCATTTTCTGTTCTAGATTTTTGTAAGAAATTTGGATGGACTATGGTATCAACCGTTGGTGTACGTGTTTTCACGTTTCCTCTTAACACGGCAGTTGTTCGTTACCAAAGAGAGCCGGTTCCTTTTAAAAATGTTGGTAACGTGATTTTTGGGGTTAATTATCATAAAGGATACCGCGCCTGGGCAGGTTCTTTATATTCAGGCTTTGCCGAAAAAGTCATTCAAAGCTGCGCTCATAAATCCATCAGGATATTATTTCAGCCAGTAATAGAACAAAAATTACACACGTATCTTGGTCCCAGATTAAATTCAGGAGAGTATTATTATAGAATTCTTATAGCAGGGGTGAGTGGGGGTTTAATTGCTAATTTATTATTGGTTACTTATCCTTTTGAGCAGATAATATACGCCAAACGTTCATTTAATTATAATGAACTGACTGTATGGCATATTCCTTATAGAGATAAACATTTATTTCGTGGATTTCTCATCGCCTGGCCACGAAATATTCTCAGTAGCGCAATTCCCTTTGCGGTAGTTGAAGCAACCCTATCACAAGAACATGGTGAACTAAAAGCCACCTTTATCAGTTCTATGTTAAATGTTGTTTTTACGGCTCCCTTTGAGACAGTACTTGAACGTATGCGAGATAAAAAATATCTCCAGGAAACTTCTATGGAAGCTTTTAAGGCCATTGCAAAACAAGGCCCTTCTCACTTCTATCGAGGTATGACACTCACCTTATTTGCCAAAGGTCTAAAATATGTTTTGCCTATTGTGACGGCCAATGTATTTTCGGAAAAAGAAGAAGCCACAAAACAGCCAGTGCTATGAAGCCTGGTGAGAAGCGACGTCGCATTAAAGGAATGGCAGTCTGACAAGCAACTGGATGTAAAATTATTTTTCTAGCTCAGCGAATCAAACTTAAAAATTCACTTCTGCTACTAGGGCTGTCCCGCATATCACCCAGCATTACTGACGTAATCATGGAAGAGTTTTGTTTCTCTACCCCACGCATCATCATGCACAAATGTTTGGCCTCAATAACAACCGCCACACCGCGTGCATTGGTAATGGACTCTATGCAATTCGCAATTTCAGTGGTTAACCGCTCCTGGATTTGCAGGCGGCGCGAGAAATATTCAACAATGCGCGCAATCTTTGATAGCCCCAGTACTTTGCCATTAGGAAGATAACCAACATGACATTTGCCCAAAAAGGGTAGTAAATGATGTTCGCACATAGAATACATTTCAATGTCTTTAACTATCACCATTTCACTCATATCAGAATCAAATAATGCATCGTTAATGATATCTTCAAGGCGCTCATTGTAGCCTTTCGTTAAATAACGGATGGCATTCGCTGCGCGCTCCGGGGTGTCTTGTAAGCCCTCACGTGCTGGGTCTTCGCCAATTTGCTCTAAAATTTGTTTGTATAATTGTTGCATTGCTGGAATCCTAACCTGGGGGCCAAGTCATCTGTCGCCCGCCAAGAAGATGTAAATGAATGTGGTAAACTTCCTGCCCGCCACCAGAATTCACGTTAAAAACCAAACGGTATCCATCGTCACTTAAATGTAACGTCTTAGCTAATTTTTTTGCGGTTAATATCATGCGCCCTAATAACTGCTCATCTTTGCTATCAGTATCATTAATAGTTGCTATATGTTGCTTTGGAATAATTAATAAATGATCAGGTGCCTGTGGCCTGATATCACGAAAAGCAATAATTTCCGGATCATCAGAAACCACGGTCGCAGGAATCTCTCCTTTCGCTATCTTACAAAACAGGCACTCCATCATTTTTCCTGAAAATTTAGCTATTCCTTTTATTATACGCTGATAAAGCGATTAATAAACCCGAATAATTCATAAAAAAAGCAAAGAGGGCATTTTGGGCTTAAAACTCATGCCAGAAAAGGGTTTAAACGAAATTTTTATAATTTTGAAAGAATGGAATATCACGTTATACGAGAGATAATTATGCAAAATACAAAACTCTTGTCTATTCTTTTAGTTAGATACACATCACAGGGAATAACCATCATGTTAAATAAATCAATAATAAGTGCATTTGTTGGTGCAGGAAGCCTGTTTTTCTCAACGATCTGCATGGCAGAAACCTCCGATATTTCAAAGGATGAGTGGCTAGGCAAACTCAAAGAATTGGTTCCGGCCATGATCTGTAAAAGTTTTACCGAAAACGAAGGGGCTAATAAACAACTTCTAGCGAATAACATTGATTATGATAAATGCGTGAAGTTAATTCCAACGAGCTTTGATAAATGTCAGAAACAGTATTATGCAGAAATTCCAGCCACGATTAGCAATGAATCGGCTGAAAAATGGGGAAGCTCCATTGGGCAATGTATTGGGTCTGATTTTGCGGCGACGAATTTATCAAGTAGTGGCTCATCTACTTCCACTACTTCCACTACTTCTACCTCATCAACTTCATCACCGTCCTCGTCTACTTCAGAACCCCTGACTAAAGACGCTTGGTTAAGTTCAATCAAATTGGCAGTTCCTCCTCTCATCTGTAAAGGGTTTTTACAAGATGAAGGGCTGGGCAAACAATTGAAAAAACAAAATATAGATTATGATAAATGCGTAAGTTTAATTCCAGCAAGCATTGATAAATGTCAGACTGAGTTATATTCAAGTATGCCTGCTACCATCAATCAGGTCGATGCGGATAAATGGGGTAATACGCTTGGTGAATGTATCGGAAAAGACTTTGCGGTAAAATATTTATTATAGACAGGTACACGTCAAGTCCGGGTCACTTTACACGTGGCCCTTTTTTTTAGCCATCGGTTGAGTATTTTTGCCTTTTACGGGCGTTTTAAGCATAATAGCCTGTCTTTTAATTTGTGAGTGGTAGAAATGAGCTTAATGAACATCAAGAGCGGTCGGGACGTTCCCAATGAGATCAACGTTATCATTGAAATACCGATGCATGGAGAGCCCGTAAAATATGAAGTTGATAAAGAAACAGGTACTTTATTTGTAGATCGCTTCATGAGTACGGCCATGTTTTACCCAACTAATTATGGTTATATTCCTAATACACTCTCTGAAGATGGGGATCCGGTAGATGTGCTGGTCGTAACGCCTGTTCCTTTAACCAGCGGTGCGGCAATTCCCTGTCGAGTGGTTGGCATGCTTAAAATGACTGACGAAGCAGGGGTTGATGCCAAATTACTAGCCGTACCTATCAATAAACTCACTAAAATGTATGAATCTGTGCAAAATTACAGTGATTTGCCACGTCATTTATTATTGTCTCTGGAGCATTTTTTCCAGCACTATAAAGATTTGGAAGAAGGTAAGTGGGTGAAAATTGATGGCTGGGAAGGCCCTGATGCTGCCAAACAGGAAATTATGTCGAGTATTGAGCGCTTTGAAAAAAGCTCACGCTGATTAATTTTCTCTAATTCTCGCACCTAATGATAATGCCTGTCGTTCCGGAATTAGATGTAGCCTTAGCAAACGCTTAGTCACATTTAATATCCGGGATCCATTTCTGGTTTGAGGGTATTCGCCCGCTTAACTCTCTTTAACTTTCTTTTTACTTGTTTGGTCAACTTCCTTATCACTTTGTAATATTCGCTCAAGCTCACCGGCAACCTGACGAGAAAAACTGATTAATTCCGGTTCTTTTTCAAAGAATTCGAATGACTTTTGTAATGATACCTCGTCCAGATTCGCAAATATCATTGCTTTTCTGCGCATATTTTCCGGACTATGCCCTAAAGCTACCATTGCTTCACGTGCCATCGATAAAGCGGAGTCAAACGTTTCGCGTTTGAAGTAGTCCACTCCTTCTTTATGGAGCTCATAAGCATGGCGCCTATTACGCGCACGCGCATAGATTTTGATATTGGGGAAGTGTTGTTTTGCTAACTTGACAATAGTTAATGCAGTCTCCGCGTCATCAACAGCTACTATTAATAAACTCGCACGATGAGCTCCGGCGTTCTTCAATAAATCAAGGCGTGCCGCATCCCCAAAATAACCTTTAACACCAAATTTGTGCAGGGACTCAATTTGCTCAGGATCATTTTCCAATACCGTAAGCTTCACGCCCTGACTGGTTAAAAAACGCCCGATAATTTGGCCAAAACGCCCATACCCCGCAATAATAACAGGATGCGCTTCTGCAATGGGATCAAAAGTAGGATTAGGAATGTCAATCACATACCTGGGCACGATAAACCGATAGTAAAGTAACATTAAGAAAGGCGTGACGGCCATTGACAAGGCTACCACCAAGGTAAAAAAACTCGCGGTCTTGGATGAAATAACATGCACGGCCATGGCAAATTGCAGAAGGACAAAAGCAAACTCTCCTACTTGAGAAAGGGCGAGGGCAAAACCAAGCGTTTGAACTCGACTTAAACCAAAAAAAATACCAAGACCAATCAAGATACCGGCTTTAACCATAATCACAATGGTAACGGCTTCCAGTACGGTGAAGGGACGGCTCATGAATATATCAAAATTCATGCTCATCCCAACCGAAATAAAAAATAGCCCCAACAATAAGCCCTTGAAAGGCTCTATATCTGTTTCAAGCGTGCGCTTGTATTCGGAGTTAGCAAGGACTACACCCGCGACAAAAGCGCCTAAAGCTGGCGATGCGCCAATCATCTGCATTAAAAGGCTAATACCTATAACCAAGGCCAGAGAGGTTGCCGTAAACACTTCACGTAAATTACTTTTGGCAATCATGTAAAATAAATAATGTGAAAAAAAATGACCTACCAAGACGACCAGCCCGATGATGCTGACTATTAGCACAGCATGTAGCCATTCAGGTAAATTAGAGAAAGCATTTATGGGTTGAGGACTAGCAATGTCGACACTATAAGTCGCGAGAAGCGGTAAGATAATCAGCATGGCAATGACAGCAATGTCTTGAAAAAGCAAAACAGAAAAAGAAGTTTCTCCCTCTGCCGTGTGCAGTAAATCTTTTTCCTGAAGCATTTGCAGTACCAATGCCGTCGAAGAGAGGCTCAACGCCATACTAATCGCAAGACTTTGTCGCCAGGAGTACTCCAATAAAATGCCGATAATGGTCAGGACAATTGTCGTGAGAATTACCTGCAAACTTCCCAACCCAACAATCATTTTACGCAAGCGCCAGAGCATGGCAGGCTCTAACTCAAGCCCGATAAGAAAAAGCATCATCACCACGCCGAATTCGGAAAAGTGCATGATTTGAGAGGCATTTCCTACCAGATTAAAGCAAAAAGGACCAATGAGGATGCCGATAACAAGGTAGCCTATAACGGAGCCTAATTTAAAACGACTCGCGATGGGAACGATGAGGGCTGCTGCTGCCAGAAAAATAAATACATGACTAAGAAAACTATCCATAGGCAACTTTCCCTGTAATCAATAGAGTTATTATACCGAGTACTGAGTATTTTGCGAGCCAGGGAGAGTGGTTAATGCGTTTAAAGTAGCAACCTGTGCACGGCCCAATTTACAAAACCATAATGGTCAAGTAAAGTGGATGCAATTTTGACGGTTTTTTATCAGCTTTTAAAAAATCATCCTGTACGAGACAGGCATTTTTGCACAGGATAACCTTTAAATCCCGGAAACGCCGTCTTTGCGAGCCGCAGGCGAAGCAATCCAGTGACCCTAGTGAACACATTAGCATTCCCAATGTTGCCGGATTGCTTCGTAAGGACGCTCGTAAAGACTGCTACCAGTATTTAATATTGTTCTGTGCAAAGAAATGGTTGTTTTTTACACGATTATTAAGGTTTTCTTAAGCTAACGTCGTTATAATGATTTTTCTGCACGCGTTTATCGCCATGAAGGAATGCAATGAGTAGTAAGAAACATGCGTTGACCATTTTTAGCCTGACCATGATAACAGTGGGTTCAGTCGATAGTATTCGTAATTTGCCAGCGACAGCCTTATTTGGAAGCCAACTGATAGCTTTCTTTTTGCTAGGCGCTTTATTTTTCCTCATTCCGACCGCATTGGTATCGGCTGAGCTTGCGTCCGGCTGGGCTAAGCAAGGCGGGATTTATATATGGGTTAAGGAAGCGTTTGGTAAGAAAACAGGCTTCCTGGCCATTTGGCTCCAATGGATAGAAAACGTGATTTGGTACCCCACCATTCTGTCCTTTGTCGCCGGTACGATTGGTTATTTAATTAATCCGGCTTTAGCCAGTAATCCTTACTTTCTCTGGATAGTCATTGTCGCGTCTTTTTGGGGAGCCACTTTTCTGAATATGCGCGGGATGAGTTCGTCTGCGTTTTTTAGCAATATTTGTGCTATTTCCGGCTTGCTTTTGCCTATGTCATTAATTATTGGGCTGGGCGCTATGTGGCTTATTGGCGGCAATCCTTCCGAGGTTAAATTTGATCTGCAAAGCATCACGCCTCACTTTCAGGATAAGTCATTATGGGTTTCATTGACGGCGATTATGATGTCCTTTTGCGGAATTGAAATTGCAACAGTGCACGCGAATGATGTTCATAATCCGCAACATGCTTTTCCGCGGGCGTTGACTAACTCAGTGCTTATCATTTTAGTTACCTTAATTTTAGGTTCACTTGCGATTGCTGTTGTGTTACCTCAACATGATATTAATCTGGTTGCGGGTATTATGCAGGCTTTTGATGCCTTTTTTGGTCGTTATGAGCTTCTCTGGATGATGCCGATTATTGCATTAATGCTGGTAATGGGTGGTCTTGGTGGTGTGAGTAACTGGATTATTGCACCTACCAAAGGTCTTATGGTTGCAGCAGAAGATGGAAATTTACCAAGGGTTTTTCAACGCGCTAATAAAAACAACGCGCCAGTTGTGATGCTTGTTACTCAGGCAGTTATTGTAACATTTCTCTCTACATTATTTCTTTTCATGCCGAGTGTGAATGGATCTTATTGGTTGTTGACCGCATTGGCGGCTCAACTCTATATGTTAATGTATCTAATAATGTTTGCTGCCGCTATTAAGTTGCGTATCCGTGAGCCTAATCATCCTCGCGCTTTTCGCATACCCGGCGGCTTACCCGGTATGCTATTTGTTGCGGGCATTGGAATTATTGGTGCGTTGTTAACCCTGGTTGTCAGTTTTATGCCCCCTGTGGGCATTAATGTGGGTGGTTTGGCGCGCTATGAATTCACCTTGATTTTCGGGTTATTATTAATGTGCTCACCACCTTTTATTAGTATATGGTTACAAAACCGCAATCTTGCCGCGAAGTCGCTGGTCGTCGATACGGCTTTAAGTTAATTAAGGGAGTAGCGCTTTATGGGCGTCAATAAACTGTTGACAGAATTATTGGCCCGTATGCCAGAGCTTGAGTGGCAGCTAGATAAAATAGGGATGGCATTTTCTTCAAAAGCCCTGCCACCCGGGCTTTTTCGTCAACCTTTTGATGCCCCGGCTCAAGCTTATATTACGGAAATTAAAGCCGATATTGCGACCGTATCAACCACTACCAATGCACGTGTAGAGCGTTATCTTGCGTTAAAAATTAATCAAAAAATTAATGTGCTTGTTAAGCTTTGCTCGCGCCACAATCGCAAAGGCCCGGTGCAAGAAACTGTAAATTATGATATTCACCAATTGAGTACGCGCCAGCAACGACTTGAATCACTAGATTTAGCCATTCAACTTCTTGTTGAACAAAAAGAGGCTTTAGAGAAAGCATTGCAACAAAGGGAAAATGTCGGCGATTGTATCGCGCAGCTGAGCTTGCAAAATGAGTTAGGGGAATTGGAAAAGCGTTTAACCCTTGCGCGTGAAACGTATGCCCGGGCAACGGGATAAGCTTCGGTAATTCATTACAGGGACGGGTATGTTTAAAAAAATTCTCATCAGTAACCGCGGGGAAATTGCACTGCGAATTGTGCGTGCCTGTAAAGAAATGGGGATAGCTGCGGTAACTATTCACAGCGAGGCTGATCGCTATGCCTTACATGTAAAACGTTCAGCGCATTCGCATTGTCTAAGCAAAGACCCGCTTGATGCATACCTTGATGGGCGGCGCATTATTGAATTTGCCAAAACAGCAGGGTGTGAAGCTATTCATCCCGGTTATGGTTTTTTATCCGAAAATCCGGAATTTGCCGCCGATTGTGAACGAGCGGGTATTGTATTCATTGGCCCCTCTGCCAAAGTTATTGCGATGATGGGCTCTAAAGTTGCCGCAAGAGAGGCCATGAGTTTAGCGGGAATTCCTGTCATTCCCGGCAGTAAAGGGAACCTTAAGTCGATTGAAGATGCAGTTGCTTGTGCACAAGAGCTTGGGTATCCCGTTATGCTTAAAGCGACTTTCGGCGGGGGCGGACGTGGTATTCGACAGTGTCAGGATGCTCTTGCTGTGCGGCAACAGTTTGCACGTGTGCAGTCGGAGGCCGGCAAAGCGTTTAATAACACCCAGGTGTTCATGGAAAAAGTTATTATTAATCCTCGTCATATTGAAGTACAAATACTTGCAGACCAGCACGGTAACGTATTGCATTTATTTGAGCGAGATTGTTCAGTACAACGCCGACACCAAAAATTGGTGGAAATTGCACCTTCCGTACATTTGGATGATAAAACACGCAATATACTTTATGACTATGCAGTAAAAGCGGCTCAAACGGTAGGTTACACCAATGCGGGTACGATTGAATTTATGCTAGATGCCAATAACCAGCCGTATTTTTTAGAAATGAATACGCGCTTACAGGTGGAGCACCCGGTTACTGAGCAAATTACCGGTATTGATTTGGTACAAGAGCAGATACGAATTGCTGCCGGTGAAAAATTAACAATGTCACAAAAAGATATTAAACGTCTTGGTTTTGCCATCGAGTTTCGCATTAATGCTGAAGATCCGCAGAATGATTTCCTGCCGAGCTTTGGCCGCATAACGCGCTATTATGCGCCTGGTGGACCAGGCGTTAGAACCGATAGTGCTATTTACACAGGTTATACCATTCCTCCTGATTATGATTCCTTATGCGCGAAATTAACTGTATGGAGTCTTGATTGGCCAGGCGCTTTGCGTCGAGCGCGACGAGCACTGGAAGAGATGCGCTTGTTTGGGGTAAAAACGACCATTCCTTATTACCTTGAAATGCTAAAATCAGATGCTTTTAAAGAGGGTAATTTAACGACTAATCTTGTTGAAGCGCATCCGGAATGGTTGCGTTACTCTAATAAATCATTACCACAGCATAAAGCCGCAGTCATTGCTGCGGCGATTGCGATGGCAACGTTGGAACGTGCCGGGGAGTAAGGTGTTTATTGAGGAGTTGATGTGGATAATAGATATTTTTTTGCAAAACCACTTCCTATACATTGACCGAAGATTTGAGTCCATTTCTCGCCATTGTATTTATTAAAAGCAGGCGGGAGGCTCGCATCCAACTCCTCTTCACATTTGCTGAAGAGCGGTGGAATTAATGTCAGGCATTTCTCATAGGTAATATTAAGTCTTGATAAATCATTGCGTCTGGCCGGGTCTTTTAATAATCCCGTACAAATTAGCTGAGGTGCGGACGTTTTCAATCGGGTTAACCAAAGCGTTTTGGCAACGTCCTCTGTGGTGTCTGAGGATTTTAGTGAGGGAAATGTATTAGGGATAGATGGTGTGAATATATTGTTCAGATAGGTGACAGCAAAATCAGTACCAATGCATTCACCAATAACATTGCCCCATTTTGCGGCGGCCTCGGTGTTTATAGAATCAGGCATAAGATAGTAGGATTGCATTTTACATTTATCAAACGACTGTGGAATCAAGCCCATGCATTTATCAAACGTAATCTCTGCCTGCATCAATATTTTGTTTACACCCACATTTTCAGTTAAATTTTTACAAACCAGCGCTGGTGCGGTTTCTCCAAAGCGAGTCAGCCACTCATCTTTAGGCAGATCTTCAGCCATCGCAAAAGTCGATAGCACCAGGCTGCTTATGCCAATCGTTATATAGCTTACTATGTTATTTGGCATGACAATGGTCTCTGAGGGATAATAATAAAAGAATAGACATAAACCAGATAAAAAGCTCTTCTATGAATACGAGCCCACGTTATTATCCCCGCTCATAATTATCAATCAGCCGAACATCACCTATCACCACTGCTGCAAACCGTCTTTTCTCATAATCTAGAACATATTCAACAGTTATCCCCTCTCGCTGAAGCTCACCCACAATCTCGGCACAGGATTTGTCTTGATGAAAAATAGTGGCAAATTTTTCGGCGATGACGCGCGCCTCAGGTGATAAGCGATTGTTTCTTGAGCTATAAGCAAGCCCACTAGCCTCGCGAATGGTAGGGCAGGGCTTAATTTCTACGCCCATAAAAAAAGCCTCAGCCATGCCTCGAATTAACAAATACTGTTGATAATCCTTCTCACCAAAATAAGCTGCGGTGGGTTTCACGAGATTAAGCAATTTCATGACAATGGTAAGGACGCCATTAAAATGCCCGGGCCGTTGTTTTCCTTCCATAATTTCGCACAGTTTATTTTCCATAATGGCATAGCGATAGCCATCGCCATACATGGCTTCTTCGGTAGGCAAAATACAACAATCCACACCCGCATTTTGTAAAAGTTCAAGATCTGCGTCCAGCGTGCGGGGGTAGTTAGTGTAATCATCAACCTGATTAAATTGAGCAGGGTTAACAAATACTGTCGCGACCGTTACATCATTTTCTTCTTTGCTGCGTGCAAATAACGAGGCGTGGCCTGCATGGAGATTGCCCATCGTGGGGACAAAGCCTATGGATATTGCAGGAGCAAGGTTTTGTCGAAAAATGAGCCATTCTTCAAGATGATGAAAAATTTTCATAATTTTCCTTACTCAAAACGCATGTTCAAGCCCGGGAAAACAGGCTTCTTGCACTTGCGTAACATAAGCATTTACAGCATCAAGCATAATACCCTTGCTTTCTGCGTATCTTTTTAAGAAACGAGGCTTAAAGGTATCCTGAATGCCTAACATGTCATGCCAAACCAACACCTGGCCATCCGTCACAACCCCGGCACCAATGCCAATGGTAGGAATAGTTAATGCCTCAGTAATGGTCTTTGCCAGTGTTTGCGGCACGCACTCAATAACAAGTGCACAACAACCCGCTTTTTCCAGTTCTTGCGCCTGGCGCAATAAATCTGCCGCCTGCAACTCACCTTTGCCTTGTACTTTATAACCGCCCAGCTGATGAACGGATTGAGGAGTTAACCCGATGTGACCAATGACAGGAATGCCTGCCTTGACGAGATAGGCAATCGTTTCACAGGTGTCATTATCTCCGCCTTCAATTTTAACGGCCTCAGCGCCTGCCTGCAGTAACCGTTTTACATTATTTACTGTATCGGCTTTAGACGCACGATGACAAAGAAAGGGCAGATCGCTAATCAAGAGCTGATGCTTCAACCCGCGAGCTACGGCTTCTGTATGCAATACCATCATGTCCATGGTAGCCATAATGGTGGAGTCATGCCCGTGCACGGCCATTGCCACAGAGTCACCCACGAGCACACAATCAAGATGAGATTCGGCTACTATACAAGCTGAGGGGTAATCATAGCAGGTAAGGACGCTGATTTTTTCCTGCAACTGTTTTTTCCGTTGGAAATCGGTAATTTTCATACCATTCCCCTGATAAAGAAGGGGGATAAAAATGTGTCAGGTACCTGTCTCATGGATCAAGTCCTCCAAATATAAAATTAATAATCAGGTCGCCGCTAATAAGGTCAGCGCAGGTACAATTCTAAAGGACGCGCATCAAATTGCAAGATGCGTTATTATTAGCGCTTTTATGTTGAGTAAAAAAACTTATGTTACCAACGGACAAATTAAACAGTGCAGGCGAGCATGCCTTCTTTTTTGAAGGCGCTATCGGAAAGATTGAGGCCGTATTAACGGCGCCGGCAGTCAGCATAAATAACTATGTGGCTTTATTAGGTCATCCCCATTCATTACAAGGCGGGAGTATGACCAATAAAGTCGTAACGACGATGGCACGGGCTTTCAGAGAGCTGGGCATTCCAAGTCTTCGCTTTAATTTCCGAGGGGTTGGCGCTTCTGAAGGCGCGTATGATGCGGGAATAGGTGAGAGCGAGGACATGATAATGTTGGCGCGTCTCTGGCAACAAGACTATCCTGAGGCTCGTTTTTTATTTGCAGGATTTTCCTTTGGTTCTTATGTGGCCTATCGCACAGCCGCGCTCATCCCCCATGATTTGTTAATCACCGTAGCCCCCGCGGTACATCATTATAATTATCAGGAATTTTCGCCCCGCCCCAACCCTTGGTACATTCTTCAGGGAGATGAAGACGAGGTGGTGCCTTTGCAATTAGTGCTTGATTTTGCAGCCCAATCGCAACCCGCGCTTCCTGTTATACGGTTTCCCGAAACCGGTCATTTTTTTCATGGCAAATTGCTATTATTAAAGCCTGAAATTATGGCCATTGTCAGTCAGGTTATTCGTTGATGAACTTAATAGCACAATACGATAATGCAGTGGCGCGCGGTGATATTGTTGAAGATGCGTTGCAGCGTCAGTTATTATCGCCGTTGGAAACCTTGTCAGAAGCCTTACAGGCACCCAGAAAACAATGGTTTAACTGGGGAAAAAAATCGCCAGTTACTGGTGTGTATTTATATGGTCCTGTGGGGGTGGGTAAAACCTTTCTCATGGATTTATTTTATGATGATGTAGCAATAACTCAAAAAAAACGGTTTCATTTTCATCATTTCATGCAACAAATTGATGCGCAATTACGCCGTTTACAAGGCCAGAAAAATCCTCTTAAACGAATTGCGATGGATTTTGCCAAATCCACTCAACTGCTTTGTTTTGATGAGTTTATGGTAGAAGATGTGGCACATGCCATGATTTTAGCCGAATTATTGCAGGCTTTGTTTGATAATGGGGTGGCTCTGGTCGCTACTTCAAATACACGTCCTGATGATCTTTACTTAAAAGGGCTCCATCGCGAGCGTTTTATTCCGGCGATTACTGCTATCAAGTCGCACTGTCAGGTAGTAAGCCTTGGCGATAAAAGGGATTATCGTCTTGGACGCCCACTCAAGCTTGATACATATATTTTTCCTTTAGGAAATAATGCTGACCAACAATTGGCGAGTCAATTTGAGGCAATAGCGCCACGAGCGGATTCAAGCGGCGTATTAACCATTCAAAATCGGGAGATTCCCTATCTTAAACGAGCAGAAAATGCCATCTGGTTTGATTTTAAAGTAATTTGCAATTTACCCCGCAGTCAATTGGACTATCTCGAAATTGCGGAAAAATTTGATACGATATTTATTAGCGACATCCCGGCTTTGAGTGAAAATGATACTATTTTTGCGCTCCTGCTGGTTAATTTTATTGATGTCATGTATGACCGGGGGATAAGGCTCATTCTTTCAGCAGCAGTACCTATTGACGAGCTTTATAAAAAGGGAGAGATGAGCCAGGATTTTAAACGCACGTATAGTCGTTTACAGGAAATGCAATCAACGGATTATTTGCAACGCCATCCGCGTAGAGATGTGCAAAATTTGGAAAATACCGCTTATAAAAACACATAATTTTTAAAATGCGAATGATTCTCGATATCATTTGTGTTAAACTTATTTTATAATTTCAGCATTTGACTCTTCAAATGTTATGACGTTTTTAACTCTTTATTATTCGGAAAATAATGCGGATTAATGATTTGGTTGCAGGTGACAGAGTTCGTCTGGTTGATTTTGGCGACACTGATGTATTGTATCGACGGCGCTTATTGTCATTAGGCGTAACGCGCGGTGTTGAGGTATTGGTTGTCAGGCGTGCCCCTCTGGGTTGCCCCTTGCAAGTCGAGGTACGTGGTACTTCATTAACTTTACGAAAAGAAGAAGCAGCGCTTTTAAAGTGGGAGCGTGTATGACCCATATTTTGTTAGCAGGCAACCCCAATTGTGGTAAAACAACCCTTTTTAACGCCCTGACCGGCGAGAATCAACGGGTAGGTAATTGGCCGGGCGTTACGGTTGAGAAAAAAAATGGCACCTATCTCTTTGAACAAAATGAAATCAATGTCACTGATCTGCCCGGTATTTACTCGCTTACCGCCTCAAACAGTGGTGCGAGTGTGGATGAGCGAATTGCGGCTCATGCTATTATTTCCTTGCAAAGCTCTCTCATTATTAATGTTATCGACGCCTGTCATTTAGAGCGCCATTTATATTTGACCAGTCAGCTCCTTGAGCTTGGAAAGCCCGTCATTATCGCGTTAAACATGATGGATATTGCCTTGCAACGGGGTATCACTATCGATGTTGACGCGCTCTCGCGACAACTAAATTGCCCGGTTATTGCTTTACAGGCTCACAAAAAAGTAGGCATAAAAACATTGCAAGAGGCAATTAATCAATCGCACCAAAATGCCATACCACTTCCCTTACAATTGCCTAAAGCGATGGCGCAGTTTTTAATGGATTTTGAAGCGCACTTAATAACCGCTCATCATATAAAGCCCCAGTTGGCCAAGTATTATGCTTGTCGTACGCTGGAGGGGGATAACACTCTATTAGAAAATGCCGAAAGCCTTGATTTTCTTAAGCACACTGAAAATAATCTTGATTATGACATCATTTTAGCTGATGCCCGTTATCAGAAAATTCATCAAATAATCAGCATTGCTCAAAAAAAGCGAAGTGATGCCAGTGAGCATTTTACTGCCAAAATGGATAAAATCGTTTTACATCGCTATTGGGCTTTGCCTCTGTTTTTTACCGTTATGTATTTAATGTTTTTATTCGCCATTAATATTGGCGGCGCTTTTCAGGATTTTTTTGACATTAGTACCAATACTATTTTTGTGCAGGGTAGTGCCTGGTTATTGCAGCAAATTCATACCCCACAATGGCTGATTGCACTGATTGCTAACGGGGTAGGGATGGGGATTAATACGACCTTAACGTTTATCCCAGTCATTGCCGCCATGTTTTTCTTTCTGGCCTTGCTGGAAACCTCGGGGTACATGGCGCGTGCGGCGTTCGTTGTTGATAAAGCGATGCGCACACTTGGTCTTCCGGGTAAAGCTTTCGTACCGATGATTGTGGGATTTGGGTGTAATGTGCCTGCCATAATGGCCGCAAGGACGCTTGATTCTGAACGCGACCGTTTATTGACAGTGTTAATGAGCCCTTTTATGTCTTGTAGCGCAAGGCTCGCTATTTATACCGTATTTGTGGCTGCTTTTTTCCCGACGGGCGGTCAAAATGTCGTCTTTAGTTTGTATATCATTGGTATTTTAATGGCGGTTCTTACGGGATTTATGCTGCGGAAAACGACTCTGAAGGGCCAAGCCTCGCCGTTAATTCTTGAGTTGCCTGCTTATCATCGTCCGGCCTTTCGACGCTTATGTCGCGAAACGGGGCTTCGTCTTCGGTTTTTCATTACGCGCGCGGGGCGTATGATTATTCCCGTCTGTGTAATTTTAGGTGGATTAAATGCATTGACGATCGATGGTGGTTTCAGTAGCACCGATGCCAGCACCAACTCCATTTTATCGTTGCTTGGGCAGTGGTTAACGCCCATTTTTTCGCCTATGGGTTTAAGTCAGGATAATTGGCCTGCAACGGTTGGTTTATTAACCGGTATGCTTGCGAAAGAAGTGGTAGTTGGTTCGTTAAATTCGTTGTATGCCCAGGTGGGTCATATAAGCCAGCTTAATGCAGTAAATTTTGATTTTTTAGGCTCGTTACAAACGGCATTGTGGTCAATACCTCAAAATTTAGCGGGTTTAAGTCATGCCTTGATTAATCCTGTTCTTGCCAGTGCCCCTGATAGTGAGGTTTCGCAATCGGTGTATGGCATGATGGCTCAACGATTTGACGGCCAAGCTGGCGCGTTCGCCTATCTTCTCTTTATTCTGCTTTACATCCCCTGTGTTTCAACAATGGCGGCTATCCGTCAGGAAGCCAGTCGTGGCTTGATGTGGTTTTCAGTGGCCTGGTCTTTCCTGGTGGCTTATGCCTCCGCTGTGCTTTTTTACCAGGTTGCGCGGTTTTTTGTGCACCCGGAGCAATCTGTCTTTTGGATTGCGTTGATGATTACGGCGATTGCACTTTTTGTCGGGATATTACGTTATCGTGGTCTACAATCGGGAGTAACGCATGCTACTTGAAATTCGTGATTACTTGCGTCGGGAAAAGATAGCCAGCAATCAGCAATTGGCGCGGGAATTTCACCTTGATTTAGCTGCATTACAGCCAATGCTCGACCTATGGATTCGTAAAGGCGTCATTAGCTGTTGTCAGGAAAAATCACCTTGTCAAAGCCGTTGCTTTAAATGTCATAAAGAACCACCTGTTTACTATCGATATTGTTCAAATTGAGATAAAAACGCTGATTTTTCTTCGTCACCTATCAAATTAACGTTAAATTTAACCATTTTACACTTTTTTTTCTATTTTAAAGGTGTTCATCACCGTGCTCCACAGCGTATTTTGAGCTAAGATAGGCTTATGAACCTGAAAAAGGTAGTACATAATGAGTGACGCCCCTTATTCGCGTGACAATGATTTTTCCCAAATGGCCGAAGAGGCACGTGCGCAAATCATGATTGATAATTATGATGATCCGGTGACTTTGGTCGAGCGGGTTTATCAGTTATGGTGGCATTGGGCTGATTTTGAGCTATTTATTGTTAACCCTTCCATCCCCTTAATTTCACCTCCTTTACTCATTAAACCTGAAATTTTGTCTGATTCTGGCCAACAGGAATTTGTCTATACCATTCATGACTATGGGCACAAAATGAGCACCTCAAAAGGTGAAGACATGTATACCGCGGGCATGTCGATGTGCAAATTATTTTATACCATTGAAAAAATGATCTTTTTATTGGTCGAGCGTTTAAGATCCGGCGGGGTTTCAGAGGAGGCTGAAGTGCAGATTGCCTTTGGTGGCCATGAAATAGCACAGCGTAAGGCTTTTGAGTCAATTATTAATTTAAAATACAATGTGGTCGTCACCAACTTTGACCCGGGTCGTTGGGGCGAGCTCTACCTTGAAAATGTCAAGCGTATCGCTGAAAAAGGCTATGGTTACCCGCCCGAAGCGCCGCGGGATAATTACCGTCATCACCGAGGCTCGACACCGGGTATGTCGCGTTAATTGCTTAATTTAATAAGCGTGGTTTTTGTCCATGCATTGATAAGCTGCTCTGTCCTTGAAAATATAAAAGGTCTGAAAATTTGAGCAAGCACACCTAAAAACAGGCGACTTGTTGCTTGCAAAAGTGTAATCGATTTTTCTTCGGAAATAATTTTTAAACGCCAGGCGCGCATTCCAATCGTTTGCCCGCCATTTCTTAACGAAAAGACATAGTAACTCACGAAAATAAATAGCAAAGATAATTGATACCAGTGCGTGCCTTCTGCAATGGCCTGATTATTATTGACTGACATGCAAAGTGCTGTATAGGCAAAGAGAAGCGCCAATACTATCAGTCCATCGTATATAAGTGCTGCAAAATACCTGAACGCCATTTATTTTCTCCGTCTCTTCCCGATATTATGAGCATTCCGCTTCCTGTTGGGAAGTAATATTCCGCAAGACTGCTATTCTTAAAGTACACTAAATAATCCTTTACAAATATTTTTTATACGTTAATATTGCCTGATTTTTACTATTAGTGAGCAAAATGAAGCCATTTATAATTGGGGTTGCTGGATCTTCCGGCTCGGGAAAAACAACAATAAGTGCTGAGCTGGCAAAACATTATCGCAAAAAAGATAGCGAAAAATGTGTCGTTATTTCTGCCGATAGCTATTACCTTGGACGTGATAGAATGCCCGAAGGATGTAGCTTTGATGATCCTCGCGCAATTGACTTTAAATTACTAGTGGAGCATTTGGGTGAATTAAAAAAAGGGAATGCCATAGAGGTTCCTATTTATGATTTTCCTACGTCCCAACGAACCCAACAAACGAGACGCGTATTACCAACAAAAATAATTATTGTGGAAGGAATTTTGGTTCTCTACCCTGAGGCACTTCGTCAATTATACGCGATTTCTATCTTTGTCGAGACGAATCTGGAAGTCTGTCGCACAAGACGTTTGGAACGAGACATAATTGAACGCGGCAGAACGAGGGATGCTGCGATGGCGCAATGGGCTGAGGTAGAAAGTTATTATATAAAATATGTTCAGCCCACTCAACATTATGCTGATATTACAATTGAAAATAGTGGTGAAAACTTATGTCTTGAGTTTGATGTAACGCGAGTTATTAATGATTTAAATGCCGTGAGGAAAAATGAAGATTCGGCATTAAAAGGTCGACGAAATTATTCTATATTTGAAAAAAATACACCTGATTCGGAAGATGTAGAGTTAGTTCCACCTATTAGGCCATAGTTTTTAATGGCTTTTTTTGTATCATCGATAACGCTCATCAATTGATGATACAGCTTTTCAAGTAGCAGCGACTGGGAAGCTTTTCGGTAGCGTTCGAGGTACTGACAGGCCATTTGCATTCTGACGGTACCGCAATATAGTGCTCCACTTTTCATTTTATGAGCCAACCGTTCGATGCCTTCCCAATTGCTTGCCTCAAAAAATTGCTTTAGATTTGCCTCATCAGCGGGAAGTTCATCTTCCAGCAGCATGGTTAATAATTCTTTCAATACAGGAAGACTGCCTAAATTAGCAATTCCCTCATCAACATCAAGTAAAGGAAATTGACTAATTTCAAATAATTGATCGTCACTATCAGGTAGATCAGACCCTGCGCTCAGGGCTCTTTTTTTCTTATCGTCAGTAATAGTAAACTCATCCACAATACTTTGAATTGCTTTAAGGATAGCAGATTTGGCCAGACTTTATCCATTTTAATACTACAGGAGTAATGATGATTATTATAATCAATGGTACATCTTCGTCAGGTAAGTCAACGGTTGCCCATGCACTCCAACGTCATCTTGGCGATGGCTGGTTATATTTTAGCATGGATGATTATTTGAGCATGCTTGGTGCTAAATATGAAGGATTACATCCGGATAATTCTGACGTTTGTAAGCCGAATGATATTATTTACGCAAGAAAGCACCCTGATGGGAGTCACGAAATAGTAATCGGTGAGCTTTGTGCAAAACTTTTTGCAACTATCTCTGATGTATTAGCCCTCATAGCCGCGCAGGGTTTTAATATTATCGTTGATTCATTTTTGACGACGATGATTGAATTTAACGCTTATAAAGAGAAATTAAAAAAACACGCGCCTTTATTTATTTACCTTTATGCCTCAGAAAAAACTATCACAGCGCGTGAGGAAGCACGTGGCGATCGATTAAAAGGCTCCGCAGTTCATTGGTTGAGAAGCTTTGAATGCAAGGCGGCTTCTGATCTGTGCATTGATACGGATGAGGAGAACCTTGAAAAAATAATAGAGCGTCTTTTACAAAAAATCAGGGATATGAATACGGGGTTATCCGAGCCGCGACCGTTAGGGAGTGTTGAAGGGTTTGAATAGAACGATACTAGTCCTCAAAATACCTCTCTTTGATCGCAAATTGCATCATTTTGCGATTTTATGCTATAATTGTTAAAAATGAAGAGGAGAAAAAAATGGCGCAATCTGTGAGGTTATCTGATTCACTTGTAAAACAAGCCCAGGCTATGGGGGAAGTTATGTCTCGTTCTGGCGCAGGGCAAATTGAACACTGGGCAAAAATAGGAAAAATTACGGAAGAAAACCCCGATTTATCTTATGAGTTTATTAGAGATAGTTTGCTTGCAAAAGCAGAAATAGACAACGGAATCGTAGATGACTATGAATTTGGCAGTTAAACAATCCAATTCTTTCAAGAAGAGCATTCAAAAATTGCCAAAACAAGCCAAGGCTATTGTAGATGAAGAAGTAAATAAATTGATTGAAAATCCATTTTTGGGCAGCCGGAAAAAAGGTGATCTGGATTTTTTAAGGGTGCATAAATTCAAGCTTTCTAACCAGGAAGTGCTATTGGGTTATGTTTATGAAGAAGAGAGATTAATCTTAACATTGTTAAAATTTGGCGCTCATGAAAATTTTTATAGAGATATTAAAAATCAATAAATAGTCACACTCTTCCAAAAGAACCTGCACTTAGTTTATCTGGCAAGGTTCGGGGTTTCCTCCCGCCGGCCATATAATATTAATCTGGCTATTATTGGTTAAATTTTTTAAAGCATCCGCATTAATCCAGCAAACACCGGAGTATGTTTTGTTATCTACTATGATAAAGAGGCTTTTATAGTACTCGTTAGAGGTATCAATCATTAGTTGATTATTTTTGCCCGCACTAAAACGGGTATACCCATTTTTTGCCGAATTCCAACTGGTTTTATCAACCGTTAAACCCGCCACTTTCCCACTGCCTTCAAAGCCATAAAGGGGGTAGCAACTTCCACCGCCATTGTCTTCGGTGCATGCGGTTATAGACACTTGATGGATGTCTGATAAGTTGTACACCACTTGCTTATCGAGGTTAGCTCCGATGTAATTATTAAATAGGGGAAAAATAAAATTTGATGCCAATTTTTTCCCACCGGATTGTATATTATCGAAAATATTAGTGCTGTTATCAGCAGAAAATAATCCCCAGTTTGATTCAACTCCCTGGCCCGGTAATTTATCATTGAGCGCAAAAAAATAAGAGGTTTGCACTGAATAATCTTTATCCGGTTTTGGTGATTGATTAGGGGGCGTATGGCCATAAAGCCAATAATAAAAATAGTCATGTTCATTATATAAAGATGCGTTTGGATTCTCAGCGCTCGGCCAACCTTCTTCGGTTTCAATAACAGGTTTTTTGCCCCATTTTTTTGATTTTTTCAAATTCGACCAGACATCGGCAAATGCTTGTTTAGCGGTCACGCCTTGATTGCCATAAGGAATATTTGACCAGAAGGGGTATACATTAATCCCTATAAAATCAGCGGTATCCAATACATTTTGATATTTGCTGCCATTATACATGGCCATTACAGTAGATTGTGTTTGCGCGGTTCCAACGACTACATTGTTTATCCCGTTTTGCTGGATGTATTTTTTGAGCTGATTCATATCATTAACCACACGTTTGTCCATACCACTGGTGTCCAGATCCTCATTGCCAACAATGATTCTATCAATAAGCGGGGTCGGGTTAGCCTTATAATCGTTTAATGCTTGTTTGGCGGCATCAATTTGCGCTTGAGTCCATTGTTGACACTCGATTTCCGTAAGGCATGCATCAATTTTAGGGCGAAATTCATAGATCCCTAATGCTAATGTGAGGGAATTATCCGGATTCATCTGGTTCCACTGATAAACAACATCGGCCATATTAACGGTCGCCAGATTATGTAAAGAACTATACACTGTAAAGAAGGTTTTAAGGTGCGTAATATTAAAATTCATTTTGTCTTCAAGGGCTTTTAATTTATCCAAATCATTAAAAATTCCCTGCTGAATTAATTGCGCATTATCCGTTCCAATCCCTTGAGCAAAGGTAACAGAATGCACGGGATCGTAATTTATCCCGCGAACAAAACTATCTGCGTGATTGATGAAAGGAAAAATTATGCTGACAACAAGAACTAATTTAATAAAAAATCGATGCATTATTCAATCTTCAATATAAAAATTTTCCCTATTGTGACAGTTAATACTTAAGAAAAAATTAATACGTTTGCTCTTTTTTTTTACACGTTTCACGATTATAATTTCGCGCCATCAAGTTAAAGACTTGGTAAAAAAATTAAACGTAGCCCGGATTAGCGCCAGCGTAATCCGGGAAATGCGCTACTCCGGGCTACAAGCTCGTCTATCCCCTTGAGTGAGAAATTCATGAAGACTAACAAATTTTTTTCTGTTAACCCCAAAAATATCTTGGGTGAAATAACGTCTAAGTTAATAGAAATAAGCAAAGATCCGGCGCGTTGGGACAAACTTTCATCGTGGATATCAACATTTGATCAAGAGAGCATCCTCGCTATTGAAGAAGAAAATACGGCAGTGTCTGTTTTGTTAAATGGCTTATTACTTGATTATATGCCATTTACTGCGGTTTCGGATAAAGATGTATTAGGAGTGGGTGTAATCTGTATTCGTAGTTACCAGGAAGCTATTAGATTATTTGGTGAAGAAAGCCCATCTCTTAAATCATTAACAGAGTATTTATTAGAAAAAAAGATAAATTCGCGAGAAGCATACCGCAATTACCTCATGTCTCAAACCTCTGAGGAGGAGAATGAACGTGAAATTAATTCGCTCCCTCTAATGTAGTGCAAGCCTTTGCAAAACGTCATTGCGAGCCTTTATATGAAATCTAGAAAACGTATAGCACTAATTTTTGGCCGTACCATGATTGAAGCACGTTCTAATGGGTGTCGTAGGCGAAGCAATCCAGTGACCTGCTTCGCTTTTGGTTATTTTTGCCAAAAATTGCGGGAAAACAAAACGAGTATTGAAAATATTTCGAGCCGTCCTGCTATCATGGCAAAGATTAATACCCATTTACTGGGATAACTCAGGTGTGCAAAATTGGAGCTAATCGCTCCAATCCCGGCACCTGAATTGGTTAATCCTGCAATAATGGCTGAAAATGAGGTAGTAAAATCATTACCCAAAGCCACAAATATTAATACGAGCACCCAAAAAAGTGCAATAAAGACCGAAATAAAGCTCCACATGGATTGCAAAATAGGCTCAGGCAAGCTGTGATTGCCAAATTTAATAGTAATAATGGCATTGGGGTGCAAAAGACGCGCCATTTCCCGCTTACTTTGTTTGAAAATTAACAAGGCACGGATCACTTTAATACCCCCGCTCGTTGACGCAGCGCATCCTCCAATTACTGCTAAAAGGATAATCAAAAAAGGAATAAAAGTGGGCCAGTCAAAAAATGGTTCAGCTACAAACCCCGTCGTGGTTGCAAGCGAGATGATATTAAACAGACTTTCAGTGACTGTATGTTGGTTAGGTTTGTAAAAGCCGTAGCAAACGAGGCTTGTAGTGACCACTAAGGTCGCCATTGATAAAAAAATGATGTAGCTTCGAAATTCCTCATCTTCCCAGTAATGTTTAAGACTTCTTTTTTTAAACGCGATAAAATGCAGGGCAAAATTAGTACCACCAAGAAGCATAAAAAAGCACGCGATTAATTCAATAAGGTCACTTTGGTAAAACGCAAAACTTGAATCATGCATCGAAAAGCCACCCGTTGATACAGTAGAAAAGCTCTCTCCTAACGCATCAAACCAGTCCATTCCTGCCGCCCAATAAGACACCATACAAAATAGTGTGAGGATGAGATAGATAAACCATAATGCTTTTGCTGTATGCGTAATGCGTGGTGTTAATTTGCTATCTTTCATGGGACCCGGTGTTTCCGCCCTGTAAAGTTGCATGCCCCCCACGCCTAACATGGGCAAGATAGCCACAGCAAGTACTACGATTCCCATACCGCCTAAAAATTGCAGCTGCTGGCGATAAAATAAAATAGCACTCGGTAAGCCATCCAAATGGTTAATAACGCTTGCGCCTGTTGTAGTAAAGCCTGAAACCGACTCAAAAAGTGCATCAGTTACTGTATGGTGTTGTAGTGTAAAAATAAAAGGTAATGAGGCAAAAAAACAAAGGACAGACCAAAAAAGCACGACAATTAAAAATCCATCGCGAATTTTTAATTCATGAGATTGGGTTCTAAAAAAGAACCATAAAAGGGCGCCAGTCAGGAATGTACAACCAAAGGCCGCCAGAAAAGGCATCCAGAAGTCTTCGTGAAATACCAAATTCACGAGCAGCGGAGTTAGCATGCTGATGCTAAACATCATCAAAAGTAACCCAATTAGGCGTAAAATGGTTTTAATTTGCATGGCAATTAACCCATAAAAGTAAGCTTGACCTGGAATAAGGACTCAACATGACGGACATATCGCCTTTGCAACAGCAGTAAAACCACATGATCCCCGGATGCCAACACCAGCTCAGGTGTCGCAATGGTTACTTTATTGTCACGGACTATGGCGGCTATGGAGCAACCTGGAGGGAGTTCAAGCTCCGACAGTTGCCGACCCACAACTTGAGATGTTTCTTCATCTCCATGAGTTATCAATTCAATTGCTTCCGCTTCAGCATGGAGCAATCGATGAATTTTTACCATGTTTCCACCGCGCAGTTTGGTCAAAATAAAGCCGATAGTTATTAATTGCGGGGAAATTGCCTGATCAATAGTACTGTCTTCGATGAGATCAACATAGGCATTACGATTTACAAGTGCCATTACATGACGCGCACCGAGGCGTTTTGCTTGCAGGCAAGACATTATATTAGCTTCATCATCATTGGTGACGGCGCAAAAGACATCAGTGAATTCAATATTTTCATTAAGTAGTAAATCTTTATCGGCGATATCGCCCTGCAATACGGTTCCTTTATGAAGTTGTGTCGCCAACTCATGGGCGCGTTTGAGGCTGCGATCAATGACTTTAATGCGATATTTTTGTTCCAACGATTGCGCAAGGGCCGCTCCTATATGACCGCCACCGGCAATTATAATGCGTCGATTAGGATGGGGAAATCGACCTAACGCAATCAATACTTCCTGAATGGCCTCTGGAGTCGCTACTAATAAAACGAGATCATTTACATAAATTTCACCATTATCAGTAGGCTCGATAGTCAGATTATCGCGAAAAATAGCCATTATCCGAAATTCAATGTGGTTTAAATGCTCGCGCAGTGATTTCACCGTTTTTCCTACCATTACACCACCAGGTAGCGGTTTTATGGTGACGATAAGCACCTTGCCATCGGCAAAATCGAGTACTTGAGCGGCGCCTGGGAAATCAATCAGATGTTCTATATGATCAGTGACCAGCTTTTCAGGACTTATGCACACATCAACAGGAACATGGTCATTTTGAAAAAGCTGCGGGTAATTGTAGTAATGTTGGGAGCGAATACGCGCAATTTTCATCGGTGTGCGAAATAAACTGTAGGCAATTTGGCAGCCCATCATATTAATTTCATCGCTGTCGGTCACGGCAATTAGCATATCTGCCTGCTCAATACCTGCGGTTATTAAAACCGCAGGATACGATGCATTACCATGGACGGTTTGAATATCCAGTCGATGTTGTAATTCGCGTAAACGAGGTTCATTCAAATCAACGAGCGTAATGTCATTATTTTCGCTCGCGAGATTTTGAGCGAGTGTCCCGCCTACTTGCCCGGCTCCTAAAATTACTATGTGCATAAAGTCCCTTTGTAAACAAAATTTGCAGTCCCTGTCAGTGAAATGGGTTCTTCTATAGAAGGCCACTCAACGAGAAGTAACCCACCTGGAAGCATCACTTCAATAGAAGCGCTCAGCTGATGGTATAATCGCCCAATGGCGGCCGCCGCGACGGCTCCACTCCCGCACGCGCGAGTTTCCCCTGCACCGCGCTCATATACCCGTAAGTTAATGCGGTTGTTGTTAACTATTTCCATAAAACCCGCATTTGCTTCTTCGGGAAATAATGAATGTTCACTTATTTCTTTACCCAAACTGCTTACAGGTGTGTTGGCTAGATTGTTGACGACTGTAACTGCGTGAGGATTTCCAACACTAATAGCATGAACACAATGAACTGTACCATTTTGTAATGGCAGAGAATAAAGAGGGGCTTGATTTTCCGCCTGTATCGGAATGTGGGCCGGAATAAGATTTGGGAGGCCAAAATCAACGGTCACGGTATCATCGTCATTGAGTTGCAAGTGCATGCGTGTTGTCTTTGTCGCGACCGTAATTCGCTTTTTATGGGTTAGTTGATAAAAATGCACAAAACGCATAAGGCAGCGAGCCCCATTGCCGCATTGACCAACTTCTTGTCCATCAGCATTAAAAATACGATAGAAAAAATCAGTCCCTTCCTCGCGTGCGGGTTCAACGAGTAAACATTGATCAAAGCCCACGCCCGTATCTCTCCTTGCTAACGCAGTAATATCCTCTGTCGTTAATCGCACGGATTGATTGATAGCATCGATGACCATAAAGTCATTGCCTAAACCATGCATCTTGGTGAAATATAAGGTCATTTGCTACTCGTTATTGAGTCAGGCGCTTCTGGAGCGGGCAAGTAGAGAGGGCCCTTTTGCCCACATGAAGAGAGCAGTAAGCTTAAAACAATACACCAAACAAATTTCATCACAATACCCCTATGCCTTTATTCTATTAGGATAATGAATTCGAGAGAAAATCGCTATCTTATCTCTGGAGGGGCTAAAAATTTAATCTATAAATTAAGGTAAAAGATGAGCCTCCTACCTTGCTATGCTTGTTCGCATTTAGGATAATTTAAGTTTTTTTGGAGCAAGAGTGTTAACCATTCAAGTGAAAGACCCCCAAATGAAAGCAGAGGCTTGTGTAATCTGGATGCATGGTTTAGGCGCTGACGCCTCTGATATGGCAGGATTAGCCAACCAGTTGCCCATTGCCCGACTACCGCTGCGTCATGTTTTTATTGATGCACCGTTGCGTCCCGTAACGATTAATGCCGGAATGAAAATGCGTGCGTGGTATGATATTTTTGACCTGACGTTTCGCACACGCGAAGATAGGGAAGGGGTTTTACAGTCAGAAAAAGCAATTGTTGAGGTTATTCAACGTCAGATAGATGATGGCTTTCGAGCAAATCAGATAATACTGGCCGGATTTTCGCAAGGCGGTGCTATGGCGCTTTATACGGCCCTACATTGTAATTTGCCTCTGGCAGGCGCCATCGCTCTCTCGGCCTATTTGCCGCTCGCCTTGGAATCCAAGCCGGTTATGGCGAAAGATACCCCTGTTTTTATCGGCTGTGGCCAATTTGACCCCCTCGTTTTAGCCGAGTGGACGTTGAAGACTAAAGAATGGTTAGTGGTCAATGGTTATGCTCAGGTTACTTTAAAGCAATACCCGATGGAGCATTCCATATGCGCTGAAGAAATAAATGATGTTGTCAGCTGGTTATCGACACATATAAGAGGAGTTCAAACCATATGACTATCGTCAAAAAATCACGAGTAGTTCCTTTTTCATGTGAACAAATGTTTGGGTTGGTTAATAAAGTTGAGCAATATGCCGAATTTCTCCCTTATTGTTCGGAAAGCATGGTTCATCATCGCGATGAGGATGAGGTGCAGGCGACTTTGGTAATAACCGCAGCCGGAATGAGTAAATCCTTTACTACCCGCAATCGTCATCAGATTAATAAAATGATTGAGATTCGTTTAGTTGATGGTCCTTTCAGCCATCTGGAGGGGTTCTGGCGTTTTGATGAGGTTCCTGAGGGTTGTAAAATTTCCTTTGACCTTGAGTTTGAATTTGCCGGTCGGATGTTTTCATTGTTATTAGGGCCTGTATTTGAGCAGGTTACGGATAAAATGGTTGATGCTTTTTGCGACCGTGCTGAGTCTTTATATGGTTAACGTTGAAATAGTTTACGTCAAAAGTGATAAATCCCTCGTCCATGAAAAATGCACGCTTTCCGATGGTGCAACGGTTGCAGACGCCCTGGAGGTCAGTGGTATTCTGGTTAACTATCCGGAAACGGAGGGGCTTCAGTTAGGTATTTTTTCAAAGCGGGTAACAACTGAGACGCGTCTTAAAAATGGCGATCGTATCGAAATATATCGCCCTCTGGTAAATGATCCAAAGGATAAAAGACGGTTGCGGGCAAAAATGACTAAATGACATTTTTGCCCTTGATAAGCATCAGGGATGATGCTCAATACGCGCCAGTCTGTTATTAGTAAAATACAGAATCAGGTTGCGAATTTGTGGGCGGGCGCTCCCTTTGCGCCAAGTGTAGGCATAGTCCCATCGGTTGTTATCAAACGTAGGGCTTAACAAGCTACTCCCCATTAAAATCGCGACATCTTCTTTACTCATGCCAACACGCAGACGCGCGATCTTTTCTTGGGGTAGTTGATTGCCTTGTTGCACAAAACGGCGTGAAAAATCGTAGGATGCACAATGCGTAAGTGTTAAAGTTAAAGCGATTGCCAGAAAGAGAGTACCAAGTCGCATAATTTTTTGCCCGTCATGAAAAATTTCGCCATAATACCATGACGTTTATAGAAAGACACCTGCATCCAGGGGTCATAAAATCAGATAATCACCAAGGAGTAGTTGTGGAAGAAAGCCGGCAGTTAAAAGATGCGGGATTAAAAATTACTACACCTCGAGTGAAGGTGTTACAAATTCTTGAGCAGTCCTGTGACCACCATTTAAGTGCTGAGAATGTCTATAAAGCCTTACTTGATATGGGGGAGGATGTAGGGTTAGCGACGGTGTATCGCGTTTTAACCCAATTTGAAACAGCAGGGCTTGTTTCCCGCCATAATTTTGAAGGGGGGCACTCGGTTTTTGAGTTGACCCAAGGCGAGCACCACGACCACCTGGTTTGTGTTAAATGCGGGCGAGTAGATGAGTTTATTGATGAGATAATTGAGCAAAGGCAGCGCTTAATTGCCGAACGCGCTAATTTCAAAATGACCGATCATGCATTGAATATTTATGGTCTTTGCCTTAATTGTCAGGATAAATAGGTCTCGTCTATCCGACAAAATCCGGTGAACACTCCCTAACGGTCGCGGCTCGGTAGATCCCCTACCAACCGAGCCGCGCCCGTCAGGAAGCGTTCACGGAGCATGAATATCCACGGGTTTTGAAAAATACAAAGATACCTTTTAACCGCCCAATTCCGTGAACACTCCCTAACGGTCACGGCTCGGGAAAATCAAATCAATCAGGTCAGTATAAATTCGTGATAGCCTGAATTTATTAGTAATGAACGCTATAATATGTGGTAGGTTACATTCAGATAATCACAAAGGACGCCCCACATGAACAACGATTTACAAATAGCCTATCAGGCAAAAGACGTACCAGTAATACAGTTAGGCGGCATCCTTCTGGATGGTAAATTACTTCCTGACGCACCCGTTAATCTCGTTTTAAAATCATTTAACCGTCATGGGTTGATTGCGGGGGCGACAGGCAGCGGTAAAACAAAAACCATGCAGGTGCTTTGTGAGCAGTTATCTCTTGCAGGCGTTCCGAGTCTTGTTATGGATATAAAAGGCGATATTTCAGGCCTTGCGATGCCAGGGGTTGCGAGTGACTTTCTCTTGCAACGCAACCAATCGATAAAAGTTCCTTCTGATTTTCGCGCTTTCCCAGTGGAATTACTCACTTTAAATGAAGCCTCCAAAGGGGTACCTATTCGCGCGACAGTGAGTGATTTTGGATCGCTACTTTTTTCACGCATGCTTGATATTAATGAAACGCAAGCGGGTGTTGTCACCATCATTTTTGAGTATGCCAAGTCTCGGCAACTACCCCTCATTGATTTGGCTGATTTAAAAGCGTTAATGCAATTTATACAAACAGATGCAGGCCAGGCAGAAATCGAATCGCAATTTGGTGGAGTGGCCAGCTCATCCATCGGTACTATTTTACGTAAAATTATTGAGCTTGAATCCCAGGGCGGCGGGCAATTTTTCGGTGAGCCGGCTTTTAATGTCATGGATTTATTGCGGGTCAATAATCAGGGTGAGGGCATTATATCTATACTGCGTTTGATGGATATGCAAGAAAACCCGAAACTCTTTTCTACTTTCATGCTCAAACTACTCTCTGATGTATACAGGCTTTTTCCTGAATTAGGTGACCCACTTAAGCCTAAATTAGTATTGTTTATTGACGAGGCCCATTTGATTTTTAATCAGGCCAGTAAAGCACTACTTAATTTAATGGAAACCATGGTGAAGTTAATTCGCTCCAAAGGCGTAAGTCTTATCTTCTGTACCCAGACGCCTAATGATATCCCCGATGCGGTATTAAGTCAGTTAGGCTTAAAAGTACAACATGCTTTACGCGCCTTCACGGCTAAAGACCGTCAGGCCATGAAGCTCGTTGCACAAAATTTTCCCCCTTCCGAATATTACAATACAGAACAATTATTAACCTCGTTAGGAATCGGGGAAGCACTTTTAAGTGCATTGGATGAAAAGGGCCAACCTACGCCGTTAATCCAATGCCTGGTGCGAGCGCCAGAATCGCGCATGGGAGTGCTGAGTCCTGAGGAAATAAATAATATTGTAGCCCAATCAGTGTTGTTCCCTCGTTATGGGCAACGGCAAAATACGCGCTCCGCTGCCGAAATTTTAGCAGAGGCAAGAGCTGCAACATCTTCTTCAAATTCCGTGGAAAAACCTGCTAAAAAAGAAAAAGACGACCCGTCCATGATCACGACCTTAAGCAAAAACACCTTGTTTCGACAAGTGGTAAGACAAATGTTTCGGGAAATGACAACGGTTTTATTTAAATTAATGGGCATTAAACGTCGCTGAAATTTTCTTTTAAAAGTAGTTTGAGTGTTGTGTCGAACGCATGGATTAAAATAGTAAGAGCATGAGGGTCTCGTGTTAAGGTCTGATTGCTTTCCACCTCTATTCCCAAATAGTCCTCTATGGGAAATTTTTTGCGAAGGCTGGTAGTCAAGCTATCCGTATTGCCTTTGTAGGGATAATTCATTCGAATGCGAAGCGAGTTGCTGTGTTGTTTTAATAAATATTGCCAGCGTCTTGCCAGAGTTTTTTCCCCATGACGCTTGGGGTCATATAATAAGCCAATATCGGTATTACGAATTTCCCCATTTAAAATAGGGGTAAAGCTATGCATGGACAAATGCAAAACCTGGTGGCCTTCTGTAACCAATGCACAAATATCACGTTCCACCTGCTCTCTATAAGGCAAATAATACCTCGCAATCAAGTGATTTTTTTCTTCTTCTGAAAAATGAGCAGAAATTTCAGAAAAACAACTTGGGTGTGAGAGGCTTCGATTAAGATCAATCAATAATCGAGAGATTGTTGCGGTAGCGAGTTTACAGTCTAAGGAAGTCGTAAGACAGGTAGCAATTGTCTGGGTGCCGAAATCGATACCGCGGTGTGTTTGCAGCAAAGCCTCGTGACCTTCGAAATAATGCTCATAAGCTGGCGGTATATAATTGACCGCGTGTTCGTTGGTAATAATTAATGCTAATGGTTTCATAAAGGGCTAAACATTTCATTGGTGAGCAAGCAATGGCCTAGTTGACGATAGACTCGCGTCAATGTACTGCGACTGTGATCATTGCCACAAGCGCGAAGCAGGCGCTCACTAAGATTACCTTGACTCAAGATATATTCGAGAGATTGCTGAGTAACCCTGTCAAGGTCAGTACTCACGCGCTCGATGAGTTGTGCCCATACATCACGACAGGTTTTTGCAGACCGCGATAATTGCCATTGCGCGGCTAACTCTTTATCGTCAATCATCACACTAAGCCCATCAATTTTGGTTTTTTCATATAGATTTTTTAAACGCTCGGTTTCACAGGGTCGGTCCAAATAATAGTGCGATTGCTGCTGCCAGTTTTTTAAAATAGCAACAATTGCTTTAGCGATAGCAATATCAGCGTTGACACATTCTTGGGTATCAATAATTCGTATTTCAATTGCTTTATAGGCAAATTTGGGGATAGCGGCTCTTGAATTCAGCCACTCATGTTGTAAAACCCCTTTGGGATCAAGAGCGCCGATGTCCTGATACATTGGCATCAGGATTTTTTGCCTATACTCACTTTCCGAGCAAATAAACTCAGGAATGACGCGACCGCTGATAGAAGGAATTCGTTGTTGATTTTTACCATAAAAATCAAGACGGGCGTCCAGCATGCCGGTGTATTTACCATCAAGAAAAGGGGAGCTTGCCGCAATTGCAGGTAACAGAGGGAGAATCAAGCGAATTACATTATGCAATTGCTTAAATTCATTATCATCAGCAAAAGGTAAATTGACATGCATACTTTGCAGATTCGACCATCCATGCCCCTCACAATTAAAAATGGCGTCATATTGTTGATAAATTTCATGATTACCATGAGGCCAGCGTTTGGTTTCTTTATGAGGATTCATCCACGGATGGGCGCCGGAGGGAATAAATTGCAAATTATTTGCATGAAGTATTGGTTGAATCTTTTCGATAGTTTGTTGAAATGGTAAAGCCAATGGTGCATCCAGTGAGGCCGGTCCATTGTTTTTAAGCTCCAGAACATGCATTACCAACTCGTTACTGATGGCAATCTCATCCAGAGCTACTTCATTTACCTGTTTACCTGCCAGGGCTTGCAGGATTACATCACTTTTGGGTTGGACATTTAACGTATCTTTATCGACAAGCATGTATTCAATTTCAATACCAATAACAGAGAACAGCGAATAATCAGACATAACCATGTTTCCTGCGAATACGTTGTAAAAAGACGTTCATAATTTGTTGATATAAAGACTCACCGAGAATTCTGTCTTCAATGCCAAAGTCGATATTGGGATTGTCATTGACTTCAATAACATAGTGTTTATCACCATGACTCTTAATATCTACACCGTATAATCCATCGCCAATCAAACGGGTGCTCTTCAAGGCCGTTTTGATTACCGCTTCGGGAACTTCGTGAATGGGAATGGTTTCGCATTCACCCTCTATTTTTTCTTTTTGAGCATCCCAATTATAAATTTGCCAGTGATTTTGAGCCATATAATAACGACAGGCAAAAATGACTTTATTATCAAGAACCCCGATACGCCAGTCAAACTCCGTGGGAATGAATGGCTGCACCAGAACTAAATCCGAGGTTTTAAAAAATTGGTGTAATGATTTTTGTAAGGTCTTGCAATCAGGTATTTTAATAACGCCATGAGAGAATGCACTATCGGGTTTCTTAAGTACACAGGGAAACTCGATATCAGGAATTGCTTCATCATATTTACTTAAAAATAAAGTTTCGGGGGTGAGAATCTGGTGGGTGCGCATCAATTCAGCAAGATAAACCTTATTACTGCATTTAACGATAGACTGTGGATCGTCAATAACCACCATATTTTCCTGCACCGCCCGGCGCGCCATGCGATAGGTATAATGATTAACTGATGTTGTCGCGCGGATGAACAGTGCGTCATATTCCGCAATGGTTTTACTATCATTTTTTTCAATAAAATCAACATTCAATCCCATCTCTTCGCCCGTATGCACAAAAAAATCCAGTGCTTTTTTATTGGAAGGGGCGTTTAATTCACCAGGATCGATAAGGATTGCCAAATCGTGATAACGTTGTTTCTTTCGCCATTGGTGAAAGCGTTTTTTTGATAAATAGCTTTCGGCCGCTTCCTTCATAAAATCAAGATGGTGCGGCGGCACGTCGATGAGTGATAGGGGTTGCAGATTTTTTATACGCCACTGCTTTTTTCTTTCCAGGGTGAACCGAATCATCGGCAATGGAAAAAGACCATGAAGTTTTTTAGCTAAAGCGGCGTGTCTTTTTGCCATATTCTGGCCAAAATAAAGGCTTAAAATGAACTCATCCGTTTTAATATCATGAAGGCAGTGATCAATTTCCTCATCAATTTCCTGAGAAATCAATTTTGATAAACTAGTGTTAAGAACGTCTTGAATACTATGAACAGAAGGAATAGCTTTGTGATCGCGAGCATGAGCGAGTAAAGAAACATAATAGCCTATTGTTTGATGATTGTAGGACTGGCAGAGGTTGATAACGCGTAAGGTTTGAGATTGATTATAATTTTCACTGGATAAATAATCTGTTGCATGCACTACGGTCGCAAGTGGACTTAAAAACTCCCAACTGGGGGGTTCATCGGTTACAATGATAGTTTGCATTCCTTGCCCTCAGGTTAAATCTGAACTCAGCATATCCATTTGTTCACACTGTTTTCAGGTTGAAAATCTATAAATCATTGTTATCGTTTCATGAGCTTTATTGCTTGAAAAGTACAATATCCCTGCTCTTGATTACTATAGCGCGCTCTGCCGTTGCGGTACAGGTTAGTCTTTCATTAATCTGGCTAGAATCATAATCGCCCCGGTTAGAGCGCTACTTTAAATAATTTATAGCCCTATTTTTAACGTTAGACGCCTGCACCAGCTTTGTCAAATTAGGGAGGGGATTTTTATCCTAACGTGAATTTCAGTTCAATACTTTGAGCGAAAGTTCAAGGGTAAAATCAGCCACCAGATCGGGCGCTTCGGGATAGTTTACAAACGCTTTTATCGGAATTAGTTTATTAATTCGCTCACCAGACTTTGATGATTCTTCAAGCATAGCTTTAACAACATCGCCGCTATCGGCAATAAAATAAACATCAGATTCAGGGCGTTTGATAAATTGCGCCTGAAAAGATTTAAATGCCAGGGATACTTTCAATTTAGCGCGTTTTGCATGATAAAAACCATGCAGTCCCCCGGCAATATCAGCACCAACGGCCAATGCACCAAAATACATTGAGTTGAGATGATTTTTGCTACGACGGTTTAGTGCAAGCTTGATAACAATTTGTTGGTCAGAAAGAGTTAATAGCTTAGGTCTTAAATGGCCAATTAGAGGAACCTGGACATGCCCAAAATACCAGAGAAAAAATTTAAAGCGGGTAAAAGGTGTCATGAAACGTCCTTTGTAACTTGCAGGCGAGAAATAATTTTCTTAACCCCGCGAACCTCATTAACCCGTTTAATAATGGCAAAAATGGATTTATCCTGTTTAACCCCACCGCTTAATGTGACCGTGCCGTTAACAGTTGTTGCATTAATGCCCACTAATGGGATTGATTCATCATCAAAAACCTTTGCTTTCAGAACAGCTGCTTCTACTTTTGCAGTAATGTAAGTATCGGTGAAAGCGGTATTGACTTGTTTGACAAATAATTCATCAACGTCAACTGATTTTACGCCTTTAGTGGATTTTGCCAATCTTAACGCATCGACAAAAGCCTGATTATCCCGCACATGACCACTTAAGGTTACTATGCCATTTTTGGTAGTAATGTGGATTTTCAGGGGGTTAATATCCCGATTTTTGGTGAATTTTGCGGTGATTTTGGTGGTGATAACTGAATCACCTAATGTTTGTTCAATTTCCTGAAAGTTATTATCAGCATGGGCAAAACCCACCACTGTAATCAATAAGGTACTTAAAATGAGGTTTAAAAAAGCGCGCATATGATTGATCGCAAAGTGAACCATAGCCACAGTATACCATCGTAATAACCGAGCCGCGACCCGTGAGGAATCGTTCACGGGAAGTGATTATTAATACTGAACCTGGGTCATATTGACACTTTGAATCAAATAAGGTGGATTTGACGCTTTAATAACCACGACCGTGAACGTAACACTCATATTGAGTTCAGGAATATCGATGGGCTGATTAATTCGCCAATACGTCACATTATCAACATTACCGGCATCGACTATAGTGCCAGAAGAAGGTGCTGTGGGGTGTAATGTCAATTGATTATCTTGTATGGTTGCCACTTTATCGCCAAGAAAGCTCTTAAAAGCACCCCAGGCGGCTGGCGTATAATTGGCTTTTGATTTATCCAGCTCGGTTTTCATGTTTTTGTAATCGATAGTGAGTGTATTAAGAAGGGTTTGTTTCGTCCAGGAAATAACGCCTGCATCATCCGCGTAATTAATGGTCGGAAATAACAAGATGAAAAATAAAAATAGAGGACTCAGGCGTTTCGTGTTCATTGAATGTTTCCTTTTCAATCATTAAAAAAAGTATAGCAGAGGTCTTTCGTATTGAGGTAGGGCAGTAAAGTTACGCCTTATCAACTAAACTGTTATAATCTGTAACATTTTGCATCACCTGGTGGTAACAATGCAGTCAATCAGTATTCGAGGGGCGCGAACGCATAACTTGAAAAATATCGATGTAGAGATTCCCCGTAATCAATTAACGGTTATTACGGGGCTTTCCGGGTCAGGAAAATCATCTTTAGCATTCGATACGCTTTATGCAGAAGGCCAAAGACGTTATGTCGAATCACTATCGTCTTATGCTCGTCAGTTTTTATCTATGATGGAAAAGCCTGATGTGGACTCCATTGAAGGATTATCGCCGGCCATTTCTATCGAACAAAAAGCAACCTCACATAATCCACGCTCAACCGTGGGTACCATCACTGAAATTTATGATTATCTTCGTTTGTTATATGCACGCGTTGGTGAGCCGCGCTGCCCCACCCATCATCTTGTTTTGCATGCCCAGACAATTAGCCAGATGGTGGATCAGGTTCTGGCTATGCCCTCTGATAGCAAAGCGATGATTTTGGCACCGGTGGTACGTGAGCGTAAAGGCGAGCATTTGCAATTACTGCAACAGCTACAAGCTCAAGGCTATGTGCGTGCGCGCATAGATGGTGAACTTTGTGAGCTGGATTCACCGCCAAAATTGGCATTGCGTCAAAAACATACTATTGAAGTCGTGGTTGACCGCTTTAAAATTCGTGCAGATATTGGGCAGCGCTTAAGTGAGTCGTTTGAAAATGCCCTTAATCTTGCTGATGGGATAGTCATTGTTGCAGCAATGGATGGCGATTTTGATGACGTTGTATTTTCATCCAAATTTGCCTGCCCTGAATGCGGCTATAGTTTAAGTGAGCTGGAGCCTCGTCTCTTCTCTTTTAATAACCCATTGGGAGCTTGCCCTTCTTGTGATGGCTTAGGCGTTGATCAATTTTTCGATCCAGCGCGCGTCGTGCACAATGAAAAGCTCAGCTTGGCTGAAGGAGCAATACGTGGTTGGGATAGAAAAACCACCTATTATTTCCCTTTATTAGAATCTTTGGCTCGTCACTATCGGTTTGATATTGAACAATCTTTTGTTGATTTGCCGGAAAAAATACGGGATGTTGTTCTTTATGGCAGCGGGGATGAAATAATTGAGTTTCATTATGCACGTCCTCATCAAGGTTATTATGTTAAGCAGCATGCATTTGAAGGCGTAATCATTAATATGCAACGTCGCTATCGCGAGTCTGATTCGGCGATGGTGCGAGAAGAGTTAGCGAAATACTTATCGTCAAGGCCTTGCCAGACCTGTAACGGTGCGCGCCTGCGCGAGGAAGCGCGGCACGTATTTGTTGATGATAAAAATTTACCGGAAATATCGGCCTATTCAATAGAAAAAGCCTATGATTTTTTCAAAAATTTGAAATTAACCGGCTATCGCGGTGAGATTTCTGCAAAAATTAACAAGGAAATTATCGAGCGTTTAGGTTTTCTGGTGAATGTTGGACTGGATTACTTGTCTCTGGCACGCAGTGCAGAGACGTTATCAGGAGGCGAGGCTCAACGCATTCGCCTTGCGAGCCAGATTGGTTCGGGTTTAGTGGGTGTGATGTATATTCTTGATGAACCATCGATAGGGCTTCATCAACGGGATAATGATCGTCTTCTGAAAACGCTCGTGCATTTACGGGATTTAGGGAATACCGTTATTGTGGTCGAACATGATGAAGACGCTATTCGCTCCGCCGATTTTGTTCTTGATGTAGGACCTGGTGCGGGCGTTCACGGTGGGCAAATTGTGGCGTCTGGCACGCCTAAAGCGATTATCGCCAATAAAGCATCACTTACCGGCCAATACCTCGCTGGCTCTCAATGCATTGCTATTCCTGAAACGCGTACACCGGTGGATGAGAAGCGCATGATTCACCTGGAAGGCGTTACCTGCAATAATTTAAACAAGGTTAATGTGAGTATTCCATTAGGGGTGATTACTTGTGTCACGGGAGTCTCGGGTTCAGGGAAATCAAGTTTAATCAATGACACGCTTTATCCTATTGCTGCCAATAAATTAAATCGAGCCAGTCTTTTTACGCCAGGTCAATTAACCAGCATTAAAGGGTTAAATTTATGCGACAAGGTTATCGATATTGATCAAAGCCCAATTGGTCGCACACCGCGTTCAAATCCTGCAACATATACTGGGTTATTTACGCCAATTCGGGAATTATTTTCAAACACACCAGAGTCACGTGCCAGAGGATATCAGCCCGGACGCTTTAGTTTTAATGTGCGCGGTGGTCGGTGTGAAGCGTGCCAGGGCGATGGCATGATTAAAGTGGAAATGCATTTCCTCCCTGATATTTATGTTGCTTGCGATGTATGCAGAGGCAAGCGATATAACCGCGAGACTTTAGAAATCCAGTACAAAGGAAAAAATATTCACGAAATTTTGGACATGACTGTAGAAGATGCCCGAATTTTCTTTGATGCCATTCCCGTACTTGCCCGAAAATGCCAGACACTCATTGACGTCGGTTTATCTTACATTCGCATAGGACAGAGTGCGACAACTCTCTCTGGTGGAGAAGCGCAACGCATCAAATTGGCGCGAGAATTATCCAAAAGGGATACAGGAAGTACTCTTTATATTCTTGACGAACCAACGACTGGATTGCATTTTCATGATACCAAACAACTGTTAGGTGTCCTGGTGCGGCTCCGTGAGCAGGGCAATACGATTATTATTATCGAGCATAATCTCGATGTAATTAAAACAGCCGACTGGATTATTGATTTGGGGCCTGAAGGAGGGAGTAAAGGCGGGCAGATTTTGGTGACAGGTACGCCTGAAACCGTCGCTGGGTGCAAGCATTCTTATACCGGACAATTCTTAAAGCCATTATTGAAGAAGCAAGCTAAAAGCTAACTGGTTAGTTTTAGGATAATCACACCAGCATCTCTGATGTGATTATTTTTCTCTTTTAATATAGAGTTTGATGATAAATGTAAGTTTACATTGTTAAACGGCCTGTCTCAGTAGTTTCTTGAGTAGGAAGGCACGCTTTAATTAAATGAACAAGTGCTACAATTGGCGAAAGAAGTAGGGTTAACGCTATTCCTGCACTGAATCTTGCAATTTCTATGGGAACGGCAATTGCCCAAGCGAGTGTATTTGTAAATGTATTTTCTTTTTGTTCATCCAAATATGTGTCTGCAATTAATTTTCTTGCGAGCAAGGGTAATATTAAGAAGTCCAAGACACCTTTGGCCCCACCTTGATTATTATGTCTACCTTTCAAAAAAAGATCAAAATGCTCACCCACAAGAATATTAAAAGTAGCATTCAAACCGGATAGAAAATCCAGGTCACTTTTAAATACGCGAGAAATATTATTTCCTACCGTAGAATCAATCATTTCTTTACCTTGACAAGGATTATTACCTGCTAGGCAATAAACTATCCCTGAATTAATCGATGAGGGATTTAGTGCACGAAAAAAAGATAATGAGGTTTGATTAAATTTTGTTATAGGATAATTCGTATCAAAAACAGACTCAGGAGTGCCAACAAGATAATATGTCATTATAAAATACGGCCTATTAATAACTAAAAAATGCAACAGTACCATATTGTGGTGATTTTTTAAACATATTTGTAAAAGAAAGAGGCCCTAAACAGTGGCAATTGGGAGGAGTTAGCCCTTGATGCGAAGCGACGGACCCTTCGAGACGGCGCGTTAGGTCTGGTGCTTAATGATGAGATTTGTTGATGCGCCTCTTTAGGGCGAACGGGGGGCGCTAATCTTTCGAAACGGTGCTTTATGCTCAGTTGTCGCCGAAGCCGTTCATGGCTCCGGAGGGGTGAAAACTCCTTCTTGTAGCATAAAGCACTGAAGGTCAGCTTTTTAATTTACTGACTGATTAATCAGCCAATTTTTTTATACGTATCATGCCCGATTAAACGCGATCCAGGGCCTTCGTGAATAATGTCCGTGGCTTGGCGATTCAAAATGGCCATTGTATCAATGATGTTTTGTTTATCATCAAAATTGCCAATAACACTTAAGACAGAGCCACATTGTGGATATACCACGCTAAAGCTGACAACATTGCCCGTTGTATAACCAATTATGGGCTGTTTTTTTCCAATAGCTTTCTCCTGGCACTCTTTAGAAGCCACGGCGGTAGTGAAAAAGCCTTCAATTTTGTTATCGGGAAGCCGTGTCAATTCCAGTACAGAGCCTCGTTCATTTTTGTAAGTTATAGCATTAGTGGCAGCAAAGCATGATTGACTTAACACAGAAAATCCAATGACAGCTAAACTTAAATTTTTTAATAACATTTATTACTCCTTAAAATTATTCAATACGATAACGAGGCGCATTTTATCAACAGCTCTTAAGGTTATCTACGCTGTAATATTTTTTTTTCACCATTGGTCAATTTGTTTTTGCGCTGATTTAGAGCTATAACTTATTGAAGAGTTATATTAACCAGGAAAGAAATATGGGCACCTTTTTGATAGTGCTTTTAGTCATCATCATATTGTTATTTTTTGTGGTAATTGGCATATACAATGCCCTAATCGGCATGATTGAAGCCATTAATAACAATAAACGACAAATTGATATTCAACTGGATCGTCGGTATAAAGTTTTCGAGTCCTTGATTGAAACCGTGAAGCAATACATGGATTACGAAAAAACTACCTTGAAAGATGTAGTAGCGCTTCGTAATCAGGCGCAGGCCGCCAAAGCTGCCGGTGATGAGCAAGGACGAATTGCTGCTGAAAACGCGATTTCGCAAATTGCTTCAGGACTAAGTATTGTTTTTGAGCAGTATCCAGACCTCAAAGCCAGTCAAAATATACTGCAACTGCAAGAAGAAATTGTGAATACAGAAAATAAGCTTTCTTATGCCAAGCAAGCTTATAATGATAGTGTTGAGCGCTATTATGCGAAGAAAAAGTCCTTCTTCGAAGCCATGATTGTAAGTGCTTTTCCTGCAAAATTGGACAAAGAGTTTGCATATTGGTCGTTGCCGGATGATCAAATCAAGGCGCGTGAAGATTACACCGTTAAATTTTGAGCATATAAATGGCATTATCGGATTATCATGCAACCGCGGGCGATTGGCGAAAACAATTGCAAAATAATGGGCGCAAAACCCGCATGGTTATTGCGCTCTTTTTTCTCATCTATATAGCTGTTGGCTTGACCGCTGATGTGGTTATTCTCCAATCCCATTACCCACAAGTATCATTACAACGCTGTTTTTACGCCCTTATCACTTTAAAAGTCGTGCCTTATGCGACCATAATTATGGCAGCAATCGCGTTTATCTCATTACTGATTACCTATTCAATGTATGATCGCATAATGCTGCTCGGCACAGAATATCGAGAGATTACGCCTGAAACGGCTAAAACTATGCAGGAAAAGCAGCTTTACAATGTGGTTGAGGAAATGAAAGTTGCGGCAGGCCTTCAATATATCCCCAAAGTCTTTCTTATCGATGCAGATTACATGAATGCTTTTGCCAGTGGTTACAGCGAAAAATCCGCTATGGTTGCCATTACACGTGGTTTGATTGATAAATTGGACAGGGCGGAGCTACAAGCAGTCATGGCTCATGAATTAAGCCATATTCGTCATCAGGATATTAAATTGACGCTGATGGTCGCCGTTCTTAGTAATATTTTATTAATCGTCATTGATATATTATTTTATAGCGTAGTATTTAAACGAGACCGCCAGGATAATCGCTTATTTGCTGTTATTCTCATTTTGCGTTACGCATTACCACTAATTACAGTCGTTTTGACCTTATTTTTGAGCCGTACTCGCGAATACATGGCCGACTCTGGATCTGTCGAGTTAATGCGTGATAACGAACCTATGGCGCGGGCTTTACTGAAAATAAGTCAGGATCATGAGAACAATGCCGAAAAATTCCAGCAAGCATATGGACAAACAGCGCATGAAGAGCTAAGGCAAGCCTCTTATCTTTTCGACCCCTCAGGCATTGATCCGGTTAAATCGCTTACGAATGCTTTTTCCACCCATCCTGAAATTGATCAACGCCTTGAAGCATTGGGTTTTAAACGTAAAAATCCAAAATAGGTGCTTCTTTCCTCTTATTCACGAAGCCCTACTCCTTTTTTAAGCAAAACCATGTTAAGCGCTATCATTATTACCAGCATTAAACAAATGATACTCATTGAGAGCGTCATATTAACTTCTTCCTGACCAATCATCGCATGGCGCATTGCATTAACCATGTATAAAATCGGATTAAATTTTGAGACGTTTTGCCAAAAAGGCGACAACATGCTGATAGAGTAAAAAACACACCCTAAATAGGTGAGCGGCGTGAGCACAAAAGTGGGAATGAGCATTACGTCATCAAAATTGCGCGCGAGCATGGCATTGGTGAATCCGGCCAAAGAGAAAACTGCCGACACCAGCAATACGACTAACAATGATAAAGGCAGGTGATCAAAGTGCAATGTCACAAAAAAACAGGATACCAAAAAAACCAATACAGCAACGATTAATCCTCTAAGCATACCGCCCAAAACATAGCCTAAAAGCAATAAACCATTATGCATGGGACTTACCAGGATCTCTTCAATACTGCGTTGAAAACGTAAACTGAATAATGAGGTGGAAACATTTCCATAAGCGTTAGTAATGACGGACATCATAATTAACCCAGGCGCGATGAATGAGGTATAACTCACACCCTGAATGGGACCTATCCGGTTCCCAATCATCGTACCAAAGATTAAAAAATAGAGGCCAGTCGTAATTACCGGTGGCAAAAATACCTGGCTTGAGATACGAAACATTCTTACTAATTCGCGTCTGACCAAGGTGTATAGGGCAATTAATTGTCGATTAATGGTCATGATTAATTAAATCCAGAAAAAGCTCTTCCAAGCGGTTTGTTTTGTTACGCATACTATGAACATGAATCCCGCGATTAGTGAGGATGGTAAATACATCATTAAGAGCGACTTGGTTATCAACACGCAGTTCAAAGGTATTGGCATCAATCAGGGTTGCTTCAAATGGCTCCAGAGGAGGTAGTTCTGACAGGGGAGCTTCCGTTGTAAAAACGAAGGTTTGATGACGAAGAGTGGTCAATAATTTTTTCATCGTGGTGTTTTTAACAATCACGCCCTTGTCGATGATGGCAATTTTTTTACATAACTGTTCGGCTTCTTCGAGGTAATGCGTGGTTAAAATGATAGTTGTGCCTTCAGCATTCGTGCGTGTCAAGAATTCCCACATGCTTCGTCTAATTTCAATATCGACGCCTGCGGTAGGCTCATCAAGAATTAATACCTTAGGCTCATGAATAAGGGCACGGGCAATCATCAGACGGCGTTTCATTCCGCCTGATAAATGACGAACGATAGAATTGCGTTTTTCCCACAAGCCTAACTGATGCAAGAGCCTATCCGCACGAGGGCTTGCCTTGCGTCTTGATATGCCATAATAGCCCGCCTGACTTAGTAAAATCTGTTTGCACGATTCAAAGATATTAAGGTTAAATTCCTGAGGCACTAACCCCAAAGAGGATTTGGCAAAATCGGGCGCTTTATCCAAATCATGACCTTCGATGACAATACTGCCTGAGGTTTTGATAAGGAGTGTGGTAATGAGGCCAATAGTGGTTGATTTACCAGCCCCATTGGCGCCTAAGAGCGCGAAAAAATCCCCAGACTCAACGGTTAAATCAATACCTTTCAGGGCTTCAACGCCGTTTGCATAAGTTTTACGAAGCTGTTTTATTTCAAGGGCATGCATACACTTCTCGCCATTTCAAATTGTGCTATTTACTGAGAGTAAAATACCACAATTTGAGATAAATCACCCATTTGAGTTGAGGTTTGTAGCTTGCAATTTTGGTGGTTCTTCATCGCTCCAATTTTCCCGTTGCTCATCTTCACTTTCACTTTCAATTTCGCTTCGCCGTTTGCTCATAGCTCTTTTGAATATCTGGGTAAGATCCATAGTTGCATCCATTAGCTTTGATGAGGAACGCTTTTTTTTTCTTCATCATTTGCATACCGCGTTGCGCGGGGTTGAATTTTTGTCGTTAACTCTGAAAAAAGCGCCATTCTTGCAGCTGATGTTCTGGATGCAGAGGAAGGTGTCTGAGTTACAGGTGGGGGTGGTATCGGTAATGGACGACTCGGAGGTTTGCCTTCTAATGAGGGAGAAGAATTCCCCGCTATCTCTTGCATTATACCGGGCATATCTGAATGATTTCCAGGAACCGGAGGCTCGGGTGGGGGATAATTAGGCATGAATACTGGTGAGACATTGTTTTCCAAGGACTCATCAAGTATTGGAGAATTGTCTAATGGTAATGCGGAGTGAGAAATAACCGTGAGTCCCATGACCTCATTAAGTTCCAGGAGTTTCGCCTTGGCTTTTTCCAGACATTCTCCCTGGGGATGAACAAGTGCCTGATGACGAAGTTGATTTCTTAGCGCTTCATTTTCTGCACGTAATTGTTCTTTTTCAATACGCTCAGCATTCAGCTGCACGTTATGTACTTTTTGCATATTGTGAATTATTGCATCCATGCTGTTGATTAAATCTAATTGAGGTCTTTTTTTAGAATCGGGATCTATGTAAATACCTTTTGTGATAATGGTGTCAGGGATTATTTTTCGTTCTATACAATTGAGAAGAAACTCTTTGCAGCTGTTTGAAAAAGAGGGGTCGCTGTCCTTCAATAGCACTGCTGACTTGCTTAATTCATTAATATACTTTTCATCGCAGAGTAGTTCGTCATCTTTCTCATAACTTATTACGTCTACACAGGCCCTTAGTAGGTCGTTAATAGGTTCAAAATCTGTGTCTTTCCATGATAGCCTGGAAGTGTAACCCTTATACTTTTGTGTTAGCTGAGAAAATTCTTCAATAAATTCATTGGATAGTGGCATCCATCTCTCCTTGTATTGCAACTATAGCCATTTAATAACAACCACAGTGTGCAGTCAATGACGTAATATGCTGATTTATATTCATAAAAGATGTTATTTTGAAATTTTTGTCAAATCGTAAGTTCTGTCGCATATGATTGGGCCTGTGGCTGTAATCGAAATTTTTTTAAATCAGGCTTCCGAGAGGAAGTGAGGTTGGGTAAACAGGCTTGTAAAACGCGCTTTCGCCATCCCTGGCACGCTCTCGAAAAACATCGTGTTTTTCAAAGGTTTTACAAGCCTGTTTACCCAACCTCACTTCTTGAACCTCAAACTGAATTCAAGATCATAAACCGTGCTAAGAGCACAATTTTTAAATCTTAGGAAAAAATGCCGTCTTTGCGAACAAAGTGAAGCAATCCAGTGGTCTTAAAAATGCTAATGAGTTATTAGCTCAACGCCCTGCGATCTCGAATTACCTTCTCGTCTTCATCCAACCTGCAATACTCAACCGCATCTCTGAGGTTTTAGAGACCTCATGCGGCAGATCGCTGCTAAAACAGACAAGGCGGTTAGAAGAGGGGAGAATGTTGGTTAAGACCTTATCATCCTTATCATAAAGGGTTAATTGACCACCAAAAGACGCCTGCCAATCTTCATTAAGATAATACACACAAGAAATCCGCCGATCTTGCTTGTTACTGAATTGATCAATATGCTTTTTATAAAATGACTCAGGCTGATACAAGGCAAAATGCGTTTCAAATTCAACAAGCCCTAAAAATAATTGCTCATTAAGAGAAGAAGATAGCGCCTTCATGGCAGTAAAATAGGCCTGTATAGCAGGATTTTCTGCGCCTTCATCCAGCCAATGAATTTTATCTCGCCGGATGGTTTGATTAGTACTGACATTTTGCTGACTGCCGATTTTGGCCGTCTGAAATTGATTATCTTCTATTAGTTGAAGAGCACACTGACGCAACCCCTTAACAGTTTCATCCGTTAAAAAATTATCAACAACATGAAACCCGCGATTGTAAATCGCATCCACTATTTCTTCGTTACACACCATTTACATCAACACTCGATTAATTCCCCCCGATTGTACTTCCGTTTAGACCGTGGTTCCAACAGATTTTGACGCACTTGCCAATCAGGCATAAATTTAGTCATCAGGGCATAAAAGCGCGCATTGTGGCTTGCTTCCAATAAATGAACTAATTCGTGCACTAATACATATTCGATACAAACAAGCGGTTTTTTAATTAAATTAAGACTTAACCAAATGCGCCTCGCGCGTGTATTACATGAACCCCAGCGTGTTTTCATGAGTTTTACACCAAAATTGGCTACTTTCACGCCTATAACAGGCTCCCATTTAGCAATTAACTCAGGTAATAAGGCGATAAACTGTCGTCGATACCAGGTATTTATCAAGAGGAATTTGGTATTTGCCGATGTATCAGCGGGTAGCAGGCAATGTAGCTCCTCACCCTCCATAATAATACGAGAACGCTTATGACCTGCGTGAAGGTTAAGGGTAAGGGTTCTGCCGAGAAAGGGAATAGAATCGCCAGATTCAAGGGAAGCGGGTAATTGGGGTTGTAAGAGAAAACGTGCCCGTTGTGCAAAAATCCATTCTTTTTTAGCGTCGAGTTGATGCTTTATGATATCAAGGTTTGCACGCAGTGGAACGCTAACGATCACTTGAGCATCAGGGGGTTTTATGCGCACGTACATATTTTTTATGGGTTTTCGGATAATTTGAATTATCAGAAAACCTATTTTTAACTCTGTATTTTTCATGTGCCTATTATGACATAGGACATGCCAAAACTATATTTATCGCTCCGCGGGAATACAAGGGCTATCCACATATTCACCATTTATTTTAAGAACCATATTTACGCTACGACGATGATAACGAGACAATACATCATATTGTGCCTTGGTAACATACCCATAACTGCTACCACAATAGACCAATGATGACGCATGATAAGAAGGGCGAACTTGTAGAGGAATATCGCAATCCCAACGAAAACGTGTCAAGTCGCAATTGGCAAATGCCACGACTGGTAGCAATATGGATAAAATAAGGGCTATACTCAGCTTTTTCATAGAGTTTTTCTCAAATGGTATATAGCGAGTTATCGACATCGTGAAAAAACTCTTTAGGGTGAGTTCCACAATATTATTTTACTCTTTACCCCGGATAAAGATAATCGTGCAACGAACGGAGACTATATGACAACCCAAGAGATGACAACCGAAGAGATGACTACCCAAGAGTATTTGATGTTGTTGAGAGAGGGTGATTATAACCATGTATTTGAGTGGCGTGATGCCTTACTCAAACGTTACTCACCGGAAAAATGCTTTCTCGAGACAGATGTATGGATTCCTTTAATGGCTTATGAGCTCATTAATAATGGGTTCACCATAGAGGATGACTATCCTCATATTGAAATTTTAAATGCAAAACTGGACTCTCCCATGCAGTTTTCTGATGGGCTGGATTATTACTGGATTCTTTTCATTAGTGCTGCGCTGCAATGTTATGTATTTGCTGATAATAACTTATTGCCTTTTTATCAGACTGAAGAAAATCTGGATCTCAATGCTATTTCCGAGTGGATGGCACGAGACAATGGCGTCTTGACTGAGGCTCAAAATAGTGGGGCGTTGAGTGAAAAACGGAATTTACTAATGGAAAGATCGGCTCAATATCAACAAGTTTTTGATGGAGATAGTGCTTTAGTTGAGGTTAATAAGAGCGGAGCCTTGCAGGAAAAAGAGCCCCAATATCAAGAAGACATGAACCAGATCGCTCTGTATCAAATTAACTGTACAGATTATAGAGATTTTCTGTTGAAATTATCTAAACCGGAAGACGGCCTGTTACCCATCCGATTGGGTGTAATTAACGCGCTACACGACTATTTGCATAAAGAATCTATCGAAAAAACACCTTTGTTTTCTAAAATACTCTCTAGCTATTTAAAACAAATCAGAGCTTTGCAACCTTTAGACGGGGAAGAAGGCTATTTATCAAACTTTGAGCCAAAATCTCTGTCTTTTCCAAGAGCTATAATACAAAAATGTTATGAAGCATCGACTCAAACCTTTCGATTTTTTGCGGCTGGAATACTCAATACGTTAATACCTATACCAACGCAGGGGAATGCTTTAATCGCCCCGGAGCCGGTCATTCCAAATCCAGACAAGAATGAGGATGACTCGTCAAAATTAAACAATGATTTGAAAATTAAACAATGACTTGTTCGTGGTTTAAAAGGCTTGTTTTGTAACACAGGGCATCAGCCCGTCCCATGTAGCCGCCTTGGCTGGTTTTTCCGACCACTCGATGGCAGGGAATGAATAATGCCAGTGGATTTTTTTTACAAGCTTGCCCTATAGCGCGAGGGCTTGACTGCAACGTTTGGGCAAGTTCACCATACGTCACTGTACGTCCCACGGGAATAACTAAAAGTGCATTCCACACACGTTGCTGGTAAACGGAGCCTTGTGGTTTTAAAGGGAGCTGAAATCGATGATGGCAATTGTTAAAATAATTGTCGAGTTCGGATTCAATTAATTGAGACTGCTTCGTTGCGGGATGCGTTGAAGACACGGGCTTGTCAGTGAAAATACAGCGGTAAATATAATGCTCATCGAACGCCATATTAAGCCACCCAAAGGGAGTATTGAAGGCTGTTTCGATGAGCATTTTGAATTAACTTTCTTTTTTAACAGCTAATTTTTCTTTGATACGTGCAGCACGGCCAGCCAGGTCACGCAGGTAGTACAATTTAGCACGACGAACATCACCACGACGTTTCACCGTAATACTGTCAACAATCGGGCTGTAGGTTTGAAAAACACGCTCAACACCAACGTTATGAGATATTTTTCGGACAGTGAAGGCTGAATTCAAGCCGCGATTTCTTTTGGCAATAACAATCCCTTCAAACGCCTGCAAGCGCTCACGTGTACCTTCTTTTACTTTTACCTGAACGATAACGGTATCCCCTGGGTTAAACTCAGGAATGGTTTTACCTTGCATTTGTTCGGCATTCAATTGGTCAATAATGTTAGTCATGGATCACTCCTCAAATTGGCATCCCTTTCACAGGAAACACCGTGTTCGCGTTTAAACTCGACAAGTAATTGCTTGTCTAAATCACTTAATTCTATATTTTCCAGTAAAACCGGGCGTTTAAGCCAGGTATTTCCGAGAGCCTGCTTTCGTCGCCAGCGCTCAATATCTCGATGGTTGCCCCCCAGTAAAACAGGAGGAACGCCAAGTCCATTTATGGTTGCCGGCCTGGTGTAATGCGGGCAATCCAGAATACCGTTCATGAAAGAGTCTTGTTCGGCAGAACCCACATGACCCAAACTTCCGGGTAACAATCTTAAAATGGCATCAATAAAAACCATGGCGGCTAACTCGCCACCACTTAAAACAAAGTCGCCGATTGACCACTCTTCATCGATATGATGTTGAATAATCCGCTCGTCGATTCCTTCATACCGCCCGGCAACAAAAAGTAAAGGCTGCTTTTCTTTAGCAACCTGATTTAAATCTTCTTGCCTGATTACTTTGCCCTGTGGGCTCAAATAAATCGTTTTGCAGGATGCGGGCATTATGCTTTTGGCATGTGAAATAGCGCCAGCTAATGGCTCATACATCATCACCATTCCGGGCCCACCGCCATAAGGCTTATCATCTACCTGACGATATGGCCTTAAAGACCAGTCACGCGGATTCCAATGATCAATTTTTGCCAGCCCCTGCTCAATCGCACGGCCTGTTACACCAAACTGCAGTCCGCTAAACACCTCAGGTATCAAGCTTATTACCCCGAGATGTAACACCGAATTAAAAATCCGCATCCCAGTCAACAGTAATACAACGCTGACTGAGGTTAACATCAATAACAGAGCGACCAGGCAAATAAGGAATCAACTGACGCTTTTTACCTTCCACCACTAGCACATCATTAGAGCCTGTAGGAAGTATCTCCACAACCTCTCCTAGTGCGTCTCCTTGCTGATTGACGACTTGCATGCCGACCAGTTGATGCCAGTAAAATTCGCCGGCTGCGAGCTCTGGTAGTTGCTCTCTGTTGACGCCAATTTCGATATTGGTCAAGCTCGCTACCTGCTCGCGCTCATCAAAGCCTTCAACCTGAACAAGTATGTGCTTATCGTTAACTTCAACGCGTGAGAGCTTCAGAGGTTGCCAGTGATTGCCCATTAATGCATGCCACTGGGTGTAGCGCAGAATATTATCGCGAGGCTCTGTATAAGAATGAATCGTAATGAAACCCTTAATACCATGTACCCGACCAAAACGTCCAACAACAATCCAGTTAACAGCGTTATCCACGTTATCCTGCGATATCTGTATTTTGATATTTCTTAACCAGTGCACTAACGCGGTCAGACAATTGAGCACCAAGACCTTGCCAATGGGTAACTTTATCCATTTCTATGTGCAGGGGGATTTCCTGGCCACGCGCAACGGGATTGTAATAACCAATTCGCTCAATATAGTTACCGCCATCACGACGCTTACGGCTATCTGTAACAACCATGTGATAAAATGGACGCTTTTTGGCGCCAGCTCTTGATAAACGTATAACGACCATCATTTTCCTCTTTAAGAGTGGTTACGTAAAAATGCCGTGTATTGTACGAAAATTAACTCGGCATTGGAAGAGTTCCGTTCAATTATTTATAACACCCCGATATTATTTAAAATCATCCGGGAGTATACCCTTTAAACCAGTCATTCCACCCATGCCGCGCATCATTTGTTTAATGCCGCCGGGTTTCGTGAATTTTTTCATCATTTTTTGCATTTGTTCGTATTGTTTCAACAAACGGTTTACATCTTGTATCTGAGTGCCTGAGCCATGCGCAATGCGCTTTTTACGAGAGCCGACAATAATTTTGGGAATACGGCGCTCTTTGGGCGTCATGGAGTTAATTATCGCGACAGTTTGAGCCATGGCCTTATCGTTAATCTGACTCATGGCCTGCTGAGGCAATTGACTCATTCCAGGCAGTTTGCTCATCATACCAGCAATACCGCCCATATTATTCATTTGCAGTAACTGTTGTTTGAAATCTTCCAGATCAAAGCCTTTGCCTTTCTTTATTTTGGTAGCCAGTTTTTCGCTGGCTTGTTTATCGGCTTTGCGCTCAACTTCTTCAATTAAGGTGAGAATATCGCCCATGCCCAGTATGCGAGAGGCAATTCGGTCAGGGTGAAATGGTTCCAGCGCATCAATTTTTTCGCCACTACCGATGAATTTGATAGGCTGCCCGGTAATCTGTTTAACGGAAAGAGCCGCACCACCTCGGGCATCACCGTCGGTCTTTGTTAAAATAACACCGGTTAATGGCAAGGCTTCATGAAAGGCTTTAGCGGTGTTGGCTGCGTCTTGACCTGTCATGCTGTCTACGACAAACAAGGTTTCCACGGGATTAATGGCGTGATGCAAGGCTTTAATTTCAGCCATCATTTCGTTATCAATGTGCAAACGACCAGCGGTGTCGAAAATTACCACATCCATGTATTGTTTTTTAGCACTAATTAATGCTTTTTCAGCAATCGCGAGAGGTTTTTCATGCGGTTCGGCAGGAAAAAATGCCACGTCAATTTGGGCGGCCAATAATTTTAACTGCTCAATGGCCGCAGGACGATATACGTCAACACTCACCAGCATTACTTTTTTATGTTCAGTTTCTTTAAGATAGCGCGCTAATTTTGCAGTACTTGTCGTTTTACCCGAGCCTTGTAAACCAGCCATTAAGAATATGGCAGGCGGTTGGGTTTTGAAATCGAGTTCCGCTCGCGTATCCCCAAGAATATGCACGAGCCGGTCATGAATGATTTTAACTAATGCCTGATCAGGTTTTAGATTGCTTGCTACTTCCTGACCTAAAGCTTCCTCTTTGATGTGCTCAATAAGCGCTTTAACCACTGGCAGGGCAACATCAGCTTCAAGCAGCGATAGACGCACCTCTCGCAAGGCTTGTTGCATATTTTCTTCGCTAAAGCGGCTCTGGCCGCTGAGGGATTTAAAAGTACGGGTCAGCCGTTCGGTTAAATTTTCAAACATGAGGAAATTACCTGTCGAAAAAAGGGTGATTGTAGCACTGTTTCCTTAAAAACCGAATCTCTAACATCCTGTGTTTCATCGTGGTTTTTGTTATGATGCCAATTTACCCGATTATTGTTAAGGAAAACGAGCGTGCAGTTTTCATTACCCTTATTATTTTTTATTTTAGTGTGCCTGATTGTGGTCTCAGGTTTTTTTTCAGGTTCCGAAATAGGAATGATGTCGTTAAATCGATATCGGCTCCGCCACCTGGTTAAGAAAAATAATAAGCAGGCCATTCGGGTTAATAATCTTCTGCAACGACCCGATAAATTACTGAGTGTAATTCTCATTGGAAATACCCTTGCGAATATTATAGCGTCGACAGTTGCAACACTATTGGGTCAGCGTTTGTATGGCACTGCCGGCGTCGCCATTGCAACTATTGTGCTTTCTTTAGTTATCCTTGTCCTATCAGAAATGGCCCCAAAAACTTTAGCCGCAATGCACCCGCAACAGGTGGCTTTTGCTGCATCATTACCCCTTAAATTTATGCAAAATCTCATGGCGCCTCTGGTTTTGGTTGTCAGTTGGATTACGAATGGTATTTTGCGGTTATTGGGAGTCACTCTTGATAATGCGCAGCGAGAAGCTTTAACGGCAGACGAGTTGCGCTCAGTTGTTAATGAGACTGGCGGGCTTTTGCCCATTGAGCATAAAAGCATGCTGATAGGGTTACTTGATCTGGAACAGGTAACGGTCGAAGATATTATGATCCCGACGGCAGATATTGTTGGTATTGATTTGGATAAGCCATGGCAAGAAATTATTGATCAGCTGGAAACAGCTCAGCATACTCGCCTACCCCTTTATCGTGGCAGCATTGATCATCTTGTAGGGATGGTTCATGTTCGAAGCGTGCTTAATCTTGTTCTGGTAGATGAGTTGAATAAGGATAATTTACTTAAAATCGCTGATGCGCCGTATTTCATTCCTGAAGCCACCACATTAAATCTGCAAATATTAAATTTCCAGAAAGTAAAAAAGCGAAGCTGTTTTGTAGTGGATGAGTATGGTGATTTGCAAGGTTTAGTCACGTTAGAAGATATTTTAGAAGAAGTCGTTGGTGAGTTCACTACTGACATTGCGGCACTCAGCAAGGATATAACCCAACAAGAAGATGGCTCGGTGATTGTCGATGCCAGTATCACGCTCAGGCAATTGGCGCGCTTGCTTGGCTGGAACCTGCCTGTTTTAGGCCCCCGTACATTGAGTGGGCTTATTATAGAATACCTGGGGTATATTCCGCCCGCCGAGTGTTGTCTGGCCATTGAAACTTATCAAATAGAAATATTAAAGGTAAGTGATAATATGGTAAAAACCGTGCGTATGCGAAAAGTCGCCACCATAAAGAAATGATTTTGTGAGCACGTGATGCCACGAAAAAAACGTAACGATTGCCCGGTTAGGTTTTCGGTGGCACGAAGGTACAAAATGCTCTTGTGTTACTAGCTAGATAACTCCTAGGGGCTCGCTTTTACTTAACTCGTCCATGGTATTATTTTCTTTTAACTGGACTTTAGCCAATTATTCATAATAACCAAAGACTCTCGATGCATTCCAAGCAAGCTGTTAAAGAAGAAATCAAGCCCCTCTGCGCACCCATTTAAAGTCAAAATAAATTCATCATGCTTGTTAATCGAGCTACAATTATCTATTAAATAAGCACAAGAGCGCCAGCGATGAAATTTCCACTCACAGAACCAACCAACCCCCGTTACATTTACATTAATCCTAAAACCAATCAGGTTCACGTACTCATGCCCATTGTCAGTGGCACAAAGATTGGCCTCGACAATACGTGTAAATCAGTATTTGCCTTGCAAGAGTTTTTTGGTAAAACCTTTGATATCCATCAACAGGCGGTGCTTGATGAGTTAACGGCTTATAAAAAAGCGTTGGAATTTGACATTGGTTTAATGGATGACAAGGCCATAACAACACAAAAAGAAGAGCGTCTTTTGCAAATCAACCAGTATATTACGGCGGTTGATGCGGTTTTAAAATCGGATGTTTTAAATCCATTAAAATTAGCTTTTCCTGAATACCCATTCGCCGTGCAAGAGATAATGAAAACAGAAAATACCAATCTCCATAGCATAGTGTTGAGACCGACAGAAAAGGACAGTTTTCTCCGTTTTGTCAATCCGGTATTTAGCGTCGAACGTGATGGCAGGAGTGTATTGTATGACACCCTGTCGCAGGCATATCAGAGAGTCACCAGTCTTAAGAGTGCTAAAACAAGGCTTTGCGCCAGTGTACTGGCTTCACCTGCAGGGCAACGCAATGATTTTGCAGGCCTGCAGCAGGTTTTAACAGATGAGTCGACAAAGCAATTAGGGGCTCCGGTTGATTTTACCCACACCAATGTTAATACCCTGGTGACCAAAGCCTTGATAGATGGGATTTTAGGCAGTGACGAGGCAAAGCCCGCAACAGCCGAAGAGTATATTGATATACTCTTATCCACTTGCGCCCCAGAGTTGTTTAATGCCTTGGCCGAGTCGCCTTTTTACACCAGAAACAATGCCGAAGAACTGTCGATTATCACGCAATTTTTTTTAGCGAGCGTCAATATTCATTGTTACACCAATGCGATAAGCACTATTAACTTCGGCAAGGTACTCGATAGCTCTGAGAGCTTGAGTGAGGAGGTAGCCGCCATTGTGCTGTCGATATACAAGGATGGCGGCATAGAGGATGCCTTATTGGATTTCATAAATGAACACACGCAAGACTTTGGCCTTAAGAGCGCATTAACGCCAGTAGATCGGGCACAGATAAAGAGTCAGTTCACGCAAAATTATAGCGAAATAAAAAAATCCCCTCACTTCGATGAGTTTATCCTCCTTGATGAGAGCAAAAAAGGCCCATTTGTCAGCCATCAAGGCTCCATTTGCCTTGATTTTGCGGAATTTAGTCAAACTGCCATACCTGCGCTAGCTGCTGACTATTTTGAAAGCATCCGCACGGCTTTTAACGCGCTGAAAAAAGAGGATATCACGCCGACCAACCCATCGGTTCATGTCAGCATCGAACTCAGCGGTGCAGAGCTGCTTGCAGCCATTAAAGACGAAGACCAATTGCAAATGGTGCTGGATAAATTACCCCAGGCACAAAAAGACGAAATCATGGCCTCACCCCATATCAAGCGCATGCAAGTGCCTAAATTTTTACTCCATGTCGCAAGAGGCGAGCAAAGTGAAGCAGAAAAATTGCTCAAAGAAAACCCTGATGCACATTTTTTATTACAATCTGAGTCTTTTACCGATTACTCCGGACGAACCTTTAACTGCACCGCCTTTGAATACGCTTATTGGTCAAAGGACACCCATATGTGCCGTATGCTAATACAATATATGGATGAGGAAACCAAACGTAAAATGCTTGTTCGCTGTGAAGCCATGGAGGAACATGGGCTTTCTTACCACCAGAATGGGGAAGCTAAAAATTCAAAACATTTTGACTTTAAGCCTCTTATAGATGCACTACAGGATTATGTAGATGAATTTGATAAGCGGAGTTGGGATGAAAGAGACACTGCCTGGCTTAAGGTGGGAATTCCTGAGCGCGACTTACCGGCGTATGTGGCTCATGAATATTGCAGGCCTGACCGCTCGTTTCACCCCAGACCTGCGTTTAATGAGCCGTCATTACCCAGGGTTTTAACATTTTATAATTACGATACGGGTAGGCACGAGCATTGGTTCCCATTGCCTGGTGGTGAAAATTCTGGGCTTGGTTTCGATTTTGCATTATATAGGGGGCAGTGCGGCCGGTGGTGCGCGGGGACCCGGGGCTGGGGCGGGGAGCACCGGGGGGCTGCATATGATTTGGCGGCCGTCAGCCACCTAGATGAAATGAGAAGCGCCGATCTGACGCAGTTGCTTAAAGATCTGAATGTGGCGGAGCCTGGAGAGAACCTTGGCATGTCTTGTTAATGGCATGTGTGAGTAACCCAGCCCCATAGGCAGCTGGGTCAAAATCCCAGCACATTAACAAAAACCAGAGGCTGCATCATGGTATGACAAAAAGGCTGAGCTAACCCTGGCTGATGTTATTACAGCCATAAGGAGATCAATATAGGTGAAAATGTATTTTTCAATGTCTAAAAATCACGGAAATAATATGGACTCTTTAGAAATAGCTGAAAAAAATGCTAACTTATTGATTTATCAGCTTGCCTTGGCTGCATAATTGGCTAAAGTCGAGTTTAAGATCACGATAAAAATTTTCATGGACTCCGAGAGCCAAGAGAATTCTGCTCTCATAATCCCATTCATATGCCAAAAGCATTTGCTGGTGGCTAATTTTGAATTTATAAACATAAACTCCAGATAAGCAACGAATTATGCCTTTGATTTAACCAGGTAATAAACACCCGGTAAAATAAAGAGCGTAAACAGTGTTCCCATTGCAAGTCCGCCGATGAGAATTATCCCTATAGCGTGCCGTGATTCAGCGCCTGCATTATTAGATAAAATTAAAGGTATGGCGCCAAAAATCATAGCCCCTGTGGTCATCAAAACAGGTCGCAGGCGCAAAATACAGGCAGAGTGGATAGCTTCAATAAGTGATGCGCCTTCAGTGCGAAGCTTGTTGGCAAACTCAACAATTAAAATACCGTGTTTACTAATTAACCCAATTAGCGTGATTAAGCCCACTTGTGAATAAATATTAAGTGATTGCCCAAACAGCCATGCAAATAGCAATGCACCCGAACACGCTAACGGTACCGTAAATAAAATGATTAAGGGATCAATGAAATTTTCAAATTGAACGGCCAAAATGGCATAAATGAAAATTAATGATAGAGTGAGTAGAAATATCATTGCATGAGACGATTCGGTGTATGTTTTTGCCGCCCCCGTCCAATTCAGTTTATAAGTGCCGGGAAGTTCATTTTTTGCCAAATTGAGCAACTTGCTCATCGCTTTTGGAATAGAGTCTCCAGGTAGGAGCTCCACGTGCAAGGTTGTTGAGCGCATTTGTTTGAAATGCTCAAGTGTTGCAGGTTGAGCTTTTGTTTTCATTGTAGCCAATGCGCCTAAAGAAATACGTTTGCCATTGGTTGTTGTCAAATAAAGTTCATCCAGGGTCCAGGGTTGTGGTGTGCCTTTTATGGTCAAATTATAAACGATACTATCTTTCAGAAATTTGAGGGATTGGTCGCCACTGAAAAATACTTCAATCGTTTTTGCTACCTGATTGGCTGAAAGCCCAAGTTTTGCCAGGCTATTGTTATCAAGGTCAATAATATAACCTTTGGAATCAAGGCGTAAGTCATAGCTTGCGGATTGGAACAATTTGCTGTTATCTAACACAGATTTAAATTTTTCCATTTGCTTAAATAAATGCCGATAGCTGTCAGGGCTTGAAATAACCAGCGATAGATCTGAGCCGCGAGTGGCATTATCATTTCCCGGTAAACCCGTATTCCAGCTCCAGACCATGGGATCAATGGAGGGATAATGATTAAGCAGCGGTTTTAATTCTTCAACAAGCTCTTCAGCAGAGCGCTTTCTTTCGGCATGCGGTTTAAGAGGCAGAAGGATATTTGAGCCCCACTCACCGATAAATGTTAATTTGTGCAGAGATTCAGGCAAGGCTGTGAGGGTTTGTTCAACAGTCGAAATTTTTTGGGAAAGCTCGTCGATAGATTCTCCCGCAACAGGGGAGGTGTAGATACCGATAAGGCCTCTGTCTTCTTTAGGCGCTGTTTCTGCAGGCAGAATATTATAAAACAATACACAAAATCCAATGGCAACAAGAGAGGCTATGATTGGGATTTTTTGCCTGGGAAGCACCCAGTCCAGGCATTTGGAATACCAATGGCTGGTTGATGTTAATACAGTATCAACTTGAGGCAACCAATGTTTATTGTTTTTGTTTAAGAATTTTGCTGACATTAATGGCGACAAAGTAAGCGCTACTATACCTGAAATAAATACGCTACCTGCCAGGGCTACAGCGAATTCAATGAAAAGCTGACCCAGCATTCCCTGTATGAAAGCAATGGGCATATAAACACTCGCCAAAGTGCAGGTCATTGCAACGATAGCAAAGCCAATTTCTTTTGAGCCCTTGAGGGCTGCATCGATTGGTGATAATCCGTTTTCGATATGTCGCCAAATGTTTTCCAAAACAATAATGGCATCATCAACCACTAAACCAATGGCCAGAACCATCGCTAATAAGGTCATCAAATTAATTGAAAAACCAAATAATTTTAAGAAAATCAATGAACCAAGCAATGAAATGGGAATGGTGACAAGTGGAATTAAGGTTGCCCGAAAATTTCTTAGAAAGATAAATACAATGAGTAAAACTAACAAAATAGCTTCTGCAATGGCCGAACGAATATTGTTAAGAGAGGCATTAATGAAATCGGATTGATCAATAATAATATTGGCTTGAATATCGTCTGGCAAAGTTTGTTTTAATGAAGCCATCTCTGCCCGTATTAATCTCGACACTTCAATGGGGTTGGCATCATTTGCTCTATTAATTGAAATTACCAAACCGGTGTGTCCATTAACTCGAACGCGCATTTTGCTTACGTCGGTGACAAGGCGAATTTCTGCGATAGATTTTAATAAAATAGGGTTTTTGTGATGAGTTTTGATTAATAAATTTTCATAATCTGTAATTGATTTAAGTTCAGAATTCAACGTACTCGGAATTTTCTTTTGAAAATTACCGGCAGGTAAGGACACGCGACTTTTAGCGATGGCGTCCAGAACTTCATCAGCATTTACACCAAAGGAAAATAATTTTTTTGCATCAAGACTGATTTCATACGTATAGGGTTGCCCCCATATTTCGATAGAGGCCACACCCTGGATGCTTCGAAAGTCATTTTTTAAACGCAAATTGGCAAAATGAGTCAACTGGCCAAAATCAAGAGAAGTTGACTCAAGCGAGATGCCAATGAAGGGTAGACCATTTGCCTTTAACTGGCGTTCGACAAGCGGTGACTTTACTTCTGGTGGCAATAATGCTCGCGCAAAACCAACGGCGTCTTGTGTAGCATTAAGCGCTCTGTCCATGGACGTGCCAGTACGAAATTTTAAGGTAATTTCAACGAAGCCTGCATTTGACAGTGATGTCATGGTCTCAAGCCCCTCAACACCGGCAAGCCGGTCCTCAAGAACATTAGTGACGGCGGTTTCAACTAAATCAGGACTGGCATTAGGGTAAAGAGCGCTGACAGTGATAGTAGGAAAACTGATATCAGGATATTCTCTGACTGATAAATTATGAAAACAAAGGATCCCCACCACTATAATCAGGCAGTTGAGAATGACAGATATAACGGGATGCTTAATAAAATAATGGGTTAATTTCATCAGGAATTAATCACTGTGGCGGGTTTATAAATCTGTACTGGCATATCAGGGTACAAACGCTCCTGGCCTTTTATAACAAGCAGCTGATTGAGTGTAAGGCCTGAGAGTATTTCAATACGTGACTTATCACGCAGGCCTGTTTTTACAGGCGTTAAGACAATTTTTCCATTGCTCACAATATAGGCAAATGTTTTGCCATTTCGAAGAAAGAGGGCATTCTCCGGCACGACGATTACCCCTTTTTTTTCTTGCACTACCAAATCTACATTGGTACTGGCACCAATCAGGCAGTTCTCACAAGCAATAGCCACATCGGCGGGACACATGTGGGTCTCATCATCAATCATGCGCTGGATGTGGCTTAAAGAATAATTTTTATTTAAAATTCGAACACTTTGCCCTTCTTTGACCGTGGTAATCGTCGTGCAAGGAATATCAAAATCCACCAGTAGTGTTGATGGATCATAAATTGTCACCACGGGATCGCCTTGATTTATCTGCGTGCCTTCCCGTATTTTATAAGCACCAATAATCCCATCAAACGGCGCATAAAATCGCATCGTATCAAATTCTATTTTTGTTTTCGAAAGCTCTTTTTGAGCGTCTATCCAGGTTTGTTTTTTCTCTTCCACTTCTTTTGAACTGACGTAACCTGTGTTGTGTAGACTCAAGAGTCGATCATATTGAGTTTTGGCAATTTTCTCAGTGGCCTCTGAGAGCTCGAGATTATTTTCAATATCAGGATTAATAATTTTTGCAATTAACGCCCCTTTATGAACTTTTTCACCGGTGGGTATTAACGCGTCAAAATTACCCGTGCCTTTGGCAATAAGAACGGTGGCATGGAGAGGACGAATAGTGCCTATAAGACGGATAGTCTGTTGAATATTTTCATTTTTAACGGCTAAAACTTCCACAAGTTTTGGTGCGGGTTCCAATGCTTTCTTTGATGATTTAACAAAAAATTTATAACAAAAAATCACAACAGACAAAATGATAAAAGTAAGGATGATTTTTAATAAATATTTTTTAAAAAATGTGGTGCGATTAATAAGTGTATGGCTCACGCGTCCTCGCATTTTGTTCTGTTTTTCTGTTATGTGGATAGTAATATATCTCGCTATCAATCGGCAATGTTACCACTCTCTTTTATAGACAATACGGGAGAGGTGAATAAATAGCCGCCATTGCGAATTGTCTTAATCAGGGCTGGTCGTTTGGCATCGGTTTCAATTTTTTGTCTTAAACGACTAATTTGTACATCAATGCGGCGGTCAAACGGATTCAGGTCACTGCTTTTTGTAATTTGTAATAAAAATTCACGACCCAGAACGCGTTGGGGTTGACGGACAAAGGCGAGTAATAAATCATATTCACCGGCGCTAAGTTGTAGCTCTTGCTGATTTTCATCAAATAACTGACGAGAAGCGGGATATAATCGCCAATTGGCAAAAGAATAAACATTTTTTTCTTGTTCTGTTTCTTTGAGAGAGCGTTGAACCCGGCGACTTATCGCGCCAATTCTTGCGTGCAGTTCGCGTGGATGTATTGGCTTTACTAAAAAATCATCTGCTCCTGCTTCTAACATGCGAACACACATCTCTTCATTTTCTTTATCACTGATAACTATCAGAGGAACGGGAAAACGATGATAGAGCAGATCAATGATGTCAGAGTCTATCTTTATGAGAGACGAATTGATCAAAAGCGCTGCCGGTTCGAATTCGAGATGAAATTGAGAGAGATTCGCCTGTTGAATGATTTGATAATCAAATTTGGCAAAATAGTCTTCGAGTTGACTATCTTTTGCAGCATCGTCAATAATTAACAGGTACTTTCGATGCGACACCATATGAATTTCTCCGTTGTTGAACCTCTAGATTATACTCGTTGGTAGTGATTTTGCGATAATTTTAGAGAGACAGATTGCGTATCGGTTGCAGCGCCGATAATCACGGCGTCCAAATGGGGTGTTGCTGTCTCATTGGCAGCATTATTCAGCAGATGAGTGGCCGTTTTAAGTCCTACAATGTCGGAAAGCAGCTCCAGAGATAATGTCTTTTTTTCTACTAATCCAATCAAAAAATTTTTGAATGATTGATGAGTGTATTTGCTCATTTATTTCCCTCTTAGGTCTAATATTGTGCCATCGGGTGTTAATTTCAACGCAAAGAGCAATAGTTGCTACTATAATGACTCATGTGTATATATCTGTATGCAAATAGCCTGTCAGCTTCCAGATAATACTTGGAGGGTTGAGGATGAAAAATGATAAACACGCATTATTTCCCTGGTTAGTTGATGAAATTTATCAAGTAAAAGCATACATAAAATACGAAATAAAACTGGCAGAAGCAAGTTTACATCAATTGATGGGTAGAGAACTACATTGTGGCAGTAAAACAGAGCAAGCAGTAGATTATTGTACCGAATTACGCACGCAATATAAAAATCTGTTAAATCATATGTCTTTAGATCAGTTCTCTTTCAATAGCGATACGAGTCAGCTCACCAGAGTACATGACCTGCCTCTTTGCTATGAGAAAATCCAGGAAATTAAACAGCAACTACTTTTGACCTCAACGCTGGCAGATGAAATTAACGCTATTGAAGCATTGATATTTTATTATAAAAATCTTGAATCATTACTGACCGCCCAATTGCCGCAAATAATTACAAAACGTGAGCAAGAGCGGGGGCGGGCTTTGGTTTCTCTCGTAGAAGCAGCTACTTTGCAGGAGTGGCTCGCGGCATTAGTTAAATTCGCTCATGACATAGGTGAGAATACAGCCCTACATAGAATTCAGATCGCTCAATTAGAGGATAATGCTCTATTATCTATCTATAAACTGTTTATTAAAGCGGATTATGTGGCACTCATTAATGCGTTGTTTTTCTACAAAATTCATCCTCATCAGTTGTATTCGCAATCAATCCATCCAGAGAAGCAGATTTCGGTCAGAATTCGTCTTGAATTGCTCTATTCATTTATTGAATTAATTCAGGAAACAGTGCTGCAAACTTTACGTCATCGAGGCTTCACCGCTGAATGTGATTATTTATTTCATGGTGATGAACTACCGGAAGGGATAAGTGTTGAAATAGCGCAAGGTTGTCAGGAATTAATAACAACAACGATCAAAACCTGGCGATTAACCCATATGCGCTATCCGGATGTAACCCTTACGCGGGGCAAGCTGGATGATTTGTTTCGGGCCTACAAATTTTGGTTTAATCCCAATCGACTGATTGATACCGTCATGTTCTTGCGTATCCATTTAGTAGGAACAGTGGAAGATGAAGAGGGTTATAAAATTTTCTCAGCACAAATGGTACTGCTGTATCAACAGCTAACCACGGTGCAGTGCATTGATTTATATGGGTATTTTTCTAACAAAGACAGTTGCTATTTGATGCGTACCTTAACAGCTGTTTTTAATGGCTATGAAAATCCTAAATTACCTCTTTTAATGAACAACGAAAAAAATACCGTTCGTGACGTATATCTTAACCTGGAATGCGTAATGAATTCACTGCGTGATGAGCTAAAAAACCGGCAAATTTCCACAGCTCCCTATAGTCGAGATAATTATAATAAATTAGTAAACCCCGGACGTCGGAATTTAAAGGCATTGGAGCGTATAATTGAGCTATATTGTGAGAATAAAAGAGGACGAAATCAACTATTGGACCGCTTGTTTGCCGAGATAGAGAATTAAATAGACTGATTCAAAACAAGGGGGTAGTTGGCGAGATCAACGGCATAAAATTGGCGTAATTTTGCAAGCATCTCCTCAACAGGTGATGATTTAGTGAACGGAGAGTTAATATCATCAACCCAGTAATTATCATTTAAACGTAATAAAACGGGTATGTAGTGAGTATCATCAGGGTATAAAGCGAGTAGCCACTCATTATAAATCACACCATATAATTTTTTCTGGTTTAAAGGGACTAATTGGTTTTTTTGTATTTCTATATGGGTATTTTTAGGGTTAACTTCAAAAAGAGTCTGGGCATATTCAATTAGCTTGTCTTTTGCTAAAGACTGGTTCGGTAGCATTCCGCTTTCGATCATAAAAAAACGATTTCTCGGAGCGGGTACTTGATTAATAATGGTATTCATTAAAGAGATGCCATCAGGTTTCTCGTTTAAAGAAAAATGATAGAGTTCGGCAATGGTTGGGGCTATATCAATTAAAGCAACTCTGGTAGCAATAGTTGCAGGTTTGGTTAGTAATTTTCCCTGCTTGAATAGTTTAAAACCGAGCACACAATGATCTTGGGAAGTGCTCAACAAATCAGATCCATGGCCGACACTTACTTCCAGCTCTGTTGACGTTTTTCTCTTCAGGTAATCAACAAAAGCACTTTTTGAGAGGCTGCCCTGATAATGGTCGCGGCCTGTTTTACGAGAGCCTTTTTTATATAACACTTCGCCATGATCACTCAATAAAATCACGACACTATTGGTTAATGCGCCTCTTTTTTGAAGTTCTTGTAAAAGATACCCCACTTGCTTGTCTGCCTGTTGAACTGCCTCACTATATAGTCTTTTTCTATCATAGATATCATATTCATTTTTAACTTGTGCAGGAGAGGAAGTGGCCCATGCATATGGCCAGTGTGGCAGTGTGAAATGAACGGCCAGGAAGAGTGGCTTTTCATTATTCCCTGTTTTCAGAGCCTCTTGCAGTGCTTTATCAAATGTTGCAGGATAATAGGAAAAAAAACTGGCGCGATTGATATAATTATAGGGTAGGAGCCATTTGCTTATTTGCCAATTAATCAGGAAATTACTTAAGGGAAAATCATAAAATGATCCCATCAATATATCGTTGATGCCTATCTGCGGACCGATAATTTGTTCGAAGCCAAATTCTTCACCCAAATTGTTAAAGCGACGTTCGTCGGTTGCATATACCGTGCGATAGCCCCGCTGTTTAAAATTCCAGGCAAAACTTGCTTGAGAGTTTACCTTAAAGGGGGGGTAAAGATTTTCACGCGCGTGATGATGAAGTGGATAAAGCCCGGTTAAAATAGTAGCCCATGCAGGATAAGTACGTGCCAGAGGGCTTATTGTTTCGGTGAAGTGCACACTGTGTTTTAAAAAACCATCAAGATTAGGTGTTAACGCTTGGCTTATTTGCTCAGGGCTTAGTGAGTCAACCCCAATAATAATAAGGTTAGGGGTTTTTGAGCTACTCACTTGTAACGTTATTGGTTTTGCCGGAAGAAATAAAATCAAAAGAATTACGGCGCTTATTACCGGAGCCAGGAAAAGGTATTTTCGACAATATCGCCCTAAGACACTAAGAGTAAGTCCCATCAATATAAGTAGTGACATAATCATAATTACATTTAAAAAAACAGCAGGAATCTCGGGGAAAAAAATCAGGCTAATTTTACTTAATGGAAAAAAATGACAATTGACACTAATAATTGCTGCAATCGTCAAAAAATAAATACCAAGCTGCAAGCGGTCAAGGGAGATTTTCTTGGTATAACGGGGATAAATTCCCCACAATAATTCCGTTTGAAACCAGGTTAAAATGAAATACAGCCCAATTTGTAACAATAGCGCGACAAAGAGGCGCCAATAAACTATCGATGGATAAGTAATGGCGTGAATAAAACTATTTTCACTGGAAAAAATATAAAGGATTTGTAGGAATAAAAAGACCAGATTGTATAGCAAAAAGCCGGGAAAATATTCTTTGAAGAAGTGCGATTTGTTCACGAATTTGTTGCAACGGTGCTATTTAAATGCCAATTATATACATAACTATCAATAGTATTTATATGTTTTAGCTGACTACGTAAAGGCTCTTTGGCAAATTGTTTAAGGTGAGTAATTATATTTTGTTTGGTGCTTCCAAAATCATCATTAAACCACTCGTATAATTTTGATACGATTAATTTACCTTCAATGACTTGTGCGCCTCTTAGTGAGTTAACATAATTGCTCGCCGCTTCATTGAGTTGGGCTTCAAGAGTTGCTCCTTGATAAGCTTGTTTGTTAAGATTGGCCGCGCCAATAGAGCCGTTATTAATAGCATAGTGAGTGCGTGGATCATTCCAGACAGGTCGAATAATCCGATTTTGAATTTCATCAAGTGACAAGGCAACATTATTAACGGTAACCAACTTGGCACCCCACGGCCCTATACTAAACAATCCTGGAGAAATATTAATTTCTTCAATGCTGCCAATGGGGTAATAACTCGCGACAGTTTGAACCGTTGTCGCATTATAAAGATTTATCCAGAAAGCGAGCTGCTCTGTGCGGTTGTAATTGTTGATATGCACATGCGTCATGTATTCAATATAGTCTTTTAATATCTTCAAATCAGCAGCAGTCATGTGAGCATAATCAACCAAATTAATCCCTTCATCATTGGTAATAACGCGTGCATTGAGAAATGTTTGCCAATCTTTGTGCGAAATGACGGCTTTTGATAGCGGATTATTGACTTCCCAAAGAGGCCATAAACTTTTGTTAAAAGAGGCCTGTACAGTAGTGCTCACCAGTAAGAAAGGAAGAATTATCAATCCAATATTTTTTATGCAACAAATCAGCTTATGCATTCACAGGTGCTCGATTACGAAGCGCGCTGCTGATAGTAATGCCATCCAGAAACTCCAATTCGCCTCCCGAAGGAATTCCATGCGCCAATTGACTAATTTTTACGGACTGAGGGCGCAACAATTCATCAATAAAATGAGCGGTAATTTGGCCTTCTACTGAAGGACTTAAAGCAAGAATAACCTCAGTTATACCCTCCGATGCAACAAGAGCAGAAAGTCGCGGCAAACCGATGTCTTCCGGGCGTACTCCATCAAGTGGGGAAATTTTACCCATAAGAACAAAATAGCTCCCAGTAAACGCATTGCTTTGTTCAATCGCTGCGATATCTGAGGGATTTTCAACGACGCAAAGTACCGAAAAATCTCGCTCCGGATTTTGACATAATGAGCATAAATCACTGACGGTGTAATTGTTGCAGCGCTTGCAATGAACAATACACTGCATGGCTTCCTGAAGACAGGAAGCCAGGTGCAAACCTCTTTGGCGCTGATGCTGCAACAGATGGTAGACCATCCGCTGCGCTGATTTAGGGCCCACTCCAGGTAAACAGCGCAACGCGTCGACCAGCCGACCGAAAGCATCCATAATGCTAATTATTCCTTGTCTTTATCTTGCATAAAGTCAGTAGGAATATTCAGTCCCGCCGTTAACTGACTAATTTTTTCTTTGGATGCTTTTTCAATTTTTCTGACAGCATCATTGACAGCGGCAGCTACCAGGTCGCCCATCATCCCTGCGTCTTCTTCCATTAATGTAGGACTGATGGTTACTTTTACAACATCGTGCCGACCATTCATTTCAACTTCGACCAAGCCGCCACCAGATTTGCCAATTACAGTTAGTTTGCTTAATTGTTCTTGGGCTTCCTGCATGCGCTGTTGCATTTTTTGCGCTTCTTTCATCAGGTTGCCTAAATTTTGATTCATGTCCATTGTAAGCCTCACATTTACGTTAGTTTAATGAATTATAATTGATCTGAGAGCGATTCAATAGAATTTTTGACCAATTCTGCGGAAAATTCCTGTTTTAATTGTTGTAAAAAGGGATCTTGCTGCAGGCTTTCTTCGGCTTCTTGGTGATTAATATCGCGCGCAATGCTCTTTTTTTTGGCAGGAGTGGTTTGAATAGCCTCATTACAGCAGTCCAGCGAAATTTTAATGGTTTCCTGATAATAAGCTGCCAAAGCTTGCTCGATACGCTGGGTTATATTGGGCGTGAAAAGTGATTGATGCCCTGTAGCAACCCGAAGAACTATGGTGTGACCAGACTTACTGACAAGTTCGGCATTCTCGGCGGCATTTTGCGCGAGTCCTGTTAACTTGATTTGTTTTAAGATGGCATCCCAACTCTCATCCACGGGGCTAGTAGTTACTTCCTTGGAAAAATGCGGCAGTTCAGTTGCTGGTTCCGGTAATGGAGTCCCGGAGCCTTCAGAAAAGTCGTCGGGTGCTGACAAGTTACTTGATGAACTGGCAGTAAAGTCAGGAGGAGGGCAGTTAATCTCATCAGCTAATACACTGGACCCGGTTTGTGGTTCTTGGGCAGGTTCTGGTAAGAATTCAATAGCCTCATGCGCTAAGGAGGGAGTCTGGACACTTAAAGCCGGCCGGAAAGTAAACATGCGTAGCACCGTCATCTCAAAGCCAATCAACATAGTAGGTGCAAGATGTATTTCTTCAAGCCCCTTAATAGCAATTTGATAAAATAACTGCACGTCTTGAGGCTTAATGGTCTTGGCAAGCAATTTAACGTCATTGGAAAAATCAAGGGGTGAATTACTGTCTGCTATGCTTTGATGAACGGTAATTTGGTGCAAATAGTCTAACAATTCATTAAGAACGTAGGTAAAGTGGCCACCTTCACTTGCTATTTGGCGACTTAGCTTGATGAGTTCGGGCGCATTAAATGCTGTTAACGCATGTAATAATTGCACCGCATAATCTTGATGGGTATAACCTAATATCGTTTTTACTTCATGCGTTTTTAGACTGTTTTCAGCGCTCGCAATGGCTTGATCGAGAAGGCTCAATGCATCACGCATACTGCCATGTGCCGCCTTGGCTAATAGTGGCAACACGTCGTCTTCAAAAGGATATTCTTCTTCATTGAGAATAAGCTTTAAATGGTTCGCGATAATATCTGCTGGTAAATGTTTAAGGCTAAATTGCAGACAGCGAGAAAGTACGGTTACAGGAATTTTCTGAGGATCTGTCGTCGCGAGTAAAAATTTAACGTGCTCAGGTGGCTCCTCAAGTGTTTTAAGCAGGGCATTAAAACTGTGTTGAGATAGCATATGCACTTCGTCAATGAGATAAATTTTATAGCGCCCGGCTGTCGGTGCGTATTGAACATTTTCCAGAATATCGCGCGTATCTTCTACGCGGGTTTTGGATGCGCCATCGATCTCTATTAAATCAATAAAACGACCTTGCTCAATAGCTATACAAGCGTCACACTGTAGGCAAGGCGTGGCACTAACACCCTGTTCACAGTTTAATGCTTTAGCCATAAGACGTGCTACGCTGGTTTTTCCAACACCACGTGTTCCAGTGAAAAGATAGGCATGATGTAATCTTTGTTGGTTAAGAGATTTAATTAACGCTTTGTTAATATGCTCTTGGCCAACCAGTTGCGCAAATGTTCGAGGTCGCCATTTACGCGCTAGCGCGAGATAGCTCATAGGCATTCACATGTTTGGGCGGCGGCTTTAAGAGCCACACCTGGCGCTCGCATCAATTGTTACCGCTGCTCCCTTCCGGGCCTGACGGGGTTCACAATCTATCGTCGCAAGGGGACCAATAAAGCCACCATTATTGAATGGGGAAGAGTAGCAAAAAATGAAAAGGAAGACTAGTGTTAAACTCAACAATAATTAATATATTCCGTCCTTTAGTGCAGCTACTCTATTAAATTGCAATAAAATAATAAACTAATTGTACAATTTTGTTGCATAAAATTGAAGTTTATACTATTATATACAAATGCGGGGATTTTGGGAGTTTGTAGTACTGTTTAGTGGATCAATCCCATCAGCTACATCTCACTTGTTACTAACTATTTACTAAATCGCTTGGAAGCAAACCGTGGTAATCGTGTTAATTCAGCGTATTGCCGTTAAATCATTGGATGGTTTGTTTAAAAGAACAGCGTCCTTAAAGGTGAATTCAATCAGTTTTTGAGTGACTTGATTAAATTGTTATCACAAAAGCAAAATAATGAAGAAAAATGGAAAAAGTGTTTGACAAGGAGTTGGGAATGAGTAGAATACGCAGCACGCCTTCGGGGCAAAATCATTAACAAGTAGAAGACAAACTGTGTGGGCGCTTTAGAGAATTTGAGTGCTTGTAGAG
>JAUXWR010000471.1 GCA_030680075.1 Legionella sp.
CGAGTGTTGGTGCAGGCGCTGTTGTGGAAGAAGTATTCGTTGCCGTCGCTGGCAAGGATGAAACCGAAACCCTTGTCGCTAACGAGCCGCTTGATCGTACCGTTCATTGGTGCCACGTGAGACTCCGTCATCCATCGAGTAATTTTGGCAGGTTTTGGGAAATCCCCAGCGCTGCCCTGAGGCCGTCGGCGCTGGATAGACGCTGGCAGGCGTGAGAACGAACAGCCAGCTTACACGGTTTCATCTCCAACAGCCAGTGCAATCTCAGCCGCTGTGCGGATCAGCCGTGCGGCCCCGGCCGCGCACAGGTGGGCGCACAGGGGGTGGGCACCAGAATACGCGTATTTACTGGCGATTTTGACGATTTCTGACTGGCACAGCCCATGCTTCCCCTGAATGGTCATGACGGACAAGAGCACCCCTGCATACCAAATCGACGGGCGTTGGAAGATCGTCCGGGCCAACGAGGGCTTCTGCCGCACCCTCCAATGCACCGAATCGAGCCTGATTGGCCGCGACATCCGCGACCTGCTGCGGGCCGACTGGCGCCTCGACTTCCGCACCTACATCGCCCGCGCGCTGGTCGGCGTCGGCGACTGCCAGATTTCGCTGCCGCTGGTCGCACCGTGCGGCAAGGAATCCTGGTATCGGCACCAGGTCGAACCGATCATGGACGACGGATCGCTGGCCGGATACCGGGCCACCGTCGAGCCGCAATTCGCGACCGCGGCAGCGACCGACACCCCGCGCCGGTGGTGGGAGTGGCGTCCGGTGGCGTTCCGCCAGGTGTGGAACACCGAGACCGAACCGCTCGCCCGCGCCAGCTGACGGGCTTGACCGCAGGCGCGAGGCAGAGAAGAATCGCTCCATGAAGGCTGGACGTAACGACACGTGCCCCTGCGGTAGCGGTAAGAAATTCAAGAAGTGCTGCGAGCTGAAGGAAGCCAAAGGCCGTGGCAACTTCACCCTGCTGGTGATTGTCGGCCTGCTGATGGCCGCCGGCCTGGCCGTGGGCATCACGTCACTGACCAGCGAACGAGACGTCGCGCGTCCGGGCGGCGTGTGGTCCGCCGAGCACGGCCACTATCACTAGAGCCCGTCGCCGCCGGCCAGCCCGTCCAGTTGCGGAAAGCGATGCCGGCCGCTCTCGTCGAGCGGCAACGGCCGGACCCACACCACGGCGCTCGTGGGCAGTGCCGTGTAGAGATGAGGGAACAGCTCGCCGCCGCGTGACGGTTCCCATCGCAGATCAAGTCCCGCGGTTGCGACCGCCACCACCACCAGATCCGCTTGTCCGCCGAAGTGCTTGTCGGCCGTGGCCGACACCTGGGCCGCCGTCGAAAAGTGGATAAACCCGTCCTGCACATCCACCGGCGATCCGGCGAAGCTCCCCTGCTCCAT
>JAUXWR010000473.1 GCA_030680075.1 Legionella sp.
GGGAGTGTGTTCGCACTGCCCTCGGCTGATTGATGGCATCAGCAATAATCTCCCTCGCAAGACCGTCCATTGCGCCGTCCATTTGGTACACCCCGACAATAGCGCGGAGATGCAACCGTACTTTGTGTATCCGTTGCGGCGACTGCTGGGCCACTTCGAAGCCGCTCAACGCATGCGGTTCTGTTCTCCTGACGTCCGAAAGGCCTCTTCGGACCCATCTGCGCGATGTGCATTCGAATCCCCGCTGTTCCTCCATTTTGAGGCGAGCGAACATCCGGATGAGCCAGCGTTGGGTTGTGGCGCTTCCTCGAGCACTTCTTCTCAGGTTGCTTCAACGCCTCTTGAGCCCTTCAAGTTCAGCAAGGAGCTATCCAGAATCAACCTTTCTCTTGCCCCCGAAGTCAACAACCTCCAGCGTGCTCTCAAAATGTTGCTGAATAACGCTGTCTCTTCCACATTTTGCAAAGATCTTTTGAGTGCAGTCGAATATCTCCTCGATCAGCGGTCGGAGACCACCGTGGAGGAGCTGGCCGAGTGTTTCAAGCTAATCCCCGGCTGCGCTGCCCTCTCGCGCGAGCTGTTGGCTCTGCGGGATTACTCCCCAGCAAGAACCCCAGCAGTTCACAATCTCGTGGTGACCACTGATCGAGTCAGCGGTGAAGTGAGCATGTCACAGCCGATGACTGCAGCTTCTCTGACCCGCATTCTGCGGCCACTCTCCGAGCAAGATCTGCTCGACACTCTTCACCTGTGCAAAATCTCTCTTTCCCCGCCTTTTCGTTTACCTGTGGTAGCCGATGCAATCCTTGGCAAACCAGTATCACCCTACGCACTCTTTGATGCGCTCGATGCGCTTGGTCATGAGACTGCAGCCCTCCTCGTCAAGACAGCGTTCGCCCCGGAGCATTGAAACTGTTCACAGCTCTGGTTCTCTCATTTTTAATCATTCGAACAATAAAATGGAAAGAAAGTATTGAAAGAATATTCGTTCGAATGTTCTCTTTTATCGTGAGTCCCAAACTGGAGCGGTGAGCTCTGGGAAGACAGCAATTTTGGCAGGAAGCTTTGTGATTGAGCTCTCTTGGCCTTCCAAGTGCATCAGAGCTCGTTGGTGACACTGGCGGAAAGTACGACCTTCACTGAGATTTCTGAAGAAAGCACTGACGTAGTGTGTGCTTCTGATGATGTTGATCAATCCTTCGGCACCAATCAAGATATCAGCTGATTCCTTGAGGGTGTCGAAAGTGCTGCTGCTGTGGCAGACCGAAAGCAAAATCGCTTTGGGCTTGGCATCTTCGCAAGCTAGGCAAAGCCGTGCAGCGAGAGCCGAGGGCTCCACTTTGTCGGCACCAAGATACATGAGGCAATTATCGCCTTCTCCATGAGCGATAATGTGGATGATATCAGGCTTGATTTCCTCGATTTCTTGTCCAAGCCGCATCAAAGTCGGAGGAGAAACCGGGGGAAGGAATGTCAATCGATCCGCAGATTTGCCAGATCGAACATACTGAGAAATCTCGGTGGTGAAACGAAGGACATCGATCTTGTCTTTCGCCTCAACTTGATGGTTGTGCCCAACCAGAGTCAATACAGTGTAGGGAGCTGGGATGGCGGATGACCCAGCAG
>JAUXWR010000481.1 GCA_030680075.1 Legionella sp.
CAACGCCGCCATGTCATCCAGCTCGTCGAGCAGGTCGCGCGCGACCTCGGGCAGGCTCGCCACTTCCTCTTCCGGCGTCGCGGGCGTCGGCAAGTCGAGCGCCGCGCAGAGACCGCGCGGCGTCGGCAGGCAGAAGATCGCCGGCCGCACGAAGGCGTAGAGCTCCAGCAGGTCGCGCGCCGGCAGATCTTCCAGGCCGAGTCGTGCGGCAACGGCGGGGGCGTGGCAGACCAGCGGGCGGCTGCCGGCGGCGCGCAAGGTGGCGTCGGACGCCGACACACGCTCGATGCGGCCATCCGGCAGGCGCCACAAGGCGCCGCGCGCCGTCGCGATCAAAGCCGGCCAGGTTGGGGGGGAAGACGCCATTTCGGTTTCGATAGCATACAATGGCCGTCAATGACCTTGCCCCGCAGATTTCTCGGCCGCCGCAGCCTGTTGTTGTCGCCGCTCGGGCTGGCGTTTGTCCCGCCGGCGCTGGCTGCGGATCCCGACGTGGCGATCATCGGCGCCGGCGTGGCCGGTCTCACCGCGGCGCGAACGCTGATGGCGGCGGGCAAGAGCGTGCAGGTGATCGAGGCCCGCGAGCGCATCGGCGGCCGTGCTTTCACTGACAGCACGACCTTCGGCTTTCCCTTCGATCACGGCGCGCAATGGATCGAGGCCGGCAAGATCAATCCGGCCATGGCGATCGTGCGCGAGGCGGCCGCCAAGGCGATCCTCGATCGATCCGAACAGGCCCTGTACGTCGCGGGCAAAGAGCTCTCGAAAGAGGACTATGAGCGCTTCGAGAAGGTTGCCCACGAGGCGACGCGAAAGATCGCCGAGGCGTTGAAGAAGCAGCCCGACGCCGTGGTCGGCCGGCTGCTGGTGCCGCAGGACTCGCTGGAACGCCTGGCCTACGCGATGGTCGGACCGCTGGAGCAAGGCGTCGAGAATGGCGAGCTGTCGGCGCGCGACTTCACCCGCCAGCCGGAGGCGGAGCCGCAATATGGCATCGCCGAGGGCATGGGC
>JAUXWR010000488.1 GCA_030680075.1 Legionella sp.
CCGGCCGGCGCCGCGCCCGAGGGCGTGCCCCCGAGCGCGCTCGACGGCAGGCCTGCTGGCGGCGCGACCGGTGCCGAGGAGGCGTCGACCCGCGTGAGCGAAGCCATGCGCTCGCGCAGCGACCGCATGGTGTTCAGGTGCACGAGCGCGGCGCCGCCCAGTGGCACGTCGTCGTCGCTTGCCTCGTGCGCCGGACTCGATGTGCTCGTCGCCGCGCCCGTGGTCGCAGGACGTGCAGCCTCGGCGCCTCCATCGGCGCTCCGGGACACCGTGTCGCCGCTGCTCGAACCGGCGGACGCCAGCGCGGCGAACCGTGGCTCGGTCGAGCGCGGCGCAGCCGGCGTCGAGGCCAGCCGCCTCACCGCTTCCGGGCCGCCCGAGGGCGAAGCCTCGGCCGATCGCTGCACGGACGGCGCACCGCCGCTCGCGCCAGCGGACGGCGCACCCGCCGGGCTACCGGCGCCCGCACCGGAACGGGAGGCCGAGGCGGACACCCCCGTGCGCGCCGACGGTGCACCGGGCGACGACGTCGAAGTCGAGGCGGCGCTGCCCGGTGCCGGCGGGACAGCCGGTGACGCAGGCGTCGCGCTGACCGATGGCGTCGTGGCGCCAGACGTCGAGGCCGCGGGCGCACCGCTCGGGCGCACCGGCAGGCCCGGGGTGGCCCCACGCGACTCCATCACCTCGGGCGTCCCGATGGACGGCGAGGCGGCAGCACGACGCGCGTTGAGTGCGTCCACGATCGAGGCGATGCCCTGCCGCACCTCGCTGCTCGCACCCTCGGACGGTGCGCCGGCGGGCGTGGACGGACGCGCGCCGGGCGGCAACACGCTCCGGCTCACCGTCGCCTCGGCCGACGTCGCGGAGGCCGCCGGCGTGCCGGGCACGGGCACACCCGCCGAGGCGTCCACCACCCGCTGCGGGGACGACGAGGCCGCGGCACTTGAAGGCGCTGCGGCGGCGGCGGCGCTCGGCGAGGTCGGGGCTGAGGGAGCGGCGTTCGAGGCGGCGGACGGCGCTT
>JAUXWR010000492.1 GCA_030680075.1 Legionella sp.
CATATGAAAATAACCTGGCGGGCGTGTGCTGAACAATTCGGCCACGCGTGAAAGGGCTTCATCCGCCTGATGGCCGCGGCGAATTAGAAAGCATGCCACCGTGATCCCCGTGCGCCCAATTCCACCCCAGCAATGTACATAAACTGGACTGTCATTATGGATCGAGTCATCAATCACATTGAGAATATCCGTCATCGTTTGCGATGAGGGAATGCCGTGATCACGGATGGCGAAACGATGATAGGAGAATTCGAGATCGTGGATGCGCGCCTGTTCCTTCAGGATGGATTCGTAGGGGACGAGTTCATGCGGCTGGGTCAGGTCAATGAAGGTACGGATGCCTGCTTCGAGAAAAGATTCGATGCGGCGGCGCGCGGTTTCAGGATCCTGGCTTCCGGGATATTCGCCCGCGAGGAAACGATTTTCTTCAACCCAGTAGGATTCGGGGATGGGGAGGTTCGTTGTCGGCATTCTATTGAGGTCAATTATTGCGGAAAAGATGCGCACATATTGTTTAGGATGGTTGCGCGCAAGGCAACGAGTTCAGGGTATTGATGGAAAAACAGGATTTTCTCCTCGGCAATGGTATCGCCGGCAGGTTTTGGACTGAAGACAAAGAAGGTAAAGGCTTCCGCGATGTCCTCCTCAGGGTTGGTGGCGGCGTAGCTGGTGACAAAGTGGTCTTCATATTTATAATAGAACTCGTCCAGAAGCTCGTAATAAGCATCTTCATCCGCTTCCAGATTGATTTCGTTCCATTCCTCGTGAATGTCATCCCAGAATTGATAATAGAAATTGTTGATATATGAATCCGGGCTGGCACAGCCTTCACCAGGGAAGTAGTCCGGACAGGCGGATACTTCCTGCAGGTACATGTTGTCGTCATCCGGGTTGTTGAAGACGGCGAGGCTGGGGGTGACCTGATCGGATCCGAGGGTGAGCAGATGGGCAAATTCGTGTACGAGGGTATAGGTCAGTTCATGGTAGTTGGCCGTGTCGGCAATATCCACTGGCAGGACCCACAGGCTGGGGTCGTAGGTGGTTTGGGATACTGCGGCTAATGTGCCGCCCTGTCCATCGGTGAAGATGGCGTATTCGGCGATGCTTCCACGCTGGCCGGCTGGGATGAGGACGAGGAAATATTCCCAAACCTGCTGGTGTGTGAGGACATCTTCCTGCTCGTCCTGCAGATCGGCGGGGACGTCTTCATATACGGGTTCGAAGATATCCTCACCTTCCACGGTATAGGTGACGATGGTCATTTCTTCATCAAGAAGTTCCTCCTCGCCTTCACCACCGTACACTGCTAATCCGATGATCTGGTCGGTGATGACGGGGCAGGATGCCTGCTCCATGGCCCCTGCGGAAGGCGGCTCTTCATTGATGGCATTTT
>JAUXWR010000505.1 GCA_030680075.1 Legionella sp.
CAGGAAGGCCGGCTGGCGAAAGCCATGCTCCGGGGCCGGCAATCCGCGGCGCCGCTTCTGGAGCGTGCCGCCGCCCTGCCGGGCGTGGAGATCGAAAACAAGCACTGGTCGACGACGGTGCACTACCGTCACCTCGGCAAGGAGCTCCTTCCGGCACTGCAAGGAATCCTGACGGAGCTCAAAGGCTGCAGCGATGTGGAGATATTCCACGGTCCCGAGGCGGCCGATGTGCGCTTTCTGCCCGGGACCGGCAAGGCCTTTGGTCTGCAGCGGCTCTGCCGTTTGCGCCGCTGGAATCCGTTGAAGCTGCGTTTGGTCTATGCCGGGGATGACGAAAACGATGCCACCGCCATGAGGTGGGTCCTCTCTTTCGGCGGGAGCGTTTTCGATGTCGGCGGCCGCACGGGTGTCCCGGTGGCGCGCGTGGTACACGACCCGCCGGCTTTGGCCCGCGCGCTGCGTAACCCCGGCCGGCTGGAAGCGAACACGCAACCGGTTTTCGGAGTGTGAGGAGCGAGCGATGAAGGAATTCGAAGTCAAGGACTGCGCTTTGCTGGTGCGGATGAGCGGCCTCCCGCCCGCCATGAACCTCCGGGAGTTGCGGGAACGGGTCGCGATCGCGGACGAAAACGTCATCTACCACCATTTTTTCGAGACCCCGATCCGCCACACCTTCGACGATCCCTTCTACCGCAACGACTTCGCGGTCTGGGCGAGCCTGCGCCTGCGCGACCCCGCTCTGGCGGAGCGGCTGGGAATCATCGACCCCTATGGGTGCGAATCGATCGAGGCGCTCCGGGCGGCGACGCTCGAGATCATCGACGACCGGCTCAGCGAAACCGCGGTCGTGCCGTGGGCCGGCCCCGGCGAGGAGTTTTTTTTCGCGGAGGCAATCACGGTGGTGTTCGACACGGGAGAGAGGATCCGGCAGCCGCACGATCTTTCGGCGGCCATCCTGCGCATGACAAATGGCAGCATCTATTTCCACTTCCTCGAGGCGCGGCGGCGGGAGCCGCGCGGCCAGGATGATTTCACGGCCTGGTTCTCGCAAAAAGCCGAGGAATTCGCGGACTACCGCGCGGCCCTGAGCGCGATCGACATCTATTT
>JAUXWR010000510.1 GCA_030680075.1 Legionella sp.
CGAGATGGCGCGGATTTCCGCTTTGTGCCGGGTGAAAACCTTTTCCAGCGCGTAGGAAATTTCGCCGACCGTCGCCATTTTGCGCGCGGCCTTGACGGCGAGATCGAGCAGGTTGGCGTTGCCTTTTGCGCCTTCGGTCAGCGCGTCGAGGGCTGCGAGGACGTCGGCTTCGTTGCGCTCGGCGCGCAGCCGCGCGAGCTTGGCGAGCTGCTGTTCGCGCACGCTCTTGTTATCGACCTTGAGGAAGTTGATCTCGCGGTCGCCCTTGATCTTGAACTTGTTGATGCCGGTGATGGTCTGGCGGCCACTGTCGATGCGGGCCTGAGTGCGGGCGGCGGCTTCCTCGATGCGCATTTTTGGGATGCCGAGCGCGATGGCCTTCGCCATGCCGCCGGTTTCCTCGATCTCCTGGATGTGCACCAGCGCCTTTTGCGCGAGATCGTACGTCAGGCGTTCAACGTAGTGGCTGCCGCCCCATGGATCGATGGGGCGCGTGGTGCCGCTTTCCTGCTGCAACAGAAGCTGCGTGTTGCGGGCGATGCGCGCCGAGAAGTCGGTCGGCAGCGCGATCGCTTCATCAAGCCCGTTGGTGTGCAGCGACTGAGTATGGCCCTGCGTCGCGGCCATCGCTTCAAGGCATGTGCGCGTCGCGTTGTTGAAAATGTCCTGCGCGGTGAGCGACCAGCCAGACGTCTGCGAGTGTGTGCGCAGCGATAGCGAGCGCGCGTCCTTCGGATTGAACTCAGCCTTGATGAGTTTCGCCCACAGCAACCGGGCGGCGCGCATCTTGGCGATTTCCATGAAGTAGTTCATGCCGATGGCCCAGAAGAACGACAGGCGGGGCGCGAACGCATCGACGTCCATACCGCTCGCGACGCCAGCGCGCACGTATTCGATGCCGTCGGCAATGGTGTAGCCAAGTTCGAGGTCGGCGGTCGCGCCCGCTTCCTGCATGTGATAACCGGAAATCGAGATCGAGTTGAACTTCGGCATATGCTGGGC
>JAUXWR010000008.1 GCA_030680075.1 Legionella sp.
AAAACATAAATACGTGCATCTGTATACACACGTGAATATATAAAATAATATATGTCTTTAAAAATAATACCATAGTACTACAACATAAAAATTGTAATAAACTAAAAACATACAAAATAGAAAAACATAAATAATATAATAAAATAAAAATAACAAAATAAACACACAAAACTATAATAAAACAAAAAACGATGACAATAACAGAAACGATAAAAATAACAAAATGAAATAAAACTAAAAATAAAAAACACAAAATAACATTAAACCCTAAATAATTGACTTTTAAAAAATAAATATAACAAAACAACAGAATCTTAAAAACATAACAACAATCTTAAAAAATAAAAACCTTAATATTAATAAAAACAATAAACCAACAAAAAAAAATACCCCAAAACTGACAAGGGACAAACAAACCCAAAAATAGTAGCCCAAAAAGACTAAACTTAAAAATAATAGTTTCCAAAAATAGCATAAAATCCAGACCCGCTCCAAAACCTTTAAAACCACAAAAACACAAAACTGCTAAAAAGCAGAGCTTTAATAAATATAAAAATAGATATTAAAATAAAGACTAAAAAGTCTTGATAATAAATATTAGTAATAACAGTAAACAAAAAATAAGGGGTGCAAGAATCCCTAAAAAAGGAACTTCCACACCCCAAATCAAACACAGTAAAACTACCCACCCTGCCTAACACCGCTAAAAATAATAAAGATAAAACCTAAAAAGGTTCTAACAATATTAAAAACAGTGAAACAACAAAACAATCAATTTAACCACTTTTAACAAAACAGCTAATTTAAGTCAAAAACCAGGCATCTCTGAAGAACCCTTAAAATCACTACTTTTTCTATAAAAAAAGACTCCATCAATCCATATTAAATATAAAAATAGTAAACTGAACTACTATAAAAATAAAAATATAAGTTAACAGAGCCCTTTAAATATAATAAGAAGTGAGTAACTATAAGGATCTCTAAAAACACTAAAAATAGCCAAAAAGGGCCCAAAAAGGCTGTTTTTCAGCCCCCCTTGAAAACCCCCAAAATGACCCCTTTTTAGGCCTTTTTAAGTCTACCCTACTTTTAATATAAAAAATAATTATTTAAACAAAGAAACAACACACATGTAGGCATCTTGATACTACTTTATATAAAAATAATACACATACACAACAAAAATGGACGCAGGCATAGAAAAGCCCAAAAACAGGGGGTGCGACATTTTTCCCTGCCAGGGAGGGGGAGAATCGGCGCCATATGGGACTTTAGGGGGTATTTCCAGGTTCCTAAGTGGGGTGTCATAATTTCTGAGCCCTATT
>JAUXWR010000009.1 GCA_030680075.1 Legionella sp.
TCGGCCACGGGGAGCAACTCGACGTGGGTGAAGCCGAGACGACGCACGTGTTCGGCGAGCCGTGGGGCGATCTCACGGTAGGTGAGCCACCCGCCTCCTTCGCCCTCCGTGCGCATCCACGAGCCGAGATGCACCTCATACACCGCGAACGGCTCCTGGCGCAGGTTGCGGCCGGCGCGCGCTTTCAGCCAGTCGCCGTCGTTCCAGGCGTAGCGCTCGTGGTTGAACACGAGCCCCGCGGTCTTGGGGCGCAGTTCGCACGTGAACGCCAGCGGGTCTGTCTTGAGGCTCAGCGCGCCGTCCCGGGCGACGATTTCGTAGCGGTAGATCGCCCACTCGGCCAGATCCGGGATAAACAACTCCCAGACGCCTGAGCCGCCAAGAGGGCGCATCGGGTGCAGACGCCCGTCCCAGGCATTGAAATTCCCGACGAGGTTGACGCGGCCGGCGTTCGGCGCCCAGACGGCGAAGGCGACGCCCGCGACGCCAGCCATGACCCGCGGGTGCGCGCCGAGGACCTCCCAGAGCTTCTGGTGCGATCCCTCTCCGATCAGGTGCAGGTCCAGATCGCCGAGGGTGGGGAGGAAGCGGTAGGGGTCACCGCGCTCGAATTCAGAGCCGTCGGCGAATTGAAAGCGCAGCTGGTAGGAAGGGGGGTGCGCGTGGCCCTCGAGCAAGGCCGCGAAGAGCCCGCTCTTGTGCAGGAGGCGCATCGGGGCGGCGCCCGCCTCGTGGAGGAGGGCCACGGCGCCCGTGGCATCGGGATGGAAAGCGCGCAGCACCCAGGTCCCGGGGTGACCCGGCACGGGGTGGACGCCGAGGACGCCGTGCGGGTCGTGCAGTCGCTGTGAGAGAAGCTGCCGCAGTTCCTTGCCGTTCGGTGCCAGCGGATCAGAGATGGCTCGGGTCATGGTTTGTCATCTCCTGACGCGCATTGTTTTGGGCACGCAGTAAGGGGGTGCACCTTTCTCGACGGGTTCATTCAAACCACATTTTTCCCCCTTTGACAAAGGGGGGGAGGGGGTTTGAACGTGAATATTTTCATGGTTGGGACTCCCTGCGGTACTGGGCCACGCCTTCCTCGTAAAGATCGCTGCCGAACACGTCGTCGATCACGACAAGGGGAAAGTCATCGAAGACGAGCCGGCGGACAGCCTCGGCGCCCAGATCCTCCCAGGCAACCACCTCGGCGCTTTTTATCTTCCGCGCGAGCAGCGCCCCCGCGCCCCCTGTGGCCGCGAAGTAAATAGCGCTGTGCTTCACCAGCGCCTCGCGCACTTCCG
>JAUXWR010000374.1 GCA_030680075.1 Legionella sp.
CGAACGAAGTGCGGCTCGAGGCTGGCTATCGATTCGCACGCATTATGCGCATCCCCGATGGCACCGGCGAAATCCAGCGCCGCACCATCGCCCAGGAATTGCTCAAGGACCGGCTCGTGTTTTGAGCCAGCACGGGCGGAGAATGACATCGATGCTTTACAGCGACCTGCCCGGCCACCGGGAAATTCAGGAAGGCGTCGCCCGGATCTGCGAGCAGTTCGGCGACGATTACTGGCTGGCGAAAGATCGCGAAGCCATTTTTCCGCACGAGTTCTATCGCGCCATCGCTGATGGCGGCTGGCTCGGCATTGCCATGCCGCAGGAATTCGGCGGCGTCGGTCTCGGCATTGCCGAGGCCGCGATCATGATGCGGACGATCTCGCAATCCGGCGCCGGCATGTCCGGAGCCTCGGCCGTACACATGAATATCTTCGGCCTTCAGCCGGTTGTCGTCTTCGGCACCGAAGCGCAGAAGGCCCGCATGTTGCTGCCGCTTATTCGCGGCGAGGAAAAAGCTTGCTTCGCCGTCACCGAGCCCGATGCGGGCTTGAACACCACTCAGATCAAGACCCGCGCCGAGCGCATCGGCGACCATTACCGACTCACCGGTCAGAAGATCTGGATCTCGACGGCGCAGGTCGCCGACCGCGCGCTTATTCTCGCGCGCACCGCACCGGCTTCCGATGCAAGCAGCAAGACCGGAGGCCTGAGCCTTTTCTATACGCCGCTCGACCGCAACCGCGTCGAAATCCGCGAAATCGAGAAGCATGGCCGCCATGCGGTTGATTCGAATATGCTGTTCTTCGATGGCTTGGAAGTGCCAGCGGATGACCTGATCGGCGAGGAAGGCAAAGGTTTCAAACAGATCCTGCACGGACTCAATCCCGAACGCATTCTGATCGCCGCGGAAGCCGTCGGCCTTGGCCACGCCGCTCTCCACAAGGCGTGTCTGTACGCCCGCGAGCGTGTGGTCTTTGATAGGCCTATTGGCGAGTATCAGGCCATCCAGCACCCGCTGGCGCGCTGCTGGATGAACCTCGAGGCCGCTTGGCTGATGGTGATGCGCGCGGCGCAGCTCTACGATTCGAAGCAGGAATGCGGTGCCGAAGCGAACACGGCCAAATTCCTCGCCGCCGAGGCTGCCTTCTCGTCTTGCGAGACCGCGATACTGTCGCATGGCGGCATGGGCTATTCCGCCGAATATCACGTTGAACGCTATATGCGGGAAAGCTGGATTCCGCGCTTAGCGCCGGTGAGTGCGCAGATGATCATGAATTTTATCAGTGAGAAGGTCCTCGGGCTGCCGCGCTCATACTAGCGCGCACCTGATTGTGAAAGGTTTATAATGGGTAACGGTCCTTTCAGCGGTATACGCGTTCTGGATATCGGCAAATACATCGCCGCGCCGTTCTGCGCCTCGATGTTGGGCGATATGGGCGCCGATGTCATCCGCGTGGAGCCGATCGGCGGCAGCGACGACCGCACCGTAATGCCGGTAACGGAAGCCAGCGGCGCGCTCCATCTTCACGTCAACCGCAGCAAGC
>JAUXWR010000020.1 GCA_030680075.1 Legionella sp.
CCGCATGGCCGGCCAGCTCCAGGAGTCGCATGCGACGCTGGAGCAGCGCGTGGTCGACCGGACGCGCGAGTTGACGGAGACGCTGGAACAGCAGACCGCGACGGCCGAGATCCTGCAGGTCATCTCCCAGTCACCGACCGATGTCGCGCCGGTGCTCACGGCGATTGCGAAAGCGGCACTCCGGTTCTGCGGCGCCGAGGATGCCGTCATCAACCTGCGCGAGGGCGATTCCTGGTCCACGGTCGCTCACGAGGGCAACCTGGTGGCGCCGCTCGGCCGTCCCCAGCCGGTCAATGGCGAGCTCGCCGCGGCCCGTGCCATCCGGGACGCCCGCACGATCCATCTGCTGGACATAGAAACCCTCGATCCCGTCGAATATCGCGCGTCCCACATCCTTTCGAAGCAATTCGGCTTCCGCGCCGCCCTCGCGGCACCGCTGTTGCGCGAGGGTGTCGCCATTGGCTCCATTGCGCTACGCAAAGCCCAGGCCGGCCCCTATACGACGCGTCAGATCGAGCTGCTCGAGACCTTCGCTGCCCAGGCCATCATCGCCATCAGCAACGTCCGCCTGTTCACCGAGATCCAGGAGAAGAGCCGCCAGCTCGAGATCGCGAGCCAGCACAAGTCGCAGTTCCTGGCCAACATGAGCCACGAGCTGCGCACGCCCTTGAACGCCATCATCGGCTACACCGAGATGATGGCCGACGGGCTCTATGGCGACGTGAGCGAGAAGGCATCGGGGGTGCTGGAGCGGGTGCAGAACAACGGCCGTCACCTGCTCGGCCTGATCAACGACGTGCTCGACCTTTCCAAGATCGAGGCCGGCCAGCTCTCGCTGACGGTCGAGCCCTACAGCGTCGCCGACATGGTGAACACCGTGCTATCGGCCACCGAGTCGCTGGCCCGCACCAAGAACATCGGCCTCACCTCGGCCGTGGCGCCGGGCCTGCCGACTGGCACCGGCGATGCGCGGCGGCTCACCCAGGTGCTGCTCAATCTGGTGGGC
>JAUXWR010000025.1 GCA_030680075.1 Legionella sp.
TGTGCCGCATCAAAGCCCCAGCGACAGAAAATCTATCACTCCAAAAGAAGGTACGGGCTTTAATGGCAAGTTGCTGGTTATCAAAGATAGAATCGCCGCGCCTAATGCTTTCTTTTCGAAGAAAAGAGAGCGGGATATGAATGAAATGAATTTGGAAAAGCATTTTTTGGTATAAAAGAATCAAATGTAGCCCGGATTAGCGTTAGCGTAATCCGGGAAAATGCGCTACTCCGGAACACAGAGATCCCGGATTACGCTGGCGCTAATCCGGGCTACAACGGCTACGAATTACTGCAAAAAAAATTTAGGCACATTACCTAATGCGAATTCGCAATTAACAAGAGTATTTTTTCACATTAACGTATCCTGATACAGAGAGTGGTAATGAATGAAAAAATCAAATGTAGCCCGGATTAGCGTTAGCGTAATCCGGGAAAATGCGCTACTCCGAAACACCGAGATCCCGGATTACGCTGACGCTAATCCGGGCTACAACGGCTACGAATTACTGCAAAAAAAATTTAGGCACATTACCTAATGCGAATTCGCAATTAACAAGAGTATTTTTTCTTCGAGAGCTTTTGCCGTACTAATTGGCGTATTAATGCCATTGATAATGATAGAAAAAATAAACGTTTTATTATTCACATTAAGATATCCTGATAAAGAGGATACGTCATGCATTGTTCCTGTCTTTGCAAACACCTTATTTGCAAGAATTGTCTTTTTCATTCTTTCTTTTAATGATCCAGATACACCTGCCTGGGGTAATGCATTAATAAAAATAGATTGCAGAGTTTTATCATTATAGAGATTAGTCAAAAGCACACCAACTTGCTCTGCCGTAACGAGATTGTAACGAGCACCGGCTCCGTCGGTTAATTCAATTTGCTTCATATCCATAGAGGTGTGCTCTGCTAAAACTTTTTTGATAGCAAAAGCCCCTTGCTTATATGAACCCTCGCCTGTCACTGCATAAGCAATTTGTTTATATAAACTATTGGCATATAAATTATCTGACTCCTGTAGCATATGAGTTATTAATTGGGTTAAATTTTTTGACTTGAACGTCGCAATTACCGTCGCATCGTGCGGCGTATTTCCGCTAATAATCCGGCCTTTTAGTAAAATATTGTTTTTAATCAATGTGTTTTTTATCACGCGCTTTGCAAGATAAACCGGATCGGGAACCGCCAATTTCATTATTTTTGGTTCTTTCGTTTCTGCTACACAACCAAACAACTTTAAGGTGTTACGCGACTCAATGGTAATATTCAAATTACAATGTTGCCTTTCTTGCTCTTTATTTACAGTAATCACTTGATTGATAATAGTCAGCCCCGTTTCATCTTTTTTGGGTCTGATTTTTACCGGTTTTCCCAGAGTTTTGGCGCTGATGAACTCATAAGCCGCCGCGTTACCATTTAATATAACGGCGCTACTTGGTGCGGCATAATACCAACCCATGTCATCAAAAGAATCACCACCTGCGTAATAAGGAGGCTTAAAGTGAGAAGCATCAATTATGATATTTCCCTTTATTGTCTTTATTCCTCGTTTTTTAAGATTGAGTAATAAATCATTTAAATCACTAGTGGTTAGCGAGGGAGAACCACTAAAGGTTATATAAAAGTCCTGATTCTTTTGCGATAGGGTCGTTAAAAAAGTATACGTCGGTTTTAACTGATAGAGAGCTGCTGCTGCCGTAAATAACTTTGTACCACTGGCGGGAGACAATAGCTTATTTGCATTTTTACTAAAAATAACCTGCCCTGTTGTTGCATCTTTAACTAAAACGCCCACAATAGCATGGGGTAGTTGCTGCTCAATAAGTGTGTCTACCTTTGATGATAGCGGTTCTGAAGAAGCCATTTGGCAATAGAGACATGACACCAAAGTCCAGATGAAAAAATTACGTCTCATGGGATAATCCTTAAAAGGGAGTATTTGGTTCAATCCTGACAGAATGTCATGTCGAGCCTAACGAGACATCTCCCGGATTCAGGAGATCCTTCGCGCAAAAAGACCCGCTCTGGCTCAGAGCTCTCAATTTTTTAAGTTTGAGCAATTGGATAATTTTCTCATTTGCCTCGGGGAATTCGTAATCAGACAATTCTTCCAAATCAACCCAACGCAGATCAATCTGTGATTCAAGGCAAAGAGGTGTTCCTTGAAATTTATCAACACAATACACCAGCAGTGTTACTTTTTTTATGCCATAGGTGTGCTCTATTGTTGCTAGAAATTCAGCATCAAGAACCTGCAAACCCACTTCTTCCTTAACTTCTCTTTTAAGTGCTGCGAGAGCTTCTTCCTCATCCTCAAGCTTTCCGCCAGGAAACTCCCACTGCCCGCCGTGTGCAGCATGCAGTGGTCGTTGGGTAAGAAGAATTCGACCGTGAGCATCCGTGATGATTGCTACAGCTACCTTCATGCAATACGTCCGTGACAGCCTTTATATTTTTTACCAGAGCCGCAAGGACAAGGATCATTTCGACCTACTTTTTGTTCGGTGCGTCGAAAAGTAGTTGGCATGCTGTCAGCATTCTCTTCATTCATTTCATCTTCATGCAAAAACTGCATTTTATGCACTTGTTCAGAACGACGCTGCTGTTCAACGGCATTGACGTCTTCTTCATTCTGAACTTGCACTGACGTCAATAAGCGAATGATGTCGTATTTTAATGTATCAAGCATCATGGTGAATAATGAAAACGCTTCACGCTTATATTCCTGCTTTGGATCTTTTTGTGCGTAACCGCGCAAATGAATTCCCTGACGCAGATAATCCATAGCGGCTAAATGCTCACGCCAATGATTATCCATGGTTTGCAGGATTACTGATTTTTCAAATTGAGCCAATACTTCGCGTCCCGCCTGTTTTTCTTTTTCCTCATAACGCTCACAACAGAGTTTATAAATTCTGTCCCGAATTTGTTCCGGCTGAATGTGATGATCTTCCTCAACCCATTGAGGAACATCCGCTTTGATTTGAAAATCTTCTGAAAGCGTTTGTGCAAGACCTTCGAGATCCCATTGATCTTCAAGGCTTTGAGGAGGAATATAACTATCAACCATTCCATAAATTACATCTTCACGCATCGATTCAACCACGTCTTTAGGATCAGATTCAGACATAATCATGGCGCGTTGGCTATAAATTACCTTTCTTTGATTATTGGCAACGTTATCATAATCAAGTAACTGCTTACGAACATCAAAATGGTGACCTTCAAGCTTACGTTGGGCATTTTCAATAGCTTTGGTGACGAGACTATGTTCAATAGGCTCACCAGGCTTCATGCCTAAACGACGCATCATGGATGCGACACGCTCTGAGGCGAAAATTCGCATTAAGGTATCTTCCAATGAAAGATAAAAGCGGCTACTGCCTACATCACCCTGACGACCGGCACGACCACGTAATTGATTATCAATACGACGGGACTCGTGGCGTTCTGAGCCAATGATTCTTAAACCACCGGCTTGCAATACCTCATCATGACGTTTCTGCCACTCTTCTTTAGCCTCTTGACGCTGAAGATCCATTGCATCCTCAGGTAATGCACTGAGCATCGCAGCAAGGCTTCCGCCAAGCACAATATCAGTTCCCCGACCTGCCATATTCGTTGCAATCGTTACAACACCAGGGCGCCCTGCTTCTGCAATAATCTGCGCTTCTTTCTCGTGGAATTTTGCATTAAGTACCTGATGTTTGACGCCTGCCTTAGTGAGTAATTGACTAACTAATTCGGATGCTTCAATCGATGCTGTACCTACCAATACAGGTTGTTTTCGTTTGATACAATCTTTGACATCTTCAATAATAGCCTGATATTTATCTTGCTGAGTAAGGTACACCAAATCCGGTTCATCTTTACGACACATGGATTTGTTGGTGGGGATCACCACCACTTCAAGGTTATAAATTTGTTGAAACTCATAAGCTTCCGTGTCAGCAGTTCCTGTCATGCCTGACAATTTGTTATAAATCCTGAAATAATTTTGGAAGGTAATAGAGGCTAATGTCTGATTTTCATGTTGAATGGAAACACCTTCTTTTGCCTCAATAGCCTGATGCAAGCCCTCAGACCAACGGCGACCCTGCATGGTGCGCCCTGTGTGCTCATCAACAATAACCACCTGGTTATCTTTAACAATATAATCGATATCGCGATGGAACATGGCGTGTGCTTTAAGCGCGGCATTGACATGATGCATCAACATGATATTACTGGCATGATATAAACTCTCGCCTTCAGCTAATAAATTAGCCTCTGCAAGCAATGCTTCGATGTGAAGGTGACCCTCTTCCGTCAAATGAGCTTGTTTTTGTTTTTCATCAATAATGAAATCACCGCCATCGCCCTCTTCTTCCTGCTTTGTGAGTTTGGGGATGAGTTTATTAACATTGACATATAATTCTGAACTGCCTTCAGCCGCACCTGAGATAATCAACGGGGTACGCGCTTCATCAATTAAAATTGAATCCACCTCGTCGACGATGGCAAAATTAAGCTCGCGCTGAACTTTATCTTCAATACTAAAGGCCATATTATCGCGCAGGTAATCAAAACCAAATTCATTATTGGTTCCATAGACGATATCAGCGGCATAAGCCTGTTGTTTTTCGTTATGAGGCATATCCGGAAAAATTACGCCAACAGTGAGTCCTAAGAAATCAAATATAGGCTTCATCCACTGACTGTCTCGTTTAGCGAGGTAATCATTCACGGTTACTACGTGAACTCCGCGACCGGTGATTGCATTAAGGTAGGCCGGCAAGGTAGAAGAAAGGGTTTTACCCTCTCCTGTACGCATTTCAGCAATATTACCTTCATGTAGCACCATGCCCCCAATCAACTGCACATCAAAATGCCTTAAGCCTAATGTGCGTACAGATACTTCACGCACAACTGCAAATGCTTCGGCAAGCAATTCGTCGAGAGACTCTCCTTGAGTATGGCGTTTTTGCAATTCTTGCGTTTTACCAGCCAATTGATTGTCATCAAGGGCTTGCATCAAAGGCTCGAATGCGTTGATGGACTCTACAACCTTCTCCATACGTCGCAGAGTACGTTCATTACGACTACCAAACATTTTTTTAATCAACGTATTCAGCATGACCTTGATAATCCTCTTAAGAGTAGCGCATCAAAACCGCTTAATTTACTAGAATTTTTGGGAAATTACCACGCATGAGATGATTTTTGTCAGTTTGCAAACTGTATGATGCAAATAATAGAGCGGATAGGTATAAAAGAAGGCTATATCGGTCATTCTGCTGGGCAAACGTCTTCTTGTTGTTGCAACAATAATAAAGCAGACTCAAGAGGAGCTGTTTGTTTAAGTTGTTGAGCCAAAATTAATTGCTCTTTCCATTTTTTTGCATTTGGTAAACCATGTGCAAAATTCAAAACAGGCTTGATTAACACGCTTAAAGGCACACCTTGCTGAAACTGCACTAACGAGTAATCAATGTATTGCTGCATGATTTCACTGCGGGTTTTAACGGGCACATCAGGATACAAGTGGTGATGAATATTACTTAACGCATAAGGATTACTGCAGGCCAGGCGTCCAATCATTACCCCATCAACAAATTGCATGTGCTGTTGAACACCATCCAGCGTGTCAACATTGCCATTAATCACTACTGGCATTTGCGGAAATTCAGTTTTTATCTGGTAAGCATAATCATAGTGTAACGGTGGGATAGTACGATTTTGTTTAGGGTTTAATCCATTAAGCCACGCCTTGCGAGCATGAACTATTAATTTATCGCATCCCGCGTCAACCAGTGAACGTACAAATGACTCAAAAAAAGAGTAACTATCCTGGTTATCAATGCCGATGCGTGTTTTTGCGGTCACGGGTATTGATACTGCATTTTTCATGGCATTTATGCAACGCGCAACCTGTTCGGATTCAGCCATCAAGCAAGCACCAAACCGCCCAGCCTGCACTTTATCGCTAGGACACCCTAAATTGAGGTTTACTTCTGAAAACCCTTTATCTTCAGCAAGTTTTGCAGAGACTGCCAGCATCTCGGCATCAGCCCCCCCTAATTGTAAGGCCAAAGGGTGTTCAACAGGAGAGTATAAGAGACTTCGCACGGGATTATTTTTAATGGCCCCCGTGGTCTGCATTTCTGTATATAATAAAGCGCGAGGGGCTACTAGCCGCATTAATACGCGGAAATGGGTATATGTCCAATCGATCATGGGCGCGATTGACAGTGGTGAAATTAGAGCATCGACAGAAGACAAATTAGCAACACTTAAAGAATAAAGTTAAAAGTATAATGGATTTTAAATCCAGTTCAAAATTATATCACAATTTAATTATTTGAAGCTTTATGTAAAATAAATTCAACCAGAAATCGCTAACCCTCTGTAAATATGGAAGAAATGCTCAATAATTACCTAGCTACGTCAGTAGATTATCAATTAACCTTCAGGTACAATTAAATTGCTTTCGTGCTATCGAAGGCATATTGGACAGAATGATTTAACAAGAATAAGGAAGTTATGATGAATGGTATTGATACACCAACCTCTTCTCAAACCACAAAACAGGAGCAGGGACTACAAGATCTGGTTTATAGTTTGGTAACGCGATTTCTCGCTGAAAACAAAAATAAATCTATTGATGACTTGTATGACATGATTCTTTCTGAAGTTGAGCCACCTCTGTTACAAGCTGTAATGGAGAAACGCCGTGGCAATCAACTACAAGCTGCAAAAATGCTTGGAATCAGCCGTGGTACTATCAGGAAAAAATTACAGCGTTATTTTGGAACTAAATATTTCCGCTTAACTGACGAATAATTTTGCCTATAGAAAAAAGGCTCGCTATGGCGGGCCTTTTTTTATTGGGATTATACCATTGGTGGGCACGTCGCTATCGCTCCTTTGCCCACCCTACGCATGGTGTTTTTCAGGTAATTTTTTATTGTTGCAGGTGGGCAAAAAAGCGACTCGACGTGCGATCACTAGTGCCCTTGTAGAGCGTAGGGTGGGCAAAGAAGCGATAGCGACGTGCCCACCACACCAATCGTCTCTACACTGTCATCAACAATTTATTAACACGGCTTACAAAATCCAACATAATAGTCCACTCTGCAAATTGACTTTCCCGCAGGCGTTTAATCAAGGCATGTTCAGGATGATTTCAAATATAAGGCTCGCTATGGCGGGCTTTATTGGGATTATTCCATTGGTGGGCACGTCGCTACCGCTCCTTTGCCCACCCTACGCATGGTGTTTTTCAGGTATTTTTTTGATTGTTGCACGATCAATAGTGCTCTTTGTTAGAGCGTAGGGTGGGCAAAGAAGCGATAGCGACGTGCCCACCACACCAATGAATGCTAAAACGTCTCTATACCGTCATCAACAATTTATTAACACGGCTTACAAAATCCGCCGGATTATCTAATTGACCGCCTTCAGCAAGAACTGCCTGTTCAAACAACATAACAGTCCACTCTGCAAATTGACTATCATCTTGAATGCCATGCAAGCGTTTAATCAAGGCATGTTCAGGATTGATTTCAAATACAGGTTTGGAGCCAGGGAGTTGCTGTCCGGCTGCCTGAAGAATGCGTTGCATTTCAAGTCCCATATCCTGCTCATCGGCTACAATACAAGCTGGTGAATCGGTTAAACGATTAGTGATGGTCACCTCTTTAACTTTATCGCCCAGTACCTCTTTGATTTGTTTAAGCATAGGGGCGAAAGATTTTTCCTGCTCTTTGACGTCAGTCGCATCTTCAGGCTCCAAATCAACTTTCCCTTTGCTGATTGACTGCAGTTTTTTGCCATCAAATTCGCTTAAATAACCAACGAGCCACTCATCAATGCGATCACTTAACAGTAATACTTCAATACCTTTCTTTCTGAAAATCTCAAGATGCGGGCTATGCTTGGCTGCATTATAACTGGAAGCCGTTATGTAATAAATTTTATCCTGTTTATCTTTCATGCGACCAACATAATCAGACAAAGATACATCCTGCTTATCAGACTCGCCATGGGTTGTAGCAAATCTAAGAAGCTTTGCGATAGCGTCACGGTTGGCGAAATCCTCAACAGGCCCTTCTTTCAACACCAATCCAAATTCATTCCAAAAACGTTGATACGTTTCAGCGTCACTGGTACTCATTTTTTCAAGCATACTTAAAACACGTTTCGTGCAAGCTGCTTTAATTGCCTCTACTTGCTTATTGTCTTGCAAAATTTCGCGAGAAATATTTAAAGGTAAATCACTGGCATCAATAATCCCTTTAATAAAACGTAAATAGCGTGGTAAAAACTGCACGGCTTCATCTAAAATAAATACACGTTTAACATACAGCTTTAAACCATGTTTAGACTCTTGTTGCCACATATCAAAGGGAGCATGCCCCGGTACATAGAGCAAACTAATATAATCATGCTTGCCTTCAACATGATTATGCGACCAGGCTAATGGATCCTGATAATCGTGCGAAATATGCTTATATAATTCTTTATATTCTTCATCGGTAATATCGGATTTGGGCATAGTCCAGAGAGCTGTTGCCTTGTTTACCGTTTCAAACTCCTGAGAACTTTCTTTCTCTGTGCCTTCTTCATCGCTTTTTTCTTTTTTCATCTCGATGGGCCAGCAAATATGATCAGAATATTTGGCGATAATACTTCGAATACGCCAATCACTGACAAATTCTGTTTCGTCTTTCTTTAAATGAAGAATAATTTCGGTGCCCCGGCTTTGCAACTTCTCCTGGGCAATAGTAAATTCACCATCACCACTAGACTCCCAGACGATTCCTTCCTCAGGCTTAAGTCCTGCCCGGCGGCTTTTTACCGTTACTTTGTCGGCAACAATAAACGCTGAATAAAACCCCACGCCAAATTGGCCAATCAGGTGGGAATCTTTGCTGTTTTCACCAGTTAGGTGGCTTAAAAATTCTTTAGTACCGGATTTGGCTATAGTTCCAAGATTCTCAACTGCTTCATCCCAGTTCATCCCTATACCATTATCTTTAATAGAAATAGTGTTGAGTTTGTCGTTGCATTCAATAGTAATGTGCAGGTTTGAGTCGTTTTCATATAAAGATGCGTTAGAAAGCGCTAAAAACCGTAGTTTATCTAATGCATCGGATGCATTGGATATGAGCTCGCGTAAAAAAATTTCTTTATTGCTGTATAAAGAGTGCACCACCAGATGGAGCATTTGTTTGACTTCAGTCTGAAAACCCAGCGTTTGCTTTTTATTCGCCATTTAAATCTCCAATAAAACAATTAAAGATGAGAAACTTACCTTAAGGCTATTTCAGGTATTTTCGAGTAATTATGTAACCTTGTCAGTGAATATATAGGCGAAATTAAAAATTTCAAGGGGTGTTTTATTAATTGGCGTGGGAGATATCTCGCTATGCTCGACATGACACACGCCCATGGATGACTCTACAAGGATTGAGTCAGTTCAAAATTCTTATCCCGAACTGACATTAACTTAAAGGCTATAATAAAGTTCAAACTCAAATGGATGAACAAGACTTCTTACCTGAGCGATTTCAGCTTTTCTGATAGCAATATAGCTTGCTATAAAATCCTTGCTAAACACATCACCCTGCAACAAGAACGCCTGATCCGATTCGAGATGCTCTATAGCTTCTTCTAAAGAACCACAAACTGTCGGTACATCAATTAATTCTTCAGGAGGCAAATCATACAAATCTTTATCAATAGGTTGGCCTGGATGAATTTTTTTCTGAATTCCGTCAAGTCCTGCCATCATCATGGCAGAAAAAGCCAAATAAGGATTTGCCATAGGATCAGGGAAGCGCACTTCAATACGGCGCCCTTTTGGATTGCTCACATGAGGAATACGAATAGCGGCCGAACGGTTACGTGCGGAATAGGCAAGCAACACCGGCGCTTCGAAACCTGGAACCAGGCGTTTGTAACTATTGGTCGCAGGATTGGTAAATGCATTTAATGCACGTGCATGTTTTATAATACCACCAAGATAATATAAAGCTGTTTCAGAAAGACCTGCGTATTGATCGCCTGCAAAGAGATTAACACCGTCTTTAATCAGTGATTGATGGCAATGCATACCGTTACCATTATCCCCAACGAGAGGCTTCGGCATAAACGTCGCTGTTTTCCCATAGTTATGGGCAACATTATGAACGACATATTTTAGCAGCTGTATTTGATCAGCTTTTTTAGTCAAGGTGTCAAAGCGCGTGGCGACTTCACACTGGTTAGCTGTGGCTACTTCATGATGATGCGCTTCAACGACCATACCAAGCGACTCAAGCGTCAAGCAAATCGCTGATCGTATATCTTGTGAAGAATCAACGGGAGGAACCGGAAAATACCCCCCTTTAACAGCAGGCCTGTGACCTGTATTTCCCCCGTCATAGGCCTTGCCGGAATTCCAATGGGCTTCTGTGGAGTCAAGCTTATAAAAGGCGCCATTAATACTTGTTTCCCAGCGAACATCATCGAATAAAAAGAACTCAGGTTCAGGGCCAAAGAGTGCACTGTCTGCAATCCCTGTGGATTTCAAATACATTTCAGCGCGTTGGGCTATGGAACGAGGATCACGCTGATAACCCATCATGGTTTGTGGATCAACAATATTGCATTGGACAATTAAAGTACTATCCTGGTAGAAAGGATCAAGGAGAACCGTTTCGCAATCAGGAACTAACGCCAGATCAGACTGGTGAATTTTCTGCCATCCCGTTATTGATGAACCATCGAACATTTTGCCATTTTCGATAAAATCATCATCAACAGCTGACACAGGAATAGTGATGTGATGAATTTGACTACGAGTATCCGTGAAACGCAAGTCAATAAATTTTGCATCATGCTCTTTTATTGCCGCAAATAATACATCTTTGCTCATTTTTATCTCCAAGATTGTCTATGAATGAGTTTACCTTAAGTGACTTCGTAAACCCAATAGATTAAACTCTTGAACACTATCAATATCTTTGTCATAGAATAATTATGGGTGCTTATCACTATCACGCACTGACTAAAAATGGCAGCACAAACAAAGGCGTGATTGAGGCCGATTCCGAACGCCAGGCACGTCAGTTTTTACGTGAACGCGGGATGATTCCCACTCAGATTCGTACCTTGGCAAAGCAGCAAACGCGAAAAAAAGATAAAATCTCAACGCAGGATTTATCCCTGCTTACGCGCCAGTTAGCAACGCTTCTAGCAGCCGGAATTCCAGTTGAAGAATCATTAAGCGGCGTCAGTGAGCAAACCGACAAAGATAAAGTACGAGAGCTTATTATCGGCGTACGCGCGAAGGTTCTCGAGGGCTACTCTCTTGCCCAAGCCATGGGGGAATTCCCTAATGCTTTTCCAGAATTATACAGAGCTACCGTGGGCGCGGGCGAGCAGACTGGTCGTCTTGATTTAGTCCTGGAAAAACTGGCTGATTACACGGAAAATCAACAAGTAACCAAGCAAAAAATCCAGCAAGCGCTTATTTATCCCTCGTTAATGATTATTGTATCCACTGCTATAATCAGTTTTTTATTAGCGTTCGTTGTGCCGAAAATTATTGAAGTATTCACCAGCAGCGGCCAATCGCTACCAGAAATGACCAGGCTCCTTATGGCGATTAGCGGCTTTATCAAATCGTACGGTGTCTATGTTTTAATTTTATTGATTGTAAGCATTGCCGTGTTTAAGCAAAGCCTTCGTAACTTGAAATTCAAAACTGCGTGGCATAAAGTTTTGCTTAAATTACCCATTAGCTCTTACCTGGTGAAATCAACCAATGTCGCGCGTTATATTCATACTTTTGGTATTTTATTTGCCGCAGGTGTTAGCGTGCTTGAGGCGATGCGAGTTGCAGCAAGTGTTGTTAATAATCTGATTATTCGCAATGCCTTTGATATCGCCGCCACGAAAGTACGTGAAGGTACCAGTATAAGTGTTGCGCTTAAAGAGAGCGGTTTTTTAAGTCCTATGGCAATTCATTTAATTGCCAGCGGTGAAAAAAGTGGGCAGATTGCTCCTATGATGGAGCGTGCGGCAGCGCATCTGGACACTGATGTCAAACGATTGATTGATACCGCACTGACTTTGCTCGAACCCATGGTAATATTGTTTATGGGAGCGGTTGTATTGTTTATTGTGCTCTCAACATTGTTGCCTATTTTTTCCATGGAGCAATTGGTTAGTTAAATAGCAACCCAATTGATAGACTGTGGAAAATTTACGGCATAGAATTCTTTGCTCGTTATGGTTGATTTTGGAGGTTTTATGAGGCTGCAAAAGGGTTTTTCATTAATTGAAATCATGGTCGTTGTTGTTATTCTTGGTATTCTTGCATCAATTGTTGTTCCCAAAATTATCAGCCGTCCTGATGAAGCGCGGGCTGTTAAAGCCAAACAAGATGTATTAGCCATTCAAAATGCCCTTGATCTGTATAAACTTGATAATGGCATTTACCCCAGCACTGATCAGGGGCTTTTAGCACTCGTAGAAAAGCCGACCAGCAATCCTCAACCACGTGATTGGAAACAGTATTTAAAATCGCTGCCTAAAGATCCCTGGGGGCGTGACTACCTGTACCTGAACCCTGGTGAGCATGGCGAAACTGATGTTTTTACTTTAGGCGCTGACGGGCAGCCCGGAGGAACAGGTATTGATTCAGAAATCGGAAATTGGGATGCGCGTTAAGCGCGGATTCACGCTAATTGAACTATTGATTGTAATTGTTATTATCGGGATCACCTCAAGTGTAGCTTTGCTCGCTTTTGGTGATTTTGGCTTAAGCCGAAAAATAATTACTACTGCTGAGCAGTTTTCGGCCTTTGTTAAGCTTTTGCAACAACGAGCTATTATAGAAACCAATACATTTGGTATAACCATCGAAAAAGATGGTTATGCGGCTTATCGACTGGAAAATGGTACGACCTGGCAACTAATGCCTAAAAACAGTTTGCTTCATTGGCAGCCTTTTCCTAAAAACACCGCGGCTATTTTGCATAAGACCATTAAAACCAAGTCAAAATCACCTGATATTATTATTTACTCTACAGGCGATATGACGCCTTTTACCCTTGATTTTGGTACATCCACAACGCCGTCAATTATCTCTTTGACAGGGAAACACAATGGCAGTCTTCATTTTAATAATGCAGAGCGGGTGAAATGACTCACACGAAGCATGCGGGATTTACTTTAATTGAAGTTTTACTGGCTCTTGCCATTATTGCGATTTCACTCACGGCTCTCATGAAATCAACCGCTCAAAACGTTTCCAATACTCATCGCATAAAAGAAAAAACCATTAGTCACTGGATTGCAATGCAGGGCGTTGCCATGATTCAGGCAGGTTTATTACCCATTAAAGTCAATCAAGAAGTCACTCAGGTAACCACTATGTTTGGTGAGCGCTGGTATTGGCGGGTTAATATAATTAAAACCCCCATGAAATCCGTCGAACAACTGACCATCAAGGTTAGTAATAATCAGGCGGGACCTTTCTCGGATCCGCTCATCGCATTCCGGTATGCCGCATGAATAACAAAGGCTTTACACTCATTGAAATTTTAATAGCCCTGGCGGTTTTTGCAATCCTTGCCGCTATTACTTCATCAGCTATGTATTACGCGTTTAATACCCGAGCACGGGTGACGGCGCAAGCTGATAGACTGGCCACTCTTCAGCTGACCTTGACAATGATTACACGCGATACAGCACAAGTAGTTAATCGACCAGTACGTGGCAGTGGAATGGAGATATTTCCAGCTTTTGTGGGTGAGCCTGATAATCTGGAGTTCACACGCGCGGGCATCGCCAATCCTTTTAGTGCGGAAAAACGCAGTAATCTGAAAAGAGTCGCACTACTTTGTCGTGATAATCAATTAATAAGACGAAGCTGGCATACTCTTGATGCTGTAAATCGAAATGATTACGAGGATAAAATTTTGCTAAGTGACCTGGTAATATGTAAATTTGCTTATTTAAATAAGCGTTTACAAATTTTGCCCGTGTGGTCTGAAGGTGGCTTTCTCCCTGATGAGGAGAGTGAGTCCTTACCCAAAGCGGTACAACTCACTTTATCGTTGAAAGACTGGGGCGAGGCCAGTTTACTTTTTCTCATACCAAGGGCTTTATATGCAGAAAGCAAACAGGGTTTGCCGTCTTAAAGCAGCGTCAATGCAGGGTAGTGCTTTAGTCACTGCACTGTTTATTATGACCCTTGTGGCCATTGCAGCGACTGCGATGAGCACACGCCTGCAACTCGACATTTATCGTACGCGTTTAACTATTTTGAGTGATAAACTGTATTTAGCCTCACAAGGCGTATCTTTTTGGACCATGGGGATTTTATCTGACAAAAAAAATCATTTCCACCAAAGCGATGGACGCACAAAAGTAGCGGACTTTCCCAACCAGTTTAAGGCTATTTATCCTGATCTATTAATTCAAGGGAGTGTGTATGATCTGCAAGCACGGTTTAATCTTAATAATCTAAGTGATAAAAAATATTACGCGTTTTTTTTAAAATTGCTTAAAAGCTCAATCCCCGGGATGAACGCTGCCAGTCGCAATAATATTGCTTCTGCAACCCGTCAGTGGATTAGCCCTTATTCTCCCGAGAATGGTGGTGACAAATTACTTATTTATTATTTAAAACAAAATCCCCCTTATTATCCCTCTCAACAAGCCATGGAAAGTTTATCCGAATTTAGATTGGTGCGTGGTGTTGATGCAAAAACCTGGCAACTACTTAATGATTACCTTACCGTGTTGCCGGAAGTCACTCCGATTAATATTAATACCGCCCCTAAAAATATAATAATGTCTCTAGGGAATGGACTTAATGAAAATCAGACCAAGGAGATAATGGATGCGCGAGGAAAAGACGCAACGGCGAATCAAAAAGCTATCAGGGCGTTATTGCAAAAATTCGCAATTCAAGACAATCAGGTAACATTTGAGAGTAATTACTTTATGAGCATTGCGGTGGTAAAAGGAGATGATCTGACCCTTATAAATTACTCTATTTTCAAACGCCGTAAAGATAAAAATGGAAAAATATCGGTGTCTTTGCTGGCTGAAAGCCTTAATTCATTATAATACGATTAATCATCATCCTCACCTTCCGTTACAGGTGCTTTGTTTTTTAACTCCTCAAACAGCTTCTCACCCCGGGCTTTCTCTTCAGGGGTTAATTTAGGCGTAAATTTTTCGAGATCGCGTGCTGCCTGTTCATTTTTATTAAGAGCTGCAAGCTTAAACCATGCATAAGCTTTGGCATTATCTTGTTCAACACCAAGGCCTGCCAGGTATAAATAAGCAAGTTTGCCTTGGGCTGTTGCGTCACCTTGTGCTGAGGCTTTTGAAAACCAGAAGGCCGACTGTTTATAATCTTTCTCAACGCCCGTGCCGCTTAGCAATAATTGCCCCAATTCGACCTGCGCATCAACACTTCCCAATTCTGCAGATGATTTGTACCAGTAATAGGCTTTTTCTGGATTAGCCTCGACCCCTAGCCCATTTAAGTATTGATAAGCAAGATAGGCTTGTGCATTACGATGACCCTGCTCCGCGGCCTTTGAAAACCAATAGGTCGCCTCTTTTTGATTAGCGGCAATGCCATATTTACCAGTGTATAAAAGCCCAACACTGTACTGACCTTTTGAATCACCCTGGTCTGCTGCTTTCTGATACCAATTCAGGGCTTTTTCAACGTTTTTTTCAGTTCCAGACCCTACCATGTATTGATAACCAAGGTTTACCTGAGCTTTGTCGTAACCCTTCTCGGAAGCTTTTGTAAACCATTCAAAGGCTTTTTGATCATCAACTTTAACACCCTCTCCTGTTGCATACATCAACCCTACGTTACGTTGTGCAATAGGATTGCCTTGTTCTGCAGCTTTTAAATACCAAGAAAAAGCCTCTTCATAATTCCGTGTGACACCTTTACCCAAATCATATAAATAGCCTAAGCTTAATTGAGCCAGTGCATTATTCTTCTCAGCCGATTTCCGGTACCATTCAGCAGCCTTTATATCATCTTGCGTCACTCCATAGCCATTCTGGTACATGCGGCCAATCAGGTACATTGCTTCTTCATTCCCTTCATTTGCGGCTTGAATCAAGTGAGGATAAGCGGTGCTGTAATCCCCGTTCTCATAGGCTGAAAAGCCGACTATTTCATCAGCAAAAGCAACATTTGTGACTAGACAAGCTGCCAGTATTAAGGAACGCATGCAAGCTCCAAACAATAATCTCTTAATAAAAGAGTAGAAGATAAGCGCCACAAATCAACTAAATTGGCATATTTATTAATATTATGCATAAAAAATCTCCCCATTGCATGATCATTCTTTCTTAGTCTTCTGCTTATTTATCAGGGTTACTAGCTGGTCACTGCTTAATGGTTCGCTCCAGAGAAATCCTTGAATTTCATCGCAGTGATTTTTCATAAGAAAGTCCATCTGGTCTTTGGTCTCGACGCCTTCTGCTACAACTCTAAAATTCATGCTATGAGAAATAGCGATGATTGCCTCAACGATTGCTTCATCTCCCGGTGATTTTGCAATATTGTTTACAAAGGATTGATCTATTTTCAGACGATCAATATGTAATTTTTTAAGTGAGTTTAAACTTGAGTTACCGGTACCAAAGTCATCGAGAACAATTTTGCAACCAATTTTATTTAATTGCTTTATGACTTGTCGAATTTCTTTATCAATAATAACATTTTCGGTGATTTCTAATTCAAGACAACCTGGATTTAGTTGATGAGATTGTATAATTTTCTGAATGATGACGGGAAAATTTACTTGTCGTAACTGCTTGGTTGCAATGTTAACAGCCACTTTGATCAATGGCAGCCCTTGTTTGTGCCACTCTACAATTTGTTTACACGCTTCTTCAATGACCCATTCACCGATAGGAATAATTAACCCAGTATTTTCAGCAACTTGAATGAAATCAAGTGGCATGATGACGCCTTTATCTGGGTGTTGCCAACGTAACAAAGCTTCAACAGACATTATATTTTTACTGACGATATCGAATTGAGGTTGATAAATCAGGAAAAATTCATGGTTAGTGATAGCTCGTTGCAATTCTACTTCCAACTTAAATTGGTACTCACTTTTTTGGTTCAATTCTTCAGTATAAAAGGTAAACTGGTTACCGCCCTGAGCCTTAGCTTGATACATGGACAAATCCGCATTTCGGAGAAGCGTATTTACATTTATTCCATCGTTGGGATAAATACTGATACCAATACTTGCCGTAATTTTGATCTTGTGTTTTTTAACCTGAAATGGTTTGCTAAATACTTCCATTAGTTTATTACCGATTGCAACGACTATTTCTTCATTGGTTATGCCAGGAAGTACCAAAACAAATTCATCACCACCCAGTCTTGCGAGGGTATCGGCTTTACGTAACACGGATGTTAAACGCTCGGCAATAGCACAAAGTAATTGATCGCCAGTCTCGTGGCTGAGATTATCATTGACAAATTTGAAACGATCCAGATCCAGAAACAACACCGTAAATTTATTTTTGTTACGCTCAGCAATAGCAATTTCTTGCCAGATGCGGTCAAGCAGCAATGAACGATTAGGTAATCCTGTTAATGCATCGTGAGTTGCCTGGTATTCTAATTTTTCCTTTAATTTAATTTGCTCGGTAATGTCATGAAAACTCCAGACACGACCTACAATTTTTGATCCAATGCTGTGAGGCTTTGAGTAACATTCAAATACCTGTAAATTTTTTAGTTTAATCGTTTGTCGACTGGAACCTTCATTTTTAGAAATATGCATATTGTATATTTTCATATATTTTTTAGGCTCAGCCATTTGATCCAACATATGCTGGAGTATACTGGCTTCATCGTTCTGGTTTAGTAAAGCTTCCGGTAGCTTAAGATATTTAACGAATTGCTTATTAAAATCGATTATTTTGCCCTTCAAATCAACCACTAAAATGCCATCAAATGAAGACTCGATTGTTACTCTCAATAATGCCAAAGATTCCTTGAGTGATGCTGTGTGAGCACTTACCAACCTCTTAAGAGACAAAGTATGTTGCCTTGTGTCTTTTGCTATGAGCCACTTATGCGTTAATGCACCTGCCAACTGACGCACCGCAACTACATCAAATGGTTTTTTTAAGATCAGTAAACTGTCACTCAGGCCTAAGGCTTTAACGGTTTCTTCCCAGGAATAATCAGAATAGGCGGTACAAATCACCACCTGAATATCTTGGTCAAATTCCCATATTCGCTTAATAGTTTCAATACCATCGATACCTGGAGGCATGCGAATATCAATAAATGCCAGGGCAAATGGACTTCCTTCTTCTAATGCTTTTTTAATTTTTTCTACCCCCTCCTCTCCCTGAGAAGCAGTTTCAATATCAAACTGGGGAAGATTGTCTTCATCATCAGCTGAGCTCTTTTCACCAAATAGCTCCCTATCCAGTTCAGACAGTTTAGATGCGTGGTTGCTAATGGTTAGTATTTTTATAAAATCACGATGGATATCGGGGTTATCATCAATAATAATGATACGTAGATGCTTCTGATTATTCATAAACATTCTCCCGCGATCTATTTATTGGCAGTATCAATACAAACTCAGCCCCTTTCCCAACCCCTGGGCTATGAACATTCAGTGTCCCTCCCAACTCTTTTGCAGAAAGCGCTGAACTGTGCAAGCCAAATCCATGACCATCTATTTTTGTCGTAAATCCAAAAGAAAAAATGCGTTTTAAATTCTCTGCAGGTATTCCAACACCATTATCTTTGACAATGACTTTGATTTTCCCCTCTTTTTTATTAACAATGATGCCAATTTTTTTTAATTGGGTTTCTTCGTTTGCAGATACTGATTGTTTGGCGTTTCTTAGTAAATTAGTCATAATTTGCAGAAGTTTGGACTTATCAGTGACAATGGTTTTAATTTCTTGAGAAATATCTACAGTCAGTTTTAATTCTGATCCCTTTAAATTTGTCATTTCCAAGGCATTTTCCATAAGCTCTGGAACGGAAATTTTTTCAAACAGCCCAGAAACGCCGCTAATCGATTGTTGCATCGCTACAATGTCTTGTATATGACTTAAATTTTTCTCAAGATGAATAATTTCTTCTGTATTACTTTGATATTCTTTTGTCATCGTCTCAGACATCATCACAATATACGGTATAATTAATTTTCCTTTTGGGTCCTTAAATAAAAATTCTTCCAGATGATGAGAGTTGGCATTGATCATCGCTATCAGCTGCGATAATTTTTGATGATGCAAGGACGCTATGTTTGTTTTTAATATCGAAAGGGACACATTAATGCTATTTAATAAATTGCCAATATTGTGCAATATGGTGGTGGCTACCTCTGACATGCCTGCCAGCCGTGCTGTCGTTAACAGCGCGCTATTTAACTCTTTAATTTGAGTTTCAGCCTCTTTGGCAGAATTAATATCCATGATAATTCCAGAAAGTTCATGATCATTTTTCTCGCTATGTCGTACAATGATTCGAAACCATATATAACGTTCCTGGACTTTTATGCGAATTTCAAAATCGCTATCTTCTTTTTTTAAAAGCGCATTTTTGACATTATTTGTCAATAGTATTTTATCTTCATCAAAAACACGCTCTCTAAACTCCGTGTGGGTGGGAGATGAGTTCAATGGACTGATTTGTAACAAATCATATATACCCCTGGACCATGACATTAAACTGTTAACTGAGTCATAGTGCCAGTAGCAAAGCCCGGCAAGATGTTGAGCGCGCTCAAGTTGATCATTAATTTCCATAAGTTCATTTGATGAAATGCTCATCGAGCGTTCCAGCAAATACCGCTCCTGATCGGTTTCTACATAGCTCTTGTTTATAGAGTTTATAATGGATTGCCAATCTACTAAGTTGCTGGGCAAAGAATCGTAGCTTAAGCCCAACCTTTCAAGTTGCCGCTTTAGCAATTTATGTAGTTCCATCCTTTAAATATCCCTCTCAAACATGGTGGTTATAGTCATCGTTTGATTATGTAATTCACAACTGCCAACCCCACTCGGCGAGAGCTCTCCATAAGAATAGAAACCAATTTGGGTTGCTCCGTACGGTAAGCTGTCACATGTTGCCTCGGTTTCTTCTTCCGTGCGTTCTCCTAATAAGAGTCGTCGGCCTACACAACTAATATCTATCGCTAAAAGAGGGGCTACAGGCTCACATTTTTCCTTATTTGCAAACCTGTTTGCCAGCTCACTTGCCTCACTGGCACTTTGAATTAAACGATCAAAATTAGCGCGCATTAACTGTGCATAATAACCAACTGGCATATCACCTGCAAAAATCAGAGACTGATTTTTTTCATCCACATTCAGGATAGTACGTACCAAAGGGGTGAACTTTTTATCAGCGGAATTACGGATTGCTAAAGGGTAAAGTAAACCCGAAGAAGGCAGCTCAGCTGCACGTTCGCCCAGGTATTCTTTATACAATGATAAAGCGGGACGATTATCCAATTCATAAAGAATATTACCTTCTGAGCGAGTTATTCGGCGTTCTGGGCCAAATATATCCCATCCTCCCTTGAATGCATGCCCAACACAAATATGTTTTCCATAAAATCCAATAGCGACCGCATATGATTCAAGTATCTTTCCTTCGGCAATAACCCAGGTATTTTTAAAATTTGGACCGTCACCTGCCAGGCCACCGGTAATTACAACTCCGGGATCTGTTTTTGTATTCAAGCCACTAATTAATTCGCAACCGTTAATATTTAATCCATCAGACAAAATAAAAATACTATGCAACTCATGCTCATTAAGAATCTGAGCAATGGTGGCTCCAGCTGAAAAGGAATCCTTTGCATCAGCAATTTTTGCTGTGGCTAATTTCAGGTTTGTATGTTTAAAACGAATGACCGAAACAGTAAGGCTATTATCATAAATTTTGGCACCAAAAATCTCACCAGCGGTAGAGCATCCCATTATCTTCGCTTGTTTATAGAAATGAGAAAGTTCTTTAATTGGTTCATCATGATTCTTAAATATTGGGCTTGCAAAAATCAACACTAGTGTTTTTGGTGAATCCAATTCCGGAAAACGATCAACGCTCCAGCCTGTATTTTCAATATATTGAAAAGATTCCATTTCCATGAGTGACTCATATTCCATTAGATGGTCATGGAGTAATTATAGTTCAACTTGATTACTTGTTAGAAATATATGAATTGAATTGAGAGATAATGAGAGTGAGTGTTTTTTTATATTATATATTCCCCACCTTGGTGGGGATGGCCGTTAACCGATAGTATAAGTCACTTTTCCAACAGATCGTGAGTTATCGATGGGGATGCCGTTGCTTTCATGACCTGTTTTATCATCATGATCACAGCGCATTAGGGCGTTGCGTAAATCAAAGCGGATTTTAAATTCTTTACTTGGTAAGGAGATTGTTTGAAAATCGATTTGGCCATACATATGGGATTCGCTATTATTAACAATAAAAGCTACTTCTGATTTTTTTTCGATTTTGTTGATGTTACCAGGTTGAATATCCGCACCAACTAATTGGACTTTTATAACGCGCAGATTATCGGATAAATTATTTTTTATTTTAATTTCAAAACCATCGCAGGGTGTTCCCGCATTTGCAAGTCCTGCCGTGAAGATAAAAGTGACGCAAGCTAATTTCATTTGATTATTTTTCATTTAACACCTCTAATAAAAAAAAATTACAACCAATAGCACTAAATTTAAGCCCCTAAGATAAGCACTATTCAGTGCGGAGTATAATTAAGTGAAATTGAATATACTACTCTTAAATTGCTTCAAAAATTGCAGCAGCCCCCATCCCGGTACCGATACACATAGTAACCATACCATAGCGCCCTTTGGTGCGGCGCAAGCCATGCAATAATGTCGCCGTGCGAATAGCCCCAGTTGCGCCCAGCGGGTGGCCTAACGCAATGGCACCACCCAAAGGGTTAACCTTGTCACGGGGGAGATCGAGCGTTTTAATAACGGCTAATGCTTGCGCTGCAAATGCTTCGTTTAACTCAATCCAGTCAATTTGATCAAGTGTCAGGCCGGCTTGCTTTAATGCCAAAGGAATAGCATTAATAGGCCCAATACCCATAATTTCAGGCGCAACACCAGCAACTGCAAAGCCTAATAAGCGCCCTATTGGCTGTAAGTCATATTTTTTTAAAGCCGCCTCACTCGCCAAAAGCGCAATGCCCGCACCATCACTGGTTTGCGAACTATTGCCTGCGGTCACAGTACCTCTTGCAGCAAATACCGGTTTTAAACGACTTATTGCTTCATAGGACGTATCAGCCCGCGGTCCTTCATCCAGGCTCACGAGCCGTTTTTTTTCAACCACTTTAGATGTATTGAAATCAGGATGTCTCTCAATAATTTCCATTGGAGAAATCTCTGCGTCAAAATCACCGCGATTTTGAGCCGCAGTAGCACGCTGATGGCTAAGAGCTGCAAATTCGTCTTGCTCCTCACGTGTAATATTCCAGCGTTTGGCGACATTTTCTGCCGTAATTCCCATACCATAAGCAATAGCAATATGCTCGTTTTCAAACCAGGCAGGGTTGGCCGTATATTTGTTGCCACCCAGCGGCACCATAGACATACTCTCCACACCACCTGCTAAAGCGAATGACATATTTCCCTGATTAATGGCCGCGGCAGCTGTCGCAATACTCTGAACGCCGGAGGAACAAAAACGATTGATAGTCATCGCAGGGACTGATTCTGGCATTCCAGCTAATAGTGACGCGATACGGGCGACATTCATGCCTTGTTCCGCTTCTGGCATCGCACAACCGATGACAATGTCGCCAATCTCTTCCCAATTGATAGCATTACGATCTTTCAATGATCTAATAACATGCGCTAATAAATCATCAGGCAATGTGTGCTTGAAAACTCCCCGAGGTGCTTTGCCCACCGGGGTACGCAATACATCAACTACATATACATTTGTCATAATAATCTTCCTAATTGCGTAGTGCCTTGCCAGTTTCCAGTAAGCTGGAAATACGGGCCTGGGTTAATGGAGTTGCTGCAAGCGCCATAAAGGCTTTTCTTTCGAGATTTAGAATCCAGTCTTCATCAACCAATTCGCCTTGATTAACGTCACCGCCACAAATTACTTGTGCAACTTGATTGGCCAGATAATAGTCATGCTGAGAAATAAACCCTCCTTCAAGCCAATTAACAAGACCTGCTTGCAGTTTGGCATGCCCTTCCCTGCCTGCGACTGGAAAACGCGAGCAAAGTGGTGGGAGATAATTTGCGGCAAGAAGCGATTTAATTTTGGCAAACGCTGCAAAAAGAACTTCATCACTGTGCATAACCCAACAATCATCTGCCCGTAAAAATCCTCGCAATTGCGCATCCTCTGCACTGGAGGATACTGCAGCCGTTGCTATTTGCTGGAAATAAGGTTGAATAAATGTCATTAAGTCCGCATTACCCGCCTCTTTTGCGGCGCGCATGGCCATCTCTTTACAACCACCACCCGCAGGAATTAATCCAACCCCTGCTTCAACCAATCCTGGATAAGATTCATAGGCTGCAACTATATGACTACAATGCATCATTAATTCACAACCTCCACCTAAAGCGCGGCCTCTCAAAGCCGCAACAACCGGAATCGGCAAATACTTCAGACGCATCATTAATTGTTGAAATTGCGCTATCATATTTTCTACAGCGTCGAGTTTATTAATAGCAAGCAATGATGAAACGGCGCGCAAATCAGCACCTGAACTAAAATTAGCAGCATCCTGTTGATAAATAATAATGCCCTGACAATTTTGCACCGCTTTATCAATAGCCTGTTGCATGCCATCGAGCACTTCCTGACCTATTGTATTTGCCTTGCTTTTAAATGACAAAAGAGCAATATCTTCTTTAAAGTGAGCAAGTGTAACGCCTTCATTTTCGTAAATAACTTCAAGGCGCGGGTTCTTTTCACCAGGCAGACAATCATGAAAAAACTGACGCTCATACACAGGCAGTTGACTACGAGCTATGAAACATTTGGTTTGCGGAGAAAATGCGCCATCTTTGCTATAAAAACTATCAAGAGTGGTTAGCCATTGCGGCAATTTGGCACTACTTATTGTTTTCCCGGCAGAAATATCGCGCTCAATGAGTGTTCGCGTTGCCGCAATTCCCGCATACTGCCAAGTCTCGAACGGACCTTCCTGCCAGCCGAAGCCCCAGCGAATCGCCAAATCAACATCCCGTACAGTATCTGCAATTTCATTAAGATGATAGGCGCAATACTGGAAAAGATCCCGAAAACAGGCGCTGAGGAATTTTGCTTGCTTATCCTCTGAAGCAAATAAAGCTTGCATCCGTTTTTCTGGATTGCGATCACTCATTATGGATTTCAATTCAGCGCTAACGTTGCCTTGTGCAGGCCTGTAATTTCCTGAAGCACTATCCAAAACTTCAATAACCTTGCCTTGTTTTCGAAAGATTCCCTGACCGGTTTTTTGACCAAGATGGCCTTGCTCAATCAGTTTGAGCAACCAATCCGGCAGTTTAAATAAAGAATGCCAGGGATCATTGGTCAGATTTTCTTGCATAGTGCGAACCACATGCTGCATGGTATCGAGCCCCACCACGTCCATTGTACGGCAAGTAGCCGATTTGGGTCTGCCAAGCAAAGGTCCTGTAATGGCATCAACCTCGTCTAACCCCATATTAAAGGCTTCTGCGTGATGTAAGGTTACCAGTAATGAAAACACCCCAATACGATTGGCAATAAAATTAGGGGTATCTTTGGCACGAATAACGCCTTTGCCAAGATAGCTTGTTAACCAGGTTTCCAGATAGTCCAATAATGCTTTCGAAGTTGAGGCAGCCGGTATTAATTCAACCAAATGCATGTATCGTGGGGGATTAAAAAAATGAACACCACAAAATCTCTCGCGAAGTGATTCAGGCAGTACATCGCTTAATGCGTTTATACTTAATCCTGATGTATTACTTACCAAAATTGCATGGTTGCTAATATGCGGTGCTATACGCTTATATAAATCTTCTTTCCAGTCTATCCGTTCTGCAATCGCTTCAATAATTAAATCGCAATCAAGAAGATCGGCTAAATTTTCGGTGTAATTTTTTGCCTGCAAGAAAGCGGCTTTCGCAGGTGTCCCCAAAGGAGCTGGTTTTAGCTTGCCTAAATTGGCGATAGATTTTTCAATAAGAGCATTACTTTTTCCATCTTTGGAAGCCAGGTCAAATACAAGCGTTTTAAAACCGACGTTAACGCAATGCGCCGCAATCTGCGCACCCATAACACCTGCTCCCAGAACGGCTATCTTTCTAATTAACTTTGTTCCTGGCATTTTTGTGTCCTTAAGTAAAAAATTTATATAATTGATAAAACATACAACGTTAACTTCATGTCAATTCAGGATAAGAAACCCTTCGCAATAAGGTGAGTTTCGTCTTTGCGAGCCGAAGGCGAAGCAATCCGGTGACCTTTGCAAATAGTAACGCTCCTCGCAAATAAGAAACCGGAATACTCTTCATCCAAACTACGACAAATTAAAGCGTATACCTTGTGCTAAAGGAAGTGTATCGCCCCAATTAATAGTATTTGTCTGGCGCCGCATATAAGCTTTCCAGGAGTCAGAGCCTGATTCACGCCCGCCACCTGTGTCTTTCTCGCCACCAAATGCACCACCTATTTCCGCACCGGATGTACCAATATTAATATTAGCAATACCGCAATCACTGCCAAAAGCACTCAGAAAACGTTCAGCATTTTTAAGATTTTGAGTAAAAAGCGCCGATGACAGCCCCTGCGGAACGCCATTTTGCAATGCTATAGCCTCTGTAATAGAAGTATATGACATTACATATAAAATGGGGGCAAATGTTTCTTCCTGCACAATATCCCAGTCATTTTTTACATCGCACACTAAAGTAGGCTGCACAAAATAACCTGCTTTTGATAGCACATCTCCACCAAATACAACCTGCCCGCCTGCAGATTTCACGCGCGATATCGCCTGTTTGAATTGCTCTACTGCTTGCTCATCAATCAAAGGCCCCATTAAATTATTACCATCCAACGGGTCGCCAATTGTAATTTGCTCATAGGCATGTTGCAGACGTTTAATCACGTCCTTATACATAGACTGATGGACAAATAAACGACGAGTTGACGTGCAGCGTTGTCCTGCCGTACCCACAGCACCAAAAACGACGCCTGGAATGGCAAGATTAAGATCAGCCGACTCATCCAGAATAATGGCATTATTGCCGCCTAATTCAAGGATGGTTTTACCCAATCGGCTAGCAACGGCTGCTGCAACTCGCTTGCCTACAGCAGTAGAGCCTGTAAAGGAGATCAACGGGATGCGCGTGTCATTGACCATGGCTTCTGCCACATCATGGGACTCAGGGATAACAAGCCCAAAGATTTCAGGACAATCATTAAGTTTTAATACGGTATTGCAAATATGATGAACCGCAATCGCACACAATGGTGTTTTGGCAGAAGGTTTCCAAATCGTGACGTTTCCACAAATGGCTGCAATAAATGCATTCCATGACCAAACAGCGACCGGGAAATTAAACGCTGAAATTACTCCAACAATTCCATAGGGATGCCATTGTTCGTACATGCGATGCAAAGGACGCTCAGAATGCATAGTATTGCCATAAAGCATGCGCGATTGCCCTACTGCAAAATCCGCTATATCAATCATTTCCTGAACTTCGCCATCACCTTCTTGCTTGGATTTCCCCATCTCTAGTGAAACAAGGCTCCCCAACTCATCTTTGTGATCACGCAGTGCCTGCCCAATTTGTCGAATAATTTCGCCACGCCTCGGAGCCGGGTATTCGCGCCAGGCAACGGCGGCTTTTTCTGCACGCGCCATTACTGCCTGATAATCATTCATCGAACACGTGGCGACTTCCGCTAATTTATCCCCTGTTGCAGGATTAAACGATGCGAGTCGTTCAGATTGTATTTCACTTTGCCATCCTTGCCCGCTGTAAGCACCAGGATTGACGTTTTTAATGTTTAATTGTTTTAATAATTCCATGAATTACTCCTATGCATAACACTGTCCAAATCGATTCTCTAAAACATCAGCCAGGCGAAACTTTTCTTGCAAAACAAGACCCTGATATTCATTGGCTTGCCCCAATACCAAATCAACGACAGCGCACACACCTGAGGCAGTACTGACCTGAATAGCTGACCACTCCAGACCATGTATGGTTTCAGGATATACTTTTTTTACATAGCTTTTTTCACTAAGTTCGCCGCCTTTAATTCCCTCTACTGTTACATAAACAATAACAATATCCTGATAGGTTTTTGGGACTGCTTTTTCTAAAATGTGCTTTAGCGTTTCTCTATCGTCATTTAATTTCAAGTCATTCATTAAGAAGCGCATTTTTTCACAATGACCTGGATAGCGCATTGTTTTATAATTCAATGTTTTGACTTTTCCCTGATAAAGCTCGCCCAGGCTTCCTAATCCACCAGACGTATTAAATGCTTCATATTCACATCCATCGATCTGGATAGACTCAAGGCCTTCCAATGGTTTCATAACAGCAGGCTTGCCTGCCTCAATTCCGTAACAAAGGTTGCCATATTCGTTAATTACCCCATCGGTAGACCAGGTTAATGAATAATGAAGAGCATTATTCGCGCGTTGCGGCAGCGCGCCTACCCGAAGCTTTGCGTGATAGCATTGTTGGAATTCCTGCATTAAACTATTTGCCGCTATGCTGATAAATCCTGGTGCGAGTCCACATTGAGGTACAAATGCAGTCTCAGCCCCTTCCGCTATTTGTTTTACAACATCGGTAACAGCTGTGTCTTCTGTCAAATCAAAGTAATGCGCTTTGGCAGCTTTTGCCGCACGGGCAACATGGGGATTAAGAAAATAGGGTAAACTTGAAATGACAGCAATTATCTGATTTTTTTGAAGATACGCTTCCGTTGATTTTTCATCCGTAACATCAAGAGCAACTGTTTTTATCTGAGGTATCGCTTGCAACAATCGGTTAACATCGGTTCCTGAAAACTCTACGTCGGCAAGATGAACCTGATAATCCCCGCTGTCAGCCAGTAAACATGCGATAAGGCTTCCAATTTTCCCTGCTCCTGTGATCATAACGTTATACATAACCATCCTCTCCTTTGTAAAACGAGCCGTCATCGTACACCAAACAATTACATTTTGAATAGATTTACCAAGCAACTTTCAATTGTAGTACGATGAATTTCTGTAAAATTCTTGACCTTTTGGGATTGTTATCATATTGTTGCCTTCATTTGCCGTTAAAAAACCCCTATGATTCACGCCTCATCAATTACCAAATGGGATTTTTTTTCTGAATCAATACAACGTGTTCCCTACTTGCGTTATTTTTTCTTTGGCCTGCTCTTGCCTTTTGGTTTTTCACCCTTTCATTTCCCAGGCTTGACCCTGTTGGGTTTGGCATTATTTTATAGAAGCTTAACGAGCGCTCAAGACAAATCTCCTTTTTTAGCAGGACTTACATTTGGTTTAGGCTATTTTGGTTTAGGGGTTTCCTGGATATACATCAGTATTCATGAATACGGGCATTTGCATGGCATAATTGCAGCGCTCATCACCCTGATGTTTGTCCTTTATCTGGCAATCTTTCCGGCCTTGACTGCGGTAATTTTCTCACGCCTCGCCTGCAAACCCCACCGTATCTATTCCTGTTTATTATTTAGTGCCATCTGGATTGGTTGTGAATATTTACGCGCTATTTTTTTTAGTGGATTTCCGTGGTTATTAGTGGGTTTTGGGCAATTTGATACGCCATTAAAATTCCTACTTCCGGTAATTGGTGTATTTGGTGTCGGATTTATCACCTGTTTTGCTGCAACACTTCTTGGCAGCAGCACAAATAAGGCCGGGTCAAAGCGTTATTTTTATCTAATAATGTTTGTAGCCGTTATTTTATTTCCCCTCCTTTTTAAAACCGTTACCTGGGGAGAGAAAGACGCCCAGGGTATTTCGGTGGGAATTATTCAAGCCAATTTATCCATGCGCGATAAATGGGATGAAAATCTTTTTTGGCAATTATTGGAGCTCTATCATCGTGACACAGAAAAACTCCTTGGAACCCAATTAATTGTTTTACCCGAATCCGCTTTTCCCTTGCCGGCAACCTACATTAGTGATTTTCTGAGTGACTTGCATAAACAGGCAAAAAAAGCAGGCAGCGCCATATTACTAGGGATCCCCGAGCCTGCGACAATTGATGAAGCTTATTATTTTAATACGTTAATGACCATCGGAAAGGCAAAAGGCTCCTACATCAAACAACATTTAGTGCCTTTTGGAGAGTACATCCCCGAACCCTTCCTTCGCGCAAGTAACTGGCTTGGCATTCCTGAAGCCAATTTAAAGCCGGGTAAAAATAATCAGGAACTAATTAAAGTTCAGCACCACCCCATCGCTTCATTGATTTGTTATGAATTAGGCTATGGAAATTTATTACGTCAACAATTACCTGCCGCTCACTGGATTGTGTCAATCAGTGATGACGGCTGGTTTGGGCATTCGCTTGCGATGTATCAACAACAACAAATGGCGCAAGTCCTTTCGATGGAAACGGCGCGCTATCAAGTGGTAGCCAATAATGACGGCCTATCATCAGTAATTAATACTGAAGGCGAAATTGAAGCCTCTTTACCCGCTTTTGACGCCGGTATTTTAAAAGCAACCCTTTTTCCGGCAACAGGCCAAACCCCTTGGGTTTTATTTGGAGATTGGCCCATACTCCTCTTTTCCTTGCTTCTTATAGTGATTTCTGTGACTTATAGATGTTTAATGTTGAAAGACCGCAAACAATCTATTGCTGCGAAAGACAAGAGGCGCTATCCTTACCACCCTCGTTGAATACAACTTATAAACTATGGATATTAGCTATAAACCCCAAGAAGTCGAAGAGCAAGCCCAGCAATACTGGGTTAAGAAACAATGTTTTAATGTCACTGAAGACTTAAACAAAGAAAAGTTTTATTGCTTATCCATGTTTCCATACCCTAGTGGCACCTTGCACATGGGGCATGTTCGCAATTATACCATTGGCGACGTGATTGCCCGCTATCAAAGGGCTTTAGGAAAAAATGTATTGCAACCCATCGGTTGGGACGCATTCGGGTTGCCCGCAGAAAATGCCGCGATAAAGCATGGCATTCATCCCGCCGAATGGACAAAGAAAAATATCGCCGCCATGAAAGAGCAATTTCTTCGCCTGGGAAATGCTTACGACTGGAAACGGGAGTTTGCTACCTGTGACGCCGATTACTATCGTTGGGAACAATGGTTTTTTATAAAATTATACGAGAAAGGTCTCGTTTATAAAAAAAATGCCGTCGTTAACTGGGATCCAGTCGATGAAACCGTTCTGGCTAATGAACAAGTCGTTGATGGTCGAGGATGGCGTTCAGGTGCATTAGTTGAGCGTCGTGAAATATCCCAATGGTTTATTAAAATCACGGCTTATGCTGATGAATTATTGCGTGATCTCGATACGTTGACCGAGTGGCCCGCAAAAGTTAAACAAATGCAACGTAACTGGATTGGTCGCTCGGAAGGCTGTGAGATAAGCTTTAAAGTTCATGATGTTGCAAAAAGGCTTAAAATTTATACCACCCGTCCCGATACGCTAATGGGTGTTACTTATCTTGCTGTAGCACCGGATCACCCTTTAGCAAAAGAAGCCGCACGCCATAACAGCGACGTCAAGGAATTTATTGACAGCTGCCAGGGCGTGCGCATGGCGGAAGCTGATCTGGCCACCATGGAAAAACGGGGTATAAATACCGGCTATGTTGCCATTCACCCTGTTACCGGCAAGGATATTCCTGTGTGGGTTGCCAACTTTGTACTGATGCAATACGGCTCAGGCGCTGTAATGGCGGTTCCAGCGCACGATCAGCGTGACTGGGAGTTTGCTACAAAATATAAACTGCCGATTGAACAAGTCATTAAACCCGTGGCACCTGCTTCGCATGATTTTTCCAAATCCGCATTTACGGGCGAAGGTGTGTTAATTAATTCAGGCGAATTTGATGAGTTAGCATCTCCCCTTGCCATGAAAGCAATTGCTGAATACCTTGAAGCACATGATCAAGGCAAAGTATCCATCAATTATCGTCTTCGCGACTGGGGAGTATCCCGCCAGCGCTATTGGGGAACGCCAATTCCCATGATTCATTGTGAGGATTGCGGTATTGTTCCTGTACCGGAGAGCGATTTGCCTGTCACTCTCCCTGATGATATTGAACTGACAGGTAGCGGCTCGCCATTAGCCAAAAACAACCAGTTTGCCCACGTACCATGCCCCAAATGCGGGCAAGATGCAACCAGAGAAACAGACACATTTGATACCTTTGTTGAATCTTCCTGGTATTACGCCCGGTTCTGCTGTAAAGGCCAGGACAATGCCATGCTTGATGATCGTGCCAAATACTGGACTCCTGTTGATCAATATATTGGCGGTATAGAACATGCCGTAATGCACCTGCTTTACGCACGCTTCTTTCATAAACTTATGCGTGATGAGGGTCTGGTAAATTCCGATGAACCTTTCAAGGCTCTTTTAACGCAAGGTATGGTGTTGAAAGATGGCCATAAAATGTCGAAGTCGTTAGGCAATGTGGTTGACCCTAATCACCTCATCGACACCTATGGTGCGGATACGGCACGGCTATTTATAATGTTTGCAGCCCCACCTGAACATTCACTGGAATGGTCGGATGCAGCCGTTGAAGGAGCACACCGTTTCTTAAAACGAATATGGGCATTTGCTTATCAGCATCAACAACTCTTAAAAGATACCAATGAGGCGAAAGCCGATGGCAACGGTAACATTGACTGGCAGCACGCCGAGTCAAGGCTTAAAAAGTCGCGCCTTGTTGTGAATCAAATTCTGATGCAAGCACTTACGGATTATGAGCGGCATCAATTTAACACGGTCGTTTCAAGTTGTATGAAGCTTTTTAATGAATTGTCCAATTACGAAATTGAAACGGAAGCAGACAACTTTTTCATTAATTCAGGCATGAGTATTTTGCTTCGCTTATTAGCCCCTATAACACCCCATATTTGTCACCATTTATGGCTGCAATTAGGTTATGACAAGATTATTATTGACGCCTCTTGGCCAAAAGTTGATAAGAGCGCTCTCAAATGTGATGAGGTTGACTTTGTTGTCCAGGTTAATGGTAAATTAAGAGCTCAATTTACCGCCGATATTGAAACGCCAGAAAATGAACTGCTTGAATTGGCAAAACAGCACGCGGGTTCTTTTATTGAGGGTAAAACCATTGTCAAATCAATAGTGGTAAGCCATCGCAAACTCATTAATCTGGTCGTTAATTAATGTTTAAGCGACTCGCCATATTCTTTATGGTTATCTGCATTACTGGTTGTGGATTTAAGCTGCGCGGTTTGGCCGATATGCCTGCGTGGCTTAATAATATTGCTATTATTGTGCAGGAAGCACATCGAGATCTAGTCCCCATGCTTAAAGACCAGCTTGAAGGATACGGTGTACGTATTATTCCAGACCCCGCTCATGCTGATTATTTGTTGATTATTGAAAACGACAATACTCAACAACAAATTACCAGCATCAGTGCAAGTACGACTCCGCGTCAATACCAGATAATTTATACTGTTCATTTTTCTCTAATTAGTAAACTTACCGGTAAACCCATTATTTCATCGGCCCATGTTTTGGTAACAAGACAACTTACCGTTAATAATGACCGAATTTTAGGGTCTGACTCAGAAGGCTCGACAATACATACTGAAATGCGTCGTGATGCGGTAATGCAAATAATTAACCGTATAAGTCGTAAGGCGACATTACAGTAAAAGAGCCAGGCCTAAAAGCAACATGACCTCACATGGCGTGATACTACTATGCTTATTAAACATTCTGATCTGGATTTTCACCCGGGGAAAAAATTACCCGCTGTCTTTTTTCTCGTTGGTCAGGAGTTTTTGCAGGTAAATAATCAAGCCAAAGCCATTAAATCAAGTTGGCAACAAAATAACAGTGATGTTGATTTAAAAATTGTCCACATCAATGCGGCTTCTGATTGGCTTATCCTTGAACAAGAGGCGAATAGTTACTCTTTATTTTCCTCCACCGTTTTAATTGATGCCCGCTATGAAAAAAAGACGCTTGATGCCACGGGAAAAGCAGTCCTGGAGCGTTACCTGAAACAGGTTAATTCGCGCGCGCTTTTGATAATAAGAGCACCTCTCTTACCCCTAAAGCAGTTACAAACGGTGGTAAATAACGAATTGGTACAGGTAATTTATTCTAATCCGCCAACTAAAGCTGTCGTTTTACAATGGATTAATCTGCAACTTGGAAAAATTACCCTTAATTACGATAAACAAATTCCGGCCCTGATTCATCAATACAATGAAGGTAATTTGCTGGCTTCGGCTCAAGTTCTGGAAAAATTGGCATTAACCATCGACCCCAATGCGCCCTTAACACTTGAGGATGTTAAAGAGCACCTCGTTAATCAATGTGACTATTCTCTATTTGAACTTGCGGATTCTTGCCTTATCGGTGATAGCGTTAAGGCCCTGCAGCTCCTGCGTCAGGCATCGGGGAATAAAACGGAACCTACGTTGATTTTGTGGCTACTGACACAAGAAATCCGCCTGTTAATGCAATTAGCTCAATCATCATCATTTAGAGATACCGCAAATCAATTAAAAATATGGTCCACGAGGATTAGTCTTTATCAAAGAGCCATTAAAAAACATAATCATGATTTCTTGCGTTCGTTACTGCACTATTGTTGTAAGCTTGATTTACAAATCAAGACAAGTCAAAGTAAGCAGATATGGCAATCATTTGAATTCATAGCGCTTTCATTATGTGCGGGTAAAGAGGTAGGCTATATTGGATAATTTACTAATCTTTGGGGGGACATTTGACCCTGTTCACAATGGGCACATTAATACCGCCATTGCTATCCAAAAACACTTTAATTTTGATCATTTTATCTTTTTGCCCTGTAAGATTCCATTATTAAAAAATGATTCAATAGCATCGCCCGAAGAGCGCCTTGCCATGCTCAATTTAGCCATAGAAGAGCACCCCTCCTATCACTTTGAAATTGATACAAGGGAAATGACGCGCCACACCCCTTCTTACATGGTGACCACTCTGGAAGATTATCGCCAGGAAAAAGGTAATGGGGTGTCTATTACGCTTTTGATGGGTGCCGATACATTTGAACAATTGCACCGCTGGTATAAGTGGGAAAGGCTATTGCAATTAGCAAATATTCTAGTCATAGAGCGACCCGGCTCGCACGATATACCCCCCATATTAGCGGCTACACTTCAAAAGCACGAAACAGCGGATAAAATGGCAATTATTAACCGTACTAACGGATTAATTTATCGTTTTAACGCAGGCCTGTATGACGAGTCATCCACCTCTATCCGCCAGCAATTGAGCGAAAATCAAAGCGTTTCGCTATCCTTGCCTAAAGCTATCGCCGATTATATCACCACGAATAATGTGTACGGTCGCTCCCAGCGATTTTGAGAACTATAAAATTTTTGTTGACCGAATTAAGAAATTTTTATTTAAAAAAATAATATCGTCAATTAGCTGGGAGCTGGCCGGTCAGTTTTGAAGTTGTAGGGTGGGCAAAGGAGCTTGCGACGTGCCCACCAATGGAGCCTCACCATTGGCGCCTTGAACTGGTGGACACGTCGCAAGCTCCTTTGTCCACCCTACTCCATGGAGCGGTTTTTTTTTATACCAGGAACTGTCTTTCCAGAAAGTGGTAGATTTCCTATCAAAATAAACGAGCAAATTATTGGTAGGATAGGCGTTAGTCGTAGGGTGGGCAAAGGAGCTTGCGACGTGCCCACCAACGGAGCCTCACCATTGGCGCATTGAACTGGTGGACACGTCGCAAGCTCCTTTGTCCACCCTACTCCATGGAGCGGTTATTTTTATACCTAGAAGACATATTACCTGGTTATATAAATATACGGGTGCTGCCTTTTATCAAGCCAATGAAGGATAGCGGATAAATGCTGCTCATCCATCGCAATGCATCCCCAGGTGGGCGCATTTGCAGCGCGCCAGAGATGCATAAAAATGGCACTTCCGGCTCCAGCGATCGTTGGATTCATATTATAATTTATCACGGCCCCCATGTTATAAGGCTCAATTAACATGGCCTCATAGCTTTTAGCATCTGTCTTGCCAATTACCCAGCGGTTATAATCTTTACTCATCACATCATCCACAAATTTATCATCGCGGGTAATGTATTTATAATCCATTTTAAGGGCCATTGCCTCGGTGCCAAAAACCTCTCCAAATGGGTATAAGCCTATTGGGGTTTTGCGATCGCCTTCTTTCTTTTCGCCAACCAGAGCAATACCCTCTTTGCCAATCACGCCAGGGAAAGTTGGCATTAAAACGCGTATCCATTGCTTGTCGTGATATTGACAGGCCGTAATTTCAGCTTTAAAGCCCCCAAGAGATTTAACCACGACAACCTGGGAGGTGGCGACTGGTGGATTTTGGCTCTGCAACAAAGACACAAGTTCGTTACAATTATCCGGCGTATCTTTATTGGGTTTAAAAATTAAAATAAAACTAATAATAACTACTGCTAATAACAAAGCACTGTATTTGGTTTTATTGGTTATCATATTTATAGATTCGCGGCTCGAGTGGGTTTAGTGAAGTATTTGGTAAACCCTTGTGGGGAGGTGTATATTTTATCCAACTCATCGAGATAAACAAGCTTAAAAAAAGTTTTGGCTGCCAGGGAATTAACATCCGGGTTTTCCGGGTATTGTTTTAGAAGCGGGAAAAAAAGTGACTGGCCGATTACATAACGCTTATCGTGGTTTGCAGGCGACAGCCCCCAAACATCTTGATAGGTAATAACTTGATTCTCATGATTTGCCCCCTCCATGTTTCCGACATACAACATCACATGCCCACCAATGTAGATAATTGTCAAAAGTGGACGACCCTTTTCTTTTAATGTGTCCAGACGTTCATCAACCGTATTTTTGGTTAAATCCAATACAGAACCCCGCTCTGCCTGTTGGGCTGAATTTCGGGGTAACCAAATGCCAAAAGGTGTAAATATACTTTTTAATTCCTGAGAGCAATCATTAAAAAAGAAAGCACCACCCCACCCGTACGCACGATTTTGTAATTGCTTAATAATCTTGACGATATTTTTTTTAGAAGCGGTAACCGGCATTAAGGCAGCGGCCTTATGACTAACTAGCCCAATATTAATAACGGCTTGATGGTGCTGATTTTTTACCGGAATTAAAATAGAGGTGCTTGACTCATTACGGTCAGCAAGAGGAAAAACTGCACCGATATAGCCTGTGAATTGAAACTGATGTTGCTTATCAACCACAGGGGCAGCTGTTTCAGTTATTGCCATAAGACCACTCTTGGCACGCTTTTGCCATTGACTTATAAAATCGTTGGACGCATAAGCAATATCACTACTTTTAACCCAGGCGAAATAGGCATCAGGGGTTAACACCAATGCCCAGGCTTTATCCTGGGAAAGACTGACAACGTAGAGCGGTGTACCAACCCAGATAGCTGACTCTTGCAGGTTATCAAAAGGAAAGCCCTGACCTGCTATACTAAAGTGATAAAAATCTGGCGCCCCTTCAGGTAATGCCCGGGCAAAGGTATTCGTAACGGCAATGGCTCTGTTGTATTCGTTGAACTCACTTGCCTCAAGGGCCGGTAAATCCATATTCTGCTTAATAGACCGCAACCAGGTCTCATCATGTTCTTTAAAATTTTCCCCGTAATGTCGATTGACGGCGTCCTTGTTTTGATTATCAAAATCATCAACTATTTCCAATTCAACCTTTTTTATAAGGGGTAAAACCGAGGTCACCATTTGCTCACTCCATGGTGAAAGCCCCTTTGCATCGCTTGCGTAATAATAATTGTAGAATTGCTTTAATTGTGATGCCTGGTAGTCAGGTTTCAGTATGGGTGCTGTGTACTCTTTACTGTCAGCCGGTAAATAATCGTTACTATTTTGAGAATAAGCGCTGATTGAAAAATCATAAACTGGCACTTCCACTGCCATAACTTCTGAAAAAGACAGAATCAAATATAGAAAAGTGACTAATATTATTCCATTAAAATGCCTACAAAACATTAGCAGGTTCCGGGATATAATATTCATCAGACTCGTTAGTTTCCGAATCACATTCCTCAGGTTCCGAAACATAATCTGCTTGTTCAATTTTCGCTGAAAGAAGCGTGAAACCAGCACTGCTTCCCTTTGAAAAAAAATCGGGTGAAGGAGGCTGTGGTACGTTCAACATACGCTGATGCACTTTATGAAGCTGTTTATGCGTTTCAAGATCTTTTGGATAATATTTATTAGTATAAAGCTCCCCATTTTGGTATGCATTATAATAAAATACCTTTGCATTATATTTGCTTATCAATAAATCCAGAGAAGACTTCTCTCTATCAGATAAATGAGCTCTGCATTTAAGCAAATCAATTTCTTTTTCACGGCTTTTCAAGTATTTACGAGTAACAACTGTAATCATAGATGAGCTCAAATTTCAAATTGTTCTATTTTAAACCAATTACATTTTTTGCGCAATAAAATTTGAATTCTATGAATATTAATCAATCAGTTACGGTGAACAAGCTCGCCATGTAAAAAGAGCCTCCGGATTTCTATACGCTAAATAAAAAAAGCCTTGCGGTGAACGTTTAATCGGAGCATTGATAATTTCAGCGTCCCTTGCAACCTGTTGAAGATCATATTTATTAGCATAAAATGGTTCACCGTATTTTGCATTATACAACGTAATAAACAAGGCATAATCGCTAATCTTTTCTTTCAAGGGAGGTTCTAAATCCAAAGATGCTGGGTCTCTGCCATTGAGTTTCTCATCAATTTCTGCGGCAAGACGTTTGATTATTACTAGTGCAAGTCTATCGCTCATATATAAACCTTGTTATTAATAGGAAACAATCAAACAACTACTTCAAAGAGCATACAACTACTGGAGAGTACATCCTAAATCAAAATAATGAATATTTATACCTCCGTAGGCAATAAAACAAAGAGTGTTTAATCCTCACGTACGATGGTAGTATTCACCAAAAAATTTAAGGTACTAATAAAATGGCAACAATTTTAATCATCGGAGCAAGTCAAGGATTAGGTTTAGAGTGGGTAAGGCATTATAAACACCAGGGTCATACCGTAATGGCTACCTGTAGAAATCCCAGTTCTGCTGTTGAGTTAAACGAATTACTGTGCGGCGTTGACGATAGAATAATTCAACTTGATGTAACTGATACAGAATCGGTTTTGTCGCTAAAGGAGCAATTAGCTGAAGCTCCGGATATTACGATTTACAATGCCGGTGTAAAAGGTTATACCAAGTTTCCTGATAACCAGATGACACTCCTCAATGCTACCTTCCATAGTGAAGGGCTTTCTTCCAGAGAGGCTGGACAAAACCTGGCCTTTCAAGTGAACGCACATGGTTTCGATAAGATTTTATTTGTTTTATCCGATATACTGCTGAAAAAACCAAAAGCAACCGTAGTATATGTCACTACAGGGGTTGCTGTGACTCAACTCAATACAAGTGGCGGATACCCATTTTATCGTGAAAGTAAAGCGGCTGGGGATGCCTTTGCAAGAAACTGGGATATAGAACTTTCCAAACTCTCTTCATTAGATTCTCGCCCAAGAGTGTTCTCTATTGTTCCTGGTCTTGTTGATACAGGGATGGGTGCTGGCGTAGACGGCGCGGCGGTTCCTTCGGTACGTATTGCAGATATGGCCAAGGTTATTATGCATGTAAAAGAAACCGGCGATACACATGGCGTTTGGACATATGATGGAACCAAATTTACAGAATATCAACTACCTGACTCAATGAAAGAGGTTAACCCTCACTCCTATAGCAACGCAACTATTTTGACTAATAAAGGCATATATAAAACAAAAAGTGAAGGTGGGCCATCTGCAAACATCGATCCCTTGATGGTTGAATATTGGAACAGCAAATTCCTTTAAAGGGGAGATTCTTCCAATGGCTTTTACGCTATGGGCAAATAGTGTAAAATTAAACCAATATTAAACTCACAGGCTTATTCGTGACTTCTTATATTCTATTTATTCTGTTCCTTGCGCTAACACGAGCCGTTTTCTTATTAATTAATAATATGCAGGCTGCGCCCGTTAATTTGAGGCCAACACCTGTTGAAGAGCTGCCATTTCCCAAGCATAAATTATATGAACTTAGTGAAGAACTAAAAAATATCGATGCCGAAAGCCATTATATGGCGCTATGGCAGCAATTATCATCGCTATCAAACCAACAAGACCTGTTTAGCAAAGTAAATTCACCCCTTAAAAATCACCGCATTCTTGTTGATAATAAGGGTATTATTTCTATTGATAAGCAAAAAGTGTTTGTTACTTATACCAATGATGAAAAGTTGACTATTGCCATTGCAATTTATCAATTTGCCTACGCTATTTCTATAAAATCACTGAATGCGAATTCAGAGCGTTTAATAAGACAAGGAATTGTTCCTTTACTAATGCGCCCCTTTAGCCATTTATATGGAAACTTCCCTGTTAAACAGGCAGAATGGGAATTAAGACAGCTTACGTATTCTAATTATCGAAAAGTAACTTCTCCTCAAAAAAAACTTACTCTGGATGAACGAGAAGCACATAGTTTTCAACTATTCAGGTGCTATATTAGAAAAGAGCGATTTAATATTCAACATCGAGAAGGCCGCATTAAACCTGAGGAATCCAGTGCTTCATTACACGAAAGTATTTTAAATCCGCAACATCAGGCAGTTTCAGGTTTACTCTGAAACTCCACCAAATTTTCTGGAGGAGTAATATCTTTGGCTCGTTTGATAAATTCGGGCATCATTCCGTAAACCCAGGCAACAACTGGATCAAAGCTCGCATATAGTTTTGATTCGCGGGAATACTCCTGATAAGGCAAGGAGGTCATTTTCGTCACCGCCATTAATAATGCCACAATAAATACACCACGAACGAAACCAAAACCCATACCGAGCAATCGGTCTGTACCGCTTAAACCTGAACGCTTTAAAATAAACCCAAGCAATGCATTCACTAAACCGCCAGCAATAAGTGTTGCAATGAATAACAAAACAAATGCCGAGGCCGTTCTTGCGGTTTTATCGTGGATATAATTTTGCAACCATGGATCAATACTCGCCGAATAACTATAAGCAACCCAGATAGCCAGAATCCAGATGCAAAGTGCAACAAGCTCTTTTACAAAGCCACGTATCAAGCCCGTAATAACTGAAAGCGCTATTACCCCAACAATTGCCAAATCAACCCAATACCACTGCATATTAACTTATACCTGTTGATGCGACCACAATGCCTTTAAGCTTAGTCATTTCAGCCAGCTGTTGTTGTAAAACTTCAGCCTCCTGCTTTTTATCCCGTGGCCCTACCATCACTTTATATACCGTTCCATTTTTAGTATTGGTTTTGCTGAAGAATGCTTTATACCCTTTGGTTTTTAATTTATTGACGAGAGAAACTGCATTAGTTTGTTGTGAAAATGTTCCTAACTGGACTGAATATCGACTGGTGGAAACGGGAACCAGTCTACTTTTTGCGAGCGCTTTTACGGCTGGCGTTTTTTTAATTTCACGAGCTTTTAGAGACAGCGTTTTTGCTGTAGCTTTACGGTCTGGAGATTGTGCGGTCACGTCTTTAGACACAGCACCTTCTGTCGCGGGTGTAAGCTCTTTTAGAGTGGCTGACTGTTTTAGCGCGACAGCAGGGGCTGTTCTCAATTCATTCATTTGGCTCAAGGGTTCCGCTTTTGCAATGGTTGAGATGGGCTTTAACTCATCTTTTACCGAAGGGATATTTACATGTGCTACTTTCACACTGCGAAACATCGTCTGTTTCTCAGGCATAGCAACAACAGGTAAAGCAGGCTTGGTTGGTAATTTGATTGAGACAATCGTCTTTTCAAACCGTTGATTTGATTTTTTCATAATTGCCGGGACAAAAATTGCAGCTATTGATAAAATCACCGCAATGCCAACCAGCCTGTGTTTAAAACGCTCATCCATTACAAATTTCATGTCATCTCCTAAATTTCAAGGGATAGGTAAAGTTGATAATACAGGACCTACCATAAAAAAAGATCCGTAAACCACGATTAAATCATCCGGTGAGGCCTCTTCACATGCGGCCTTATACGCTAAAATTGCGTCATTATAACACAATGTCTGATTGATTTCACGGCGCTTAAGCGCAGTAATCAGTTGCGTTGCAGATGCCGCACGCTTACCCTGTAAAAGTGCGGGATACCAGCAATCAACAATAGCGGCCAGAGGTGTAATCAAGCCATTGATATCCTTATCAGCGAAAGCCGAAAAAACGGCATGAATTTTCGTGTTGGGATAATTTGCTGTTAAAAAAGCCGCCAGGTATTGTGCTGCTTGTGGGTTGTGCGCCACATCAAGTAAAGTTCGTCGAGGCAAGTCCACTACCTGTAAACGCCCTGTCAAAAAAGTATGGTTTATACCCTCTATTCGTTGGATGTCACTTAAAGGAAGCTCATCCCCAAGGCAAAAAGATGCCATTATCGCCGCTCCCAGGGAGTTACGATGAAATGATGTTGCAGGCAAAGCGATAGACTGTTTTCCAAAAGAAAAGTGCACTAAGTCTCCCGCTAATTCGAGGGTATATTCTTCTCCCTGTCGATAACAGACAACACCTAGACGTGAAGCCTCCTCCAAAACACGTTTCGGGGGATTTTGATCAGCATAAATAAATGGCTTGTTTGCTCTTAAAATACCTGCTTTCTCGTAACCAATATCCTCAATTGTATTTCCCAGGTATTCTTCATGATCCTTATCAACGGTAGTAATGATAGCCAAATCGGGGTTAATAATGTTTGTTGCATCCAGACGCCCGCCGAGACCCACTTCAAGAATAATTAAATCAAGCTGGTGTTTTTTAAAATGCCAGAGTGCTGCAAGCGTTGCCATTTCAAAATAGGTGAGATGAATTAACCCTCTTGCTTCTTCGACAGCTTCAAAAGCCATAACCAATTGCTCATCGGAGATATGCTGTTGATTAATTTTTATTCGTTCATTAAATGAAACGAGATGTGGTGAAGTATAAACACCAACAGAATATCCAGCTCTTCGGTAAATTGCCTCAAGTAGAGCCACTGTTGAGCCTTTACCATTCGTGCCCCCCACAGTTACAACCGTGGCCGTGGGTTGTAGAAGATTTAAGCGTTCTGCTACTTGCTTAACCCTGGTTAATCCCAGCTGAATTTCTTGCTGATAACGATTTTCTAGGGTAAAAAGCCAATCCTCAAGACTTAGGCGCCCAGCTGTTATCATGCAGTAAATTCTCGCGGGGATAATTTGTCAATCAGTTCAGAAAGAGTTGATCGCAAATTTTTACGCTCAATAATCATATCAATATGACCATGTTCAAGTAAAAACTCACTTCGTTGAAAACCTTCAGGCAATGTTTGTCGCACGGTTTGTTCAATAACACGAGGGCCGGCAAAACCAATTAGCGCATTGGGCTCTGCTACGATGATGTCACCAAGACTTGCAAAACTCGCTGATACGCCGCCCATTGTCGGGTCAGTAAGTACTACAATAAAAGGTAGTTTGGTGTCGCAAAACCTCGCCAGCGCTGCTGATGTTTTAGCCATTTGCATTAGAGAAAATAAGCCCTCTTGCATCCTGGCGCCACCACTTGCTGTAAAACAAATGTAGGGTCTTTTTTCTGCCGTGGCTAAATTTACTGCTCTGACAAATTTTTCACCCACAGTGGCTCCCATTGAACCACCCATAAAATTAAATTCAAAGGCACTAACCACAACAGGTTGTTTTTGTAAGGTGCCTTTCATGACAATTAATGCTTCTTTTTCGCCTGTCGCTTTTTGGGCTTGACTGATTCGGTCTTTATATTTTTTAGAGTCTTTAAACTTTAACCGATCAATAGGCTCAAGATTAATGGCAATTTCTTCTTGACTGCCCTCATCTAGAAATTGATTCATGCGTGTACGCGCATTTACTCGGTGATGATGGTTGCATGCAGGGCAAACCGAGAGATTTTTTTCAAGCTCAGTACTATACAGGACTGAAGCACATCCAAGACATTTAACCCATAACCCTTCGGGAACACCTTTTTTTTGTGAGGTATCTGTCTTAATGATTGAGGGTAGAAGTTTTTTTAGCCAACTCATAAACCATGATCCGTTGTAGATTTTGACGGGTAATAGTATAACTCGATTTATTGGTTGTACGCTATGGGGTGGGTAAACTACCCTCAACCGGCGTTTCTCTGTCTAAATATTGCCAGATTTTCATCCACTGGTTCATCATACAACTTCTTATTAATCGTAAACCATTTATTATCAGGAATTCTCTTAAAATTCGGTTCCATAGCAGGAGTGATAATTTGCAACGGCTCCTCCCTGCTTTTACTTTTATCACAGGACTCCTTTAAACTACTCCACTGACAGCCTTTAATTTCCTTTAATATCCGCGTTACATGCCTTTGGAGTAAATACCAGGTACTGCCAAAGTAAATTCGATTACACAAGGTCTTATGTGGCGGCAATAATGCATTGAGATTATCTAATTGAGAGCAAGCCAAATCAATATCAATTTCACCAGCTTTGAAATCTGTCATAATTTTAATAAATACCGCCAATAAGACATGTGTTTCTCCTTTTATATTCTGAAGCAAATCCAAACAGCTTAGCGGATCATCCACAGTAAAATAATGCCTTGCTATTTTATAAAGTTTTAAATCCATTCCATTACTCATAAAATTGAGCGGTAATTTTAGAAAAACAGGGTAAATAGCTTCAAATAAACGCATATTACTGAGCACATCCACTGCTGGCACTTCTGATACTGAATTTATATCAAGATTACACTCTGGCTGCTCGTCAATAACCAATGGTCGAGCCTGCTTTTTAAATAGGCGTTGTCTCAATCGGTCAATTTTTTCATCATCCATTCCCTCTTCCAGTGCTTTTTCAACGAAAGATTCAAACCAATCCTCACGACCACGATAGCAGCAATAATAGAGAACTTCCTCCATATTGGCGAAGGTGGTATATAAATATTCTTCATTATGGGAGATGCCATTTTCCGGGCTTTCATAGCGCGCTTTAATATATTTGCGTGCCGCTTTATAACCATTTTTAAATAAGACTCGTTGCGCATCCAGGTCCATATCAAAATTTGTGGAGGAAACATTATCAACAGGAATGAGAATTACTTGAGTACTATGTTGCAATAATTTCAGGCGATCCCTTTCCCAACCGCTAACGGGATCTTTCACACCCGTTAACATACTACATACCCAGTTATAAAGAAAATTTTCTCGATACACCCTGTCAGCCAATTTGTCCAATATTCGTCTTTCAGAACCATTATCAAATTGAAAGGCCACAAGACTTAAGCAGTTACCATACTCCGATTCAAGAAACGTTGAATGATCATCACGGATAGCTTCTGTTGGCAAATTACTTAAGACGCCACCGTCAATGATTTTTTTACCCTTAACAACTGATGGCTTAAAGACGACAGGGTATCCCGCTGAGTGTATTATTCCTTCGCTATACTCAAGGTCTGGAGTCGTAAGATGAGAATAATAGATGGTTTTACGTTCTTCCACGATAGTCGCTGTAATCGTTACTTTATCACCCAGCCCACAATTAGGATAACGTGTTTTTAAAAGGTGAAGTGATTTATAAGTAATCTCGCCTTTTTTAAGTACTTCTTTTGCCAAAAATTCCCTGTCTTCTCTTTCAATAATATGTTTTTTCACAATCTGATTAAATTTTTTGACTATCATGTAATCCAGGGCAGCCTTTAAAGCGACCTTATCAGAAATGCCGGTACTATCTATATCAAAATGAATAATATTTTCTTGACGAATCCCTTGAAAAAACTGAAAAATCTCATCAGCTGTGTATCCGAGATAGCACAGCCCTGACATGATGCCGCCGGCAGAACTGCCAGCATATTTGGTGGTGCCTGTAATTCCCGCATCCTCAAATGCCTTGTACGCACCTACATGGCCATAGATTTTTGCACCACCACCACAAAAAACCATGCTATCTAAATCAGGACGTTTTTCTTTTATTAATATTTCACCATTATAAGGACGTTTAAAAACCTGAACATTATCTTTTACTATATAAGGATCGGCTGGGTAATTTTTATCTCCTGAGCGTAACTCTTTCATTTCAATATCGGTTGAGGGCGATTCAAATAGCTTTTTTTTGAGCCACCTCCAAAGTCGCGTATACCAGGGTAATGTGACTACTAAACGCTGTGTTAGGCGGTATTCATGCATTTCTCTCACGCGCTTTTCAGGTAACTCTACATGAATAGAATAAGGATGCGGATTATGAACCATTGCTTCATAATTTGGTAATTTTAAATCGGTTGCCAGTAATTCCTTAACGATGTCATCTGTCAAAAACAAACGCTTGGTATTTCGTAATGGTTTATCCTGGTTATCGACAGACTCATGGTATTTGTTGTCAATTTCCTCTACTGCAAATTGATTCAGACCGATTAATAATCCATTTTCACCTTTAGAGATTTCCATACCATTTAATTGGTAATTCAGGGTTAGTTCTATAGGTGCCAAATTCCATAAATACGACTTCTTTTTATAAAAGAGTAAATTAGTTATTCGTCCCCACCAACTAAGTCCAACCTCTGCTGTGTACCCTCTATAATCATTCGTAGAAACACCCGTAGGAAAAGCACGAAAAGCCTTATCTTCGTGAGGTTTCATAAACCAGTTCAGAAACTCATCACGGCATGCTTCACTCAAACGCGTAAAATCGAAAACAATTCGCTCATCATCAAACAAATAATCGCCTAAGGTGAACGTCTCATCAGGTGCACATCCGTTTATTCTGAACCATCCATTATGAACACAGAGTAAGTACTTTTTTAATAACAGCGTATTGGGATGTAATGCAGCATTTTGATGTAATAACTTGGCTAATACACTTTCTCGAGTCATAGCTTTCTCCCAACAGCCTGGTTAGTCGCATATGCAGTGTGAACAGCATTGATTTTATGTTAAATGCAAGTGCATTCTTTTTGATCTGACAGATCTCTTTAATTTATAACTAACATAAATTCAATCAGAAATGAATAGGTAAAACTGCCTTGATACAAGTAAAAATCGGATCAAGGCAAATTAAGCACCGAGAATTTATAGAATTAACGGATGGACTGTAAAATAGCGTTGATAACTGTTGCGGGTTGTGGGGCACGCGTGATAGGACGCCCTACCACCAAATAATCGCTACCAAGCCTTGCCGCCTCTGTTGGCGTCATAATACGGGATTGATCATCTCGACTTTCACCAGAGAGTCTGATACCAGGAGTAACTGTTAAAAATTGAGAACCCAATTGCGATTTGATGAATTCAACTTCGTAAGCTGAACATACAACACCATCAAGACCTGCCTGATGCGAGAGATGAGCCAAACGACTTACTTGCTGCAGAACAGAGGCATCAACCCCAATCTGTGGCAGCTCCGAGGAGTCCATGCTGGTAAGTACTGTAACTGCAATAAGCAATGGTCTCTTTGCGCCATAAGGATCCAATGCAGCGCGTGCAGCCTTCATCATGTTAAGCCCGCCGCTCGCATGCACGTTAATCATCCAGACACCCAACTCTGCCGCAGAACGACAAGCATGAGCAACCGTATTGGGAATATCATGAAATTTCAAATCAAGAAATAGCTTGTAACCTCGCCGAACAAGGCCTCGTACAAAATCAGTTCCAAAAAGGGTAAACATCTCACTGCCAATTTTCAGTGCGCATGAATCAGGATCAATCTGTTCAATCAGTGCTAATGCCTGTTCTTGACTGGAGAAATCCAGCGCCACAATTAATTTACTTGTCATTTGACTGCTACGCTCTCTTTTTCAACGCAATTTTTAACAGCTTTCACCACTTCTTGTTGTTCTGCCATACTCAGATAAGGATGCATAGGCAAGCTCACCACATGCTTACTGGCATACTCCGCATGGGGGAAGTCCCCCTCTTTATAACCCAGATACTGCAATGCTTCCTGCTGGTGCATAGCAATGGGATAATGAACCGCTGTCGGAATACCAAGCGCTTGTAAAGAGGCTTGAAAGCGGTCGCGATTTTCAACTTCAATGGTGTATTGGGCATATACCGACGTATTTTCCGGTGCAACAAAAGGCACTTTAACCACATCGGCGAGCAGATGGCTGTATCGATCCCCCACCTCTTTTCGCAACTTGATTTCGTTGGGGAAGAGCTTCATTTTTTCGATTAAAATAGCCGCTTGGATAGTATCCATTCGGCCATTAATGCCAATGCGACTATGACAATACCGTTCACTTTGTCCGTGAATACGTATCTCTTTCAAGATTTCCGCGATTTTATCATCATCCGTAAAACACGCGCCAGAATCACCATAACCACCCAGAGGCTTTGAGGGGAAAAAGCTGGTACAACCAATCGTTGATAAACCACATGAATAGTTACCATGATGGGTCGCACCAAAACTTTGGGCGCCATCTTCAATAACCGGTAAGTTATGTTTTTGAGCGATTTTATTAATCGCGGTCATGTCAGCACATTGCCCATATAAACTAACCGGCATAATGGCTTTAGTTCGGGGAGTAATAGCGGCTTCGATTTTAGCAGGGTCAATGTTATAACTTATGGGGTCTATATCTACAAATACAGGTTTGGCCTGGCATAAGGCAATAACCTCAGCCGTTGCAAAAAAACTGAAAGGACTGGTAATAATTTCATCGCCTGGCTTAACATCAAGCGCTAATAAAGCCATAAAAAGTGCATCGGTACCACTGGCATTAACAATTGCATGACGAGTGCCTGCAAAATCAGCTAATTGCTTTTCAAGGACTGCAATCTCAGGCCCCATAATATATTGACCATGATCAAGCACTGTTTTAATACCTTGCAAAATACCGGATTCGATTAATTGATATTGCTTGTTAAGATCAATAAATTTCATAAAACTCTCAATTTTGTAAATAATAAGTTATAACCAGAATTAAGTCGTCAACTCGCTATAAGCCAAATGCACGTGAGTTAATCACCTTCCAGGCCATGAATGGGCTTCATTCTACCCCACTGCTTACAACTTGGGCAATGCCAATGCAAATGCTTACCGCCAAAACCACAATGTCCACATCGGTAAACTGGCTTATTATCTAAAAATTTGGTGGTAATATCATAGAGCATTTGCAATTTATCACGTACTTTACCGTGCGCTGATTCGAGGTGCCAAAAAATCAGACGGTTTAAACCTCTGATGGAAGGGTAAGTGCCCAGTTTTTCGGATACAAAATCAATGGCGACGTCCATATTTTTCTCGCGTCGTAAATATTCAGCAATCACAAAAATTGTTGAGGCACGAGGATGATCCGTTACCGTTTGCTGTAAAAAATCAACGCATTCATTCATTAAGTCCAGTTCGCGATAACAGACAATTAATGGCTCAATTATTTCACTTAAAAATTCCGGGTCTTGCAATGGTACGCGTTTTAACGCACGGATTGCCTGCTTATGTCGATTATGCATCATGTCGAGAGAGGCTTGCATAAGACTGGCACGTACAGATTGCTTATCAATGGCGAGCGCCTGACGAGTAGCCGCTTGTGCTTTATCATAAAAATTTGATTTAAGTGCAATAGATGCAATTTCACAATAATAATGAGCGGCCTGAGTGTGCATACTTTGGCCTGTAGAAAGCTCAAGTTTTTTAATCACATCAAGGGCGTTTTCCCAAGCTTTCTCTTGTTCGTAAATAGCTAATAAACCATGAAGGCTACGGGTTTCACGACTACCGCCTAACTCCACTACTTCAAGAAAAATACGCTCAGCTCTATCAAAAACACCAGCGCTCATATAGTCCTGACCCAGGGCCATCAGTGCTTCTTTTCTTTCCATTAAACTTAGCTGCGGACGTGCGATTAAATTTTGATGCACGCGAATAGCTCTATCGACCTCACCGCGTCGTCTAAACAAACTTCCCAAGGCCAAATGCGTTTCAACTGTCTCACTATCCACATCCAACAACTTAATGAAGATATCTACAGCCTTATCAGCTTGCTCGTTTAATAAATAATTTAAGCCAACAACGTATTCACGTGATAAACGATTTACTTGTTTTGAGGCCTTTTCCAAAGAATTACGATTAGCAATCCACCAACCTGACCATGCAGCAGCCGGTAATAACAATGGCCATAGATTAATCATTATTTTTAGTTCCTATCAAGACGTTATGTCAGAAAGAGTACTAGTGCTGATCTTTTAATGGTATGTCTCTTAAATTTTTAATTTCTTTTTCGGTAATCTTTAATTGATTTTTTATTTTTAAACACTCTACTTTAAGACGCCAATACCTGCAAATAAAAAGAAGCATCCCAATAAGAATACCCAGACCCAGCATAAAGGTCATTAATACAGAAACAGGCATAACCAGTGTCGTTACATACATATTAACTTGAACTGAGCTGGCATTAAGTGAGGCAAAACTTACACCAATCAAAATTAATAATAAATATAAAATAATCCATACAAGACGCATGACATTACCTTCCCTTAATTATGCTCATGGTTAATATACCAATAGGATATATTACGTTTACTCCTGATAGTGCATAAAGTAAAAAAATTATAAAAAAAAAGCGTAGATAACTACGCTTTTTTAATTTTAGCTCAATTAATCACTTTCTTTATTTGCCATTTTTTCTTTCAGCAAATCGCCCAATGTTGTGGAAGCAACATTTTCGCTATTGCGTGAGTATTTCTTAATGACATCAGCTTGTTCTTGAGCATCTTTTGCTTTCACTGAGAGCGAAATAGTGCGATTTTTCTTATCAACGTTTAGAATCTTCGCTTCTACATCATCACCTTCTTTGAAGAAAGCATTCGCATCATCTACTTTATCTTCAGACAGCTCAGCTGCGCGAATTGTTCCAATTACATCCTGGGTTAATTCGACAGTTACGGTCTTCGCGTCAACAGATATTACTTTACCTTTAACGACAGCGCCTTTGGCATTCTCTTCAACGTATGCAGTAAAGTTATCGCCTTCAAGTTGCTTGAGACCTAAAGAGATACGCTCTCTTTCTGCATCAATAGCCAGAATAACAGCTTCCATCTCCTGACCTTTCTTGAACTGCTTGACCGCTTCTTCACCAGGAATAGTCCAGGAAATATCTGACAGATGAACAAGACCATCAATCTCGCCGTCCAGACCAATGAATATACCAAAATCAGTAATAGAACGAATCTTTCCGCTGACTTTTTGTCCTTTAGTATACAATTGTGAGAACTGGTGCCAAGGATTACCGACACATTGTTTCATACCTAATGATATACGACGTCTTTCTTCATCAATTTCAAGAACCATAACGTCAACAACATCACCCATTGAAACAACTTTGCTTGGATGAACGTTCTTGTTAGTCCAGTCCATTTCTGACATGTGAACCAAACCTTCAACGCCTTCTTCAATCTCAACAAAACAACCGTAATCAGTGATATTGGTAACTTTACCCTGCATTTTTCTTCCGACAGGGTAACGCTCTACCAAATCAACCCATGGATCGTTTCCTAGCTGCTTCATACCGAGTGATACACGGTTACGCTCGCTATCAAAACTTAATACTTTAACTTTAACATCTTGACCTACAGTGAGTAACTCACTTGGATGTTTAACACGTTTCCAGGAAATATCGGTAATGTGTAACAATCCATCGATACCGCCCAGATCAATGAACGCACCATAATCTGTAAGATTTTTGACAATACCATTAAGGACTTGACCATCATGCAGTGAATCCAGCAATGCCTGTCTGTCAGCACTACTCTCTTCTTCAACAACAGCGCGACGGGAAACAACAATGTTGTTTCTCTTCAGGTCCATTTTTATAACTTTAAATTCAAGTTCCTTACCTTCGAGGTAAGATGGATCGCGTACAGGTCTGACGTCAACGAGAGAACCCGGCAAGAAGGCACGAATTGTTCCAATTTCAACAGTGAAACCACCTTTCACTTTACCAGAAATTAAACCGGTAACCGTATCATTGTTTTCATGAGATTTTGATAGCTTGCGCCATGCTTCCTGACGTTTGGCTTTTTCGCGAGAGAGTAAGGTTTCACCATACCCATCCTCGACGGAGTCGAGAGCAACTTCGACTGTATCACCTATGTGAATTTCCAGTTCGCCGTTTTTATCATGAAACTCTTCAACAGCAACGATACCTTCAGATTTTAAACCTGCGTTGAGGGTAACAAAATCATCATCAATACCGATAACTTTTGCTGTGATAATTGCGCCGGGATAAAATTGGGCACCAATGATACTTTGCTCGAATAATTCTTTGAAACTTTCAGACATGTTAATAAACTCTTTAGTAAGTAAATGGCCACATGATTTCCCACCACGCAACCCCCCTGTAACAAACACTTAATGTAAAAACAATTGTGCAGTGACTAATTTTAATACATTATTAAACACTTGTACAATCGTTAATCCAGTTGTGTCAATATGCACTGCATCCAATGCAGGCTTTAACGGCGCATGTACACGAGCAGTATCTCGTGCATCACGTTTAGCTAATTCATCAACAACCTGGGCGAGGCTAACATCAATTCCCTTTTCTTTCAACTGAAAATAACGACGTTGTGCCCTTTCTTCAGGGGAAGCGTCCAAATATATCTTCAAAACCGCCTCTGGAAAGACCACTGTGCCCATATCTCTCCCATCGGTGACCAAGCCAGGTAACTTGGCAAAAGCGCGTTGACGAGCAAGTAATGCATCTCTTATTTCAGGAACCACTGCTATTTTTGAAGCATCCTGACCGCACTCTTCGCTGCGAATACTGTCAAATACATCTTCTTTTTCGAGTATTACCGCACTCTTTAAGTGAGGATCAGTCTCAAAACTGACATCCAGATTATGCGCTAACTCAACAAGATTGATGGTATCCTCAAAATCAATGGATTTCTTTCTTGCACCATATGCCAGCACTCGGTATATACAGCCACTATCCAAAAGATGCCAGCCAAGATGATTTGCCAACATACGGCAAATAGTACCCTTCCCCGTGCCGCTTGGCCCATCAATGGTAATTACCGGAACAATTTTATCCAATTTCATTATATACTTCCTCAATAGCCAATTTAATGTTATTGGCTGTCTTAACAAATGTTGGGAACGATGTTGCAACATTTGCACAGTTTTTTATGGTGACTGAATTTTGTGCAACAGCACCTGCAATTGCAAAAGCCATGGCAATCCTGTGATCATCATAGCTATCAACTTCGCCGCCAGTAAGCGTGCCTCCATTAATAAAGACACCATCATCAAATGCTTGTGTTTCTATACCTAAATTTTGAAGCCCACTGACCATTGCGGCAATTCTGTCGCTTTCTTTGGTTCGTAATTCTTTAGCCCCATATAGCCGTGTTTGACCTTTGGCACAGGCCGCCGCAATGAATATCACCGGAAATTCATCAATTGCAAGAGGCACCAGAGCCGCCGGAATGTCTATACCCTCAAGCGCTGCGTATTGAACAAAAAGATCAGCAACCAATTCTTCCCCTGAGAGCCTCTTATTTTGAATGCTTATTTTTGCACCCATTTTATTGAGAATTTGAATGATTCCGATGCGTGTAGGATTTATTCCGACATTACGAATTACAATTGCTGAGTTGGGGATGAGGGTGGCTGCGACTATAAAAAAGGCCGCGGATGAAATATCCCCGGGAACTGTAATATCCGTTCCCAGGCACTCACCCTCGGAATTAATGATAATAGTGTTTTCTGATTTTTGCAGCGGATATGAAAAAGTGGTTAACATCCTTTCCGTATGATCACGCGTAGATCCGGGCTCAATGATAGTTGTTTCACCTTCGGCGTAGAGACCTGCCAATAATAGGCAGGATTTTACCTGAGCACTGGCTTGTGGCATTTCATAAGTAATACCATTTAAGGTCTGACCACCCCGAATAAATAAGGGGGGTTTACCCTCGTTGGTTATAATATCCGCACCCATTTGTAGTAACGGGCGGCTGATACGCTCCATAGGCCGTCGTTGAAGGCTGGCATCACCCGTGAGTTGGCTGTCAAAGGGTTGAGCGGCCAATAGCCCAGCCAAAAGGCGAATGCTTGTGCCTGAGTTGCCACAGTCAATCGAATTATCAGGCTTCTTTAATCCATATTTGCCAACACCATGAATGATTAAATGGCCAGGTTTCGGTCTTTCAATAACGACACCCATGGATTGAAAAGCTTTCAACGTTGCCAGACAATCCTCACCTTCCAAAAAACCAGAGACAGTGGTAATACCTTGCGCAATTGCACCGAGAATAATTGAGCGATGTGAAATGGATTTATCCCCTGGAACGGTAATATCTCCTGTCAGCATGCTCACAGGACTACTGATAAAACATAGTGAACTCATCATTCATATTCCTTAAGGCTTATAAACCCTGGCAAAATCATCCATAAATGCAATCAGCTTTTCAACACCTTGAAGAGGCATGGAGTTGTACATGCTCGCACGAAGTCCACCGACTGTTTTATGACCTTTCAATGCTAATAAACCATTCATGGTGGCTTCTTTAAGAAATAACTCTTCGAGAGATGGATTGGCAAGCGTAAAGCACACGTTCACGAGTGAGCGCGAATCATTGGCTATTTTGCACTGATAAAAAGAAGAAGCGTCTATATATTGATACAAGCTTGTCGCTTTTTTAACGTTTATTTTGTACAAATTCTCAACCCCACCCTGCTTTTCAATCCACTGGAACATTTTCAGTGCCATGTAACAATTAAACGTGGGCGGTGTTGAGTAAAGGGACTTATGGGTAACGTGCGTGCGGTAATCCAATAAGGTTGGCAGGGAGGAGTCATTAATCGTTTTGAGCAAATCATCCCGAATAATTATGACCGTTAGTCCGGCATTTGCAATATTTTTCTGAGCGCCTGCAAAAATCATAGCGTAATCAGCTACATTAATGGGCTCCGTCAAAAGACAAGAAGTCATGTCCGCTATAAGCGGGATACTTTTATCATCATGAGCCAAGCGGAGGATATCTTTTGGCACCGAAGCACACCGCACCCCATTAATTGTCTCATTAGGGGTATAATATAAATAAGCTGTATTTTCTTTAATTGACCACTTGGAAGAAGACGGTACAGAGCGAAAATCATTTTGTTCACTGGAGGCAACACAATAAGCCGTTTTTAGGCGACAAGCCTCATCATAAGCAAGAGATGACCAGATTCCGCTAATTAAATAGCCTGCCTGCTGCCCTTTTTTAATAAAATTTAACGGGATCATACCAAACTGCAAACGAGCAGGCCCCCCGAGAAATAAAACATGGTAGTTATCAGGTATGGTTAACAGACTCTGCAATAGCCGTTCTGCCTCATTCATTAATTGAATGAATTCGGGGGTTCGGTGCCCAATTTCCAGCACCGACATGCCCAGGCCTTGCCAATTCAACAACTCGCTTTGAACTTCCCGCAACAAGTCTTCTGGCAACATTGCGGGGCCTGCTCCAAAATTATAACCTCTATTCATTGCCAGTATCTTCACCACCCTGGCCGTTATCAGGCGTGCTTACATCCTCGTTATCCGGCAAAGAATCCTGAGATACATCAGCTTCATCACTTTCCTCAGCTTCACCCAGGTCTTCAATGCGCTGCATTCCAACAACTAACTCGCCGGCACTGACATTAATCAGACGCACACCTTGGGTATTACGCCCAATAATTGATAATTCACCAACTTTAAAGCGTACTAATGTGCCTTTATCAGTTATTAGCATAGCCTCATCGCCCTCTGCAACCTGGAGCGCTCGAACTACTTTACCGTTCCTTTCCGTAACTTGAATGGAGATTACCCCTTGCCCACCCCGACCTGATACACGATATTCTTCCACATCGGTACGTTTACCATAGCCATTTTCTGTAGCGGTCAATATGGTTCCTTCAGGTTTGGCAACGACTAGAGAAATTACAGATTGTTCATCACCGAGGCGAACACCACGCACGCCTCTTGCGGTGCGTCCCATTGGCCTTACTTTGCTTTCATCAAAGCGAATGACTTTTCCTGCGTCAGTAAACAACATAATATCTCTACTGCCATCCGTTATATCTACACCAACCAACCGATCATTTTCATCGAGATCTACCGCGATAATACCGTTTGAACGAGGCCTGCTAAATGCCTGTAACGGAACCTTTTTAACGGTGCCATGCTTAGTCGCCATGAAGACGAAATAGCCTTCCTGGTATTCACGAACTGGCAACATGGCATTAATCGCTTCATCTTCTGCCAAAGGCAAAATATTGATAATGGGTTTACCACGGGAAATACGGCTTGCCAATGGCAATTGATAAGCCTTCATCCAATATAGTTTTCCATGATTTGAGAAGCATAATAAGGTGTCATGTGTGCTTGCGATAACTAAACGCTCGATAAAATCTTCATCTTTCACGTTAGTAGCTGATTTACCTTTACCCCCGCGTCGCTGCGCCTGGTAAGCCGAAATGGGCTGATATTTTACATAGCCCTGATGTGACAAGGTAACAACGACATCTTCTTCGGTAATCAAATCCTCAATGGTCAGGTCTTCCTGAGAAGCGGTTATTTCGGTGCGACGTGCATCACCAAATTGAGCTTTAATCTCAACCAACTCTTCGTTAATGACCTGCATCAGGCGCTCAGGAGACGCCAGAATTTCCAGTAACTCTTTAATAACACCGAGTAACTGCTCAAACTCGGATATAATTTTCTCTTGTTCAAGACCTGTTAATCGATGCAGTCTTAACTCGAGAATCGCTTGCGCCTGGTTAGCTGATAATCGGTAACCCTCGGTATTTAGACCAAAATCGGCTGACAAATCATCAGGACGACAAGCATCACTCCCTGCACTCTCAAGCATTGCTTTAACAAGACCGGGCTGCCAGACTCTTGCTAACAGTCCATCTTTGGCATCTTGAGGAGTGGGTGATTGTTTAATAAGAGCAATCATTTCATCAATATTAGCAAGTGCAACGCCTAATCCTTCCAGGATATGAGCCCGATTACGTGCTTTCTTTAATTCAAAAATTGTACGACGTGTGACGACTTCGCGTCTGTGCTTGATAAAATACTCAAGAATTTGTTTAAGATTTAATGTACGTGGCTGACCGTCAACCAATGCAACCATGTTTATGCCGAATACATTCTGCATTTGCGTATGAGCATAAAGATTATTAAGAATAACTTCGGCTACCTCACCTCGCTTAAGCTCAATAACTACGCGCATTCCCTGCTTGTCAGATTCATCCCTTAAGCCTGAAATGCCTTCAATTTTTTTATCCCTGACCAGTTCTGCAATTTTTTCCACGAGACGTGCTTTGTTAACCTGATAAGGCAACTCGTGAATAATAATAGCCTGCCGGCCGGAATGACTATCTGTTTCAATTTCAGTACGAGCACGAATATATATACGCCCACGACCTGTCTGATAAGCCTGAATAATACCTGCCCGGCCGTTAATAATAGCGGCTGTTGGAAAATCGGGGGCAGGAATGTAGGACATTAAGTCATCAATGGTTAAATCCGGTTCTGCAATTAACGCGATACAGGCATTAACTACTTCAGTCAGATTATGAGGAGGAATGTTAGTAGCCATACCAACCGCGATACCTGATGAACCATTCACCAACAAATTGGGAATTCTGGATGGCATAACGACTGGTGCAAATTCAGTTTCGTCATAGTTGGGACTAAAGTCTACGGTTTCTTTTTCGAGATCAGCCAGCAATGCATGAGCCAATTTTGACATGCGCACTTCGGTATAACGCATGGCGGCTGCGCGATCGCCGTCCACGGAACCGAAGTTACCCTGACCATCAACAAGCATATAGCGCATGGAAAAGGGTTGCGCCATTCGCACGATAGTATCGTACACTGCCGTGTCACCATGTGGATGGTATTTACCGATTACATCCCCCACGACACGTGCGGATTTTTTATACGCCTTGTTCCAGTCGTTACCTAATTCACTCATTGCAAACAGAACACGCCTGTGTACAGGTTTTAACCCGTCACGCACATCAGGCAGCGCACGGCCGACAATAACACTCATTGCATAATCCAGATAGGATTGCTTCAACTCGTCTTCAATACTGACCGGTACAACTTCTTTGGCAGAATAAACCATGATTAAGAGGCGTCCTTACGCAATTATTGCTATAAATTAATGTATAGAGGATACCATATCGAGTGTTCTAATTGAATCATCCCGAAAATATCTATACGCTAAATTCATCGTCTTGAATTATGTCGTTTAAAATTTACTAATATTTCTGTTAAACCACATTAAACTGTACCATACTAAGTCATCTGGGATTAAAACATTGCAGCAGCCCAGATTAATTTAATCGAAACGCCGACCCTGATTTTTTAGCCAAGGCTGGAAATGATGATTTATTAGCGCTTTTTATAAAATGGCTAATGGCAGCTTCTTCATTTCCGGGAAGTATATGGGTATAATTCGGCGCTTCCCTATGCAGCAAATGACTGTCAAGCCACAAATCAGGAGTCCCGATGACAAAGAAGATTGCAAAACTTAGCATTGACGGCCATGATCCCGTTGATTTACCAATTTATACCCCTACGCTGGGAAATGATGTTGTTGACATCAATAAATTGAGCGAACTGGATCTGTTTACCTTTGATCCAGGATTTGTTTCAACGGCATCCTGCGAATCTAAAATCACCTATATTGATGGGGATGAAGGTGTTTTGCTTTATCGCGGTTACCCGATTGAGCAACTCGCTGAAAAGAAAGATTTTCTGGACGTGAGCTACCTACTGCTAAACGGTGAGCTTCCAACTGACAGTGAAAAACTGAGTTTCACCAATTTGATTAATAACCACACGATGGTCCATCAGCAAATGTACCAATTTCTGAATGGTTTCCGCCGTGATGCTCATCCAATGGCAATTATGGTAGGAATAGTTGGGGCTTTATCGGCTTTTTATCACGACTCTACTGATTTGAACAATCAACAAGACCGCTTCACTTCCGCCATTCGATTAATTGCTAAAATGCCAACGCTTGCCGCAATGAGTTATAAATACTCTGTGGGTCAACCGTACATGTATCCCCAAAACAAAATGTCCTATGCCGAGAATTTTCTTCATATGATGTTTGGCCTGCCCTCCACGGATACATTGCCAGATCCTGTCATTGTTGATGCAATGGATACTATTTTCATTTTGCATGCAGACCATGAGCAAAACGCTTCTACGTCTACCGTAAGATTGGCAGGCTCAACTGGCGCTCACCCCTTTGCCTGCATATCCGCAGGTATTGGTGCACTATGGGGGCCTGCGCATGGTGGTGCTAATGAAGCTTGCCTTAACATGCTCAAAGAAATTGGCGATGTTAAAAATATTAATACCTATATTAAACGTGCCAAAGATAAAGACGATCCATTCCGTTTGATGGGATTTGGTCACCGGGTTTATAAAAGTTACGACCCACGTGCTAAAGTCATGCGTAAAACCTGTTATGAAGTTCTAAACGCCGTGGACGCTTCTGATTCGCCATTATTCAAACTTGCTATGGAGCTTGAGCGTATTGCCCTGGAAGATGACTATTTCGTTGAAAAGAAACTTTATCCGAATGTTGATTTTTATTCAGGCCTGACATTAAGTGCTATTGGCATTCCTACTAACATGTATACAGTAGTTTTTGCTCTGGCACGCACGGTCGGATGGATGTCACACTGGATGGAGATGGTCAGCAACAAATCAAAAATCGGCAGACCACGTCAACTTTATACAGGCGATACTCTCCGTGACGTTCCATAACGCTATTAAGCCATCAATAAAAAAGCCAACTTTGTTGGCTTTTTTATTACTCAGAACTTGCTTTTAACATCCTCACAGCCTGTAACCAACCTGCAAAATTGCGTTCACGCGAGGCTTCATTTTGTTCAGGCATTACCTCCCTCTCAACTTTCCAGTTTTTTTGAAAAGATGATAATGAACTCCTGTCTCCGCAACCAAGCGCTGCGAGCATGGCAGCTCCAAGAGCGGTTGTTTCAATATCATGTGGCTTTTGAACTGTTACCTTACATTGGGAAGATAAAAACTGTAAAAACCAGTGATTGACCGTCATGCCACCATCAACACGAAGACCTGACATTGTTATCCCGCTGTCTTCTCTCATGCAATCCATAACCTCCCTTGTTTGATACGCAACACTCTCAAGAGCGGCACGCGCAAAATGCGCAGCATTACTTTTTCGCGATAAGCCGGTAATTATCGCACCGGGGGAAGAAATCCAATGCGGCGCGCCTAGCCCGGTGAATGAAGGCACGAGATATACGCCCTCGTTATTACTTAGTGATGCAGCGAGATGCTCTGACTCAGCCGATGAGGTTATTAATTTCATTTCGTCACGCAGCCATTTGATGGTCGTTCCTGCATGATAAAGACTGCCTTCAAGGCCATAGCTTGTTTGATTATTGATTTTATAAGCAATGGTTGTAAGAAGATTATGATTGGATAAGACCGCTGCATCCCCTGTATTCATTAAAAGAAAGCCGCCTGTGCCAAAGGTAGCCTTGGTCATGCCTTTGTCAAAACAACATTGACCAATCAAAGCAGCCTGTTGATCGCCAGCAATACCGGTGATAGGAATGGAGGTACCTAAAAATTCTGAATCAATGCGTCCAAACGACGCATCACTGGCGCATACTTTGGGTAAAATTCCAGCAGGAACGTTAAAAAGCTTCAATAAATCATCATCCCATTGTTCTGACAATATATTATAAAGTAATGTTCTTGATGCATTGGTAACATCCGTACAATGGGAGCTTCCTTTTGTTAATCGCCATAATAAAAAAGTATCAATCGTGCCAAAGGCGAGCTGATTTTGTTCCGCAAGAATAGATGCCTCGGGAATCGTTGTCAGTAACCAGTGAAGTTTACTCGCCGAAAAATAGGGATCAGGTCGAAGACCGGTTTTCTCTTTAATCATTTTTGAGTAACCGTTTAGCGATTCACAAAAATTTTCGGTACGTCTGTCTTGCCATACTATCGCGGGATACAAGCATTTACCGGTTTGTTTATCCCAAATTAATGTTGTTTCACGTTGATTGGTTATTCCACAGGCAATTATATTTTTTATATCGGTGTGAGAAGCCACTTCTTTGATGGCCATTAATGTTTTCGACCATATTTCTTCAGGGCAATGTTCTACCCAACCGGCTTTGGGATAAGATTGGGTTAAGGGATGCTGGCTCATGGTTACTAACTGACCAGACTGCGTATATAACATTGCGCGAGTACTACTCGTTCCTTGATCAATGGCAAGCAGATATTTCATTGCTTTCTATTTCCTGATTATAATTGAGTAAAGTATTGGGAAACCGGTATCGTCCTCCAGCCTCATCATGAGGATTTTATACCCATTTTGCGAAGACACAAACATGAATCAAATTTTTGATGTGGCTGTTATCGGTGGCGGAATAAATGGCTGTGGCATAGCGGCGGACGCGTCTTTGCGCGGATTGTCGGTGGTACTTGTCGAAAAAGATGATTTGGCTTCAAAAACATCTTCAAGCAGCACTAAATTAATCCATGGTGGTTTAAGATATCTTGAGCATTATAATTTTTCATTAGTTAAAAAATCCCTGGACGAGCGCCAGCTCTTGCTAAATTTAGCGCCTCATTTGGTGCGCCCAATTCCTTTTGTACTTCCTTTTGAGCAATCTATACGCCCATCCTGGTTTTTGCGGGCGGGCTTGTTTCTTTATGATAATTTAAGTCGCATCAATAAATTACCTAAAAGCAAGCTTATCAAGCGAAACAAAAAATCGCTTTATTTTCCGCCGTTAGCAGAGGAATTTAAAAAAGGGTTTTTATTTTATGATTGCACCACGGATGATGCGCGTTTAACCTTAACCAATGCCTTACAAGCAAAAAAGCATGGGGCCACAATTTTAACCGAGACTGAACTGGTGAGTACCAAGGTAGTCGATGGTCTATGGCATTTGACGACTAGAACCTGGGGAGGGGAAGAAAATACATTGATTGCCCGTTCAATTGTCAATGCAGCAGGTCCTTGGGTTGAGTCAACTAATCAGCGTCTAAACATCCCTAGCCAATATAAAATGTCTCTTATTAAAGGGAGCCATCTCGTTGTACATAAACTTTACGAAGGGGATCATGCTTATCTTTTGCAAAATGATGATAAACGCATAGTCTTTGTCATTCCCTATCATGGTTATTCAATGATAGGAACAACAGATGTTGTTTTTTCTGGAAATCTGGATGACGTGGCTATTTCTTCCGAAGAAATTGATTATCTTTTTGAATTGGTTGCAAATTATTTTAAAAAGCAATTATTGCGCGAAAATATCATTAATACCTGGAGTGGGGTCAGGCCTCTGATTGCAGCCAAAGCTGACTCACCTCAGACATTAAGCCGTGACTATACCTATCATTTCACTAAAGAGCCTGCACCCGCTATAACCATTTATGGAGGCAAAATTACAACTTATCGGCAATTGGCTGAAGAGGCTGTTAATGAATTAAAAGCAGTATTTCCCACGTTACCTGAATCTAATACTAAGGCATCCCCTTTACCAGGTGCACTTTGGGGTAAAATGAATTATAAAAACTATTGTCATTATGCTCATGAAAATTATTATTGGTTAGATGAAAGCATACTAAAGCGCTTATTGGAAACTTATGGGACTAATACAGAGGCGCTGCTCGATGGATGTAAAAAAATTAGTGATCTGGGGCTACATTTTGGAAATGGACTATATCAGCGAGAAGTGGATTATTTATTACAAGAAGAGTGGGCTACAACGTGCGAAGATATTCTATGGCGCCGCACAAAATTGGGATTATATTTTACCGCCGAAAGCAGTGGACAATTAGCCGAGTATCTAATTAAAAATAAAATGCGCGGTTCGACAAGAAAAAACAACGTTAATATAACCGAGCCGCGACCGTCAGGGAGTGTTCACGAGATTTGATAGCTGCTGAAATTTTCCCGAGCCGAGAGTATCACCACGCCCAGTGAACGCTTCCTGACGGTCGCGGCTCGGTATTTTATTGCTTTTCCTCGTCAATTTCTGAACGAATACTGCTTACATCAACTGCTATTGCCTGTTCTACCAGCTCTTTTAACGCTGACTCAGGTATGCTGCCTGACTCGGAATAAACCACAATACCTTGTTTAAAAACGAGTAAATGAGGGATTGAACGAATATTAAATGTTTCTGCCAAACTACCTTCATTTTCAATATTGATTTTGGCAAAAACAACAGACGGATTTTCAGCGGCTACCTTTTCGTAAATTTTGCCGAATTGTTTGCATGGAGCACACCATTCTGCCCAAAAATCCACAAAAACTATCTCATTTTTTTCGATGAGCTCTTCAAGTTGTGAAGCATTAACAGTCGTAAGCAACATGTTCTATCCTTGGCTTGTAACAGCAGAAATAATAGCAGAAAAAATAGTGTCCACACTGCCAACCCCACTTACGCGATGAAAAACAGGTGCCTCAGGACTATTTGAGCTTGCCCACTCCTGATAATATTGAATTAAAGGCTCTGTCTGATGGTGATACACTTCCAGGCGCTTCGCGATAGTTTCCTCACTATCGTCATCTCGTTGTACTAATGGCTCCCCTGTCAAATCATCAAACCCATCCTTGACTGGAGGGTTGAATTTAATGTGGTAAACGCGTCCTGAGGCCAAATGCACTCGTCGCCCGCTAATGCGATTAATAATATCAGCATCAGGTACCGCTATTTCAACAACATGATCAAGCTTAATTCCGGCGCTTTTTAAAGCGTCAGCCTGAGGAATTGTGCGCGGAAAGCCATCAAATAAAAAACCGTTAACGCAATCAGGTTGTTGAAGTCGCTCTTTAACGAGATCAATAATGATGTCATCAGAAACCAGTTTACCTGCGTCCATTACCGCTTTGGCACTCTTTCCTAATTCCGTGCCGGCAGTGATCGCCGCACGCAGCATGTCTCCCGTTGAGATTTGCGGGATTTTAAAATAGTTAACTAATTTCAGTGCTTGCGTGCCCTTCCCAGCCCCTGGGCCACCTAATAACATTAAACGCATCCGATTAACTCCTGCTAAATATAAGCGCTGATCCTACCGTTTCATGAACTTAATGTCATGCAAAATCGATAGTGACAAGGACAACTTTTTAATGCTGCCGCTCATAAATATCTGCTTGGTTGTTTATCGCCGCTTGCACGCATTTAATTGGGCTTGATAAATTGCAGAACGAGCACTTACTTTTTTTGCGACTTGTATTAACCAGGGCTTCTTGAGAAAAGTCTTGCGTTGATAACCTCCGATCCCTTCATGATAGGCGAGATATAAAGAGTAGGCATCATTACGAGGAATACCTGCTTGTCGATTAGCCTGATTTGCATACCAGCCAATAAAATCCACGGCATCATCAAAATTGGTGCGGGATGATAATAAACCACCGTTCGTTAATTTGTAATGAGCCCAGGTAGAACGCAGCGCCTGAGAATACCCATAAGCACTGGATGGCCTTTTCCAGGGAATGACCCACAGCATTTTGGTGCGTGGGGGCTTGGCGCGACCATCAAATTTGGACTCTTGATGGATGATAGCCATTTGTACGGGAACGGGTACTTTCCAGCGACGTTCTACATCTTTTGTATATCGCGCCCATTTAGGATACTGCTTAAAAATATGACATACATTATTTACATCAGAGGGAGGCTTACTAACGCATGAAGCGAGTAGAAAAAAAAGACCAAAAAGCACGATACGCGGTAAGTTCATGAAGGGGCATTATTATTATTTGTTAAACCATATTAGTAACAAAAAAACGGGTAAAATAATACAGTTTCTTTCGTAAAATCACCATTTTATCACATGTTTATAGGCATTTACGTGATACAATCATTGAATTTATCCATACACTTATTATTAAATGATAGGGCTTGGCCGTTTTATCCAACGTAGCCCGGATTAGCGCAGCGTAATCCGGGAATGACCTACTCCTGTGCACCGATACCCGGATTACGCTGTCGCTAATCCGAGCTACAGTGATGAGGTGGGCCGTTAAAGGAATTGGAAGCTATCCAACGTAGCCCGGATTAGCGCAGCGTAATCCGGGAATGACCTACTCCTGTGCACCGATACCCGGATTACGCTATCGCTAATCCGAGCTACAGTGATGAGGTGGCACGTTAAAGGAATTGGAAGCTATCCAACGTAGCCCGGATTAGCGCAGCGTAATCCGGGAATGACCTACTCCTGTGCACCGATACCCGGATTACGCTATC
>JAUXWR010000030.1 GCA_030680075.1 Legionella sp.
TAATAAATGAGATTCAAAAAAAATAATTAAAAAAATACGTTTGTTGGTGGTGGTGGTGTTGTTCTCACATCGGTTCCACATACGAAAACACTTCATGCCCTGTTTGCTTAATACCCACAATCAACTTCTTTCCGTTCTTCACCGCAGTTTGCACTTCGAAAACAGCAGGACACATCGGCAGGATCTCATCTTCTCCCTCCATTCCGTCGGGCTTGAACGGCTCCATGTCGACGCCGACGAGCTCGCCGCACATGTAGATGATACCCTCCTCGTGTTCGTTGCCGCAGAACATCGGATCGTTGATGACATCATCGTTCGTCGAGAAAGAGCTCACGCCCCAGAACGAAAGATGTTCACCCGCCGCGAGGCGAGTCACGTATTGATCATACGTCGCGGCTAACGAAGGGATGTTCTGAACTTTGACGGCGCGGGCAGCGCGAGATTTGATTTTCGGAAGTTTCTCCATCGCGCGGTAAAGTTGATTGAAGAAGGGACCGACTGCCTGTTTGACTTTGTCGTCGCGACGAGAGCCGGTCAGCCAGCCGTTCAGCCAGCGGTACACGGCATAAGGATGCTCAGCGCCGTAAAGGTAGAGCGCGCGAATGTTGTCGTCGCTGAGGCCGCAGTCGGCGACGAGTTTCTTGACGGAATCGCGACTCTTGATGGAGTTGAGATGGAAGTCGAGGGCGGCAAAAGTGTTGTTGATGTGCTGATCCGTCGGAATGTGTGGTTGAAGATCGGGGCGGCCAGGAGGAACCTCGCGGAGGGAGAGCATCAAGCGGAGGCATTGCTTGACTTCGGGGAGCGACGAGATGGGCATGTCGAAGCAGCGAGGAGCCGGAAGATTCGTCGTTGCGCCGTGATCGGGATCTTTCTTCAGATCGGCGATTTCTAGTTGGAGTTTCTTCAATTCTTGTTGGAGCTGTTGAAGCTGCGCCCAGAGCGATGATGAATTTTTCTTTTCGGTCTGAAGCTCTTGATCCTTCTGAGAAATCACAGCGTCTTTTTGACGAAGTTCCTGTTG
>JAUXWR010000375.1 GCA_030680075.1 Legionella sp.
GGCGATGCCGTTCCCGTCGCGGACGATGACGCCAACCCCCTCGGCTTCCAGGCCGGGCTGAAGGATGCCCGCCATTTCCAGCGCCTTCGTATTTGCCCAGGATGTGTGCCCGTCATAGGCGTTGATGTATATGGGTCTGTCCGGGATGATCCTGTCCAGTTCTTCGCGTGTGGAGACGATCCCATATTTGATGCCGCGTCCGTCCACCCATGCGGAGGTTTTGTTCTGCGCGGCGAATTCCGTCAGGGATCTTGCCACGTCGCTCAAATCCTGTGCGTCATAGAGTTGTGCGCTGCCCGCCCAAACGGCTCCCCAGAGCAGGTGGAAATGTGCATCAATGAAACCTGCCGTCAATGTCCGTCCCCGCCCGTCGATCACTCGCGTCGAAGTATCCTTGAATTCGCGCACACTTTCGTTTGTCCCCACATGGAGGATGCGGCTGCCTTTTACCGCCACGGCTTCCGCGCGCGGCATGTCCGCGCTGGCGGTGAAGATCTTTGCATTTTCGATCACAACTTCGGCTCTGACTGCCATTTTGTTTTCCTTGCTGCCCGCGCTGACCATGGCGGATCTATGCCTGCACCAATAGGAAGATGGTGATGATGACGAATTGTGCCGCCGGATAATGGCTGGCTTTATCGAACAGCGTCGCCGCCAGACGTCCCTCCTGTAATTTGTAGAGTTGATAGCCCGGCTTCAGAAGTAGAATGTATCCAATGAAAGCGCTTGCAAGCAGGTAGGGCAGACCAAGGTTTAAGGGGGATGCCAGCGGAAGAAGCATGCTGGCCGCCGTTGTAAGTCCCAGTGTAATCATGACGATCAGCCCGGCCTTTTGAGCACCAAAGTGAATCGGGATTGTTTTTGCGTTGACACGCCGGTCTTCAGCAGTATCGTTCCAGTCCGCCGGAATATTTTGCCCGCCGATTTCCCAAAAAAAGACCCATGCCAGCAGGAGCAGCAGCAGGGCGGGCGGCGCTGGATTGGGGTCCACTGCAAATATGGCTGCAATGGGGCCGCTCGACTTGACCAGCCCGCTGACAAACGTTCGCATATAGGTGACCTTTAACAGCCGGCAGTAGATGATCTCCAGAATGGCGGCG
>JAUXWR010000051.1 GCA_030680075.1 Legionella sp.
GATACCTGGGCCATGCGCTGGGGCGAAAAGGGTCCGCCCTCACCAAACGAACTCTCGCTGATGCGCTTGCAGGGCTACGCGCCTTTCTCGATCGATGCCGAGGCCGAGCCCGCCAACCCCGGCGGCTGGCCGAAAGGCGGCACGACCCAGGTCCGGCTACCAAATTCACATCTGCAATACGTGGTGACGTGGTACGGGCTGGCTCTGACGCTGGTAGTCATATTCGCGGTCTATGCCCGCCCGCGGCTCGCCGAATACGATCAAAAGCGCCTACAACCTTAATGCAGCCTGTGTGTAGCATTACCGTCTGCCACAGCTAGACTTGTCCGGCGTGGATCATGGCACTAGGGTCCGCGCACCCTCGCTTCAGACGTGCTGAGACTTGCAAAGAGGCCTGCCCTTTGAACTATATTTCGACACGAGGCACGGCGCCTGAACTCGCCTTCGACGACGTTTTGCTGGCGGGGCTGGCGCGTGACGGCGGGCTCTATCTCCCGAAGTCCTGGCCGGAGCTTTCCGCTGACACGATCCGCTCGTTCAAGACCAAATCGTTCGCCGACATTGCCGTCGAAGTGATCTTGCCGTTCCTGGGCGATACGATCTCGCGCGCTGAACTGAAGCGCATGGCGGACGCCGCCTATGCAGGTTTCGGCGATCCCTCAGTTACCCCACTCGTCGAGCTTGCACCCGGACGCTACATCCTTGAACTTTTCCACGGGCCCACACTTGCGTTCAAAGATGTCGCCATGCAGTTGCTGGCCCGCCTCATGGATCACGTACTCGAAAAACGCGGGCAACGCGCGACCATCGTCGGCGCCACTTCGGGCGATACGGGTGGGGCCGCGATTGAAGCGTTCCGCTCGTCCAAGCGCGTCGATGTGGTGATCTTGTTCCCGGACGGCCGCGTGTCGGACGTGCAACGCCGCATGATGACGACGCCGACCGAAAAAAATGTTCACGCGGTCGCCGTCAAAGGCACCTTCGACGATTGTCAGGCACTCGTCAAAGCCAAGTTCAACGATCATGCGTTCCGGGATCGCGTGCAGCTGTCGGGCGTCAACTCGATCAACTG
>JAUXWR010000057.1 GCA_030680075.1 Legionella sp.
CCATGCTCGGCTCGACACAGATCGGCGCCACCCAGGTGGAAATGCTTGCGAATGATCTTGGGCCCAAGGACCGCGGGCGCTATCTCGACGGCGTGCTTGACTATGCGGAGCGACGCATGCGTGCGGCTGTTGCCGAGCTTCCCGACGGGACATACTACGGCGAGGAAATGACCGACAATGATTGCTTCGAGGCGCGAGAGATATGGATTCGCGTCGCGGTAACCAAAAAAGGAGACTCGCTGCGTTTCGATTACAGCGGAACAGACCCGCAGATAAAGGGGTTCAAGAACAGTTCATTGAGCAACACCCGTTCGGCGACCTACGTTGCGCTTACGTCCTTCCTCGATCCTAACATCCCCCGCAACGAGGGGACCTATCGCTGTCTGGATATTAACGCGCCGCTTGGCAGCATGCTCAACCCGCGGCCCCCAGCGCCCGTGACTATGTGCACTGTGCTTCCGGCACATGAGATCATCCATGCCTGCTGGAAGGCATTGGCGCAGGCTGCGCCTGAGCGCGCTTGCGCCGGTTGGGGCAAAATCAGCCATTGCAATATGGCAGGGCCGACACTCACCGGCAGCACCTATGTGATGTATCACTGGGGCGGGTTGCCGGCGGCGGGCGCCGTGAAAGGGCGTGATGGGTTCGAACAAATTGGCCCACTAAACAGCCTTGGCAAGCTTACTGTGCCAAACTGCGAGACCTACGAGCAACTCTATCCAGTTGAGTTCTTGCAGCAGGAACTGCGTTGCGACACTTCTGGTGCAGGTAAGTATCGTGGCGGCGCGGGAGTGAACTACCGCGCTCGGGTATTGGAACGCGCTGAATACGCTTTCCGCGGCGAAGGTCAGCGCACCGCGTCCGGCTACGGTGTTAGTGGTGGGACGACTGGCGCCGCCGGCGCGGTCCGCTTCATATATCCGGGTGGGAGGTGTTGGGTGCCACCACAATTCGGCACTGGCTGGCTCGATCCGGTGGAGGTTCAGATCGACTCCCCCGCAGGCGGTGGTTGGGGCGATCCCATGGCGCGGGACTCTGCACTGGTGCTGCGCGACGTGCGCGACGGCATCGTGAGCCGCGAGGCAGCACGCGCCCTCTATGGGGTCGCACTGACAGCCAATGGACGCGGCGTGGACGAGACCGAAACAGAGAGGTTGAGGCACCGATGACCGAAAAGTCCAAAACCCCGCCGGATTCAAAAACAGTCAATATCGAACGGCTTCATGCCCTGATGGATCGCGACGAACTTGCCGCGGTTGTGGTGCGCGGTGGTGCGAATGTCTCCTACCTCGCGAGCATAGCTTATCACGGCACGCTCGCCCGACACCTGGACTTGGGAGGCTCGCCGCGAGGTATCGTTGTCGTCTGGCCCAGAGACGCGCAACCGGTGATAGTTGTGGACGTGACAGCCGGAGGCGCCACCCGGCGTGATTCCTGGATCCGCGACGTTGAGGTGTATGACGGCTATGGGGAATCGCTCTTTGACCGCGTGGGCAGCGTCATTGAGCGTCTCGGACTGGGCAAATCACGCGTTGGCTTCGATCGCAACTTTATCGGCGCAGGCTACTGGGCCGAACTGCAACAGCGCCTACCTAATCTGGAAATGCATGACGCCACCAATACGCTGGATGAAGTGCGCTGGATCAAGACGACCGCTGAAATCGACAGGTTCCGCGCCGGTGCGCGCTTGCTCGACAAGGTCTTCGCGAGCGTACTCCCGACTGTGAGGTCGGGCGAAAGTGAGACGCAAGTGCATGGGCGAATAATAGGTGGTTGCCTTTCAGAAGGCGCCGAATTCGCCCACGGTATTCTCAATTCGCACCGCAACCCGATAATCTATTGCGGAGAAAGCGACTTCGTGTTTGAGCGCGGTGATATCGTGCGCACAGACTACCTCGCATATCTCCGCGGCTACCCAGGACACCAGAGCCGCAACGCAGTGATTGGAAAGCCTAGCGACAATCAGCGTTCCGACTATGCACGTTACTATGAGATCTACCAGGCGACTGCGGATCGCCTTCGGCCAGGTGTCACTTCGGGCGACCTTTACCAGTTCGTCGTTGACCGCTTCGCGAAGGTCGGCTGGAACTATACTGCCGGCCTCGTCGGACACAGTGTTGGGCCATGGTGGCACCAGCAAAATCCTATCTTCTGCCGCGGCAACAATGTGCCACTACAAGAGGGCATGGTGGTCGCGCTTGAGCCGTTCCTCGATCACTGGCACTGCCAGGACCTCTTCCTTATCACCGGGGACACGCCCGAACTGCTATCTCCCGATTTCGACACTAGCGAAATGTTCGTCATCGAATGAGCCCGCCGCTCAGCATGCATTAAAAGGAGAAGGCCATGTCGGAAAATCACGCCAAACAGGAAGTTGAAGCCGCGGTGCGGCGGTATTTCGAACTCATGTATGACTGCGATATGTCGAAGTTCAACAACGTATTTCGCGACACGGCGCAATTGCACGGCTTCCGCGAGGGTCAGCTGACTATGTGGCCGGCGTCGCAATACAGACAGATCCTATCAGAACGCCAGTCGCCGAAGTCGATCGGCGCAACGCGCGAGGAAGAGATACTCTTGATTGATTTCGCTTCGGATAGCCAAGCTCTTGCCAAGGTTAAAGTACGCATTAATACAGCCGTGTTCATCGACTACCTGACCTTCCACAAGATCAACGGTCAGTGGTTGATCACATCGAAGGCCTATCATCTGTTCTAATGTAAGAAATGCATAACAGCCTGATTGCATTTGTTGAGAGTTTCGCGGTGATCGAGCAAGACGATCCACTGCGACGATTATGTCCGAAGAAGTTCTTTCAATATTTTGCTTAC
>JAUXWR010000064.1 GCA_030680075.1 Legionella sp.
GAAGTCGCCGAACTGGCGTCGCGCAGCCGCGAGAGCGGCGCCGAATGGCGCGCAATGCCCGTACCCTGGAACGCGCAGGGCCAAATCGACCGCATTGCCCTCATCACCCGCCGCGAAGGCGAGAGCGAGTCCGAAGGGTGCGGCGGAAAGAAAGGCGGAACGCGATTCCTCATCGACCTTAATCTGTCGCGTCTGGGCGCCATGCAGTTCGACGGGATGTTCCGCACCGAAGCCCGCAGGTTCGATATGGTGCTACGCACGAAAGAGGCGCTGCCCGAGGATATGCGGCGCGATCTTCTGTGCATCTTTGCCGCAGCGAACGGCGCCATGGGGCTCAAAGGCGGCCTGACGTTCCAGGTGACGAAGAAGTTCGCCGACCCCCTACCGGCCGGAATTTCACCTGAGAAGCCGGGTTTTTGGGCCTAAATTCGCGCTCTTAACGGCTTCTTTCCAGGTTTTTGGCAAACGGGCGTGATGAGCAGTCTGACCCGCGATCCCAAAGGGTACTATATCGCCCTCGGCATAGCCGAGGATGCGGATGCCGACGCCGTGAAGTCGGCCTATCGCACCAAGGCGAAACGGCTGCATCCGGACTTCAATACCTCGCCCATCGCCGCCAAGCAGTTTCACCGTCTGCACGAAGCCTATGACACGCTGAGCGATCCGGAGAAGCGTGCGGTCTATGACCGCCCCTGGAAGAACGCGCAGAAACAGGAGAAGGCGAAACCAAAGACTGAGCCGAAGCCGGAGGCCAAATCCGAGCCGCGGCGCGCGGAAGCAAAACCAAAGGCGGCCGCGCCCACCGCCGGCAGGCCGAATAATTTTTCCGGTGTCGATGAACCGGCGGTGTGCCGCTGCGGAAAAATCACCGCACAGCCGCGCTACGTTATTTTCGACCTGGTGTGGGGCCGCGTGAAGCGCGTGCAGAAACGCGCCGTCGCGGGCATTTTCTGCCGGACGTGCGCGGACCGCGCGGCCGTGAAGGCCTCGCTGCTCACGTGGGTCGCCGGCTGGTGGGCCTGGCCGAACGGTCCGAAGGAAACGATCAAAGCGCTGATTACCAATGTGCGCGGCGGACGCAAGCCCGCGGACCGCAACGCGCGTCTGCTGTTGCGCCAAGCGCGCGCGTTCCGCGCCCGCGGCGAAACTGATTTGGCGCGCAGCGCCGCCGAGCAGGCCTTGTTCTTCGCGAAGAATTCAAGATTGCGCGGCGAAGTGGAACAGTTCCTTGCGCCCCTCGGGGCCGCCACACGCGCAATTAAAGATCGCTGGGCAAAGCCGGGCTGGGCGCCGATGGTTCAGATCCTGCCGCTTGCTGTCATCATTGCCGGGCTCAGCACGTTTGTCGCCTACTCGACCCCGGCGCCGCTGACGGTGATGGCCAAAGACCTTTACGACCGCGCTTTCGCACTGATGGACCCCTCGCCCGCCGCTCCTGCGGAGACGATCGACGTCGTCGGACGCGTTTATAGCGTCACGCGCGATGGGGGCGCGGTGCGAACAGGTCCCGGCGCGAGTTATCAGCTCGAGGCCGTATTAAAAATAGGAACCCTGGTGCTGGCGACGGAAACGGCGCCGGACGGCGAGTGGCTACGCATCGTCATGTCGGACGGAACGGCGGGCTTCATGTCGTCGAAGGAGTTGTCGCCGGATGTTCCGGCCGACGCGCTCGACGATGTCGGTGCGTTTGGCACGGCCAACCCCGCCAGGCCGAACTAGGTCGACTCAATCGCCTCG
>JAUXWR010000088.1 GCA_030680075.1 Legionella sp.
TGAGGCACGTGGGCGAAAGGGCGGATGCCTCGGACAAGCCGAAGCACGTGGGCGAGAGGGTGGATGCCTCGGACAAGCCGAGGCACGTGGGCGAGAGGGTGGATGCCTCGGACAAGCCGAGGCACGTGGGCGAAAGGGCAGATGCCTCGGACAAGCCGAAGCACGTGGGCGAAAGGGTGGATGCCTCGGACAAGCTGAGGCACGTGGGCGAAAGGGCGGATGCCTCGGACAAGCCGAAGCACGTGGGCGAGAGGGTGGATGCCTCGGACAAGCTAAATATAACTGCAGAATATAATTTAAATTTTGGATAATTTATATGTTGAAATATGAAGTAAATCTGGAAATCAATGCCGATATAGTGGGTGACTATCTTGCTTGGCTAAAGCCTCATATAAAGAAAATTCTTGGCTTGGAAGGCTTTGTTAAAGCGGAGTTATTAATTGACCGGTTGGATGATACAGCAGGGGTCAAGAAAATCACGGTGGCTTATTATTTAAAAGATTTTAAGTCGTATGAAGAGTATATAAGATGTCATGCAACGGCCATGCGAGATGAGGGGCTCGCACGGTTTCAGGGTTTGTTTAGTGCCCAAAGACGCGTGCTGGAGATTGACACTACTTTTAATGCCCTGTGATATCAACTCAAGGGCGTAACCCTCGCTGAAACCTCAGAAACTACAAATTCACTCCACTCGCCATCCTCATCATAAATATCCATGGCAAACTCACCTTCAAGTGATGGTGAAGGGGCGGGTGTTATCGTGGCTGATGAGGAGGACGCGAATAATGTCATGGATAGGCTTGAAGTTATAGAGGATGTGGAGGGTTTCGCTTGTATTGCTTGAATGCCAGAAGTAACGACACCTTGGTTCGCATTTTTTAATTGCGCATGCCACTCAGACAGATTCGTCTCTATAATCTCTAAGTGTTCTATATCGCAAGCTTCTTTGCATTTAATTTTATTAAGGGCTATTTTTGCTTCTTTATAAGCAGAGCAGATATTGTTTATTTTGCCCTCACGACTTAATTGTCTGGTCAATTTTAAATAATTTGCTGCCGTCTCACGGTAGTCTTTATCCTCAGGCTCTCGCAAAATAAATGGAAAAAGCCTTGGTTTTTCAAGACATATCCCTGTCAATCCATTTATTAACACATCAATGCTCTCATCATGCTGTTCAATAACTTGGGAACAAATGGCATTTTGATGATCATGTTCTTGCATGGGTTCGAGATCGAAAGTTTCAAACCGGTCAACAAATTCATTATCTTCTTTTTTATTAACCAGAATTAAATCATGATTTTGATAGGCTAAAGACGCGCGGAATTCTTTTGAAGAAAGAGCCTTCTCAAAATACAGTCGAAATTCTTTGGCATCCCCCTTAATCTCTTTTTCCTCTGCGGATTTATTATTAACTCGCATAAAGGAAATATAAGCATGATTGAACGCTAAACTACTAGCATCGTTATAGTGCAGGTAAAATAAAGTGTCAGAGAAGTCAATAAAAAGCCATATTAGCAGTCGGTAATCTTCATCTGCTAAAGAGTAAAGCTCTTTTGAATTAACGCGTTCTATTTGTTCAATTCCATCTGAATAATAATCGGCAGCCTCTTCATATTTTTGCTGATTAAAGTAATTTGTACCAAGAGAGCGATATATCCCTACAATCGCTCTTATTTCTTCTACAGTTTTATCACCAATCTGGTTATAATTTTCCAGTGCTATATTGTATATTTTTGACGATTCGTCTAAATTTTTGTCCTTTTGAGCAATTACCATGCAGGTCTTGGCAAATTCTCTGTAATCTTCTGCGGTTTTATTCTTAATACAGTTAAAAGTTTTCAGAGCATCGTTTAAGGTGGCAGATCCTGCCTTTGCGTTATGTAATTCAAAAGAAGTATCAGCCAAGCCAGTATATAACCATGTTAGCAGTCGATAATCTGGATCATCTAATTCGTAAATTTCTTCTAAATAAACTGCATTTAATTGATTAATGCCATTTGAATAATTATCGGCAGCCTCTTTATAACGCTTTCGATTAACATCATTAAAGCCAAGAGAGCGATATATTCTTGCCATCGCTCTTATATCTTCTACAGTTTTATTCTCAATCTGGTCATAGTATTCCAGTGCTTTAATGTACTCTATTGACGACCTGGCTATCGTAATACCGCTCATTGCAGCACGTTTACTCGAATCCTTGGCATTTTTTCTGTAATCTTCATCATGCATAACGATAATCTCCCTATACAGCATTCTGTATGAAGAAATTATAATCCCATATAAAGAAGAATCTGCCAACTGCTATACAGCGTGCTACACGTTAAAACGAAAATGCATTACATCGCCATCTGCCACGATATATTCTTTGCCTTCGAGTCGTAATTTACCGGCCTCTTTTGCTCCTTGCTCGCCTTTGTAAGTAATGAAATCATTAAAGGCAATGACTTCTGCACGAATAAATCCTTTTTCAAAATCAGTATGAATAACCGCTGCGGCTTGAGGTGCTGTTGCGCCTTTTTGTACCGTCCAGGCACGTACTTCTTTAACACCGGCGGTGAAATAGGTTTGTAAGCCTAATAATTCATAGCCTGCGCGAATGACGCGATTTAAACCGGGTTCTGAAAGCCCCAGATCGGCCATAAATTCCTGTCTGTCTTCGTCTTCCAATTCGACTAGCTCGGCTTCTGTAGCGGCACATAAGGCCACAACACGGGCGTTTTCTTCTTCGGCAAGTTTTTTTACTTTTTCGAGCAGAGGATTATTTTCATACCCATCGTCATCAACGTTGGCAATATAAAGCACGGGTTTTGCCGTGAGAAGAAAGAGGCGACGCGTAAGTAGTTCTTCTTCGGGAGTAAGTGCGAGAGTTCGAACGGGAAATCCTTCATCAAGATGGGCTTTTAATTTTTCAAAGGTTTGTTTTTCAAACAAGGCTTCTTTATTGCCGCTTCTGCTCAATTTACCGGATTTTAAAAGTTGTTTTTCTACCGCGTCCATGTCAGCTAGCGCTAGTTCTGTATTAATGTCGCCAATATCACTAATGGGATCAACGCGGCCTTCCACGTGGATAACATCGGATTTTTCCATACCAAAGCAGCGAACCACATGGGCAATGGCGTCTGTTTCACGAATGTTGGCCAAGAATTTGTTACCTAAGCCTTCACCTTTGGAAGCGCCTTTAACAATTCCTGCGATATCCACGAATTGCATGGTGGTGGGTACTGTTTGTTGTGGTTTAACGATGTCACTTAACTGATCAAGCCGTGGGTCAGGTAACATGACAATGCCAACATTGGGCTCAATGGTACAAAAAGGGTAGTTTTCAGCTTGAATACCCGCTTTGGTTAATGCATTGAATAACGTAGATTTTCCAACGTTGGGCAAACCAACAATACCACACTTAAATCCCATGATTTACCTCGTAAGTTGTTATAATAGGTGACATATTTATTAAATCAAAATGTAGGTCGGGTTCTTAGTCCGACGGCTCCTTGAGCATGGCTCCAATGGCATTACCTTAAGCGATTTCCTACGTCCCGTGGCTTGTCCACGGGATCCAGGAATCTAAATATTGCCTGGAGTTTCTGGATCCCTCGGTCAAGCCGAGGGACGTAGGACTAAAATTTAGAACTTAAAGGTAATGCCATTAGGCCATTGCCCCAACCCAATTTAATTGCTCCAGGCCAAAACTTATCCATTCAATACATTCATTGCTGCTGCAATGTTTCCGGTTACTATAGTCGGGATGACATCAATCCCGCGCTCCATTGCGTCTAACATAAGCTTTTTATCGACTTGGGAGGGCTTACCCAATACGTAATTATGTACCATGTCTTTATGGCCAGGGTGACCTATACCTACCCGTAAACGATGAAATTCAGCAGAGCCTAATTGAGCGGTGATATCCCGAAGCCCATTATGCCCGCCATGTCCCCCGCCTGTTTTTAACTTTATACGCCCGGTGGGCAGATCAAGCTCGTCATGAGCAACGAGGATTTCATCCGGCTTAATGCGATAAAATTGACTGATCTCACGCGCAGGTAAACCGCTTAAGTTCATATAGGTCGATGGTAATGCAAGCCTGCAACTTTGATCGTTCATTTCAATAGTTGCAATTGATGCGTGCATTTTTTTATCAACTTTAAATATTGCTCGTAGGTGCTGAGCCAACGCTTCAACAAACCAGCCTCCGGCATTATGACGGGTATGCTCATAGGCTGAGCCTGGATTTTGTAATCCAATAATAAGTTTAATGGCCATAATGCGCGTTCTATTTTGTCAATAGCAAGAAATTGATAGAAAAAGAGGCGGAAAAATCCGCCTCTTGAAAATAAAAACAGCTGTATTATTCCGGGCTGTTTTCGGTGTCGCTTTCACTTTCAGTTTCACTGATTGGGGCTTTAGTTTCTTCTTCATCAGCAGCAGCAACTTTTGGAGCGTGGATGCTAACTACAGGCAAATTGTGAGAGCCATCACTCAGGTCGACAGTTAATTGTGCGCCTTTGGGAAGTTTTAAATCAGATAAGTGAACAACATCATTCATATCGACGTCAGTCATATCTACTTCAATGAACTCAGGTAAATTTTTAGCCTGGCATCGAATTTCGACTTGCGTCATTGAATGGCTAATACGACCGCCTGCTTTAACGCCTTTTGCCAGGTCTTCATTAATGAAATGAAGGGGTACGTTTTTAACCAGAACATCTTTACCGGTAACCCGTTGTAAATCCATGTGAAGGATAATTGGCTTATAAGGATGACGTTGCAAGTCTTTTAGAATAACGTGCTCAACTTTACCATCAACGTGTAAATCAAAAACGCTGGAGTAAATACTTTCGCTTTCCAAAGCTTTTACAACTTTGTTATGCAATAAGTGAATAGACTTTGGTTTTTTGTCGCCGCCGTATATAACTGCGGGAACTTTATTTTCAAGACGACGCAGGCGGCGGCTCGCACCTTTCCCCATATCCGTTCTTGTTTCAGCTTCTAAAACGATAAGTGACATTAAAATCTCCAGAGTAAAAATAAACGTCGTATTTATCTTGCGACCAGAATAAATACTTAAAAAACATCATATCTTGTATAAAAAAGGGTAAATTACAAACCTTAAATCGGGTCATTACAAGATACAAACAGCACGGCAGTATACAATAATTTAAAATCAACTTGAAGTCATGGCTGTAATTTCATAGAATATGGCACTTTGTTGAACTTGTGAAAGCCATTTAGGCGAGTTGGAGATCTGTTATGTATGCGGTAATTAAGACGGGCGGTAAACAGTACCGCGTCAAAGAAGGTGATTTTATCAAGCTTGAAACTATCAAAGGTGATGTTGGCAGTGAAGTCAGTTTTGCTGATGTGCTCATGTTCGCTGATGGTGACAAAATTACCATGGGAACGCCATTCATTGCTAATGCAGCGGTTAAAGCCGAAGTGATTGAGCATGCCCGTCACAAGAAAGTTAAAATCATTAAATTTCGTCGTCGTAAGCACCACATGAAACAAATGGGTCATCGACAAAATTATACGCAGGTTAAGATCACTGCGATCAGCATGTAAGAGGGGAATGAAATGGCTCATAAGAAAGCAGGTGGTAGTACTCGTAACGGTCGCGATTCGAACCCCAAGTATCTTGGTGTTAAACGTTTTGGCGGCCAATTAGTAAATGCTGGCGAAATCATTGTGCGTCAACGTGGTACTCGTTTTCACCCTGGCGTTGGAGTAGGTTGTGGTCGTGATCATACTCTTTATGCACTGGTTGCCGGGCAAGTAGTTTTCACGATTAAAGGGGTTAAAAACCGTAAATTCGTGAACATTACTGCTGTGGAAAATTGAGGTTAATTTTCCTGACAGGCCCCATTCCGGGGCTTTTTTTTTGTTTTTTTAAGTAGATACGTCTGATGAAATTTGTTGATGAAGCGCTCATTAATGTCGAAGCGGGTAATGGTGGTCACGGCTGCTTAAGTTTTAGACGTGAAAAATTTATTCCCTTCGGCGGCCCTGACGGTGGTGATGGTGGTGATGGCGGTAGTGTATTTTTTGAGGGTAATGGTGATTTAAATACTCTCGTGGATTTCCGTTATCAGCGTCACTACAAGGCCAAAAATGGTCAAGGTGGGATGGGGGGTAATTGCACCGGTAAAAAAGGTGAAGATTTAATTATTCAGGTTCCCGTCGGGACATTGGTTTTTGATCAAGAAACAAATGAGCAATTGGGCGACATTAAAAAAGCCGGCGAACGGTTGTTGGTGGCCCAGGGTGGCTTTCATGGTTTAGGCAATACGCGCTATAAAAGTAGTATTAATCGCGCCCCAAGGCAAACGAGTCAAGGCTCTCTTGGAGAATCTCGTCGCTTACGCCTTGAGTTACGCGTTTTAGCTGACGTAGGCTTGCTTGGCCTGCCGAATGCCGGAAAATCCACATTGATTCGTGCGGTTTCCAGTGCCAAGCCTAAAGTTGCGGATTATCCGTTTACTACTTTGCATCCTGGTCTTGGAGTGGTGAGTGTTTCGGCTCTCAAAAGCTTTGTCATGGCAGACATTCCAGGTCTTATTGAAGGGGCTGCTGAGGGTGCAGGATTAGGGCATCGTTTTCTTAAGCATCTATCAAGGACGTGTATTTTATTGCATGTTATTGATGTGTTGCCCTTAGATGGAAGTGATCCCGTTGAGTCGGCGAAAGTTATTATCAATGAACTAGCTGAATATGATCCGGAATTGCTGCAAAAACCCCGTTGGCTTGTTTTAAATAAAATGGATATGTTGCCGGATGAAGACGCAAGAAAAGAGGTTATCAAAGCCATTACAGAGGGTTTGCAATGGCAAGGCAAGGTATTTCCCATCTCAGCTATTAGTGGTGAAGGAACTCAGCAATTGTGTTATTCATTGATGCAATTGATTGATGAGATGAAAGAGACGAAAGCTTAACCATTCTGCCGCATAATGAATAACCATGGGGCTTCTATAAGGAAGCTCATGGGTTTCATTGCCAGAGCCTTTTGCTGATGTATAGGTTATTGATACTGATGTTGTACTGCCAGGAGCTTGCCCAGTCCAGTACTCTTTAAGACCTTGCAGGTGAAATAGCAGCTCGGTATTTTTTCCTTCCTGAAAACTGACTAGCCCGGAATTAGCCGGGCGCTGAATAAGCGATTGTAAAACCCCGCCGGTAACCTCATCTATAATAGTTAGGGGTTTTTGCCAGTACAGGATTGCATCATATAAATTCTCTGATGCTTTTTTTCCTGTAGTTGCAATAATATGGGGTGTAAGGATTGGTTCGACTATTTGCATAATGACAGGTAGTAATTGAGGCTCAAATCTTACTTTGCATTCGACGTAGGGCGTTTCTAATCGGTAACCTGTTTCACAGTCAACATTTTTTAACGCGTCGTCAAGTCGCTGTGCGATTTCACTCTCAGCTACTCCAAATACTCGCCACTTTAATAATTGCTTATTACTGTGTTCGCCTGATTGTAAAATAGGTAACGCATACTGATTAAACATCGCCATGCATTCCCGTGGGGGGCCTGGGAGTAGCACGACTAATTTGTCGTCTTGCCTGCAATAACAACCCATGGCTGTTCCATTCGGATTAGGAAAGAGTACGGCATTTGCGGGAAAAAGAGCTTGTTGTTTATTGCCTGCACTTAATGATGAGTGGTTGAGACGCTTTTGAATATGCGCAATTGCCTCGGCAAATTCAACCAAAGGTGTTTTAAAAAATTTCCCAAGAGCAAAACGCGTACGGTCATCAGATGTAGGCCCTAATCCACCGGTGATGATGATAATATTGTGCCTTTGTGCCAAAAACTGAATACAATCTAAAATATCATTGTCGCTATCGCTGCATGATAGGTGCAAGCCCGTCTCCAGCCCCTCTGAATTAAGGGCATGAGCAATTTGTTGACAATTGGTATTAAGCGTATCGCCATAAATAATTTCATTCCCGGTGGCAAGCAGTGCGATTGTCATGTTATTTATTCCGATAAATTTTTAGCGCGATGAATAGTAACCTGCGGAAATGGCATTTCGATATGGGCTTTATCAAATTGTTGCTTAATATTTTCCTGCAGTAGGTTTTTGACCATGGAGACATGGGGTGTTTTTACCCAAACCATGAATTTAAGTTCAATGGCTGAATTGGCAAAATTATTAATAATAACGTTGGCAGGTGGATCGGTTAATACATCTCCACAATTTTTTGCAATGGAGAACAACAACTCCTTCACCGTCTCAAGATTACTGTCGTAGGCAATCCCGATAATTAAATCAATTCGCTGCGTCTTAAAATAATTCAAATTGACTATATTTGATTTGATTAATGTTTCGTTAGGGATGCGCACCAGTTTATTATCGGATGTTCGAAGCTTTGTGGATAATAAATCGATGGATTCAACCACACCATTAATACCATTTACTTCAATAGTGTCACCCATTTTGAAAGGGCGCTCAAACAACAGGAAAATGCCGCTGATTAAATTGGAGGCGGCAGTTTGAGAGGCAAAGCTTATCGCCACCGTAAATACGCCAGCCGCTCCTAATAATACGCTTAAATTAAAGCCTAAGTGCTGTAAACTTGAAACAAAAAAGATGATAAAGATAAGATAAAAAACCGCACGGCTAACAAGCATTACCTGGTGGCGTGAAAAACGTTTTCCCAGTGTTTTCTCAATAAGGTGGTTGGTTCGTTTGGCAAGCAAATAGCCCACGATTAACAAGCCACTGGCATAGGCAATGTTGAGCAGTTTCGCTGAGTGCAGTAAATCCACGGGTTCTCCATTCATTTTGTGTTGTTGCCTGATTCGAGACGGGGTTATTACCCTACCTCCGCACGAGCGGTTTAGCCATCAGACTGCATTCATCAGATTAACGAAAAAATCCTGTTTTGGCGAGCAAAGATGCCAATTTAAACGGTTATAAAATAATTCGCTTATCAAGCCAGTTAAACATAAGCACTTGAGTTGATTTGGGAGCCGCATCAATACTCTGCATGCAAATGAACGCGACGCTATTATTTTTATCCGCATGTGCCAGGCGATATTTAATTTTATCTAGAGAATGGTAAGCTCCATTCACACAGATGGCCTCAAGAGAGTTGTCAAATATTACGTCCTTCTTTTTAATTTCCAGGTGTTGAGACAATGAAATGGGCCAGAATTGTTGGGGGTCTCGCAATGGATGGCGTACATTATCCACCAACGCATCAGGATGTTTTAAAAAAAATGCTTCAATGGTATTTTTCTTTATGGGAAACGGGGCATGTGGTAAATGAAAAAAATGTTTTTTCCAGCCGGCTAATTTTGCACTGCTTTCCTGTACCCGTCGATGCTCATTTTTTACAACTATTTCATGCGGTTTTTTTAGCAAGTAATGGGTAAGCTTTTTGAAATAATTACCCCATTTTTTTTCGGATTGAATTTTCCACTTTCCTCGAAGCACAAGGCGGTTGCCACGGAAAAAATCCTCATAGCTAACAGGGCGAATCAGGGCACAATCATCATTTAAATAAATAAAATTATTGGACAAATCTTTAATCCGCCAGATAACAGATTCAATGGTTAAGCTATTAAACGTAGGTAAACAGTGTTCAAAATCAAAAAAAATATCACGATGATCGATAACTTTAACTTTTCCCTCATGAGGCGTGCCAGCTAACTGTTGAATAATATCGGGTGTTTGGGCATCAGTGACAATAAAGATAGTTCGAATCCAGGGGGCAAAGCGCAGTAACGATCTGACACAATAATTAATTTCGCCACATTGATTAAAACGAGTTGGAGCCGCAGCTTCTGGACGTTCAATACCCATTTTGGCGAAATAAGTTGTTAGTTTTTGCTGATGGGTTTTATCGTGCCCATCTACCCATGTAATAACGGCATCAACTGGTTCTTTAGTCATCATCAGAATACATAACTATATTGCAGTGAAAGTGCGTAATTATACCCAAACAGCACTACTTTACCAGCTACACCGTTTTTTCAGCAGGCAGATGACTCCGCTGCTGTAAATGATCAGTAAACGCTAACAGATCGTGCGCTTTATCTTCAAAAGGTTTAAGGGCATCTTTAGCCAGTTGAAAATGACGGGTTATTAATTCGGATAAAGTGGCTTGATCATAAAGATTTGCAAAGGTTATTTTTTTATTCGCAGAATCTGAAGCACGCCCTTTGCCAAGAATATCGGCTGCAGCATATTTATCGAGATAGTCATCTTGCATTTGGAAGACAAGTCCAAAGTGTCTGGCATAGTCGCGTAATGCATCTTTTTTCGTGTCTCTGAAAGAACTTGCGGCGAGGACTGTATTAATACAGGCGGCAATAAGTTTTCCTGTTTTTAATGAATGAATAGTTCGAAGTTCTTTTTCCTTCAGATAAGGTTTACTTAATTCGGATAAATCAAGGCTCTGGCCACTGACCATCCCTGCAGGTCCGCTCGCATTGACCAGTTCACGGGTAATGACAATAACTTGCTCTGCGGAAAGAAATTTAGGCAACTCTGTGAGCAATAATTCAATTGCCAATGCCTGCATGCCATCGCCTACCAATATGGCCGTTGCTTCATCAAAGGCACGATGACAACTTAATCGGCCGCGTCTGTAGTCATCATTATCCATTGCTGGCAAGTCGTCATGAACAAGTGAGTAGCAGTGAGTTAATTCGATAGCGGCAGCTATTATGCCAAGACATTCCGGCTTAATTTCAAGTATTTCACCGCATAAATAAACCAAAATGGGCCGAAGCCGTTTTCCTGCGGGAAAAAGCGCATAATTCATGGCGTCTTTAATTCGTTTTGCCGGTATATCCGTATTTTTTAAAGCCTCGTGTAAAATATTTTCATGATGGGCGAGGTATTGAATAATTTTGTCATTATTCATCACGTACCTCAGTCTGTAAGCTGTTAATACGTAAAGTTTCTATTTTTTGCTCGGCGTTTGTTAATGCATCCTGACATTTACGGGCGAGATTAATCCCTTTTTCATAATGTTTCAGGCAATCTTCGAGCGACAACTCTCCTCTCTCCAATTGTTGAACTATTTCTTCAAGTTCTGCCATTGATTTTTCAAAGTGCATAGCTTTGGACATGAAGGGCATCCTGTTATTAAAAATGTTGAGTATATACAGCTATTAGTAGTTTGTCAGGACTCATGAATACTGTTTGTTTCAAGCGTGATATTTAAGCCATGTTGGCAACACTTTATTCAAATAAACCATAAATTTCCACAACCCAACTTGCGACTCGACACTTCCAAATGGGTCGGATTTGATTTCAGGGTAGGCAATGCCAAGACCAAATAAGCCTGGACCAATAATCCCTACATGAGGATTATAATTGGCGTGATCGTAGTCACCAATAACAATATTATTGCGACGCTCAAAACCTACGGCATAAATCACTTTATTACATTCCGGCAAATAGCGGGCTATATTTTGTTCGCTTGTATTATAGCGCGCCAGGTTGGGTGGTATAGTTCCATCTATATTATCCCGTGCCCAAGCGGCAGTTTGCCCTTTAAGCCCTGTATTATCAAACAAGATCCAATCGCCCATATCTATTGCGTAGCGGCAGGGTGAGCGGTAAAAATTAATTATTTTTTTCACTCCTGACTCAACGAGATAGCGCAGAATAATAATTGCTGAGTGCGAGGAGCCAAATACTGCATAAGTATGGTCGGGGTTAATAGTCTCAGCGAGTCGTTTTTTATCAATGGCCACATCAAAGGGGATGATATCAACACCTGGGTATTGTAAAGAAGATGCAACAGCGCCGGTTGCTAAAATAACGTTATGTGCTGTAAACGTTTTTGAATCAGAGATTAAAGACCATTTTCTTTGCGATAAATTCATACTACGGATGATGGATGTATCACAGGTTACTCTTTGGCGCAGCTCATTAGAAATCCATTGGAGAGGCTCAACAACTTCGCTTAAGGTGCAGGTATCATTTGGTGGCAATTGGTCGAGTGTAAAATCTCTTGTTGATTTTTGATAGGAAAATGATTTGCAGGCTTCTAAAAAATCCGTGAAGCGAGCAACTGATGTATTGCTGGAGACATTCCGCCACAGTTGACCGAGATCGCCTACTTTAAAATGAGGATCAATCCACAGGATAGCTTTGGGCTCGATACCTTGGTCGATTAATTTGCCAACCGCTGCAATACCCGCAGGTCCTGCTCCTATTACTGCCCATTGAAATAATTGTTCATTGTTTTGCATTAATAATTCCCTGTTGAATCATCCCCGCGATAGACAGATATTTTACCATTTTAATGGTAAAATAGACAGGTAAGTGCGACTAGGATTTTCCCAAATATACGCTGATTTTATGATGTAGCCAGACTGGAACGAGGGACGCAGGAACGTAGCCCGGATTAGCGCAGCGTAATCCGGGAAAATTCCGACCCTGAGGCACAATTCTTCTATGACTACACGTTTTAAGTAGATAGGTAAGTTCGATTACCACTCTCCTAAACCTGCCTGTAATGTCACTTTTGCGCGTCGGGGTCCTGCCAGGGTAGTATTTTTTAGTGCTCGTTACACTCCGCGCTAAAAATAAATACCACCCTGTCACCCCTCCATTGCCATTGTTTCTTTGGCAGAATTTATGTACCTAATCTATATACCACCTGGTGTTTAGCCTTATGCGAAAATCTTCAACTATTCTCTCGAGTGTAGCGACGTAGCCCGGATTAGCGCAGCGTAATCCGGGAAAATCCCGACCCTAGGCACAATTCTTCTATGACTACACGTTTTAAGGGACGTAGCCCGGATTAGCGCAGCGTAATCCGGGAAAATCCCGACCCTGAGGCACAATTCTTCTATGACTACACGTTTTAAGTAGATAGGTAAGTTCGATTACCACTCTCCTAAACCTGCTCTGTAATGTCACTTTTGCGCGTCGGGGTCCTGCCAGGGTAGTATTTTTTTTAGTGCTCGTTACACTCCGCGCTAAAAATAAATACCACCTTGTCACCCCTCCATTGCCATTGCTTCTTTGGCAGAATTTATGTACTTAATCTATATACCTGGTGTTTAGCCTTATGCGAAAATCTTCAACTATTCTCTCGAATGTAGCTAAATAATGAAAGTAAAAACGCGATATGTTTGTAGTCAATGTGCGGCAGTGTTTACCCAATGGGCAGGGCATTGTTCGCAATGTGGCGCGTGGAATTCTGTTAACGAAGAGGGGGTGGCGTCTCCTGCGAGAAATGCCCGTCTTGGTAGTTATGCGAATCAACGCTCTCTAATTACTTCAGTAGAAGATGTGGTACTGCTTGATTCAGATGTGCGAATGGATACGGGGCTTTCGGAGCTTAACCGGGTTTTGGGTGGGGGATTGGTGGAGGGGTCGGTGGTTTTGGTGGGTGGCGATCCCGGGATTGGTAAATCCACATTGCTTCTGCAAACACTGGCGACTCTTTCTTTAAAGCAGAAGGTGCTTTATGTGACAGGTGAGGAATCCTTGCAACAAGTTGCCATGCGAGCGAAGCGTTTGCAATTGCCTCTTGGAGGGCTTCGCCTTTTAGCCGAAACGGAGGTGGAAACTATTATCGCTCACGCAGGAAAAGAATTACCCCGTATTCTTGTTATCGACTCGGTACAAACCATTTTCACAGAAACATTAAGTTCCGCGCCCGGTGGTGTTGGGCAAGTGCGAGAATCCGCAGCGCAACTCGTGCGTTTTGCCAAAATGACGCAAACGGCGGTTTTTCTGGTGGGACATGTGACGAAAGAAGGTGCAATTGCAGGCCCTCGTGTGTTGGAGCACATGGTAGATTGCGTGCTCTATTTTGAGGGGCAGAATGATAGCCGTTTTCGAGTAATTCGGGCGATAAAAAATCGCTTTGGTGCCGTGAATGAGTTAGGTATTTTTGCGATGACTGATAAAGGGTTAAAAGAAGTCGCTAATCCTTCAGCCATATTTTTATCCCGCCAACCAGACCCTACACCCGGGAGTGCGGTGATGGTGACTTGGGAAGGCTCGCGTTCTATGCTCGTGGAAGTACAGGCACTCGTTGATGAAGCCCAAGGCTCTCAGCCTAAACGCGTAACAGCCGGGCTTGAGCATAATCGGTTAGCTATATTACTGGCTGTATTGCATCGTCATGGTGGTATTGCGACTTTTGATCAGGACGTTTTTATTAATGTAGTTGGGGGGGTAAAAGTAACTGAAACAGGAAGTGATTTGGCACTACTTGCTGCGGTAGTATCCAGTTTACGTAATCGTGTCTTTGACAGCGAAACCATTATTTTTGGTGAAGTCGGATTAGCAGGCGAAATAAGACCTGTACAAAGTGGTCAGGAGCGGCTGCGCGAGGCTGCAAAACATGGGTTTAAACGAGCAATCGTTCCTTTCGCGAATGCCCCAAAGCAACCGTTGCAAATGGAGGTGGAGCCGGTTAAGCATTTACAAGAAGTATTGCAGAAATTGTAATTTATTTTAAGTATCTTTACGCAATAGAGTTTGTAATAAGGAGATTGTAATGAGAAATAGTAAGGTTAAAAAATGCCTTGATCTCTATGATGCCAATAAAGGTCACTGGAGGATGATTGTAGACGAATCGCATGTTAGAGAATTGCGTAGTTTTGTCGAACAAGTTAAGGGTGAAGAAAGATCTTTATTGCCTACTGAACTTTTGGACTTGGCTAAAATTATCCTGGGTAAAGAAGACCGGGAAGGGAAATCAGAAAGTAGTAAGACGTTTGAAAAACTGGCCGATTATTTCGGCGGCTATATTGCTCTTGAAGCTTTAGAGGCTAATCAAATACTCACGGCAGAATACGTGGCATTTCTCGCAGAAAATTTTTATGCGCGTATATTATCTGGGTTGCTTGTTTCGTTAAATAAAAAAACCCCTCCAGGCAATATACAAATACTCATCGCGGCCTCTCAAAAAATGGTAGATCGTGAAAAGATACTGAATTTGTTCAGAGAAATGGAAAAACGATCGGAAAACATGAGCTTAAGTGGTTATCTTCGTCTGTTAAACAGATTAATTAAATATCATTTAATTTTTACCGACGACTTACCTTTTTTGTTATTGTCGGTTCATTGGAAAAAATTTTCTCCGATCGAGGATATCCTGAAAACATTGGAAGAATCGAATCCAGCTTTGCTCACTTTAAAGAATGTTACTCGTATCCTTGAATTGAAATATCCTCATAGATTTAATGCTTTTCTTAGGCTACTACCTGTAACAAAAGATACACTTAATTATCTATTTGGTGTTGCAGATACCTTGGAAGGAAATTACCTGGTTGAATATATCTTTCGAGATTTCAAGGCAGCAGGGTGGGAAATAACGCCCTATCTGTCACGGATATTACCTGAATCTACACACAGTGGTACGCTCGCGGTGGCTATCAAAAAACTTGGTGAGGTTTCCATTAGCTCCAAACTCTTACCCATTATTTTAACGGAAATTTTTGACAGGGCTGAAATAAGCATTGAATTGGTAGAATCGGTGGTGATATTAAGCGAAGCCAATTTACTTGAAAAACATCCCGTGGTTTTTGGGGTAAGCACCCAGCCTAAGAATGTTGCCCGTGCCCTGGTAATGCTTGCAAAAGAAAATTTATATAACAAGGATAATGTGGAAGGTGTTTGTGCATGTCCCCTGCACGCGACTGGAATTGCCAGTCTCTTAATTCAGCTTCATAAAGCGAAGTGTACAGATCTGGATGTGTACCAGATTATGAGTGCGCATCCTGACTATGCACAAAATATTGCCGATGTGCTAGAGGTGCTGGAAAAGTCTGGGTTGCTATCTGAGGCGAATATTGTCGAGGTTTGTAAAATACGATTAGCGAAAGAGGTATTCTCTAATTTACCCCACCTATTGCTGACATTAAATAAAGCCAATCTGCTCAGCCAGGCTAATTTATCAGCAATCTTTGAAAAATTGGCTTATATTAAAACACTCACCAGCGCTACAACATGTTTGGCTAATGGTGATGTCCTTAGTCAATATAATTTTGATTTATTACTCATGGCGCCAACTTATGCCCATTTTATAGCAGAAGAAGTAGGGGGGCAGCCTTATCCTTTATCATATAGCTACTTAGAAGATAAAGGTGCCACAAGTTTTATGCAAATTAGGCTTGCGGCTTTGGCATTGGCAAAGGAGAAAGGTATTTTTTCTCCAGTTGAGAATGAGCTTGCTTCTAATGAGGAATTGTTTGTAAAAATCGTTGAAGACTTCGGGGGCGCTTTGGAGAAAGAAACGGCCGAGACAATTGCGAAGGAAGCTTATTTCTCATTTGAGCGATGGCGTTGAAGGTTACTACTCATATTCAAAATACAACGATCCCGTGATTCTCCAGTGCTTGAGCCAAGGGAATCAGGGGCAACCCCACGATAGTGCAATCACTGCCGGTTACTCGTTCAAACAACCATTTCGCACGTCCTTCATAATTATAGGCGCCACAGCTTTGATAAGGTTTATCAAGTTGCAAATAGGCTTCTATTACCTTGTCGCTTAAATTTTTCATGGTAAGGGCGGCAATCTCTTGCGTCTCCCAAATAATGCTGCCCGACTTTGCAATACAACAGGCGGCTATTTGCTGATGCGTTTTACCGCGTAACAAACAGAGGTGCTTAATCGCTGTCGCATGGTTACCGGGTTTATCGAGATAGTGCTTGTCAAGTACACACAATTGGTCTGCTGCTATTACAAAATGGTCTGGATGATTTTTACTTACGGAAATTGCTTTCGCTGCCGCCAAGCGGCGCGCCAACTCCATGAAATCCAATGATTTAAGGGCGCATTTAATTTCTTCTTCATTAACGTCGGATGGAATAACGTCAAATTCCAGGCCCAATGAGCGGAGTAATTTTTGTCGCCCGAGAGAACCTGAGGCCAGTATAAGCGGTTGTTGGCTAAAAAACTCAGACATAGGCCGCCACCGATGCCATTAATAAAAAGCCGATAATCACATAACTAAAGTCACGCAAATTGCAGCAACGCTCAACCATCACACAGCGCTCCAGTCCATGCAACGTACCCAGGTAGAGAAAAGTTCCTGCGGAAGCTGCCATTAAAACGGGATCAACGAGAGAATTTGTTTCTATGCCGTGCCCAAAGTACCAACCGATAAAAATACCAACAGGCGTCATCATGCTAAAGCTTAGAAAAAAAACAAGGCTCTTGGCGCGACTAAGGGAGCTTTTATTTAGTTGAACGGCTATAGCAAAACTTTCTGCCCATTTATGCGTAATAATTGCCAGAAACAACATAATAACCAGCGAGTTATTGTTATTGAGACCTAAGGCCGCTCCGAGCATCAGCGAATGGAGCGAGAGCATGGACCAGGCAAGAATAGCAAAAGCGGGGTGATTGGTATCATGATGCTCATGGGCATGCGTGCCATGATGATGGTGGTGATAAAGCTCTTTGCCTAAATGCTCAAACCATAAAAAAAAGAGAAAAACGGCACCTGCTATGATGTAGGCAAAGGGATAATGATAACCCATATTAATAAATAAGGAGTTGGCCTCAGGCAGCATATGCATTAAACCTGCACCAAGAAAAACACCGGTTGCTAATGTTTCGCCTATGGGGAAATCCACATGAGCGTCTTTTTTAATGCGTTTTTTAAAGGGATACCATCCCGCTAACAGGATGACACCTACTATAGCAAGTGCAAAAATAAATTTTAAAGAGGAGGCCGTGGCCATAAATTATTCTCTCAATACTAAATGTTGATGACGTTAAAGCGCTGAGTGGAAAATGCATAATATTTTCGCAGGCTGTATTTGGCAAGTGTTTTCTTACCGCAGGCGATAGTAATTGTTACCTCATTCAATAATCGACTAATTGCTATTGATAAAAGCGATTTTGGCCTTTTCATCTTTGCACAGGACAATTTTCAACTCTCGGAAAAAATGACGTCCTTGCTAACAAAGTGAAGCAATCCAATGCCTGACTCGAGAATCTCCTTCCCTGTCGTCCCCCAATTTAGTAAGACTAGGTTCGCACACACACCAAGTCTTACTAAATTGGGGGACGACACTCATTAGACCGTGCTTCAATCATGGTAAGGCTAAAAAGTTAGTGCTATACGTTTTCTGGATTTCATATAAAAGCTCGCAAAGACGAGTTATTTACTCGCATTTAAAAATTGTCTTGTGCAAAGCCTTTTCATTGGCAATTACCTTGTCTTCATTAAATAAACGCACATCGCTAATATCAGGAAAGTTTAGCAAATCAGCAGCAATTCTTGCTTTAAGCTCTTTCATTTGCCCTTTGCAATTTCGGCAGACTAAATCTATGCGCATGGTACTTTCCAGGTAGTGCAGTGTCCAATAATGGATGCAGGGGAATTCTTCTTGCCAGGGTTGGATAAGCTTTTTGTCGAGTGTTTTCCGGCTCGGCAAATGCAAAGACGGGCAATTTTCCTCATCGTCTTCAGGGTCAACATGAACGATTACATCCTGAATGCGTTTGAATTGTTTAATTAATGCATGGTGGACATGTTGGGCAATAAAATGCCCTTCAGAAACGGAGATATAGGGATCTACCAGAATATGCACATCAATCAAAATATTCCCACCCATTAAGCGAGTGCGCAATTGATGTATTTTTTTAACGCCGTCAAACTGACGAATGATGTGCTCAATTTTAGTCAGTACTTCTTCTTCAACCGCGGTATCAACCAATTCTTTTACACTATTCCACCCGTAAGCGAGTCCCATTTTAATGATCATTATGCCGACGATTATTGCAGCGACTGTATCGAAATAATAAAAGCCAGCAATGCTTCCCAACAAACCAAGAGCTACGACTACTGAAGAGGCGGCGTCTGAGCGATGGTGCCAGGCATTGGCGATAATTAGAGCGGATTGTATTTTTTTGCCGACATGGCGGGTGTAGTGAAATAAAATTTCATTGGCAACAATGGAGAGGATCGCGATGGGTAAAGCCCACCACCCGGGCATATCATAGGTTTTGTAAATTAATTCGTATAAAGCGTCCCAGGCGATTCCAAAGCCTGCGAGAATTAGCAAAAGCGCCAATAAGAGCGTGCCGGCTGTTTCAAATCGTTGATGGCCGTAAGGATGCGTATCATCGGCGCTTTGACTGCCAAATTTGGAAGCAAATAATACCAGTATATCGGTCACCAGATCTGAGAATGAATGAATCCCGTCTGCAACGAGTGCGTGAGAGTTAAACCATATACCGCCAATGAGTTTGATGAAACCAAGAAAAGCATTGATGACTGCGCCAATGAGTGTCACCTTTTTTGCTTGCCAATAACGATCTGTTGTCATGACGGTTTCCTTGATCGTGCTTACACCTGAAGGTTTACAATTATAACTTGCGTTTCGAATGACGTTTTTTGCTTATTCGAATGGGCGTTCATATTGTAGGCGCTCATTGTAACCTGATTTATGATTATCAGGAAGTAACGATAAAGCTTACAATCTTGCAGGAAACCAGAGAGCGTTCACTGCCCTAAGTTGGACCGAGTTATCGATGTTTTGCAATAACGCATTTCCCGGATTACGCTGGCGCTAATCCGGGCTACTTAGTTGATATGGCCGGGTTATCGATGTTTTGCAATAACGCATTTCCCGGATTACGCTGGCGCTAATCCGGGCTACTTTGTTGACCGTTGTGTGGCACGAAAATTTTTCATTATTGGTAAAGCATGTGGTTATTACTGATACAGTTAGCTAATTAGCTTTATATATAAGGGATTTGACAGGCTATGCACAGTCTTATCCACAGAATTTGTGGATAAAAATATAGTGGGTGGCTGGTGGAAAGAAAACGAAGAAAAGCCTTTGCCAGTAAGGAGTTCGTGACTTAGTAAAGCCTAAGAAAAAAGCAGTTTCGTTAAGAAAGATGAATTAGTTATCCACAAGGGGATGGAGGTGAGAAAAATGATGGAACACGAGTATCATACCAAAGAAAAAAGCAAAAAACAGTCTTGACTTGTGATATTTTACTTAAAAAATTCTCAGCCTTGTAAAAACTGTTCGAATTCGCCTAACCATCGCCTGGCAATAATTTTTGCGGTGTCTGGTGCCTTATTAAGCAATTCACTGCTAATAGCTGCAACCTGTGGTAAAAGTGCCTTATCTCGTTGTAAATCGGCAATTTTAAATTGTTTATAACCGGATTGCCTTGTACCTAATACTTCGCCTGATCCTCGTAATTCCAAATCTTTTTCAGCAATAATAAATCCATCACAGGTTTCACGCATACAATTTAAGCGCGCACGTCCTACTGCTGAAATGGGCGTTTGATAAAGAAGCAAACAGAATGATTGTGTATTACCTCGACCGACGCGACCGCGTAATTGATGCAATTGGGATAAACCCAAGCGCTCGGCATTTTCAATCACCATTAAACTCGCATTGGGTACATCAACGCCAACCTCAATTACGGTAGTTGCTACTAACAGATCAAGCCTTCTTTCTTTAAAGGCAATCATCGTTGCTTCTTTTTCAACAGGTTTCATGCGCCCATGTACAAGACCTGTTCTCACATCGGGTAATTGATTTTGGAGCATTTCAGCGGTTAAGGTTGCAGCCTGGCATTGCAGTTTTTCTGATTCCTCAATTAAGGTACATATCCAATAAGCTTGCGCACCGCTTGCAATAGCCGCCTTAAGCCGTTGAATAATAGGCTCACGTTTTTCTTGACTCAGCACGGCCGTTTTAACAGGAATACGCCCCGGCGGTAATTCGTCAATAATGGAGATATCCAGGTGTGAAAACTGCGTCATAGCCAATGTTCTTGGAATAGGGGTAGCTGTCATTAATAATTGATGCGGAATGGTTTGATTTTGCTGGCCTTTTTTTTGCAAAAGCAATCGTTGCTCAACACCAAAACGATGTTGCTCATCAATAATGATTAAACCTAATTGGCTAAATTCAACACCATCCTGAAATAGTGCATGCGTGCCAATTAATAATTGACACTCTCCATTTACTAATTGTTGCAAGGTTTCGCGGCGTTCTTTAACGCCCATTTTACCGCTCAGACGTTTGCAAATCAGACCTAAGGGTTCAAACCATTTTTTAAAGTTGGAAAAATGCTGTTCGCTAAGTAAGTCGGTAGGCGCCATCAATGCTACCTGAAAGCCTGCCGCAATTGCCTGAAGAGCTGCCAGAGCGGCTACCGTTGTTTTACCGCAACCGACATCGCCCTGGATTAATCGAAGCATAGGTTGCGTTTGCGCCAAATCGGTTGCAATATCTTCTGTAACGCGTTGCTGTGCTACTGTCAGCTCATAAGGTAATTGAGCAATAAAGCGCTTTTGTAAGTTATCTTCCTTTGCAATAAAGGGGGCAGATAACTCATTGCGATGCTGTCTTGCAAACTGCATGCTCAAGCGTTGAGCAAGCAACTCGTCAAAAACCATGCGTTGCAAAGGAGGGTAGCGACCCTCTTCCAAAGCGGTTGATGAAATGTCAGGAGGCGGATTATGCAAGAGGGTAATGGCCTCACCCATGGGTGGAAAATAAGCATTTTGTAATTGTTGTGGCGTCATCCATTCCAATTGACTGAGGGAAGATTGGCAAGACGATAAAGCGATTTTAACCAATTGACGCAGGCGGGTTTGGGTTAGACCTTCGGTTAAGGGATAAATGGGGGTAAGGGTTTCGTCCACGGTAATGTCATCTTCACTCTCCAAGAGACGATATTCAGGATGAATCATCTCCATCTGCTCTGCAAATACACGGACTTCCCCAAAAGCTCGAATCCATGTACTCTCATTCAATGCCTTGACTTGTTGCTTGTTGAAATGAAAAAAACGCAATTTTACGAGTCCCGTTTTATCTTCAACATAACAATATAACATCATGCGCTTGCCGTATTTTACTTCAGTTTTACAGACGCGACCGGCAATCACGCAGTAATCATTCGCGCGCAAATCCTGTATTGGCGTGATGCGAGTTCGGTCTTGATAGCGAAAGGGAAGATAAAACAAGAGATCGGCAATGGTGTTAATGCCACACTTGGCGAGTTTAGCTGTTAGAGCCGGGCCTACTCCGGCAAGTGTTTCACAAGATTGAGACAGCACGGTATAATATCTTATTGAAAAGAAAGAATAATAACAGGAAAATACGGCCGTGTTGACCGAAAAGGATGGAATAATCGCATGAATCGCACCGTTACCTTTGCTGCAGGGATGATTTTAGTCTGGGTTACTGGCTATATGCTCATTGCTGGTCGCAGTTTATTAATCCCAATAATTATTGCGATATTTATTTGGCATTTGCTCAACACGATTAATGTATCGATGAGGCGCATTCCTGTGGTGAGAGAGCAATTTCCGCAATGGCTTAGTCTGGTGTTGGCGCTGCTCTTGGTTTCAATATTTGTTAAAATTCTGATTGATGTTATTACCAATAACGTGAACGAAGTAATAGCAGCGTCATCTCGCTATCAAGAAAATTTAATGGGGATTTTTAACCGTATTGATGACTACTTCAATATTAAAATTTTAACCAAGCTGGATGGTTTTTTAAAAGATTTAAGTGTCCAGGGCATTTTAGTAAATTTGTATGGGGTGTTTACTGCTCTGACCGGCTCAGCGTTACTTATTATTCTTTATGTGGTCTTTTTATTTGTGGAACAACATTTTTTTCAACAAAAGATGGATGCGCTTTTCCCGCAAAAGCATAATCGGGATCTGGTAAATAACATTATTACGCATATTGTTAACGATACCCAAACCTACCTCGGAATAAAAACGCTCTTAAGCCTCATTACCTCGATAGCCAGTTGGATGATTATGAAATGGGTGGGTCTTGATTTTGCCGCATTTTGGGCTTTGCTCATATTTTTTCTTAACTTTATTCCCAATATAGGCGCTATTGTTGCCACAGCCTTCCCGATGTTACTCGCGTTGATACAATTTGATAGCTGGTTGCCCTTTGTCATCATAACCTCAGGGATTATAACCATTCAATTTGTCGTGGGGAATATAATAGAGCCACGTTATTTGAGTAAATCCCTGAACTTAAGCCCCTTGATTATTTTATTTGCTTTAGCATTATGGGGCGCCATTTGGGGTATTTTAGGAATGTTTCTTTCAGTTCCCATAACGGTAATGATGATGATTATTTTTGCCCACTTTGAAAAAACAAGGCCTATGGCAATTTTGCTTTCACAAGATGGTTACATTAAAGACACTTACGCAAAGATCCCCGTCGAAGAGGATAAGCCTTCTTGTGTTATAAAGAAAAAATAACGTGTCTTTGCGAAAAATGCTGTTATCGCTACAGCGGGAATTACTTTGCATCTGATATGAAAAAGCGCATAATAGCTGCCTTTTAATGAATGAAAAAAACCAATGAAACAAATTGTTGAACAATTATTGTCTGAAACGCTCATAGCCCTTAAAGCTCAGGAAAAAATCCCTGCAGATGCCATGGCTGAAATAAAAGTTGAGCGCACTAAAGATAAATCACACGGTGATTTCGCCACAAATATTGCTCTGATGCTGGCGAAACCTTGTCGTCAGTCTCCTCGCCAGCTAGCCGAATTATTAGGGAGTTCTCTCGCGGAGCATTCTGCAATAGAGCGAGTAGAAATCGCAGGTCCTGGTTTCATTAATTTTTTTATGAAAAAAGAGGCTGTGTCTCAGATAATCCCTACTATATTAAGTCAAAAAGAGAAATTTGGCCGCACTGATCTGGGTCAGGGGAAAAAAGTTATTGTTGAATTCGTTTCAGCTAACCCCACGGGGCCTCTGCATGTAGGGCATGGGCGAGGTGCGGCTTTTGGCGCCACACTGTCGAATGTTCTGGACGCAGCAGGTTTTGCAGTAAGTCGCGAATATTACGTAAATGATGCGGGTCGTCAAATGAATATTCTGGCAGCCAGTGTCTGGTTGCGTTATTTGACCTTGGCAGGCGAGGCGGTGGTTTTTCCAACTAATGGTTATCGCGGGGATTATGTTCATACAATTGCTAACGATTTTTTAGAAGAGCACGGTAGAGGTTTTGTTCATCCGTGGTCTGAGATTAGTGACGGTTTACCAATGGATGAGCCGCAAGGTGGCGATAAAGAAATTTATATTGATGCCTTGATTGATCGGGCGAAATTATTGCTTGGCGAGGAAGGCTTCAAGTTATTTCATCAACAAGCGCTTAATTCGGTGCTTGATGATATTAAAGATGATTTGGAAGGTTTTGGTGTTCACTTTGATTGTTGGTTTTCTGAGCAGTCTTTGCTGGATGATGGCGCTATCAGTAAAGGAATTCAGGCATTAAAAGATAAGCATCATACTTATACCAAAGGTGGTGCCTTATGGTTTAAAGCTACTGATTTTGGCGATGAAAAAGACCGAGTCCTAATTCGCGGTAACGGTCAAACTACTTATTTTGCTTCTGATGTGGCTTACCACTGGAATAAATATGAGCGCGGCTTTGATCGGGTTGTTGATATTTTCGGCGCGGATCATCATGGATATATAACGCGTGTAAAAGCCGCCGTTAATGCTTTGGGCCATGACGAGCAGGCGCTTGATGTCTTGCTCGTGCAATTTGCTATTTTATATCGCGGTGCGGAGCGGGTACAAATGTCTACTCGCAGCGGTTCGTTTGTGACGCTGCGCGAGTTGCGTGATGAAGTAGGCACTGATGCGGCTCGTTTCTTTTATGTAATGCGTAAGCCTGAGCAACACATGGATTTTGATTTGGATTTAGCCAAGTCGCAATCCAGTGATAATCCTGTTTATTACATTCAATATGCTCATGCCCGTATTAGTAGTGTTCTCTTTCAGCTTAAAGAGCGTGGACTAAGCTTTGATGAGGAGAAGGGGCTTTTGCACGTGGATAAGTTAACAGAGCCACATGAGTTAGCCTTATTAACACTCCTTAGCCGTTATCCGGAGGTTATAATTACTGCAGCAAGTAGTTGTGAGCCGCACCAACTCGCTTATTATTTGCGTGAGCTGGCAAATGGCCTTCATAGTTATTACAATGCTATCCAATTATTATGCGAAGATGAGCTACTTCGTAGCGCACGTCTTTGTTTGTTAACCGCAGTGCGTCAGGTATTAAAAAATGGATTGCATTTATTGGGTGTATCAGCCCCTGAGAGCATGTGATGTCTAAGGATTACGGAAGAAGGCGACAAGTCAGGCAGCGAAGCAATGCACCAAGGCAAATATTATTGGTGCTGACCTCCTTTTTAGGAGGTTACCTCGCGGCCACAGTATTTGATTTCACGAGTTTAAGTACCTGGGTTAATAAAAACCTTCTTAATCACCATAACCCGGAAACACCGGTTAAAGTGGTGGCTCAGGAGCCTGTAGCGCCCAAGCCCAAATTTGAGTTTTATACATTGCTCTCAAAAGATAACAGCGCCCCTATGCCGGCAAATCGGAGTAATTCCGCGGTTCCAAAAACGGTTGAGCAAAGCGCGGCTATTCCGCCCACCGCAAAAAACAGCACGCCTTTGAATGTAGGTGTTGTTGAAGGTAAGCCGGTGAAGCCAGTTAATCAGCCCAGTAAAGAGCGTTATTCAATTCAGGTGGCCTCTTTTAACAAGCGTCAGGACGCAGAACATGTCAAGGCGCTACTGGTTTTGAAAGGGTTTGATGTAAGTATCGCCGCAGTTGCTCAACAAAATGTTACCTGGTATCGGGTTATTGTTGGTCCATTTGTTTCCCGTAATGAGGCTGAAAAAGCCCGGATAGCTGTTGCACGAAGCGAACGCATGAATGGAATGATTCGAAGAACAGGTGGTTAAACTATCACTTGGTTTTGGAAAAACGACTTTTGCCAGGTGTGCAAAAACATGAATCTGGTTTTATGACAAAAATTATTTTCCAGGACACTTTTCTCGTGTCCGGTATTATGTGCCACACCGGCTGTGGTGCTACAATTGAAAATGCATTGAGCGATTCTATAAAAGATCTCAAGAAAAAAAACCTTCTTCCTCCTGATGCGACCTTAAATATTGACGCAGAGCCTCACACAGTAGGCATTCAGCGCCTGATCATGATAATTGAAAGCAATGAGGAAAATTATCAGGAAAACAGTAACATTCTGGCAAAGCATTTTAGGGAAGTTCCCACTTCTTTTGGGTATGAAGTAATCGATAATACCGGAGAAACACAACCCCCTATTTCTAACACGGTTAACTGGATAAATATTTCCGTTAACATTGCAGCTATGCTGGCTATCATCATCCTGTATGGGGTGTTCCCTCCTTCATTACTATTAACCATCGGTCTCACAACATTAACGTTTTTAACAACCACGTTTACGGCAAGAGGTTATCTTCTTAATTTTTTCCGAAATCTTCGCCATCGGGATCTTGCTGGTATGCCAACGGTAATTACATCAGGATGGTTATTATCATTGGCTCATACCTTATATCACTCAATTACTATGCCTTTGGCCACTAATTTTTCCATGGCATTTATGAGTTTTCTCATGCCAATCTCGTTAATAACACTTGTTAATATAATGGATGAAATTAAACGTCGGGTTTTGGATAAATCAAAAACCATGTACCTACAAGGCATGAAAAATTTATTTCCGCAGATGTCAGAAGAATATACTTGTTATAATTTATCGAAGAAAAATCATAAACAGGTAACTGAATTAATGCTCGAGCTCAAGCTTAAGCATAATCAGCCTGACGAAAGTGTAATTTTGAAAGACGCATTGCGAAATAGTCTGTATGCGCATTCAATAAAACAGGAGAAACCCGGGAAAATAAAAAAAAGTGCTTTATCTGAAGGTGTAATCGTTCAGGTGCACAATGGAGAGTGTTTTCCGGTGGATGGGTTTATCCTCAACGGCAATACATGGGTTGATTCATCGATTGTAAATGGCGAGTCCAAGCAGGGTAAGTCCTGTTTTGATTTTGTTCCGGCGGGAGCCAAAAATCTGGGGCCTGAAGTAATTTTTTATGCTGTTGAAAATTCTTACAACAGCTCTATTAATAAATTATTATTTATCGCTAATCGTGCCCGCGATGAAAAATTCGTCTCTAAATCGAAATCTTGGTTTATCTATATATATACAGCGCTTATCATTTTAGGGCTTATCGCGTCAATCATCGCACCCGTTGCCATGGGGGTTTTGACTTTTTCTCTGGTAATGCAAAATGTGACGGGTATATTGTTTGCTATTTGCCCCTGCACCATGGGTATTGCTCATCAATTACCTGCTTTATTAAGCACTTTTCAGTTGGGTCGGCAAGGTATAACGGTACGTGATGAAAATTTAATCAGGCGCACAGATGAGATTCATACTATTGTATTCGATAAGACCGGTACCTTAACCACGGGAGATAGTCAAGTGGAATCTTCTGAAGGTATTTCTGATGCCTTATGGCAGAGAGTTTACCTTCTGGAAAAGGAGGCATCATCTCACCCCATTGCGAAGGCCGTTTGTCATCATTATGAAGCGCGCGCGATACAGCCTGGGCTGATTCGTGATGTCTCTGATATTCTCATGGATTCAAAAAATCGCGGTTTATCAGGATTGGTACAAAACAGACAAATTCATATTGGCAATTTGAGCTATCTACAAGAATCAGGTGTCCAATTCCTGAGAGAATTTTCCGAAGCTACCCGCAATAAAATAGCCAAGGGTTATACCCCTGTTTATGTGGCTGAAGATAATGTTTGCACGAGTGTTATTTTGATAAAACATGAACTTAGAAAAGATGTGTTGGTAGCACTTTCTCGTTTTAGAAAAGAAGGAAAAAAAATACTGATGCTTACGGGCGATACTCACGCTTCAGCGATAGCTTTTAACGAGATTAATGGCGGGATTTTTGATCTTGAGCATATCCATGCCGAGCAAACTCCTGACAATAAGGAAGCTGTATTAAAAACGCTTATGAGCGCATCAAACCAGAATCCAGGCGGTTTCTGGTTTGTGGGGGATGGTTTGAATGATGCGCCGTGTGCACGAATTGTCAGTGAAAAAGGGGGCATTAGCTGTGCTATCAGCTCCACAGATAATGCGGCATTTTTTTCGGATATAAGTCTTAATGGTTCGTTTAATTATTTATTTGAGCACACCCGACTGAATAAATTTTTAAAGAAAAACATATTGCAAAACCAATGGCTTTTAGCCTACAGTGCGTTTGTTTTTTTAGTGTTTATTATTAGTTTTTCAATTGCAGGCATTGCGGTTTCTCCATTAATCCCATTGCTTATCATGACGTTCAGCACAATTTTTACGTTATTTAACGCCTACCGCGTAAAATTAGCGGTTGATAATTCCTTAGGCAAAAATGCTACATGGTCGGGAAAATTCCTCGCTTCTGATTGGTCCATTGGATTATTGGTAAGTGCGAGTAGTTTTTTGATTTTAAGTGTTCTAATTGCAACCCTTGCCACAGGCGGGTTGGCTTTACCCATGTTTACGTTTACAGCAGGGGTTGCCGCTGCATTAAGCACCACTTGTGTAGTAATGAGCGGGGTGATGTTTGCTCTATTCGGTCTACTTGGCGTGCCTTATTTATTCGGTAGCTGTATTTCTCAGAAAGAAAAACCGGTTGAAACAAGAAATTCCCTGAGTGAAAATGTGGAAGCATCTAGTCTGCCCGTGCCCGTGGAACAAGCCAGTTATAACAACTTGGGTTGGAGCCGCCATGACTCTCTCGGCAAGCTTGACGCTGTAACCGAACCGCGACCGTCAGGAAGCGTAGCACAAGCTGAAGTAACCGAGCCGCGACCGTTAGGAAGCGTTCACGGAGCCTGCTACTGAAAAAAGCTACAGGTATGATTCAACGCCCGAGCGCAGCGCCCAGTTCCGTGAACACTCCCTAACGGTCGTGGCTCGGTTAGCGTTGCACAGTAACTCGTATATCACTCGCATTCTTAACCGCGTGCGGTTTACTAACGCTCACTGTGACTTGAGCAATATTAAATTCATTTTTAATAATCTCAGCCACTGTATTAGCCACCGTCTCAATTAACTTAAATGCATTCGATTCAACGTGTTCGGTGACTCGCTGACATAATTTGTCATAGTCGATAGTTTTATCAATTTCATCATTACAAGCGCTCAAATCAGCCGGTATATTAATATCTATTAAAAGCCGCTGCGCAATACGCTGCTCCCAATTGTGTACCCCAATTCGTGTATTAACACTCAAGCCTTTAATATCCAGACTATCCATTAAAATTTTCCCATAAAAATAAAGCAGGATAACAATCCAAAAAACAATGATAATATATAAATCTTTTTTTAGCTTGAGTTATCCATGACAGATATCAATGAATCCCTGCTACTTCGTGCGCTAAGCCGAAAACCCGTACCTCGAACGCCTGTGTGGTTAATGCGCCAGGCAGGGCGATATTTACCAGAATACAGACAAGTGCGACAGGTTGCCGGTGATTTTTTGAGCTTATGTAAAAATACAGAGCTTGCCTGCGAGGTTACAATGCAGCCCTTAAGGCGATTTGAGCTTGACGCTGCTATCTTGTTTTCAGACATCTTAACTATACCTGACGCAATGGGACTAGGGCTTTATTTTGCGGAAGGAGAGGGGCCTTGTTTTGAACGCCCCTTACATACCTCAGCGGCTATTGAGGCACTACCCATACCGGATATAAACAATGAGTTGGGTTATGTAATGGATGCCGTACGTCTCATCCGTCGGGAGCTACCCGCAAGCCTTCCACTCATCGGTTTTTCAGGCAGCCCCTGGACCCTTTCGTGCTATATGGTTGAAGGAAGAAGCAGCCCTAACTTCAAGCGGATAATGACTTTAATTGATTCAACACCAGAAGTTGCGCATTTACTTCTTGAAAAACTCGCCCAATCGGTCAGTGCCTATTTAAGCGCGCAAGTTCACGCAGGTGCGAATGTTTTGATGATATTTGATACTTGGGGCGGCTTACTTTCCACCCCAGATTATGCCCGTTTTTCACTTTCCTACATGCAAGCTATTGTTAATACGTTAAAACAACAACACCCCCTTGTCCCCATTATTTTATTTACCAAGGGTGGAGGACAATGGCTTGAACAAATGGCTGCTAGCGGTTGCGATGCTCTCGGTCTTGATTGGACTTGTGATTTGGGACAAGCCCGGGATTTGGTGGGGGCTAAAGTGGCATTACAAGGAAACCTTGAGCCGGCTATTTTACTCTCTGATGAAAAAACTATTCGCCAACACGTTAAACGCGTATTGTCATCTTATGGTGAGGGTTCAGGACATATTTTTAATTTAGGGCATGGAATAACGCCTGACGTGCCGCTTGAGCATGTACGCATTATGGTTGAAGCAGTCCATGAATTTAGTCCGGCTTTTCATACCGAGGAATCATGATTATTCCCAGTGAATTTAAACCCGCCTGGTGGCTCACTTCACCGCATGGGCAAACGCTTTATCCAGCACTGGCAAGGCGCATCCAGGCACCCGTGGATAAAAAAGAACGCATAGAATTACCCGATGGTGATTTTATTGATGTTGCCTGGGCTATCAATGGCGTCTCCCCCGACGCTCCTTTGGTCATTTTATTGCACGGTTTGGGTGGCAACCTAAATTCAACCTACGTTGCCGGGTTCATGCGTGTATTTAATCAAAATGGATGGCGGGCAGTTCTTATGCACTTCAGAGGAGCAAGTGATGAGTCTAATCGTCTCGCCCGTGCTTATCACTCAGGCGATACCGCTGATTTTGATTTTCTTCTGAACCTCTTGCATGAGCGTGAGCCTCATACGCTTAAGGCCGCGGTTGGTGTTTCATTAGGCGGGAATGTGCTCTTGAAGTGGCTGGGTGAGCAGGGGGCGCAATCCCTACTGAAAACGGCGATTGCCATATCAGTACCTTTTCAGTTAAGACTTGTAGCGGACAAAATGAGTCGCGGTTTTTCGCGCGTTTACCAGCGATATTTACTAAAAAAACTTCGTCGGGTTTTTATTAAAAAAGCGTTAAGCTTCAATACAGAATTACCAGAGCCATTAAAAAATTTTGAGAAATGGCGCTGTTTCTGGACCTTTGATGAAAATGTGACGGCTCCCTTGCATGGCTTTTCGGGCGCCCATGACTATTATCGCGAAGCAAGCTCTTTCAAGTACCTGCAGACCATTGCAACGCCTACCTTAATTATCCATGCCAAGGATGATCCCTTCATGACCGCCGAGGTTCTTCCTCATGAAGATGAATTATCAAATCAGGTGCAACTGGAGTTAAGTGAAAAAGGCGGACACGTGGGTTTTATCAGTGGTAATTTCCCCGGTAAACCTGTTTACTGGCTCGAAGAGCGTGTACCAAATTATTTAAAGAAATTTTTTCCAATTAAACCCGGCTAAGTGTATATAATTAACTAACACTTAAATTCTTAGCGCTACAGGATATATGAATGGACACTATATCTGACTGGTTTCAATTAATCCCGATTCCTGCGAATGCTATCGATGGAAATTATAATTTGGGATTAGTTATCTTATCTTTTGCACTAGCCGTTCTTGCTTCCTATGTTTCGCTGGATTTGATAGGTCGAATTCGCGTCGAACACAATAGCCGCTCACGCTATTATTGGCTCGCTGGTGCGTCTTTTACGCTGGGCGCGGGGATTTGGACCGTACATTTTATTGCTATTCTCGCTTTTATCATGCCTATTCCAATGGAATTTGATCTGATTTGGACGGCCATGTCCTTGTTGATAGCTATTTTTTTCTCAGGTGTGGCCTTATTTGTTTTACAAAAAGAAGATTGCTCGACTAATCTGCGAATTATTAGCGGGTTATTAATAGCAACAGGGATTGCCACCATGCACTACATGGGCATGGAAGCCATGAAAATTACTCTATCCATTCATTATTTACCAAGAGTGTTTATTCTTTCGCTCATTATTGCTTTTGTAGCCGTACAAGTGGCTTTGTGGCTGGCTTTTAAAAATCAACATGACCCCAATAGAAAAGAGTTCAATCTTGGAATCCTTGCAATGGGTGTGGCTATTTGCGGCTTGCAATACACTGGAATACAAGCCGCTGTATTTACATCTTATTCCTCGACCAGTACGCTAATGACAGCTTTTGACACGATTAAACCTGGGCAGTTGGCCTTTTCTATTGCAGGTTTTACAGCATTAATTATAGGAATTGCTTTAACCGCATCAACTTATTATAAGCAGATGGTGAGAGCCGTAAGAAATGAAAAAGAATTTTTAAATGCCATGCTCGATAATCTTGAAGATGGAATTATAGCGTGTGATGCAAGTGGTAAAATTACGGTATTTAACCATTCTCTTCAGCAAAATATTGATCCCGATAAAATTGCCAATACAATTGATGACCTGCCTTATTTATTTACGCTTCATACCTTAAATAATGAGCTGGTTGAAGGTGAAAATTTTCCTTTAAATCGTGCTTTAAACAGTGAGCGGATTCATGCCCTTGAATTAGTCATGCGCGTTAAAAATGAGGTCACTCGTGAAGTAGTTATTGATGGTCAGCAAATCAAAAGCCCTGAGGGCAAAAAACTTGGTGCGGTGATTGTTATTCATGATGTCACTGAACTTAAACGCACAGAAAAATTAAAAAATGAATTTGTTTCTATAGTAAGTCATGAGCTGCGAACCCCCTTGACTTCAATCAGAGGCTCTCTTGGGCTATTAGTTAGCGGCGTTATGGGGGATTTTCCAGCGAAAGCGAGCAAGTTGCTTCAAATAGCGAATAACAATTGCGAACGATTACTCTTGTTAATTAATGATATTTTAGATATAGAAAAAATTGAAGCGGGTAAAATGAAATTTCAGTTAAAAACAGTTGACCTGAATACACTGCTTAATGAATCCATTGAAGCAAATAAAATGTATGCCGAAAAATTTGAGGTTACTATCCAGCTTGTTCAACCAGAGACGGCGTTTTTTGTCACTGTTGACCCTGATCGTTTAATGCAAGTTTTAGCTAATTTAATATCCAATGCCTGTAAATTTTCTCCTAAAGGGTCACAAGTCACGCTCTCAGTAAAGCAAGAAGATGATAGGGTGCAAGTATCTGTTGCTGATAAAGGCCCAGGTATTCCAGAGGAGTTTCAATCACGAATTTTCCAAAAATTCTCACAAGCAGACTCATCCGATACACGAGGACAGGGTGGTACTGGCTTGGGGTTAAATATTAGCAAGACCATTATTGAAAAATTTGGCGGTACACTCAATTTTTTCAGTGAAACAGACAAAGGTACTACTTTCTATTTTAAAATTCCTCTCAATCACGAAAATAATCTACTTGCCTCGCCAACGGTAGAGGTACCCACCACCAAAAAGCGCTTGCTTATTTGTGAAGACGATGAGGATCAATCCGAATACCTTAAAGTATTGCTACAATCAGCCGGCTTTGAAATCGATATTGCTAATACTGTCACTGATGCAAAAAGATTAGTGGCGATGCATGATTATAAAGCGTTACTGCTGGATTTAATTTTACCCGATCAAGATGGCATTGCCTTTATTCGAGATTTACGTGCGACAAAGAAAACCGCTAATCTCCATATTATTGTATTGTCCGTTATCGCTCAAACAGGCCGCGCTTTATTAAAGGGTGAGGCTATTTCGGTTGTAGATTGGTTAGATAAGCCGGTGGATTTTAATACGCTGTTAGCTTCCCTCAACCGTATAAAAAGAAAAAATGCCAGTGTGCCGCATATTTTGCATGTTGAAGATAATGTAGACACTCAACATGTAGTAGGTGTTTTGCTTGAAGAGTACGCTACGGTTTCGAAAGCGGTCAATCTTCAGGCAGCAAAGGAAATGCTCGAGAAAACAGATTATGATCTCGTCATTTTAGATTTATTATTGCCAGATGGTGATGGCAGCGAAATTCTTCCTCTACTGGCCAAGCTTGGGATTCCCGTTATTGTTTTTTCCAATACGCCGTTAAATGAGGATTTTGCACACTATGTAAACAAGGCATTACTCAAAGCGAACTCATCAAATGAAACATTGCTTACAACGATTATGAATTTACTTTAAGGATAAGTCATGCCTGATAAAGAGCTTACAACGATTTTATACGCTGAAGACGAAAGTGATATTCGTAACATTGCCGAGATAGCGTTGGAAGATGTAGGTGGATTTACAGTGCGTTATTGCCATAATGGGCGCGCAGTATTAGAGGCCGCTCGTGGGTTCTGCCCTGATTTAATATTACTGGATGTTATGATGCCTGAAATGGATGGACCTGCTACCTTACGCGAATTACGAAAAATGCCTCAATTTTCCGCTATTCCTGCAATATTTATGACCGCGAAAATACAAACTAACGAGATTGAAGAATATAAATCACTCGGCGTAATAGAGGTTATTCCAAAACCATTTGATCCCATTAGTCTTGCGGATACGATTAGAGAAGCCTGGAACAAATATTATGGATATTAAAGTACAGAAAAAACTGCAAGATCTCTTTATAACTTACACAAAAAAATTGCCTGAAAAAATAAAAAATATCGAAGTACAGTGGCAAAAGCAACTCAATAGTTACGATAAACTAACGTTTCAAAATTTTCATCGGGATGTTCACAGTTTATGTGGGTCTGCGGGAACTTATGGTTATACGGAAATAGGTAAAGCAGCCAGAGTTTTGGAGATTTTTTTAAAAAGTCTGTTAAACGCCGATTCTATTACAATTGATCAACAACAGGAAATAGAGGGGTTGATTGAGAACATAAAGAAGGTGGCTTTGGTAGCTCCTGAAAAATTACCCGTCTTTGCCGCGGTAACGGGGGAAATTCCTGAGAATAAATTAGTATATATTGTTGAGCAGGATATAAATCTTGTTAATAAATTAAGTGAAGATCTTAAACACGCAGGTTATCAAGCAGCCTACATTCCCGATCTCTCTACGTTAAAAATCACGGTTAACAAGAGCATCCCTATTACCATTATCCTTGATACAAACTATCTCTCCTCTGAAGGTATCGATGAAATATTAGCGCTGCAAAAGCTACAACCTGAGCCTATACAATTGTTTTGTATTGTACCTGATGCTGACTTACAGCCCCGGTTGCAAGCAATTCGGGCTAGATGTAATGCGTTTTTTCAAAAACCGATTGATATTTTTTTTCTGACTCAACTATTAAATCAAAAATGTAGTGTGGGAAACGAGTCTTATCGTATTTTAATTATCGATGATTCAGAATCATTAGGCTCTTATTATTCGCTAATTTTAAGTCAAGCCGGAATGGTGACGCACGCAATTTCAAACCCAATGTTATTATTGAACGTTTTGGAAGAGTTTCAACCAGACTTGCTTTTAATGGATATTTACATGCCTCAATGCACAGGTCTTGAATTGGCTGCAGTGCTACGTCAGGAAAATCTGTACAAGAAAATACCCATTATTTTTCTTTCCACCGAAGAAGATAAGCGCAAGCAATTATCAGCATTAAGTCTCGGCGGCGATGATTTTCTGACCAAACCCATTTCACCTCAGCATTTAATTTCGGCTGTACGTTCTCGAGCAAAACGTGCTGGCGTTCTAAATTATTTTATGACTACGGATAGTCTAACGGGCCTGTTGAACCATTCAAGTATCTTAAAGCGTTTGGAAATAGAGATAATGCATGCCAAACAAAAAAATATCCCTTTATCCTTTGTGATGATTGATATTGATCATTTTAAAAAAATAAACGACACTTATGGCCATCCCGTAGGGGATATTGTGATAAAAAAATTAGCTACTTTATTACTGGTTCGTCTAAGAAGTCAGGATATTGTAGGTCGATATGGCGGTGAGGAATTTGCCATTATTTTGCCAGGCGCCAGTCATGAAAAAAGTCGCGAATTATGCAATGAACTACGAGAGCAATTCTCACGATTTACTTTTGCGTCTGATAATACTACTTTTTCTGTAACATTTAGTATGGGTATTTCTTATTTATATGATGGTGCCGATGCTCAGATTATTGTTGACGATGCGGATAAAGCTTTATATAAAGCTAAACAACTGGGTCGCAACCAAGTGGTAGTATTTGATAACGATATGGATTGAGAATAACTCTTATGCACCCATTTATACGCTTAACGTGCTGTCTCAAAAGTTCTTAATCCTATTTAGTCGACCATTGCGAGGTGGAATCTTTATCAGTCTTATATTTATATAAGGATTGAAATTGATAAATTTGCACAAACAATTGTCATATGGTATTATTTGCGCCAAAAATATATGAGAGAAATAGAATGCCAAATACAAAACACAGAGATTCATTTTTTAAAAAACATGAACCTGAAATCAGCGAAGTTATGAGCGATGATGAACTTGAAGAACTTTATGATGAACTTTATCGTCAACAAGCTGCCCTATATCAAGGTGAGGATAAAAATCCTGATAAAGATATTTATGGCGGGATTATTGCGCTTTCTTCTGAGAGAAAAGCCACGTTGCAACAACGATTAAGAGATGTTACGACCAAACATTCCCCTATGATTTATCCTTATAGCCTTTGTTTAAATTTAAAAGGATTGACTTATTATGAATTATTTAAAAATACGATTGAATTTATTTATTTAAATCCTGATTTGGATCCATTAGAAGCAGAAGCTTATAAAAAGGGTTATGAATTCCTAATAGAAGTAGTTGACTCTTTTAGTCTGCCGTCAGCAGAGAGTACTACCGAAATGACTGATAAAGAATATAACCGCCTAGCTACATTGATACGCAATTTAACACCACTTTATTTCTATAATTCGAAACAATATGAATTTTTGCATCAACCACCACGCCGCTATTATGCAGAGCAAAGATTTGCAGGTGAGGTGAATAGAGCCATTGAGTCTGTAATGAATCATGCCAAACGGCTTGTAAAATCTAACGACCAAATAGTCGAAGGAATAACTCCTCGCATCTAAACTATATTTAAAACTCAACTGAGGATAGTATGATAAAAAAATTATCTGTTGTATGTCTTTTAAGTTTGCCGTTTTATGCATACTCCGCAGTTGAGGGCATGGATTTACCTTTAGTCCAAAATGTCGCTCCACAAAATACGTCTTATGCGGTGCCGCTTGATGGGTTAAAAGAAAACAGTCTTTACCAGGTAACCTGTAGTTTAACTAATACGGATACTATGGAAGCCAAATTTATGGTGGAGCCGCGTTTACTTGCATCCAGCCATTACGGTAATGTTCAACTTAATAACCTGCCCTTTGAGAATAACATGGGCGCTTTGCAACAAGGTGAGAATCAGTTGTCTTTCCAGCTTTTGGTGGAGAAAACCGATAGGGAAAAATACAATCGCTTTGTTTTAACCCCTTTAACTGACGCACCTCTTCAAGTGAATCAATGTGTTGCGAGTGAAATCACTCCCTCTAAAACACGAAATACGGAAGCAATCAGGTCTGACGGCGGGTTCTTTTTTGCCTTTAATGATACCGATAACCCGGTTACCATTGCGGTTGGAAATATTTGGCCAACCCAATATGTAATTAAACCACATGATTATAGAACCGTTTGGGTTTCGTCCGATAATCAAGATATCCGTATTAAAAAATAGACGTAATAGAAGTAGCCCGGATTAGCGCCAGCGTAATCCGGGTTGCAATACTTCCTTATACCTGTTTAAACTCTCGGCTAAGCTGCAAAGCCATTTCAAGCGACTGCTCGTAATTTAAGCGCGGATCAACAAGACTATGGTATGCATGCTTAAGATCATTTTCATTTAATCCGCGCGCGCCTCCAATACACTCCGTAACATTCTCACCCGTTAATTCAAAATGAACGCCGCCTAAATGGCTCGACATTTTACTATGAATATCTACCGCCTGTTGCAACTCCGAAAGAATATTATCAAAGTGACGCGTTTTGATACCTTCGGCGGTTGTTTCTGTGTTCCCATGCATGGGGTCACAAGACCAGGTGACTGGGATATTAGTGGCTTTCACGGTCTCAATTAACGATGGTAGCAAGCTTGCAATATTTTTGGCACCTAATCGGGTGATAAGTAACAAACGACCTTCCTCACGATTAGGGTTGGCAATTTTTAATACCTCGGTTAGCCACTCTTTGCTTGCTGTGGGTCCGATTTTAATACCTATCGGATTTTGAATGCCGCGCATAAACTCAAGATGCGCACTATCAAGAGCCGCTGTACGCATACCAATCCAGGGCAGATGAGTGGATAAATTATACCAAAGACCATCATCATTCATATTACGGGTTAACGCTTGCTCATAATGCAAATGCAAGGCTTCATGGGATGTATAAAAATCTACTTTATTAATACTACTGCTTCTAATGCCATCAATGGCCTCAAGAAAATCCAGAGAATTAGCGATATTTTTTACGATCTCATGATATTCGTCTGCTTGGGCTGAGTGCTCAACGAAACGCAAGTCCCATTGTTGCGGGTGATTTAAGTCGGCAAACCCCCCATTTAATAATGCCCGAATAAAATTGAGTGTCATTGCAGCACAACTATACCCTTGTAACATTAACTTTGGGTTCGGCAGGCGCGATTGAGCATCAAATTGGGGCGAATTAACCAAATCCCCACGATAACTGGGCAAGGTGATGCCCTCAATAGTTTCAAAGTCAGAGGAACGAGGTTTGGCATATTGCCCGGCAATACGTCCTACCCGAATGATAGGTTTACGCATGCCATGCAACAATACAAGACTCATTTGCAAAATGATTTTGAGTTTATTGCTAATGATTTCAGAGCGACAATCATTGAATGACTCGGCGCAATCACCACCTTGTAAAATAAATGCCTCCCCGCGACCTGCAAGAGCAATGGCTTTTTTCAGATTCTTTATCTCACCACTGGTAACAAGAGGCGGTAACTGACTCAACTGCTCGACTACGCGTTCTACGTGAGTGTCATCAGGGTATGTGGCTGCTTGTTGATATGTAAATTGTTGCCATGATGTTGGTGACCATGAACGCATAAAAAACCTTATTTGACTAGCTTAATTACTAAGTATGCGATAAATGAACAGCGCTAGCAACATTTCCACCCGCATTAACGGGATAAATATTCTATAATAATGACTTGAATTCCAGGCATCTATCCCCACCTATGATGTCAACTAATTCAGGAGTACCTTGATGAGCGATAAAAGCAATAAAGATTGGAAAAAGTTTAAGGAAGAAATTGAGCAGGATATTGATGAATCATTAGACGATGAAGAGTCAGAGGATGATTTTTCTGAAAAAGCGTCCCTTGATCACCCGAGCTATACCGCGCTTGAAGAAAAATTGACCATTTCCGAACAGAAAGCCCATGAAAACTGGGAAAAAGCCGCGCGAGCTGCCGCTGAACTGGAAAATGTCAGGCGTCGTGCGGAACGAGATGTTGCCAACGCGCACCGCTATAGCCTTGAAAAAATTATCGCCTCATTGCTGCCCGTCGTGGATAGCCTCGAGCAAGCTTTACAACTTGCCGATGCATCAACCAATAACAGCATGGTTGAAGGACTTGAGTTAACGTTAAAATTATTTCTGGGTGTGTTGGAAAAGTATGACGTTAAACAAATTAATCCCGAAGGCGCTATTTTTGATCCACAGGAGCATGAAGCCATGTCCATGCTGGAAGTTCCTGACGCTCTTCCAAACAGTATCGTCACGGTTTTCCAAAAAGGTTACAAACTTCATGACCGGGTAATCAGGCCCGCGCGGGTGATTGTTGCGAAAGCGAAAACAAATTGATCAAAAAAAGCAGGGGGTACCTTGAAATTAATAAATTTTACCCCATATGACATTCATTGCACTAAATACTCATTGGAGCGGAAAATAAAATGGCAAAAATTATTGGAATTGACTTAGGTACTACAAACTCTTGCGTTGCTGTCATGGAAGGGGACAAAGTACGTGTTATCGAAAACGCGGAAGGTCAGCGCACAACACCTTCTATCGTTGCCTTTACGGATAATGACGAAGTATTGGTTGGTCAGGCTGCAAAGCGTCAGGCTGTTACTAACCCGGCTCAAACTATTTTCGCAGCCAAGCGGTTAATTGGCCGTCGTTTTGACGATGCTATCGTTCAAAAAGATATTAAAATGGTTCCCTATAAAATTGTTAAAGCAGACAATGGGGATGCCTGGATTCGTGTTAAAGATCAAGATAAAGCGCCGCCTCAGATTTCTGCTGAAGTTTTGCGTAAGATGAAAAAAACTGCCGAAGACTATCTTGGTGAAGAAGTTAAAGAAGCGGTTATTACAGTACCTGCCTACTTTAACGACTCTCAACGCCAGGCTACTAAAGATGCTGGTCGAATTGCAGGTCTTGAAGTCAAACGTATCATTAACGAACCAACTGCCGCAGCGCTTGCTTATGGCATGGACAAAAAACGCGGTGATTCCACTATTGCGGTTTATGACCTGGGCGGTGGTACTTTTGATATTTCCATTATCGAAATCGCAGAAGTTGATGGCGAGCATCAATTTGAAGTGTTGGCTACCAATGGTGACACGTTCCTCGGTGGGGAAGATTTTGACTTAGCCCTTATCGAATACCTCGCTGGTGAATTCAAAAAAGAGAGTGGTATTGATTTGCACAGCGATCCATTGGCATTGCAACGTCTCAAAGAAGCGGCTGAAAAAGCTAAAATAGAATTATCATCAGCTCAACAAACCGATGTTAATTTACCTTATATTACTGCTGATGCATCGGGTCCAAAACACTTGAACATCAAGTTAACGCGCGCAAAACTTGAATCGTTAGTCGAGAAACTCGTTGAGCGTACCATTGAGCCTTGTAAAACAGCGCTTAAAGACGCAGGATTAAACATTTCACAAATCAATGAAGTTATCCTCGTTGGTGGCCAGACCCGTATGCCGCTGGTGCAAAAAACCGTTCAGGATTTATTCGGTAAAGAGCCACGTAAAGACGTTAACCCTGATGAAGCTGTTGCGGTAGGTGCTGCAATTCAGGCGGCAGTTCTTTCTGGTGAAGTTAAAGACATTCTTCTTCTTGACGTAACACCTTTGTCATTAGGTATTGAGACTTTGGGTGGCGTTATGACCAAGCTGATTGAGAAAAATACGACGATTCCTACTAAAGCCAATCAAGTATTTTCAACAGCCGATGACCGCCAGACAGCCGTAACTGTGCATGTATTACAAGGTGAGCGTGACCAGGCTTCTGCGAATAAATCACTGGGTCGTTTTGATTTGACCGATATTCCAGCTGCTCCTCGTGGCGTGCCACAAATCGAAGTAACCTTTGATATTGATGCGAATGGTATTCTCAATGTGTCTGCGAAGGATAAAGCAACCGGTAAAGCGCAATCTATTGTCATTAAAGCCTCAAGTGGTTTAAGCGATGAAGAAGTTGCGGCGATGGTTAAAGATGCACAATCGCATGCTGAAGAAGATAAAAAATTCAAGGAAATGGCAGAGCTTCGAAATCAGGCAGACAGTTTGATTCACAATAGTGAAAAATCATTAACAGATTTGGCTGATGAATTAGCTGACGATGAGAAAAAAGGCATTGAAACAGCTATTAATGAACTGAAAGACGCTGTGAAAGGGAATGATAAAGCCCAGATTGAAGACAAAATCAAAGTCTTGTCTGACGCTTCCGGTAAAATGGCTGAGCGTGTCTATGCCAAAAAAGCAGCAGCTGAAGGTGCGGCGTCTCAAGGTGGTGAAAATGTTGACTCTGGCGCCCAGGCAGAAGCTGATAACAAAGCAAATGACGGCGTTGTCGATGCTGAATTTGAAGAAGTACAAGACGACAAAAAATAGCAATACTGTAGCCCGGATTAGCGAAGCGTAATCCGGGGAAGCTATACGATGAAAATCCCGGATTACGCTTTCGCTAATCCGGGCTACATCTCATTTTTCTCATAAAGAGATATTGATTATTTTTTAATCAATATCTCTTTATGGTATAATCATATCAACAGGTGAAAAGGGTTCATAAACCCCTTTCGGAATTTGCTTTAATTTATATAGTGTGAGTAGTCATGGAACAGCGGGATTATTATGAGCTTCTAGGTGTTAGTCGAGGGGCTGACGAAAGTGAAATCAAAAAAGCCTATCGAAAAATGGCAATGAAATACCACCCTGATCGTAATCCTGATGACCAAAACGCCGAAGAAAAATTTAAAGAAATCCAAAAAGCCTACGCCATTCTTTCTGACCGGCAAAAACGCGCAGCTTATGATCAATTTGGTCATGCTGGCGTAGATGCTTCCATGGGTGGTGGCGGAGGCTTTGGGGGTTTTGGTGATGTCTTTGAAGATATTTTTGAAAATATATTTTCTCAAGGACGTGGCCAAGGCAGACAATCTCGCGGTCATCGCGGAGCTGATTTGCAGTTTAACGTGCAACTTACCCTTGAAGAAGCGGCAGTTGGTAAACAAATCGAAATTACCGTACCACGCCATACATCTTGTCAGACATGTAATGGCTCTGGCGCTAAAAAAGGCTCTACACCGAACAATTGCGAAACCTGCAATGGCGTCGGACAAGTCCGAATTCAACAAGGTTTTTTTTCAATTCAACAAACCTGTCCCAGCTGTCATGGTGAAGGTAAAGTAATTACTGATCCTTGTGGTAGCTGCCATGGTCAGGGTCGCGTCAGAGAAAGTAAAAAACTTACTGTCAAAATTCCCGCAGGTGTTGATAATGGCGATCGCGTGCGCTTGGGCGGTGAAGGTGAGGCGGGCTCCCATGGCGGTTCGGCGGGTGATCTATATGTCCAGATAAGTGTTAAACCTCATGCTATTTTTGCACGTCAGGACAGCGATCTTCACTGTGAAGTCCCCATCAGTTTTGTTACCGCAAGTCTTGGTGGTTCTATAGAAGTTCCGACGCTTGAAGGGCGAGTAACTTTAAAAATTCCCGCTGAAACACAAACGGGCAAAATTTTCCGTATGCGCAGTAAAGGGATGAAATCTGTACGAGGCCACGCACCCGGAGATTTATTATGTAAAGTGGTGGTTGAGACCCCGGTAAATCTCTCGCGGGAGCAAAAAGAGCTTCTAAGTAACCTGCAGGCATCGCTCGATAGCAGTAAAAGTCATTCACCGCGTTCAAGCTCATGGTTTGATGGGGTAAAAAAATTTTTTGAAGACATGAAATTTTAATGATCCTGCGTTACAATTGCTTACTTTTTACTAATGCATCTTTGTTATTCAGGATTTAAGTTAATGTTGCTTAATCTTTGCGTAGCATCACTGCCTTGATGTAGGTTATTTTAATGTTTAATAAACCAGCAATATTAGCGCTCTCCGATGGCTCTGTTATAGAAGGGATTTCGGTAGGTGCTAATGGTGATTGCGTGGGGGAGTTGGTATTTAATACGGCAATGACCGGATACCAGGAAATGCTGACTGATCCCTCTTATGCCAGGCAGATAATTACCTTAACGACCGCGCATGTAGGCAATACCGGTTGTAATGCCGAAGATATGGAATCATCACGAATATGGGCCTCGGGTCTCGTGATGCGTGAATGCTCATTAGTGCCCAGTAATTATCGTTCCGAATATTCTTTACCAGATTGGTTAAAGAAGCATAACGTAGTAGCAATAGCCGGGATAGATACACGTGAGCTGACTCTTCGCCTTCGCGAAAATGGCGCACTGGGTGCGTGTATCACTACTAATGTGGATAAACCTGAATTAGCACTTGCCAAAGCCCGGAAATTTACCGGCTTAAATGGGGTGGATCTTGCTGCTGAAGTATCTCGTCAAACCATAGAGCGTTGGCATGAAGGCCGTGGAGAATGGGGCTCACCCTCAAAACCCTTGCAGTATCATGTGGTGGCTTATGATTTTGGCATAAAGCATATGCTACTTCGAATCCTTCATGATAAAGGCTGTCATGTGACCTTGGTACCTGCTAAAACCTCCGCTAAAGAGGTGCTGGCTCTAAATCCTGATGGTGTATTTCTATCAAATGGCCCGGGCGACCCTCTTGCTTGTGATTATGCTATTGAAGCGACGCAAACGTTTTTAAAAGCCGAGGTTCCTGTATTCGGCATCTGTCTTGGTTTTCAAATCCTCGCATTAGCGACAGGCGCAAAATCTTTAAAAATGAAATTCGGCCACCATGGCGCCAATCATCCGGTAATTGAACTTAACGAACCCAGACGCGTTTTTATTACCAGTCAGAATCATGGCTTCGCTATTGATGAAGCCAGTTTACCAGAGTGCCTCGATGTCACTCATCGTTCTTTATTTGATCAAAGCCTGCAGGGAATCAAGCATAAATTAAAACCGGCATTTGGTTTCCAAGGTCATCCTGAAGCTAGCCCTGGTCCGCACGATATTGAAATCATTTTTGATCAATTTATTACCATGATGCGGCAACCCGTAAAAATTATAAAAGAGGAAATGGTGTGAACGATTTTCATGTTTTTACTTCTGAATCCGTTTCAGAAGGTCATCCTGATAAAATTGCCGATCAGATTTCTGATGCAATTCTTGATGCAATTCTGGCTAAAGATCCCAAAGCGCGTGTAGCTTGTGAAACATTCGTAAAAACCGGGATGGTTTTAGTCGGGGGCGAGATTACTACCTCTGCCTGGGTTGATGTCGAGGAAATTACACGTGGAGTGATTAAAGATATTGGTTATAATAGCTCTGAGATGGGCTTCGACTGGGCATCCTGCGCCGTATTGTCAGCTATCGGTAAACAATCACCCGATATTGCACAAGGCGTCGATAATCAGGAAACCAAAATTTTAGGCGCAGGTGATCAGGGCTTAATGTTTGGTTATGCCAGCCGCGAAACAGATGTATACATGCCTGCGCCCATCGCTTATTCTCATCGCCTGATGGAGAAACAATCGCAGTTACGCAAAGAAAATAAATTAAGCTGGCTCAGGCCTGATGCGAAATGTCAACTCACACTCTGTTATGAAAATGGTGAGCCGGTTGCGGTTGATACCATTGTATTTTCAACCCAGCATTCCCCTGATGTCAGTTATGGTGAATTAACGGAAGCTGTGCGTGAAGAGATTATTAAACCTATATTACCCGCTCATTGGTTAAAACCAAACACACGTTATTTTATTAACCCTACGGGTCGGTTTGTAATTGGCGGGCCATTAGGTGATTGTGGATTAACGGGCAGAAAAATCATTGTAGATACTTATGGTGGAATGGCAAGACATGGGGGCGGTTGCTTTTCGGGTAAAGATCCCTCAAAAGTGGATCGCTCAGCAGCTTATGCTGCAAGACATGTCGCGAAAAATATTGTTGCAGCAGGCATCGCTGACAAATGCGAATTGCAAGTTTCTTATGCTATCGGTGTGGCAGAGCCCACGTCTATCAGTGTAGATACCTTCGGAACGGGTAAACTTTCTAATCAAATGATAATCGAACTCATCAAAACTCATTTTGATCTGACACCGCAAGGGATTATCGATCATCATAATTTGCTTCGCCCCATTTATAGACAAACAGCGGCCTATGGCCATTATGGACGTGAGCATTTCCCCTGGGAGCGTCTGGATAAAGTCGAGGTGCTTAAAAAAGCACTTTGAAATAGCTCCTGTCCGTCAAATTTTTACGAAATGTAGCCCGTATTAGCAAAGCGTAATACGGGACATCCGACCCCCGTATTACGCTTCGCTAATACGGGCTACTACGCATGCGAAGATTGTAGCCCGTATTAGCGAAGCGTAATACGGGACATCCGGCCCCCGTATCACGCTTCGCTAATACGGGCTACAACATGCTTTTAGCATTATGAATTATTATGAAATATAAGGATTATGTAGATGAAACCAATGAATGCAGTTGCCAAAAACGAGAGTGAAGCCGATTTCAAAGTAGCAGACTTAAGCCTTGCTGCCTGGGGCCGTAAAGAAATTGCTATTGCAGAAACTGAAATGCCGGGCTTAATGGCTTTAAGAGAAGAGTTTGCAGCCAAGCAACCCCTCAAAGGAGCGCGGATTGCTGGATGTTTGCACATGACGATTCAAACCGCGGTTTTAATCGAAACGCTTATTGCCTTAGGCGCCTCTGTACGCTGGTCATCCTGTAATATTTTCTCAACACAAGATCACGCGGCAGCAGCTATGGCTGACATTAATGTACCCGTTTTTGCCTGGAAAGGTGAAACTGAAGACGAATATTGGTGGTGCGTTGAGCAAACCTTAAGAGGCCCAGACGGCTGGACGCCTAATTTGTTACTTGATGACGGCGGCGATCTTACCCAGATTATTCATGAAAAATACCCCGAAATGCTCGAATCGATCATAGGCGTTTCTGAAGAAACAACCACTGGTGTTGCAAGACTCTATGAAATGGCTAAAAAGAATTTATTAAAAATACCAGCCATTAACGTTAACGATGCGGTTACCAAATCCAAATTTGATAATCTGTATGGCTGTCGTGAGTCTTTGCTTGATGGCGTCAAGCGTGCAACAGATGTCATGATTGCCGGAAAAGTAGCGCTCATTCTTGGTTATGGCGACGTGGGTAAAGGGTGCGCGCAAGCACTGCGTGGTCAGGGTGCTACCGTTCTTGTCAGTGAAATTGATCCTATCTGTGCTTTACAAGCCGCGATGGAAGGTTATCGGGTAGTAACGCTTGATGACGTTGCTGATCAAGTGGATATTCTGGTAACTGCAACCGGCAACTACCACGTTGTAACCCTTGAGCACATGAAGCGTATGCGAAATCAGGCGATTTTATGCAATATCGGCCATTTTGATTCAGAAATTGATATTGCAAGCTTGCGACAATACCCTTGGGAAAATATTAAACCACAGGTTGATCATGTGATTTTTCCAGATGGGAAGCGAATTATTGTATTGGCTGAAGGCCGTCTTGTTAACCTCGGTTGTGCGACTGGGCATCCAAGTTTTGTAATGTCTGCCTCTTTTACGAATCAAGTACTAGCCCAGATTGAGCTATTTCAGCATGCGAATAATTATTCCAGACAAGTGTATGTTTTACCAAAGCACCTGGATGAGAAAGTTGCACGCCTTCATTTAAAAAGAATTGGTGCTAAACTTACTCAATTAAGTGACCAACAGGCTCATTATATTGGGGTTCCAGTGAATGGTCCTTATAAGCCGGAGCACTATCGTTATTGATAAAAGGCTTGTACAACCCCTGATGATTAATGAACAATGACAATATCACGATTTTGAGGTGCACTTTGTGAAGCAAGCGACTGCAGCAAATTACCTCGGAATTTTGGAAAAATGCCTGAAACAATGTGGTATTGATGATTTTTTCAAAGATATTGGATTTGATGCTACCCGTGTCAATGACTCTTCGGCCTATTTAAGTGCCGAGGAGTTCAATTATATTATCAGGGAAGCCTACGAACGAAGCCGTTGTCCTTACTTAGGCTTATTGTTTGGCGAGCATTTATCCATCATTAATCATGGGTTTTTGGGCTATGCTGCTATGACTAGCCCAACCCTTAAAACCGCGTTACAAACGTTTTTAAGTTTTTTAAATATTCGTACCAGTTTATTGCGGGGTCACTTATTTGAAGAGTTCCCGGATAAGTCTTTTGTAGAATTTACACTCTTGTCAAATGACCCCGTGATTGATCGTTTTCTTACTGAAATGGCGGTTGTGCATTTAGCCAAGCAACGTATTTTTTTAATTAATGCCACCACGCCTTGTCTTCGCATAGAATTAGCTTATCCAAGACCCCTATATGATTATTACTATCAACAAACATTACATACCCAAGTTGAGTTTGATGCAAAAGTAACGCGCGTATGGTTTTTAACCGACGAATTAAATGCATTAATCAACTTTGCGGATGACGCAAGCTATCAACAAGCCAAATTACAATTGCAGACCTTGGCTGAAACGCTGACGGACAAAAATGAATTACCTGCACGTATCAAGAAAATTTTATACAGTCAGGATTTATACACATTAAATATGGAAATTGTTGCGAGTCAATTATGTATGTCCACACGAACACTAAGACGACATCTGCAACGTTATCAACTCACCTATCAGGATATTTTTGACGAAGTACGCGCCCAAAAAGCGAAAGAATGGCTGGAAAATAGCCAGTTATCAATTACAGAAATCAGTTTTTTATTAGGATTTCACGATATTTCCAATTTTTCCAAGGCCTTTAAGCGCTGGACTAATCTTACTCCTACCAATTATCGCGAACAGCATACCAGCGAATAAAGTGTGCATGGTGGTTGTTGCCTTATATTTTCTTAGGCATACTCATTTTGTTTTTAGCACGCTAATAAAGGAGAAGTAATAATGCGTTACAAAACAGGATTAATTGGATTTACCTTGCTATCGTTTCTGCAAGGATCCAATGCTGCCGAAAGCACTCCTCTTATAAGAGTAATCGTAAAAAATAACCCTCAAATTGCGGCATCTTTTGCGTCAACAGGTCAATTAAGCAAAACATTTAAACTGCCCATTAATTCCATAACGCCTATTGCGGGCGATGCTTATTCATTAACCGTTAAGGAAGGGGATGTGAGGCAATTACTGACAGTGAAATCTAATCCACTCGATGCAGTACTCGCCCAACTTAGAAAAAATCCACAGGTTATTTATGCGGTACAAGACCGCGTGGGCCATTTTAAACCGCTTCCAATTCCCAAGACTGATGACATAAATTTTCCCTTAACGCATGAGCTCCAATGGGATGAATTTAAAGCCCCTGGCGGTATGAGGCTTGAATCTGCTGCCGGGCTTCGAGACGGAGCCTGGGCTTATACGACGGGGATGGCGTCTCAACCTATTGTAGTCGCTGTATTGGATACGGGTGTTGCCTTAAATGATAGCCTTGTTGATAATTTGGTCAAGGATGCTAATGGCCGGGTCTGGGGATGGAATTTTGCGGCAAATAACCGTGATATAAGTGATGAAACCCAGTCCTATCATGGCACGCATGTCGCCGGAACAATTGCTGCATTTGGTCAGGTGATGATTGGTGTTGGTGAAAATTTAAAAGTATTGCCCGTAAAAATTCCTGATGCATCCGGTATGTTTTATGAAAGTCAGGTCATTAATGCAATCTACTGGGCGGTAGGTGGCAAAGTACCGGGCGCACCTCTTAACCCCCATGTTGCTAAAGTTTTGAATATGAGCTTTGGGGTTGATGAAAATCCTGGGAAGGAAAAGGAACAATGTGATGTGGCTTTACAAGACGCACTAGATTTTGCGCGCGAGCGAGGGGCGGTAATCACCGTTGCTGCTGGTAACGAAAATCGGTGGGAACACTACAATGCTCCTGCCGTGTGTAATAACACTATCAAGGTCGCCGCAACAGGCCCCATGGGTTTACGCGCCTATTACTCGAATTATGGGCCAGGTATCAGTTTTGCAGCACCCGGTGGTGATATTCGTTATGGTAAACAGGGAGGAATTTTCTCAACGGTTAAACCGCAAGGTGGCTATCAGGGCTCAGGATTTGATTTTTACCAAGGTACAAGTATGGCCTCACCTCATGCGGCAGGCGTTGCGGGTTTAATTTTTGCGCTGTACGATGGTGCAATAACGCCCGCAAAGGTTGAGCAGATTCTTTCCGCAACAACGCACGCTTTTGGTGAAAGTACTGATCAGAACAAATCATGTACAGGAAGCAAACCCTGCGGGCCTGGTATTCTTGATGCGGAAAATGCTGTAAAGGCAACGCTTGCTAATTATGATGTCATCTTTAATGCACCAGTTGGTGATAAATTAACGCTTAATACCTGTGCAAAAGGCGGATATGAGGCGCATATTTCCCCTGCTAATTGGCTAGCACAGCGATTAGTCTGTCAAGATAAAGCCAGTTATCAGCGGCCCGAGCTTCAGCAAACGAAAGATGGAAAAATTGTAGCTCATTATGGAAAAGCCGAATATGTGCTGGACAGCGCTTCTTTTAAACGCTGTCAGGTAATCGGCAATAATGGTATTGGCTGCTATTACTAAGATTCATCAGGCAATATTAAAGCGAATGAGACAGAGGGGCGTCTAGTGGATGCTCCTCATCCACAGTCTGTTTTTTTCGTCTGGAAAGAATTAACCAGGCAAAAGGCACGACATAAAGAGAAAAGAAGGTGCCTACCAACATTCCCCCGATAATGACAACGCCTAACTGTCTCCGGCTTTCAGCGCCAGCACCTGAGGCGAGTGCCAACGGCAACGCGCCTAATATCATCGCAAGTGTGGTCATTAAAATAGGTCGAAGACGTACGCGGGTGCTATTTACAATGGCGGTGAATTTATCAGCGCCGAGGTTCATTTGTTGATTAGCAAATTCAGTAATCATGATGCCATGTTTGGTAATCAGTCCCACCAGCGTTACCATACCGATATTGCTATAAATAGATAAACTTTGTCCGGTTAAATAGAGTGCGATTAGCGCGCCAACAAGACTTAAAGGAACACTTAACAAAACTATTAGAGGGTCAATAAAGCTTTCAAATTGGGCAGACAAGACGAGGAAAATAAATAATATCGCCAATAAAAAAGCATAAAGGCTATTGCTCGATGACTCGAGGTAGTCTTTTACGGCGCCGGTAAAGCGGTACTGAATATCATCTGGTAATTCTTTTTGCAGTAATTTTTGAGCTGTTGCAATAGCATTATTCAAATGAGCGCCGGGTGCCAGTTCTGCACTGATGTTTGCCGAGCGCAAGCGCTGTAAATGAGGTAAATTATCAGGGCCAATAGTATTACTGACTTTAATAAGAGTGGATAAAGGTATCATACGATCGCGGGCACTTTTAACATAAAGCTTGTTTAATATGGACACATCACGTCGTTCGGAATGTTTTAATTGCAGGATTACTTTATAAGTTTGTCCTTCATAGTTGAAATTAACAGGATTATTACCGCCTAACATCGTTGATAACAATTCAGCAACATCTGCCAGATTCACGTCAAGATCAGCGGCTAACTGGCGATTTATTTCGATATCAATTTGCTCACTATCCAAGGCCAGATTATTTTTAACGTGGGTGAGAAGCGGTATGCTTTCCAATAATTTGACGGCGTCATTACTGATTTCATTGAGCCTTGTGTAAGACGTATTGCTTAAGAGCGCCAGACTGAATTGACTGCTTATTCCACCCCGATGACCAAAAGGATTAGGGCTTACCGGAAATACATTAACACCTGGAAGTTGTTGCATTTTTTTACTGAGTTCAGCACTGATTTTCTGTTGCGAACGGTGTCGCTTGTTCCAGGGTACAAGCTTTAGAAGTGTAAATGCTGAGGAAGGCTTTACCGATGTTAAGTAAGCCATTTTTTCAGGAATCGTCTCGTAAATGGCTTCAAGTTCCCGGGTATATTTATCGGTGTAGGAGGTACTGGCATTGGTGGGCGAGGTTATAGGGCCGATAATGTAAGACTGATCTTCTACAGGGGCTAATTCTGCCCCTATGTGTTCATAGCAAAAAGCCCCCACAATGAAAAAAACAAATAATACGGTCGCAAAAAGAGCAGGTCGGTAGATTACCTGCTTTAAATGATTGCAATAGATATTACTTAAAAGAGTAAATTTCTCGTTTACCCACTTGCTGTATTTATTTTCATTATGGGTTAATAAACGCGAGCACATCATGGGAGACAAGCTCAAGGCGATTAGACCGGACAAAATAACGCAAAGGGCAAGTGTAATACCAAATTGAAAAAATAATTTCCCTGTGAAGCCCTCCACAAACCCCATCGGCGCATAAACTGCCGCAAGCGTAACCGTCATTGCTAACAGCGCAAAAACAATTTCATTAGTGCCTTTAATTGCAGAAACTTTAGGGGCGAGGCCTGTCTGCATATGGCGATGGCAGTTTTCCAAAACTACTATGGCATCATCAACCACCAGGCCAATGGCTAGTACCATCGCTAATAAAGTAAGCGTATTGAGTTCAAAACCAAACCAATACATTGGCCAAAAGACGCTTATCAGGCAAATTGGTATAGTAATAATGGGAATAATGGCCGCTCGAAGGCTGCCCAGAAATAATATAACGACAAATCCGACAAATAGAGCTGCTTCAAAGAAGGTTAGATACACTTCATGGATTGATTTTTTAATAAAGTAGGTCGAATCAAATACAACCGCAGCCTTAAACTGTGATGGAAAGGTTGGGGCTAAATGAGCCAGGGTTTTTTTCAATGCCAGGGCGACATCAACGGGGTTAGCCGTTGATTGCGCTAAAATGGCCAGCCCGACAGCGGGCTTACCATTTATTCGTAATAGATTATCTTCGTTTTGACTGCCAACGGTAATATTGGCCACTTCCATCAATCGTATTAATTGATGATTACGCTGGGCGACAACTAACTCTGCAAATTTTTTGGCACTTTGAAGGCGCGCATGGGTTACTACGGTATAGTAGCGATTTGCGCTTTTTATCTGACCACTGGGTATATCAATATTTTGCTGGGTTAATGCTTTTTTAATTTCAGCGACGGTAATAGTGCGTGCAGCCATTTTCACTGGATCCAACGCAATTTTTACGGCGTACTCCCGCGCGCCATAAAAGACTACTTCGCCGACCCCCTGAGTTTCTTGCAAAACGGGTTTTATATTGCGAGCAATGTAATCGGTTATCTCAAGCGGATTTTTAGTTTTATCATGAAAACCAATAACCATGACGGGGTTCGCATCTGCATCATTTTTGCTGACATTTGGGGGCTGACTTCCCGGGGGGAGAGTCCCTTGCAAGGCTGACATCTTATTGCGGATGTCGCTCATTATCTCATTAATATCAACGCCCGACTGAAAATCAATATTAACGCGACTTTTACCCAAGAGACTTGTTGAGCGCAAGCTATCGACGCCTGCAATACTTGCCAGTGTATTTTCAATCGGGATGGTGATTTCTTTCTCTACAAGCTCAGGACTTGCGCCATCAAAATCGGTGGCAATTGTCACGGCGGGTTTATCGATGTCAGGCAAGTGCCTTATTGATAATTTGGTGAAATAAATCAGGCCAGTAATCATTAATAATAAGGTTAATACGATCGTAAAAACAGGTCGTTTAATGCAATATTCTGGAAATGTCACTAATCACCCGCCTGATTGACAGCAATAACCGGGCTGCCTTCTTTTAATTTATGTTGGCCGCGAACAATGACAATATCATCAGACTTAAGACCCTGACAAATTTCTGTCATGGCGGCGTGATGTGCGCCAGTTTTAACGCGTTTGATGATAGCGGTATTGCCTCTCAGTACAAAGATTTTCTGGCCATTAATCGTGGGGATTAAACTTTCCTCAGGAACGAGCAGGCGTTTTTTAGCCTCTCCAAGCTTATGGCTTACCCGTACAAATAAGCCTGCCGATAATAAATTTTCTTTATTATCAATTAAAGCTTCGATTGCAATAGTTCGGGTTTCTTTATCTACGGATGGCGCAATATAATTGACGACACCTTGATAGGGTTTATCAGGAAACGCATCAGAAAATACACTGATTTTTTGCCCTTCCTTTAAGCGGGATATTAGTCGCTCAGGCAAGCTATACTCCACACGCAACTGTTGATTGGCAATCAGGCTGACTAGTGGCTGACCGATTTTAACGTATTGGCCAACACTTACTTTTTTAGAGCCTAATGTCCCTGAAAAGGGGGCATGCAGGCTTAATTTTTCGAGTTGTGCCTGACGCGCTTTGACGGTATTTTGGTTTTCATGAAGAGAAGCGACTGCTTGATCTAGCGCTTGCTCAGAGACGAGTTTGCGGCTTGCTAATTCTTTAGTGCGGTTGTAGCTGGTTTCGCTTAACGACAAGTTTGCAATGGCCGTGGCAAGCTCACTTTTTAAAACGGTATTGTCCAGTTGTATCAATAAAGTACCTTTCTTTACTAATGCACCGGGTTTGAAATGGATGCTTTGAATCTGGCCTGCTAATTCGGAACTGATTTCAATATTATCACTGCTGGAGAGGCTACCAATGGTTTCAAATTTATCGGCAAGCATTTTTTCAGTAACAGGAGCTGTTTCGACTTTAATGGCGATACTATCAGCAGATAATGGCTTTTTTTTATGGCCAGAAAAGGCAATAACCAAGAATATCCCGATAATCAGGGTCGAAAGCAGAATGCTATAACGAGGTTTCATGCTGGCGCGCCCGGTGATTGTGCAAAGGAAGATTGTAATGCACTTTGTGTAACTATTCAAAAATTTATATATTATTCCCTCAAGTTTTGATGTAAGCAAAAAAAGCTATAGGGTGGGCATCGGCGCGTGCGACGTGCCCAACAACAATTACTCTACAGGCACTGCAAGCCATTCCGTTAATACGTCAATAATTTTACGAGCCTGATCATCACTGGAAATATTAAATTTTGATTTCATCCAATATTGATTATTTCGTTTTTGATAGCGTCTTATTGAATACTTGACCGGGCCAAATACTTGCTTAGCATTATCCCAATCCTGATAACGAAATAAAATGGTCGTCCATGCCCCTTTGGATAATACATGCTTACCCAGTTCCCGAGTGGTTTCTTTCCCGTCTTCCGAAAAGGCAATGGTTAAATCGTCAATAGTTTCACTCATGATTATTTTATCTCAGCTCTCAATTAATCGATGGATTGTAGTTTGCCGTCAACAAATGTCAAGCTTACTGGTGATTGATATTGTCCTGGCTGATAGACCCAAATTTCTGGTCTGGTAGCACTCGGAACAATTTGATTGATAAATGTAGAGTTAACTAAAGACGGCGTACCACAAGCCCCATATACACTTGTCATTGGATCGCCAATTTCAATATTAGAGCCACCGCAGATACTAAAGGCGTTTGTCGTGTTGCCATTCAGTAAAATAGAGCTGATTTTATTATTAATAATATTGACCTGCAATTGCGCACCACCGCCACTATTGCCGCCAAAAGGCTGCAACATGCCAGTATTACTGGTACCGATTGGTAAAGCCCATACGCCATAAAAGGCTTTATTATCTCCTTGCCTGTTATAGATGAGCTGTTTGACAGGTACTGGTTGAGTTATTGGTTGATTGGTTTGTTGCTTGCTAAGCGGCTGGCCGCAAGCGTTGATAACTTGGGATTGGGTCATTCCAACGTTAATATAGCCACTTCTTTGCGGACAATAAAAAGCCTGGTTAGCTCCCCATGTAACCCATGGCAACAAAAGCATCCCTGTAATCCCAACTGTACGCTTAATCATCCAGCGCTCCCCAAGATTATCTCTGATTGTTTTAAGTATATCCTTTGTTAATAATTTTGCTGCATTTTTTAAACATTAACTTACCATTTTCAAATTAAACTAAGCGGCACGGTCGCACTGATAAAGAGTGTGATGACTTTGAGAATTATCATCATGATAAATGGTGAGAAATCGAAACCCGAAATATCAGGAACTACTTTGCGCCCAAAACGAAGTAATGGCTCGGTCACTAAAATTAAAATAGACGCGGCCGGATGTTGTTGCCATTGTGGGCTCACCCAACTTAAAACGACGCGAATTACCAATGCATAAAATAAGAGATTGCAAGGTTGCACAATCAAATCGGCTAAAACCAATATTATCTGATAAATAAAGGGGATGAAAATTTGATACGCAATTAATCCTAATAGTATAAATTTAATAAACTCAATTACTACAATAGCCGCAAGACAAACCCAGTCATATCGTGGCAGGCGTGTTTTTCCTCGATAGATTTGTCGCTCAAAAGGCTTAAGCAGGGGATCAGTCAAATTAAAAATCAGGTGGCCGACAGGGTGAATAGCACTTACGCGGAAGTAGCGTAAAATAAGGCGTATCCACAAAACAAATAAAATTAAACTAAAAAAAAGCGTTGCTAAAAAATAACCCACACTCAATAATCCTGCCATTATATTCTCTCTAAGTCAGGGCTGTACTCAATTGCTCTGCGCGCAGGTATGCCGCCTGCATAGCACTAAATATCAGCTCTTCAAATTTTTGTTGTTGGAGTATAGCGATAGCTGCCGCTGTTGTACCAGCAGGAGAGGTGACTTTTTTTCGTAATATTTCAGGTTTTTCGTTTGATTTTTCCATAAGTGATACAGCGCCTGCAATAGTTTGCAGAGCAAAATCACGGGCGAGCTCTTCATCAAGACCTAAGTGCTGCGCCGCATTAATCATTGCTTCAATAAATAAAAAAACATAAGCCGGGCCGCTTCCAGAGAGGGCAGTTATTGCATTCATCTCCGCTTCTTTACTTACCCAAGCCGTTATTCCTGAATACTGAAATAACGCTTCTACTGTCCGTTTTTGTGTGTTGGTTACAAAACTATTGGCAATTAATGCAGTAGCGCCACTACCTACAGCCATAGGTGTATTCGGCATGCACCGAACAATAGGTTGCTTTGGTGGGCAAAAATCAGCTAATTTAGCGAGGCTTATTCCGGCCGCTATCGAGAGAACAATACAGGATTTGGGAATGGCAGGTTTAATTTCTGCAAGCACTGTGGTCACGTTGGCGGGTTTTACGGCGAGGATGAGAACATTCGCCTCCTTCACTATCGCCAAATTTTCAAAATGGGTTGTTATGCCTTCAGAATTTACAGCAGCCGGCAAGGAGGGTGATGCGGCGGAAATTTTTAAAGCCTTATTTTGACAAAGACCTTTGGCAATAGCTTTTGCCATGTTACCAAACCCGATGAAACTGATTTTCATGATAATTTATTTCCTGCGTTCGCCAAAAATTGCGCGTCCAATACGTAATAGGGTACTTCCTGCTTCAATCGCTGGAACCATATCATCACTCATGCCCATAGACAGGGTGTCCATTTTGTCATGCAGTAGTTTGTTTGTTTCTTTAAATAATACAGATAAGCGCAATAAGCTTTCATATTGCGCGTTTTTTTCATGACGTATTTCAGGAATGGCCATTAAACCACGTAATTTAAGCCCGGGAAGTTTGGCAATTTCTGTGACAAATTTTGGGAGTTCTTTGGCAATAATGCCCGATTTGCTCGGCTCTTCATCCAGATTGACTTGAATACAGACATTAAGCGGTGGTAGATGAGAAGGTCTATGCTCGGAAAGTAGGCGGGCAATTTTTTCTCGATCAAGGCTATGCACCCAATTGAATTTTTTTGAAATGTCGGCTGTTTTGTTGCTTTGGAGGGGGCCTATAAAATGCCAGGTTATAGGCAAGTCTTGCAAATCCATCATTTTGCGTTGTGCTTCTTGCCAATAATTCTCGCCAAATTCGGTGATTCCTGCCTCAAAAGCCTCCCTTATCGCTTCACTATTTTGCCCTTTACTGACAGCAAGCAAGCGAACGCTCCCCGATGGCCTTTGACAGTACTCAGTGGTGTCATTAATCAGTTTTTGTATCGTTTGAATACTGTTAGTCATAGTCATAATAATAAGTAAGTCCTGATGTATACTAGGATACTCTTTTATAAAGCATATGTTTAGTTTAGGGCATGCTATGAATATAACGGAACTTCTTGCTCTGGCGATAAAAAAAAATTCCTCAGATTTGCATTTGTCGGCCGGTTCGTCTCCCATGATACGAGTTGATGGTTCTCTTGAAAAACTTAACGCCATAACACTTCAACATCAAGAAGTCATTAAACTCATTCATGACATCATGACTGATAAACAACGCCAGGAATTCGACGAGCATCTGGAAACAGATTTTGCATTTGAAATAGCAGCTCTTGGTCGTTTCAGGGTAAATGTTTTCACACAGGCTCGTGGAGTGAGTGCAGTATTTCGAATCATTCGATCAACACTATTAACTATGGATGATTTGGGCTTGCCGCCGATTTTTAAGGAAATCGCCTCCTTCCCCAGAGGGTTAGTTTTGATAACAGGTCCAACGGGCTCAGGTAAAAGTACGACTCTGGCCGCTATGATCGATTATATTAATTGCACGCGTTGTCATCACATTATTACCATAGAAGACCCTGTTGAGTTTATTCATGTCAGTAAAAAATGTTTGATTAATCAAAGGCAAGTGTTTCGGGATACCTTAGGCTTTGATGTGGCTTTGCGTTCTGTGTTACGGGAAGATCCTGATATTATTCTCGTGGGGGAATTGCGCTGTCTTAAAACTATTCGTCTTGCCATGACCGCAGCTGAAACAGGGCATTTAGTGTTTGGCACGCTGCATACTAACTCCGCAACTAAAGCCATCAACCGTATTATTGATGTTTTCCCAGGCAATGAGAAAGCAATGATTCGTTCGATGCTTTCTGAGTCGTTGCAAGCGGTAGTTGCACAAACTCTCCTGAAAAAAACAGGAGGAGGGCGACAGGCTGCATTAGAAATCATGATCGGTAATTTGGCTATCCGTAATTTGATTCGCGAAGATAAAGTCGCGCAGATGTATTCGGTTCTTCAAACCGGCCAGGCACATGGGATGCAAACGCTTGATCAACATCTGACTCAATTAGTAAAGCAAAATTTGATTGCGAGGCATACCGCACGAGATGTTGCCATGAATAAGACATTATTTGAATGACCCATCGCCCGCAAAAATAATACAAAAATTTTATTGCGGGAATGGGTGGGGATATGACAGTTAAGCGTTTTTCTGCAAATTAATTAATTCTGCAATACCGCCTTCGGCCAGTTCCAGCAGCGTGTTTAGTTGCGCGCGGCTAAAACTCTTATCTTCTGCGGTGCCCTGAATTTCAATGAATTCGCCAGCTTCATTCATCACAACGTTCATGTCAGTTTCAGCTAACACATCCTCTGCATAATCCAAATCCAGCACGGGTTGACCGCGGTAAATACCGACAGAGACTGCGGCAACATAGTTAAACGTTGGCATTCTTCGCAGTTTCTCGCGAGAAACCATCCAGGACAGCGCATCTCTCATGGCAATGCACGCCCCTGTAATGGCGGCAGTTCGTGTGCCACCGTCTGCCTGAATAACATCACAATCAATTAGCAGAGTAGTTTCACCGAGTAATTTTAAATCCATGCACGCGCGAAGTGAGCGGCCAATAAGGCGTTGAATTTCCAGGGTTCTGCCACCTTGCTTTCCACGGCTTGCTTCCCTGTCACACCGACTATGGGTGGCGCGCGGTAACATTCCATATTCAGCGGTTATCCAGCCCTGACCTTTTCCTTTTAGAAATTTAGGCACCCCATCAACGACAGAAGCTGTGCATAAAACGCGAGTTTGCCCAAATTCTACGAGTACAGAACCTTCAGCATGATTGGTAAATTGACGAGTTATTTTGATGGGACGAAGCTGATTGTGTTCACGATTGCTGGGGCGCATGATTATTCCTAACGTTAAAACGGGCAAGTATAGCGCGTAAATTTAGAACATGCACTTTTATCTCTTCTGATGCTCTGTTTTGGCATAAGCCGCGGTAGCAGGCTTGCATTTGACCAATTTTAGTTTATAGTCTGCGCACCCTGGACAAACCCCTAATATGTTATGACTCAAAGCATGACCGCTTTTGCCCGCATGCAGGCTCAATTTGATGCAACAACGCTTTGTTGGGAAATAAAATCCGTTAATCACCGCTACCTTGATGTTTCTTTTCGAATGCCTGAAGAGTGGCGTTTTTTAGAGACAGAATTGAGAGCCGCAATTCGTGGTGAATTTTCTCGCGGAAAATTGGAATGCCAATTAAAATCGTCTGGCCAAATAACAGCTAATCAAGCCATCGTTGTGAACGAGGAGTTGATTAATAGCGTGCTTTCTCTGTCAAATAAATTGGCCATTAGTACCAAATTACAAAATGATATGACGCTTTCGTCCTTGCTAAATTGGCCTGGGGTCGTAACGGCTACGCAGCCTGATGTTGAGCAATTTGCTGAACATGTGCTAAAACTATTTAAAGGTACGCTGACACAATTGCAACTGGCAAGAACCTCTGAAGGTGAGGCGCTTAACGCTCATGTACAAAACCGCTTGCAGCGTTTGCAAGAAGAGATTGTTAAAGCAAAATCTCTCGTTGCCCACTATGCCTCGCAAACGCGTGATAAACTGTTAGCCCGATTTCATGCTTTGCAGTTAGCTGTTGATAATACGCGTGTCGAACAGGAAATTGCGCTCCTATTGACGCGTATGGACGTGAGTGAAGAATTAGACCGGCTGCAGATGCACTGTACGGAAGTCGCCAAGGTATTGGCAAGCGCTGATTCTACGGGGCGCCGGCTTGACTTTTTGATGCAGGAGTTAAATCGGGAAGCCAATACGTTAAGTTCCAAGTCAGACACCGTAGCACTAACCCAGAGCGCTGTAGAAATGAAAGTGCTGATTGAACAAATGCGCGAACAAATTCAAAATATAGAGTGAACACAATGACTGAATCAATCACGGGAAATGTATTTATTGTTGCAGCCCCTTCAGGTGGCGGAAAAACCAGTTTGGTTAATGAATTAGTGACAAAACTTGAAAATATCGACGTGTCAATTTCGCACACAACTCGAGCTTCTCGTCCCGGTGAGCTGCATGGGAAGGATTATTTTTTTGTGAGTGAGTCACAATTCATGGAAATGGTTAATGACAATGCATTCATTGAGCATGCCTGTGTATTTAACCATCATTACGGAACATCCGTCGCCGAAATAAACGATCGCCTTGCAAAAGGCATAGATGTAGTGCTTGATATTGATTGGCAGGGAGCGGCGCAAATTCGACGCCTTTACCCGGATGCTATCAGTATTTTTATCATTCCGCCCTCATTAACGGTTCTCCAGCAACGATTACAAGGCCGGGGGCAGGATGATGACCAGGTTATCAATAATCGTATGCAACGCGCAAAAGATGAATTGAGTCATTTTTCTGAATTTGACTATTTGATAGTTAACGATAATTTTGATAATGCCTTTTTTGAATTGCAATCCATTGTGATTGCGAATCGCTTGAGCTTTGCGCGCCAATCAAGGAAAATTGGAAAATTGCTATCATTATTACTATCATCGCAGTAGAATGGACTATTTTTGGCGAGCTGTTTAAGTAGTTTTGTCCAGTATAATTGTGGAGGTTCGGTTTATGGCACGTGTAACGGTAGAAGATTGTTTAGAGAATGTAGAAAATCGTTTTGAACTGGTCATGGTGGCCACCAAAAGAGCACGCCAGATTGCTGTTCGAGGCGAGCAACCTTTAGTCGATTGGGAAAATGATAAACCAACTGTTGTAGCCTTGCGTGAAATCGCAGAAGGTCTAATCGGCGCTGATATTCTCGATAAAGAATAATAGCAGGATTTTGTAGTTACACCATGTAATACAATTTGTATTTGAGGTTTCCCAGTGAGTTGGCTACAAAATCTGCCGTATTACCCAAGGGCCTTGGCCCACGATCACTTGGCGGTTAGTAAAGCGCGGAGAGTTCAATATGGACTACTTTAAGGAGTTGATGACAGAGCTTAAAGCCTATCTTGAGCAATCTCAAATTGAAAAATGTCACCAGGCTTTTCTAGTCGCCCATAAAGCTCACCAGGGTCAGATGCGCCGTTCCGGCGAGCCCTATATTACCCATCCCGTTGCTGCAGCCTTAATTCTGGCGCGTATGCGTCTGGATTATCAAACTATCATGGCAACCTTATTACATGATGTAGTAGAGGATACCTCCATCAGTAAAGAGGATTTAACCGAGCAATTTGGTGAAGATGTCACTGCTCTTGTTGATGGCGTTACTAAGTTAACCAAAATCAAATTCGAATCCCGAGCCGAAGCACAAGCGGAGAATTTCCGTAAAATGGTGCTGGCCATGGTTAAAGATATACGCGTTATTATCGTTAAACTCGCCGACAGATTTCATAACATGCACACCTTAGGCGCTATGCCTTCCAGAAAAAGACGTCGTATTGCCATTGAAACACTTGAAATTTATGCGCCCATTGCTAATCGATTAGGTATGCATGCTATTTTTACGGGGCTTGAGGATCTGGGATTTCAAGCGCTATATCCCATGCGCTATCGCGCCATTAAATCAGCTTTTGAAAAATCCAAAGGTAATCGGCGCGAGTTAACACAAAAAATTGAACATGATTTAGAGCATGCGTTAAAAGAGCTCGGTATTCCTTATGAGCACGTTTTTGGCCGGCAGAAGCATTTATACAGTATTTACCGCAAAATGCGGCAAAAAAAATCATCCTTCACCGAAATTACCGATGTATTTGCTTTTCGCGTGATAACGGAAGATATTGATTCCTGTTACCGTGTTTTGGGGGCATTACATCGTACTTACAAACCCGTTCCGCAGCGCTTTAAAGATTATATTGGCATTCCAAAAGCTAACGGCTACCAATCCCTGCATACCACCTTGTTCGGACCTTTTGGCGTACCTCTTGAGGTACAAATTCGAACCCGTGAAATGGATAAAGTCGCTGAAAATGGGGTTGCGGCGCACTGGATCTATAAATCATCAGGCCTTGAAGTTAATGAAGCTCAGTTACGGGCGCGTGAATGGGTGCAGCGTCTGTTAGAGATGCAACGAAGCACCGGGAATTCGCTTGAATTTATTGAAAATGTCAAAATTGATTTATTTCCTGACGAGGTTTATGTTTTTACGCCGAAGGGTCATATCATGGAGTTGCCAAAAGGGGCGACACCTGTAGACTTTGCTTATACCGTTCATTCGGACGTGGGCAATAGTTGCGTTGCGGCTAAAGTTAATCGACGTCTGGTTCCTTTAAGTATTTCATTAACCAATGGTCAGACAGTTGAAATTATTACCGCTCCCGGTGCCCATCCGAATCCTGCCTGGCTTAATTTTGTAGTAACCGGCAAAGCGCGCAGCAATATCCGTCATTTTCTAAAAAGTCAGCAACACGCGGAATCAATTACCCTCGGTAAACGTCTGTTAGAGCAAGCGCTAGCCGAACTGGCCAGTGATTATGCCAAGGTACCGCCGGAATCGTTGCAGGCGTTATTGAGCGATCTGAATTATAAATCGAGCGATGAATTACTCTATGCATTAGGTATTGGCAATCATATGCCCATGGTTATCGCAAAGCGATTAGTCGTGGCTCAGGAAAGCTCGGATCTGGATAAAACCGCTAAGAGTCGGCCTTTGTCTATTAAAGGAACCGAGGGGATGGTGGTGCATTTTGCTGATTGTTGTCAGCCGATTCCGGGAGACAAGATAGTAGGCCGTTTTCAGCAAGGGCGCGGTATCATGGTACATGCCAGTGATTGCCCGCAAATCAATCATATTCGCAGTAATCCTGAGCAATTTATTGCGCTTCGCTGGGATGACCAGGTACAAGGGGAGTTCTGGGTTGATATCACGGTGGATGTAGCGAATCAACGCGGTGTGTTGGCGGCCTTGGCGAGCGCTATTTCTGAAGCTGAATCCAATATTGGCAATATTAATGTAGACCCGCGTGATGGCAGACATAATGCGGTTACTTTTTCAATTAGTGTCAGCGATAGAACGCATTTGGCGCGCGTTATGCGTCGTTTGCGCGCCAATAAAGTCGTATTACGCCTTTATCGTAAAAGGCAAGGAGATTAGTAAATTATGCAACCGGTTCACACAAATTTAGCCCCTGCCGCTATTGGTACTTACAGTCAGGCAATCCGATGCGGCGACACTGTTTATTTGTCGGGTCAGATTCCGCTAGACCCAAACACCATGCAATTGTGCAGTAGTGAAATTGGTCCCCAAATTACGCAAGTATTGGAAAATCTGGCCGCCGTTTGTGAAGCCGCAGGCGGCAGTCTTGCCAATATTGTTAAACTTTCGGTTTTTTTAACGGATTTAAGTCATTTCTCCTTAATTAATGAAGCAATGGGGCGTTATTTTACCGAACCTTTTCCTGCACGCGCGGCTATTGAAGTGTCGGCTCTTCCTCGTAATGCGCTTGTTGAAATGGACGGGATCATGGTGTTAAGCGAGAATACGCGTGGCTAAAATTGGATGATAATCAATACGCTCGTATGGGGCGTATTATGTTTATTGTTGCCTGGCTATTATTTTTTGGCTTGATGTTTGTTTTTTTTCTTTATTATGGCCAGGAACGCCAGGAAAATTTTCAGGTACACCGTGGTGTCTTGACTATCAAGGCTGATAAACGTGGTCATTATCAACTTACGGGTTATATTAATGATAAGCCTGTGAAGTTTATGTTGGACACGGGTGCAACATTCGTGGCTATTCCTGAGGAACTGGCTCAGGAATTAAATATAGAAGGACGCTATCCCATTACCATGCAGACTGCCAATGGGGAGGTGACGGGGCAATTAACCCGCCTCGAAAAGCTCGCTTTTGCAGATTTTATCCTTTACAACATCAAAGCTGTGATCATCCCCGGCAATTTGGATAATACCGTTTTAATGGGAATGAATGTCTTGTCGCAGTTTAATTTATCGCAGCAAGATGGTCAGTTAGTCATTAAAAAATGAAAGATGGATGAGAGATGGGTAAGTTCGATTAACACTCTCCCAAATGTGCTCTGTAATATTGCTTTTACGCGTCGGGGTCCTGCTGGGGTAGCGTTTTTTTTAGTGCTCGTTACACTCCGTACCATGGGTTATTTGACAGAATTATTGTAGGTTGGGCCTTGGCCCAACAAGCCGGGCTTATTGGATTTCCATTTTCGTCTGGTAGGATCCAGTTCTTTATCGCCTATGGTAGAATACAAATACAGACACATCTCTCGATGTCATAATTTTTTTCGCAGGTTTTTCCATGAGTATTGTTACCCTGAATCGTGTCACTTTAAATGTAGCCGGTAATCGCCTGCTTGATGCCGCTGATTGGCAACTTCAACCCCAGGACAGAATCGCGCTAGTAGGGCGCAATGGTGCCGGAAAATCTTCGTTGCTTAAATTATTGCAGGGGGAGTACGTTCCAGACAGTGGGCAGATTACGCAATTAAATGGTTTAAAGGTCGCAGGGTTAACGCAGGAAGTTCCTTTATTAACAGGGGATGAGTCTGTTTATCATTTTCTGGTTAAAAGCTTGAATGAAGTGGGGGAAGTTCTCGCGGAGTTTCATCGATTATCAGACGGCAGTGATTTAGACCGGTTAAGTAATTGCCAGCAAAAAATGGATAATCTTAATGCCTGGGATATTTTACCCCGGGTAGAAATGATGGCGACGCGTCTTGATATAAATCCAAAAGCGCAAATGAGTGAATTGTCAGGAGGTATGAAACGCCGTGCACTGCTTGCCGCAGCACTTATAGCCTCCCCTGATTTATTATTATTAGATGAGCCGACTAACCATCTCGATGTTAATGCTATCGAATGGCTGGAGTCCTATTTAAAAACTTATCATGGAAGCTTGGTAGTAGTCACCCATGATAGAGAATTTTTGAGCAATGTGGCTAACCGTATTGTAGAAATCGATAGAGGCAAGCTTCAGGGTTACGATTGCAATTATGAAACATTCCTCGACAGACGCGAAGCCTTACGCCTCGCTGAAGAAAAGCATAATGATCTCTTTGATAAGCGACTGAGTGAAGAGGAAGTCTGGATTCGCACGGGGGTGAAGGCCAGGCGCACACGGAATGAAGGGCGAGTACGCGCACTGGAAGCAATGCGTGAGGAATATAAAGCGCGCAAATTGCAAGTGGGTAAAGTACAGGCTTTGGCCATGGATGTTAGCCGTTCTGGTTCGTTAGTTTTTGAAGTAAACAACGTTAATTATGATATTGCGGGAAAAACATTATTGCGGGATTTTTCCTTATTAGTAACCCGTGGTGACAAGTTAGGGATTATTGGACCTAACGGTTGTGGTAAAACCACGCTCGTTCGCTTATTGTTAGGTGAGATTAAGCCTGATTCCGGAACCGTAAAACAAGGAACATCATTGGATGTCGCCTATTTTGATCAACTGCGACGTCAGTTAAATGAAAACGAAACGGTTATGGCGAACGTGGGTGATGGGGCGGATTATGTCACCATTAATGGCAAACAAAAGCATGTGGCGAGTTATCTTCGCGAGTTTCTATTTCCACCGGAGCGTTTTAATCAAGCGGTTAGTACTTTATCAGGTGGTGAGCGTAATCGTTTATTGTTAGCTAAATTATTTGCAAAGCCCGTTAATTTATTGGTTATGGATGAACCAACCAATGATCTGGATATTGAAACACTTGAATTATTGGAAACCATGTTAATGGAATACAAGGGAACATTATTGCTAATCAGCCATGACCGGGCGTTTATTAATCAGGTAGTCACCAGCGTGTTGGTATGGGAAGGCGAGGGTGAGTTTAATGAGTACGTGGGTGGCTATGATGATTACCGTAATTTGAAAAAACAACAACAGCGGGATATTAGTTCTCTTTCCAAAACCGCTAAACGCACCACTGGCGCGGTTAAATTAAATTTTAACGAGCAGCGCGAGTTATCTCAATTACCGAAAAAAATTGAAAAACTGGAGCAAAAGATTGCTCTCTTACACGAGAAAATGACTGAGCCTGAATTTTATCAACAAACTGCGGAAGCTATTGCTACATATAATCAGGAGTTGGCAAAAGAAGAAACCACGCTGGCTGACTTTTATCAACGCTGGGAATTTTTAGAAGATAGGGCATAATCCAAAATGAAAGGGGTACAATAATATGTTCTCGACATTGCTGTTAGTGGTATTTTGTTCGGCAATTCTTGTTTTCTTCTCCAGAGAGTTTGGTGCTTTTTTTAAAAAAATATTTGCAATACCCGGTGTTAAATTATTGCTGCCGCTTCTCCTTGTAACAGGGCTGATAGTTTACTTCGAAACCTGGGTTTTATTTGGGCTCCTGTATTTAAAAATCGCGCTGCACAATCTTCAGGCGTTTATTGAGGCAATACTACCTTTCAAGATGGGAGCTGAGTCAACGGCTAGCATTATTATTTTGTTTGGATTAACGCTGCTGCCAGTATATGCGCTAAATTTTCATAGTAAGCGCAAAACTTATGAAGCTTTTAAGCATTCTGTCATGGTTAGCATCATCATTTGGTTACTGCTGGCTATTATTTTTTCAGTAAATATAGATTATTAACATGTCTTTAATATCCTTGCTATACTAAAAAAAACCGTAAAAGATATGCTTTGCAACCGTCTTTGCGAAACGAATGCAGCTGTCTTTGCGAACGAACGCGGTTGTCTTTGCGAACGAAGTGAAGCAATCCAGTGGCCTTGGGCTTGGAAAGGTCTCTGGATTACTCGCCGGCAAAGACGACAATGGATTAAAGAATCGTCCAGTGCAAGCAGTATAAGATGTATTGCAATACTTAAGGCCTGCTTAAGGTTTTAAGTTTAAAATAAGTACATAATGATTAGTGGAGTATTTCATGTCGAAGATTGGTCAATTAAGTGTCGCCCTGCGAAATCCAGCATTGCTAACCACAGAGCGTCACATCGAAGCACTTAACGCACTTCTTTTGGCTGGAAATAATATCTCTAGTGTTAGACATGCACTCATGCAACACCAATCTTTCTGGAAAAATTTTGAAGGACTAGAAGTTGAAAATTTTTACAAAGATGAAGATGCTTTATTAGAAGAAAGAGATCTCCCTGCTCTCATCCAGGATACCGCTCACACGCGTGTACTGGCAGGATTAAAATCTGCACCGGAGGCCGTTTTGGCAGGCTTGATTGAAGCCGCCGATGGGCGTGCTCTGCGAGTTAAAATTGCTGCTAATTTAACTAATTTTGGTCTTACTATACCTGATGAAAATCGTCAAAATTTTATTCGAAATGAAATAGTGCCAGACATTCAAATGCAGGCGCAAAAAACGCTTCTTGAAAAAAAAATAAAACAATCTACCCAAAACCGTGATCCTCAAAAAATTCTTGCCTTACTTAATGCTATTGATGCTGGCAATAATGATGAGTTTATCAAAGCTGTAAAGGATCTAACTCCTAATATTAGCCCTGCCTCTGCTGCTGAAATGAGTTGGGATGGCGTTGGTAATTTAATAAAAAGTGATCTGGCGGTAGAATGTTTCTTATTAAATGGCGCCAATGAATTTAATACTCATTACAGCATTGGTCGTGTTGACGGCAAATTAAATGTTGTTAAGAAGTTACAAAAAGACGACGTCGCTTTTGTGCAGGACCTTCCTGACCCTTATAAAAGAAGCATCGATCCTTTAAAAAAGGATGATATTAATGTTATCAGAGGGGTCTTGGGAGAGCACTATTTAAAAGCTTATATTGCTCAGCAACAAAAAGAAAACATTCAACTTCTAACTTCTATAGCTCGCTCCACTGAAAAAGGTGATCTGCAATATATATTGAAAGAGGAAAATCTTGATCCAGGTGATAAATTTCTTAAGCATTCAGTTAACGATGGACGCCTGCAAAAATATCGTCATTATGCCGCTGACAGGCTTTTGGCGCTCAAAATTGCCGAAGGGGTAAGTACAAAGAGCTTGTCAATGCTTGCTGATATGGAAAATTATCAGGCCTTTCTAACCGCTTTGGACGTTAACACTGATCTTGGCTTTGCTGGCGATGCAAATCGCGAACTTCGTAATGCTTTTGTGCCAGCGGGATATGAGCGCATCAAGGTAATAATAAAAACGGCAGCGCATATTGCCTTAAACTTGCGCACAGGCGATATTGATAAAGTGTCAGATTTTATTGCAGACCAAGACCCGAACGCTTTTGCTAAACAATATAATACCGTTTTTCAGGTTGCTGCTATTGAAAAAGAACTTTTTGAAGCCTATTTTAATAACCCTGAAAATTTAGCTCGCGCACGTGAGCAGGCACTAGTTACCGTTATTAAATCAAAATTAGTGAGCATGCGTACCGATCAGGTGGCAGCACTTGCTAAGTCTCCTGATCCTGAGATTCTAAAAGATCATGTTGCATACGTATTAGGTAATCCCAATACCGCTGCCAATGATTTAATAACAGATGTTGCGAAAGGAGTGGGTCTACTTTTGCTTGCTCATGCTAAAGCCGAGCAAATATATCGGGAAGCTCTCGATTATGATTTGGACGAAGCCGACCAATACGATTTATTACTTAAGAATCTCAATGAACTGAGTATGGATGGAGTTGATGATATTGATCTCATCAAGACCTTGCCATTACCTGATCAATATAACTTTCAAATCAAATTGGCTACATTTTTAGCAAAAAGCTGCCCAGCGGATAAAATAGATTCTTTAAATGAATTGGCGAGGGCAAAAAATACAGCTGATTTTAAAAGCGCGTTAGTGGCTTTAGGCGTAACGCAAAATGACTGGGTGAATACTGACTCCATGGAAGCAGTTCAAAAGAGTGCAACTGCTCGCGCACTTGCGCTAGAAATAAATAAAGCATCTCCTATAGGCGCTGCCTCACGCCCGGAACTCCTAAAGCTATTGAGCAGTTTCCCGCTCTCCAAACAACAAGCGCTTCTTGCGCGGCCTGATGTTATTCCAACACTACTAAATGCGACTGTCCCGGAACTTGGAAGAATTCTTAATGTATCTGCAAACAAGCTCAGCGCCAATAAGGCATTGAATGCAGAGTATGACCGAATTATTTTAAGTAAAAAGATTGATAATGCCAGTCTCGCTACTATTCTTGCCCGCTTGCCATTCGTTGAACTGGATGAGGAAAAAGTTAATGCAATAAATGAGTATCTCACCAATAATAAAAATAATTTCTTTGAAAATGAGGAGCTTTTAGATTTACTGGTAAACAAAATAAAAGTGATTATTAAGCTTAAGCCGGCAAATATAGAAAGTTTTAATGAAGCGTTCGGTGTAGTAGAAGATATAAACGATTTACTGCTTCAACATCGCAATAATAACAAACTCTTTGAAGCGATCGATGCTTTAAATCCCAACGACCCCAAAATACCCTATGCTCATTTTTTTGCCTCACTTTCCAAGGAAGCTGAATTAACCACTCAACAAATAGAAAATAATTTATGGGATGCCTTTGAACGAGCTAATTCAAGAGATGAGCTAATTAGAAAAATTGATAATGCAGCCGATCCTCTTGACCCGAAGCTACTGGATGTACTTAAAAAAGAATTAACACACGAGAAATACAGTGAATTAAAGCGCCCCTTTATACAGGCGACATTTTTGGATACAACGAAATCAACGCAATTACTCAAAAAAAATGAAGCCGTTCTGAAAGCGCAAGAGGAGCGATTCCAAAATATTGCCAGAGCCGACCAGAATATACGTAAAGAGTTAAAAGAATTGGCTAAACTTGAGGTAGTGGATTGGCTAAATCCCGCTTTTCAGGTAGCAACCAAGCAAAATGCAAAAGCTTTGGGGTCTCATTTTGAAAAACTAGCAGAGACCTGTGACATCATTGTTGATCAATTTAAGCATCAAAAAGATGTTGTGAACGAGCAATTGTCCAATTTGCCTGGGCATGATGAGCTACAACGCTCTTATTTATCGCGCGACCAAAAGCTAGCTATTAAAGCTCATAAAGAGGAGCTTCTTAAGCAAAACAAAGAGATTGAAGCGGGATACGCATTGTATAGTGGTGTACAAAAAGTTTTAAATGGCAGTCCGGACAGTGAAACAGAGTTTGGCCAAAAAGGAATACTCCAAATATTGGAAGAAGCAAAAGAGCCTAACCGGGAAATTAAATTTTTGGGCTATGCCAGTACTTATATAGACTATCCAATGGATCAAAAAGCCCAGCATTTAGCCAATGAATGGAAAGGGAAGGAAGTTGATTCCCAGCCAACTGTACTCTCTAATGCAGGTAAACGATATGAAACAGCGCCTGATCATCTTAAAGTCAAGCCTGATTTCTTTCGCGAATACACTATTGGCCAAAAAGATAATGCCGGGCATTTTATCGAAGAGCGCGGTACGAATGATCTGGCACCGACCCGGGTAGATGGCAAAGTCGAGTATAAGCCAAGCGTTAAACTCACTATGAACAAGTTTCCTGTGCAGCAGGCAGACCCGGTAGCCACTCATAATGCACGTGTCGAATTTTGCATGGCAATGGCGGCCCAGCTTCTCGCAAGTGTTGATAAATCCCCTTCAGAGAAGGAGCCGATAGTGCTCTCAGGCTCAGATCCGGTGAAGCTTCGCTATCTGTGGACGGCTCTAATGGCAACGGGAGTTAGCTCTAAGGCTATTAAAGTCGTATCTACCGCATTTAATCCTGGGGATTACCTGAAGTTAATCCATGGCTATAATGATAAATTTGAAATAGCACAAAATCATTCAGTCAGTTTTAGAAATCATCCTGCCGTAAAAAATATGCAAAAAGCGCTGGCTGAATTAAAAAAAGATAAATCTGCCAGTCAAAGTGAATTTAAAGGTATGGCTGATAATCTGACGAAAATATATAAAGAAACGCTCAAAGATTCTAAAGTCTTGAAGGAGACTGCCGACGATAATGCTACAAGGCCGTCAACAACAAAAGTTGTCAGGTAAAAAAACGTGGTCCATAGGGATAATATGAATAATAACAAATTGCCAATAGGTGTGTTTGATTCAGGAATGGGTGGCCTGACTGTACTCAGAGCGCTTAAAACGGCCTTGCCGAGAGAATCTTACATCTATCTTGGTGATACCGCACGTCTGCCTTATGGTACGAAAAGTCCTGATACGGTTCAACAATATGCCTCCCAAATGGCGCGTATTCTGGTCGAAAAACAGATAAAAGCCCTGGTCATAGCCTGTAATACGGCAACGACCGCAGCCCTTCCTCATCTGCAAGCATTACTGCCTGACATTCCGGTGATTGGCGTGGTTAAGCCCGGGGCGGCCGCTGTGGTAGGGGCTACTAAGAATAACCGCATCGCGGTTCTTGCTACAGAAACAACAATTGCGTCAAACGCCTATCAACGATTAATTAGCGAACAATTACCCGATGCGACTATCAGTGTGCGTGCTTGTAGTGTTCTCGTGGCACTGGCCGAAGAAGGGATGGTCTCTAACTCAATCGCGCGCGAAGCACTTCTTCATTATTTATCGGAGTTTCAGGGAGAAGATACCTTGCTCCTGGGCTGTACTCATTTTCCGGTGTTTAAACCCTTACTGGCAACGCTTTTGCCCGAGTCTGTACGAGTGGTTGATTCGGCAGAAGCTACTGCAAATGCATTACGACAAGTGTTGGAGAAAGAAGGTTTATTTAATGAATCTTCTCAGACATCAACAGTCCAATACCTGGTGACTGATTCTATCAGGCGTTTCCAGCACGTGGGTGAAATATTTTTGGGCGAAGTCCTCGTAAGTGAGCAAATAGAATTAGTTGATGTATACGCGGTTGCAAGGGCGTAGCTTCAGTGAATAATTCACTCATTATTCGCTGGTAACAATCTGTTTTTTCCGCGCTGATTTATGACGCGCCTGCTTCTCCACGTCAATATATCGATCAGTAGTCGCACTTGAGCTATGTCCCGCATCATCCCGCACATGCTCGCGCGGGCGGATTTTCACGTCCTCAGAAATCCCCGTATGTCTAAGCCAATGGACCGTTGCCCCACAAAGATTATCCGCTTCTTCTTTTTGATTTTTTTGATATAAAATATCGGTCGCTCCATTAAAACACTCTTGCACAAGACGCCTTAGAGGAGCGGTATCGCTCATCGGGCCAGTTCCTCTGATTTTGGGTATTAAAGGCGAATTGTCAGCAGGCGAAGGTAAGGCGGTTAATCCGAGGAAAAGCCGCCAGCGACTAAGGCTTGCAAGCATCGCATCACTAACAGCAACTTGCCGCTCCTTATTTCCCTTACCAACAGTGGTAAACCACCAGGAGCCATTACTGTCTTTGGCAAAATCATTCATCATGGGAATCCAGCGATCACTGGCGGCCAGTTCTGATATGCGTAAATACATCCCAAAAAGGAGGCTTAAAATAAAACGGGTTCTTTCGTGTTTTTGAGGGTTTTCCTCTGCCAGTGCTTCAGCTGCCTGTAAGACCGCCTCCCATTGCAGCAAACTTAGTCGCCGTATAGGGCTGCTTTGTTGGCGTTTTCGAATAAATTTACTTTTTTGGCGAATCAACGCTACTGGATTTGAGAATAAATATTCTTCTGCAATTAAAAAATTGAAAAAAGTGCTTAAAATGGCAAAAATTTCCTGAATGGCTCCCTGCGACAAGGAAAATTGCTCGATTGAGGGTAAATTACCTTGTTTTCTTGAGGACTTACTAATTGTCGCCACAAAAGGCCGCCAGGCTTCATTTGGTATGCGTCTCCCCTCTTTTTCAATAAATCGTGGCACTTTTTTAAGACTAATCCAGCTATCAGGAGGATTTTGACAAAAATTAATGAACTGCTCGATATCATCGCGCTTTATATCTTTTAACCGGGATTTTTTAATTAGCCAGCACCATTGCAAAAGCCTTTCCGCTTCACGACGATAACTATTAAACGTACCAATACTGCCTGAGTAGCTTTTAAGAAACTCAAGGCTACGAGTAAAATCCTCACGTAATTCATCAGAAGGCAAAACAACAATCTCATGATTTTTATGAAGATTATTTATATTATCAAAAAGAGGTAACAATCGAATCTTCATGGTTCTCTTTAAACAGAGCTAATTAAGTTATGCTAGCTTAATCAGGCTGAAACGAACACTATATTTTTATCTATATAGCGGTCGTGGCGCGCAGAGTAATACCAAAACACTACAAATTTTCTTATAAAGATAAAAAAAACAAATTAAATGCGTAAGAATTATTGACCTCTACGATGGCTCCGAGTATCATTTGCGCTCTGTCCTAGGACGGGTAAACGGGGTGTAGCGCAGCTTGGTAGCGCGCCTGCTTTGGGAGCAGGATGTCGGGGGTTCGAATCCCTCCACCCCGACCAATTTATTGCGCCCGTAGCTCATCTGGATAGAGCATCGGCCTTCTAAGCCGAGGGTAGCAGGTTCGAATCCTGCCGGGCGTACCAGCCTTTGTGCAGAATTCTTTATATAATTATGGTGAGCGTAGCTCAGTTGGTAGAGCCCCGGGTTGTGATCCCGGTTGTCGTGGGTTCGAGTCCCATCGTTCACCCCATGTTTTAAGGTTATTAACCTTCTTATGCTTTGGATTCATTCTGAGTCTTTACAAAATTGACATACTGTTTGATAATTCCACCCTGTTTGCGAAAGTGGCGGAACTGGTAGACGCGCTGGATTTAGGTTCCAGTGGGGTAACCTGTGAGAGTTCGAGTCTCTCCTTTCGCACCATTTATAATTATAATACAAAATTTCCAAGAGGTGACTAGATGCAAGTTTCTGTTGAGACCTTGAAAGGTTTGGAACGTAAAGTAACGGTTTCGGTACCAACCGAAAAGGTCGAAGAAGAAGTAAGCCTTCGCTTACGCAATCTTGCTCGTAAGGTTAAAGTATCAGGCTTTAGACCTGGCAAAGTTCCTATGAACATTGTTCAGAGTCGTTTTTCTGATAGTGTACGCGAGGAAGTTGCCAGAGAAATGGTGCAGTCCACATTATTTGAAGCTTTGCAAAAGCATGAGCTAGTACCTGCAGGTTCTCCCTCAGTAGAGCCACAAGCCCTTGAATCCGGTAAAGACTTTACCTACACAGCAACCTTCGAAATTTTCCCTGACATTAAAATTACCGAAATCAATGATGTGAAAATTGAGCTGGTTAAAGCTGAAGTCAAGGAAAGCGATATTAATGACATGCTGAACAAGCTCCGTGAGCAAAATAAAGAATGGCATGACGTATCCCGTGCTGCGGCGAAAGGCGATAAAGTTACTCTTGATTTTAAAGGCTACGTTGGCGAAGAAGCTTTTGAAGGCGGCACAGCTGAAGGCTATGAAATCACTATTGGTTCTGGTTCAATGATACCTGGATTTGAAGAAGGTATTATTGGCGGTAGAAAAGATAAACCATTTGATATTAATGTTAAGTTCCCCGATGATTATAACCATAAAGATTTGGCTGGCAAAGACGCGGTGTTCAACATTACTATCCATAATGTAATGGAAGGCAAGTTACCTGAACTAAATGATGAATTTGCTCTTAAATTCAACATCAAAGAAGGCGGCGTTGAAGCCCTGAAAAAAGACATTACTGAAAATATGACACGAGAACTTGAGCGTCGCGTTAGCTCAATGAATCGTGAACGTATATTTGATAAATTAATGGCCGTTAATCAATTCGATATCCCGTCAGCGCTGGTTGATCAAGAAATCGAACATTTAAAACATGATATGTACCACCGTCTCTTTGGTAATGAGCACTCTGACAATGAGAAAATTCCAGATTTCCCACGTGAGCTATTTGAAGAGCAAGCAACTCGTCGTGTTCATCTTGGTCTTCTTTTTTCAGAATACGTCAAACTACACGAACTGGTTGCTGATAAAGCCCGAGTAGATGCTATGATTGATAAATTTGCCAGTGCTTATGAAAGTCCTGATGAATTACGCAGCTGGTATCAAGGTAGCAAAGAGCGTCTGGCTGAAATAGAAGCGTTGGTAATGGAAGAAATGGTCGCTGAAAAAATTAGCGAGAACGCTAAAGTTACTAAAAAAGAAACATCATACGAAGACATTATGAATCCGAAAAAAGATAAAAAGGCCAAAGGAGAGTAAGCGTAATGGATTATTCAGCTAACCAGATAAGAAGTGCCAGTGGTCTTGTGCCTATGGTAATTGAGCAAACCTCCCGTGGTGAGCGCTCTTACGATATATATTCAAGACTTCTGAAAGAACGCGTTATCTTTTTGTTAGGCGAAGTAGAAGACCACATGGCTAACCTTGTGGTGGCGCAGCTTCTTTTCCTTGAGTCAGAAAATCCGGATAAGGATATTTCCTTATACATCAATTCTCCTGGAGGGGTTGTAACAGCTGGGCTTGCTATCTACGACACCATGCAATTTATCAAGCCTGATGTCAGTACGTTATGCATCGGTCAGGCAGCCAGTGCTGCGGCCTTATTGCTCTGTGCAGGGGCTGATGGCAAGCGTTTTTGTCTGCCTAATGCTCGCGTCATGATTCACCAGCCATTAGGTGGTTATCGAGGGCAGGCCACAGACATCGAGATTCATGCAAGAGAAACGCTTGCTGTTCGCGAACGATTAAATAGCATCATGGGCAAGCACTGCAGAAAAACGCCTGATCAGATTATGCGTGATACTGAAAGGGATAATTTTATGAGTGCTACTCAGGCGATGGAATATGGTCTGATTGATAAAGTCTTATTTGATCGAGAGAACATAACTGAAGCGGAATAAAGAATGTTACTTCCTCGTTGACCGTCAATGAGGAAGTAATTGCTCTACATTTATTTTCAATAGTAAAATTATTAGATTACCGCCTGAACATTACATAAAATACTAACCAGATTGACATCCAGATGTGGTTGATTAAGTGTCTTTAAGGAGAAAAATCCCAGTAATGTATGTTGTATTGGAGATTTTAGACTAAGAAACTTTAAAGGTAATGCTACAATTAGATATAAATTTAATTGGTATTTTTTGACAATGCTTTATACCTCACACAAATTGAAAGCTTAAATCCAGTTATTCCAATTCTATGAGGTATAGAGTCGGTGGAAGTAAAAGGGGTTTGTATATGAGTAAATCCGGCAAAGGCGATAGTGAAAAAATTCTGTATTGTTCATTTTGTGGCAAGAGTCAGCATGAAGTAAAAAAACTGATTGCAGGGCCTTCAGTTTTTGTTTGTGATGAATGTGTTGAATTGTGTAACGATATTATTCGTGAGGAAACTCAAGACGTTGCAGAAGATACAGAAACACATCTGCCAACACCCAGAGAAATTGCCAAATTTCTTGATGAGTATGTCATTGGGCAACCGCACGCGAAAAAAGTACTTTCAGTTGCTGTTTACAATCACTACAAGCGGCTGCGACACAAAACAGAAGACGGCATAGAATTAGGCAAAAGTAATATTTTGCTAATTGGTCCTACAGGTAGCGGTAAAACATTGCTCGCTCAAACATTGGCTCGCCTTCTTAATGTACCTTTCGCCATGGCGGATGCAACCACCCTGACAGAAGCAGGCTATGTCGGTGAAGATGTTGAAAACATTATTCAGAAATTACTCCAGAAGTGTGATTATGATGTCGAGAAAGCCCAACAGGGTATTGTTTATATCGATGAGATAGACAAAATTTCGCGTAAATCTGATAACCCATCCATCACTCGTGATGTGTCTGGAGAGGGTGTGCAACAAGCACTTTTAAAACTGATTGAAGGTACTGTTGCGTCAGTTCCACCGCAGGGTGGCAGAAAGCATCCTCAACAAGAATTTCTTCAAGTTGATACGTCTAATATTTTATTTATTTGCGGCGGGGCTTTTGCGGGTCTTGAAAAAGTAATCCGTGAGCGCAGCGACAAATCAGGCATTGGATTTTCTGCCCAGTTAAAAAATCAAAAAGATAATAAATCAAATGAAAAAATTCTTAACGAACTTGAATCTGATGATTTGGTCAAATTTGGTTTAATTCCTGAGTTTGTGGGGCGTCTACCAGTCATTACCACATTAAAAGAATTGGACGAAGATGCATTAGTGGATATCCTGACGTCACCAAGAAACGCACTGACCAAACAATTCCATGCATTGTTTAAAATGGAAGATGTCGAGCTTGAGTTTCGTGAAGATGCATTACGCCAGATTGCCAAAAAAGCTCTGCTACGAAAAATTGGTGCGCGTGGACTGCGTGCTATCCTTGAAAATATTCTTTTAGACACCATGTATGATCTTCCTTCTCTGGAAGGTATTACTAAAGTGGTTGTTGATGAAAATGTAGTAACAAATGCTGCAAAACCACTTCTAATATTTAATGGTGAAGAAAATAAACAATCCGCTGTTGGTGGAGAGTAAATTCTATTAGTGTGGTTCCTGACGGTATGTCAGGAGCCACATCTTTCCACAAAGTTGTAGTAATTCCAGATTAAAATGACCTTTTCGCAAGGAATGGATTTTCATGTGCTGATTTTCAGACACAAGGATTCATTGTACACTGGAAACGACGGCGCACGACGTTCAAATTTTAAGTACGGGATTTTTGTCTGATTAAGGACTTATTATGTCTAAAGAAAATGAATTGATCGCGAATGCAGAGAATAGTGATTTCTTACCTGTTTTACCACTTCGCGATGTAGTTGTTTATCCACATATGGTTATCCCTTTGTTTGTTGGTCGAGAAAAATCCATAAAAGCACTGGAAGCTTCTATGGTAGAAAACAAGCAAATTTTTCTGGTATCTCAGCGAAAATCAGCCAATGATGATCCAGGCGCCGACGATTTATACAACATAGGGACAGTTTCCAGCGTTCTTCAGCTTTTAAAATTACCAGATGGTACGGTTAAAGTTTTAGTAGAGGGTGAAAAGCGGGCTCGTGTTAATGTATATACTCAGGAAAGGGGATATCTTGAAGCTAAAGTTGAAGACATGGAAGAGGTCAACGCAGTCTTAAAAGAGCAGGAAGTAGAAATCCTCACTCGTTCTTTGATGTCTCAATTTGAGCAGTACATAAAACTTAATAAAAAAATTCCTCCTGAAGTATTAAGTTCTCTCGCCAGTATTGAAGAGCCTGGACGCCTTGCTGATACAATCGCCGCACACCTCAGTCTTAAAGTTGAAGACAAACAGGATTTGCTTGAGATAAATGATGTGGGTACGCGGCTTGAGCGGTTAATGGCGGCCATTGAAGGTGAAATTGATTTGCTGCATGTGGAAAAACGCGTACGCAGCAGAGTGAAGCGCCAAATGGAAAAAAGCCAGCGCGAATATTATCTGAATGAACAAATGAAGGCCATTCAGAAAGAGCTCGGGGATATGGGTGAAGAAGGCAATGAGCTCGAGCAGATGGAAGCTTCGATTAAAAAAGCCGGAATGACCAAAGAAGCCAAAGATAAGGCATTGAGTGAACTGCAAAAATTAAAAATGATGTCGCCCATGTCTGCTGAAGCAACAGTTATCCGCAATTATCTTGACTGGATGTTAACTGTTCCTTGGAAGAAAAAAAATAAAATCCAATATGACTTGGCTAAAGCAGATAAATTGCTTGATAAAGAGCATTATGGTCTTGAGAAAGTTAAAGAAAGAATTACAGAATACCTTGCGGTGCAAAAACGGGTCAAACGCCTCAAAGGGCCGATTATATGTCTAGTCGGGCCTCCTGGGGTCGGAAAAACATCGCTTGGGCAGTCTATTGCCAATGCCACTGGTAGAACGTTCATTCGGATTGCCTTAGGCGGTGTGCGAGATGAGGCTGAAATACGCGGCCATCGGCGTACATACATAGGATCCATGCCCGGTAAAATTATTCAAAAATTATGTAAAGCGGGCGTTAAAAATCCATTAATCATGCTGGATGAAGTCGATAAGATGGCGATGGACTTTCGTGGCGATCCGGCATCAGCGCTTCTTGAGGTTCTTGATCCTGAGCAAAATCATACATTTAGCGATCATTACCTTGAAGTGGATTATGATTTAAGTGATGTTATGTTTATTGCGACGGCCAACTCGCTTGAAATACCAGCGCCTCTGCTCGACAGGATGGAAATTATTCGCCTGCCAGGTTATACCGAAGATGAAAAAGTTCACATTGCTACAACCTATCTTGTACCTAAACAAGTAATGCTAAATGGGCTTAAACCCGATGAGATAAATATTAGCGAAGGGGCTATTCATGAAATCATCAGGCATTATACCCGAGAAGCAGGAGTAAGAAATCTTGAACGAGATTTGGCAAGCGTTTGTCGCAAAGTCGTGAAGGAAATTTTAACGCATAATAAAACGACAAAAGTTACTATTTCAAAAAATAATATTGAAAAATACTTAGGCGTAAAAAAATTCCGTTATGGCCTTGCTGAGCAATTTGATCAAGTGGGGCAGGTCACCGGCTTAGCCTGGACCAGTGTGGGCGGTGAATTACTTACTATCGAGGCCTCTATGATGCCTGGTAAGGGTAAAACGACGCATACCGGTCAATTAGGCGAAGTTATGCAAGAATCAATACAGGCTGCAATGACAGTAGTTCGTAGTCGCGCGAAAATTTTTGGTGTACCTGATGACTTTTATGACACTAAGGATTTTCATATCCATGTTCCCGAAGGCGCAACACCTAAGGATGGTCCTAGTGCTGGTATAGGTATGTGTACCGTTCTTGTTTCTGTGTTGACGAGTATTCCGGTCAGGGCTGATGTAGCGATGACAGGTGAGATTACACTTCGCGGCCAGGTTCTGCCTATTGGTGGTTTGAAGGAAAAGCTTATTGCTGCTCATAGGGGCGGTATCAAGCATGTTATTATTCCTGAAGAGAATCGTAAGGATCTCGAAGAGATACCCGATAACATCTTACGCAAATTAAAAATACATTGTGTTAAGAACGTTGAGCAGGTTTTAGAGATAGCTTTACAGCGTACTCCAGTAGTAAATCCACCTGTTTTGAGCGGTAATAATGCAATTGAAGTAAAAACTTCGAAAAAAAGTAAAAATAAGGATTTACACGCACATTAATACCGGGTATATTTCACTCCGTTGCCCGCTACTGGCGGGTGATACCAAGGAAGTGACTGCTTGACTGAGGTTCGTGATTCTGTTGTAATCGACCTCAACTAAAGGATGAATAACTGGATAGGGGAAAACATGAATAAAAGTGAATTGGTAGAAGCAATTGCAAATGGATCAGGCGGGACAAAGGCAGAAGCAAGCCGTTTCCTTGATATGTTTATGATGACAGTAACTGACACGCTAAAGAGTGGCGATCAGGTTGTTTTACCAGGTTTCGGTTCTTTCTCTACTGGTAATCGTTCAGCCCGTACTGGGAGAAATCCTCAGACTGGCAAAACAATTGAAATTAAAGCAACACGTGTTGCCAAGTTCAAAGCTGGTAAGTCATTAAAAGAAGCTGTACAGGAAGCGTAATTATCGGGTGCTTAGCTCAGCTGGGAGAGCATCGCCCTTACAAGGCGAGGGTCGCAGGTTCGATCCCTGCAGCACCCACCATGAATTGGAGTGGTAGTTCAGTTGGTTAGAATACCGGCCTGTCACGCCGGGGGTCGCGGGTTCGAGCCCCGTCCACTCCGCCATATTAAACGCGCCGTAGGGCGCGTTTTTTTTACCTTGCAAAGCTTACTTTAATTTTTCTTGCGAATTTACTATCACTTATGGAACACCGATCATGTTACAAAAGCTAAATGAACGCATACAAGGTGTTGTAGCTTGGATAGTCATTATTCTGATAGCGGTGACATTTACACTATTTGGCGTTGATTATTACATGCAGTCGCATCAGGCTTCTGATGTAGAAGTTACGGTGAATGAACAACCAATTACCAAACAGGCATTTGAAATAAATTACCGCAGAAATCGCCAGCAGCGCGATCCTTCTGAGTTTACTGCGGCCAGCGAAAATGCGCTTAAAAAACAAGTCCTTGATGACATGATTGCAAACCTCATCACAGTTCAGGCAGCTCGCAGTAGTGGATTTGAGGTAAGTGCCGAGCAGGCAAATGCAGCTATAGTCAGCATTCCACAATTTCAACAGGATGGTCACTTTTCAACAGAGCGTTATCAGCAGGCATTAAGCGGCGCTATGTTTACGCCAGAGTCTTTCCAAAACGAAGTCAGGCAAGGAATGCTCCTTAATCAGCAACGCTTTGCTTTTATAGGCAGTGCTTTTGCCATACCTGCCGAGATTAGACGCTTCGTTAAGCTTTACATGCAAACGCGTGATTACGATTATCTTCAAATTTCTACTGCGTTGTTTCTTGATAAGAAGCAGGTAACTGACGAGCAGGTCGCTCTTTACTATAAGAAGCATCAAGCGGAATTTACTGCACCTGAAAAGGTCAGCATTGATTATATCAGGCTCTCCATGCAGCAAATTCGAGAAGGTTTGAAAGTTAGCGATGAAGATATTCAACGTTATTATGACGACAACCAAACCAATTTTCTAACACCTGCTCAATGGAAAGTCAGCCATATTTTGTTTGCCTTGCCCGCAGGCGCTGATGCAGATATGCAAAAAGAAGTAAAACAAAATGCTGAAGAAGCCTACCAGGCGTTACAAAATAACCCTACACAGTTTTCTCAATGGGTTAAAACAATGTCTTCGGATAAGCTGTCGGCTCAAAATGATGGAGAGTTGCCCTGGATTTCCGCAGGTCAAACTGAATTTGATAAAGCGCTCTCTACATTAACACTGCAAGGCCAGATATCTTATCCTCTTAAAACCGCACATGGTTATGAAGTGTTTAAGCTGATTTCCTATAAGCCGGCAGCTTTAAAGCCATTAGCTGAGGTCAAAACTCAGATAGCTGAGCAATTAACGACAGAAGTTGCACAAAATCAGTATGCGCAAGTGCTAGAGCAGCTTACTGATCTGAGTTATCAGACACCAGACTCACTCGCACCGGTTGCAGAGGCACTGAAATTGCCTGTCGAACAAACCGAGCTTTTTTCGCGTGAAGGTGGCAACACTGAAATTACTAAAAATAAACCCGTCATTAATGCAGCTTTCAGCCATGATGTGATGGAATTAAGTAACAATAGCGAACCTGTACAATTAGACAATGACAGTGTTCTTGTTCTTCGAGTTAACAAGCATATTGCTGCAGCTAAAAAGCCTCTTGCTGACGTAAAAGCACTTATTGTTGATAAGCTGGCACTCGAGCAAGCAGAGATAAAAGCCAAAGAGCTTGGAGCAACAATGTTGTCAGCTAAAACTGAGGTGCCACCGTATTCATCTGTGATTGATGCAAAACAACTGGTTTGGCATGAAGTTGAGCAAGCTACAAGAGATTCAGATAAAGCTGATGCAATGATCAATGATTTAGCTTTTAGTCTGGCACGTCCGGACAGTCGTGATGGTCGTCAATTGATGAATGGGGATTTTGTGATTGTTCGCCTGAAAAAAATCAGTGATGGTCAATTCAAAAATCTCGATAAAGAACAGCAGTCAAGCCTAGCTCAACAAATCGAAACAAGCTACGGACTAATGGATTATGATTTATACGTTAATAATCTGGTCAGCACAGCAAAGATAGAAAGACATTAATCTCATTGTCGTTAAGTACTTCATCAGGCAAAGTACTTAACGACTCCTAACCCCTTTTCAATTCTAAAATCACCTCCAGATGCGACATCAACAAAACGAGCTAACGTAGCCCGGATTAGCGTGAGCGTAATCCGGGGAGATGCATTGTTACGGAACCTCGATAACCCGGATTACGCTGGCGCTAATCCGGGCTACAATGGCGACATAATGGAAGGCTTGTCTTGGGATTTTTGTTATTACGGGGTGAGTCTTTCTTGTTCACAACAGAATATATATAATGCAACCAGTTTTTAGCGCGCGAAGCGAAGAAAGTTTTTCTGATATACCCAACAGCCCTTGGGCTACGAGGAGAGAATTATGGTGAAGTTAACTGATAATCTAATGGCGCAACTCTATTTGGGGTTTGCAGATGATTACATGCAAATAAAAAAAGAGACTACATCAGCGCAAGAAATTTATAACCAATTATATAGGAACTTATGCTTCAGTTTTGATTCACCTTCAAGTTCTTTATATAATCCTGATTCAGCAGAAAGACAACGCGCTCTTGCGGCTCTTGAAACGTTTATAACCGCGTGTCCAGAATACCGAACTCTCCCTTTACCACACAAAAGTCAAGTTTTTGTAATCCAACCTCAACCGCTTAAACTGACTGTTATTGAAAATACATACTATTGCAGCAACAGCGATACTATTTTTACCTGGATGATGCTTAGTTCAATGATGTCTCATTCACATGAGGATGGGCATGGAGGTGTATATGATTCTGATAATCAAGTTGGCAAGCTCCTCGCAGCGCTTTTATTTATTGTTTTAGGAATATTTGCAGCCATCCTTGCTTTAATTTCGGTCTACTATATTTTCAGCCAATTCTTAAATAGCATGGAGCGATTTCTTTATAATGAAGGTTGGTTGAAAGCCGCAATCACACTTGCAAGCATCATAGCTGGCGCTGCAGTTGGCGCTTTTTTTGCGACTTTTGTAGCCTCTGTGCCAATTATTGCGTTGTCGATAGCCGCAGGCCTGAGTAATCCTCTCGGTATGGCTATTCTGGGAATCGTTTGTATTACGTTGATAACGGCTGCTATTTCTTGCGGAATTACCAACTGGATTCAAAATAAAGCGATTGAGAAAACTAATACAGATGCGCTAGATCCTAAAGATCCCTATCGCTTTAAAATAACTGAAAGTGATGCAAAGAAGATGCGAGCTAACAATATCGATCCTGACAAAGCTCTCTTGGCTATGATTGCAATCCGTGAACAAATGGGTAAAGAAAATGTTCCCTCTTTACTTAACCGCTTGTTTACCAGCAGCGGCAAAGAGAAGCAACAATTGTTGCAGTTGGTGAGAGCGATTAGAAATGGATCAGTGCAAGACGTGTCAGTAGGGGAAATGGTGTTTAATTTACGCCAGGAACCTTCCAGTACTCAATGCGTTGTACCTTCATATCATCTGTATGCGCCACCCTTGCCAATGGAATATTATCCAAATTTTGCAGTAGATCATGAACATGCAAGTAGCCCCTACGCTGGGTCGGCTGCTCAAGGTGCTCCGTATTCAGGTCATCCAACTCAATATCCTCAGTACTATGGAGCAAATTATAATTCATCGTTATTTCCGGTTTATGTACCTCCAGCAGCAGCACCAGGCTCTGATTGTATTTATCCTACTCTGGGAGCTATGGAAGGTGGGTCTTAGGCTTATGAAGCCCTGCTCAGCCCCAATTTTGGGGCTGGACAACTCATTCGTAACAGCAAATCTGGCTGTCGGTACAAGGCTTAATGTACTGTGGACTAATCAGAAAAAGATACTACTCATTTAAATCCATCATCGATACAGCATGATAGCCGGCATCAACATGAACTACTTCTGCGGTAATACCTGATGCTAAATCTGAACAAAGAAATGCTGCGGCATTTCCGACTTCTTCAGCAGTGATATTGCGTTTTAGCGGCGTATTATTGGCATAGACGCTTTGCATTTTGCGAAAATCTTTAATACCAGCGGCGGCTAAGGTTTTAATAGGGCCTGCGGAAATGGCATTAACGCGAATACCACGTGAGCCTAAACTTGCCGCAAGGTAACGCACAGCTGCTTCAAGGCTAGCTTTAGCAATACCCATCACATTGTAATTAGGAACCGCTTTCTCAGCGCCATAATAGCTTAATGTAAGAATAGAGCCATTAGTATCCCGCATCAAAGGAAGTGCTGCTTTAGAAAGTGCCACTAGACTATAAGCGCTGATATCATGAGCAATCTGAAAACCTTCGCGGGTAGTGCAGTCGACGAAATCGCCGCTGATTTGATCAGCTGGCGCAAAAGCGACAGAATGAATAACGATATCAAGCTTTTGCCAGTGGCTTCCAAGCTGCTCCATAACTGCCTGAATTTCTTTATCACTGGCTACATCACAAGGAAAGGTCAATGTAGAATTAAAATCAGCCGCCATATCTTCAACGCGACTTTTTAATTTTTCATTTTGATAAGTAAAGGCAAGTTCAGCCCCTTGTTCATGAAATGCTTTGGCAATTCCGTATGCGATGGATCGTGTGCTGGCTAAACCAACAATCAGTGCTTTTTTGCCACTTAAAAATCCCATGGTACTCTCCTGTTAGGCATTTTTTTTAAAGAGGTGAATACTCATTAATCTGCCTGATGAATAACGAGCAATTCGCGCATTTTAGCCTGAATCATATCAATGGCAATGCGATTTTCACCACCACGAGGAACAATAATATCCGCATAGCGGCTGGAGGGCTCAATAAATTGTAAATACATTGGTCGTACGGTCGTTTCGTACTGATGCACAACGGATTCAAACGAACGATGACGCTCGACTACATCTCTTTTCAAACGCCTTGTTAAGCAAACGTCTAAAGGAGTAGACATGAAAATACGAATATCCATGATTTCCCGGAGTGCCTTGTCGCTGAATAATAATATTCCTTCCAGAATAATAATAGCGTGCCCACTCACGTGGCGTGTTTCAGGCAGGCGAATATGTTTGGAATGCGAATAAATTGGAATATCAACCGCGAGCCCTTTTTGCAAGCGCTTTAAATGATCACAAAGCAAAGCATGATCAAAAGCGTTGGGATGGTCATAATTAATTTTCTCACGTTCTGCAAGTGGTAAATGGCTATTATCCTTATAATAAGCGTCCTCAGAAATAACCACGACTTGCTCTGAACCAAGTTCATTAACGATAGTATTTGCCAATAGACTCTTGCCAGAGGCCGATGGACCAGAAATTCCGATGATAATAGGTTGTTTGTTCATAATGATACGATTGGAAAATTTGGCCAAATAGTAAGCCTTTATGGTAAAAAGTTCAATCTATACTGTTCTAACTGTAATAAAACAACCAAAATAGTATGGAAATTAAACTGATGTGGGGCCAGCATAAATAATTATCACCAATTTTCAGTTTCACGATTGCGTTTTAGTAACACATAAAGCGCCCCGGCTCCTCCTTCTTTTGGTAGTGCGCTATGAAAAGCTAATACCTGAGGAATTTGCCGTAACCAGTGATTAACCAGATTTTTAAGAACCGGGGCTTCACCATGAGGGCTACCTTTTCCATGAATTATCAATAAACAGCGTTGATGAAGTGCGATTTTCTCCATGATGAACCTGACTAAGGAAAGCTCTGCATCATCCTGCCTTAGCCCGTGCAAGTCCAATCGCGACTCCCAGGGTATTCGCCCTTGTTTTAATTCCCGTAGTCGCTTACCCGGGATACTATGTCGGCAGAAAGATAATACAGACTGCGCATCAACTTCATTAGTATAAAAATTAGATAAATGTATGAGGGGCTGTGTGTTGACAGGTATTTTAGTAACTCGAGCGGGCTTATGAGAGAGGGCTGCACGGGGCTTTGCTCTGGGTGCAATAATTTTGGATTTTTTCAACGGTTTCACGCTGTCAGTAACCTTTCGAAACAGCGCTTTATCTTCCTCAGATAACCAATCATCAGACATAGGATACACACATTACTTATAGAGGAGGATTAATAAATTATAACGCATTATATCGTAAGGATTTACAACGACAAAAGCTATATTTTAGCGTACAATTTGTGATAAATATGTTCAGTCCACTGATATAGGGTTTTTATGCTTACTACTTACGAAGATGCTACACTCGAATTTGAAACGATTATTGATTTTTTACGGTTTGGAATAAGTGAGGCCAATAGTCATGATCTTTATTATGGCCATGGCACAGACAATGCTCACGATGACATACTGGCTTTGATTCTCGGCAGTTTGTCGTTGCCTTTTGATACGGACGTAATGCTTTTACAAGGCCGATTAACCCCTGAAGAAAGAGTCTTTCTCGCGCAGCAATTATCCAGCCGTATACTGGAAAATGTGCCCGTTCCCTATTTGACTAATCAAGCTTATTTCTGTGGATTATCTTTTTATGTCGATACTCGCGTATTAATTCCGCGATCCCCTATTGCTGAAATGATTAATCATCAATTTTCCCCCTGGATAGACGCTGATAATGTTCATCGCGTACTCGATTTATGCACGGGTAGTGCCTGTATTGCCATTGCTTGTAGTTACGCATTCCCTGATGCGGTGATTGATGCAATAGATTTATCACCAGATGCCCTGGAGGTTGCCGCAATTAATGCAGAGCACTATGATTTACCAACAGAGCAATTTAACCTTATCGAATCGGATTGTTGGGATAATGTTCCTGATACCCGCTATGATCTCATCGTTTCAAATCCGCCCTATGTAGGGGATGAGGAAATGGATAGCTTGCCTGAAGAATACCGTTACGAACCCGACATGGCCTTACGTACAGAACGTAATGGTTTGGCAATTGTTGATAAAATCCTTCAACACGCTCATGATTATTTGACGGAGCAAGGAATTCTTGTGGTGGAAGTAGGTAATAGCGAAGACGCCTTGATTGAAGCCTATCCTGAGCTGCCTTTTACCTGGGTTGAATTTGAACATGGCGGGCAGGGCGTTTTCGTATTAACATGTGAACAATTAAAGGCTCATTTTGAGCCCCTTAAGGTAACTGCATGAGTGGAAATACGTTTGGAAAACTATTTACCGTTACAACATTTGGTGAAAGCCACGGAAAGGCGCTGGGTTGCATCGTTGATGGTTGCCCGCCAGGGCTACCCTTAACGCCTGAAGCGATTCAACCCTTTCTTGATAAACGTAAACCTGGGCAATCCAAGTATACCACTCAACGCCGCGAAGGCGACATTGTAGAAATTCTCTCAGGCGTATTTGAAGGTATGACAACCGGTACGCCAATTGCCCTGCTGATTCGAAACGAGGATCAGCGCTCAAGTGACTATGAAGAGATAAAGAATTTATTTCGTCCAGGGCATGCTGATTTTACATATCACCATAAATATGGGCACCGTGATTATCGCGGCGGCGGGCGTTCATCTGCCCGCGAAACCGTCGCAAGGGTGGCAGCAGGTGCTATTGCCCGTATTTATTTACAACAGGTGCTGGGCATTACCATTGTCGGGTTTTTACAACAAATGGGCTCATTGGTGCTTGATTTTGAAAATACAGATGAAATTAACAATAATCCTTTTTATTGCGCCAATGCCTCTCAAATTGATGATTTAGCGGATTATATTGAGAAACTAAGACGACAGGGTGATTCAGCAGGTGCTCGCGTTAAGGTAATTGCTACAGGCGTTCCTGTGGGGCTTGGTGACCCTGTTTTTGATAAACTTGATGCCACATTAGCTTATGCGATGATGTCTATTAATGCCGTTAAAGGCGTAGAAATCGGTGCAGGATTTGAGGCCGTCCAGCAATTGGGTAGCGAGCATCGCGATGAGATGACCAAAGACGGTTTTTGCAGTAATAACGCAGGTGGTGTACTCGGTGGGATTTCAACAGGACAAGTCCTTGAAGTCAGTATTGCTTTAAAGCCCACATCAAGTATTACCAAGCCGGGTAAAACTTTAAATATAAAAGGTGAGGAAGTGACTGTGGTGACCAAGGGTCGCCATGATCCCTGTGTTGGAATCAGAGCGGTTCCTATTGCAGAAGCCATGATGGCATTGGTATTGATGGATCATTATTTGCGTGATAAGGCACAGAACGGATAACGATTAACAATAAACACCATAACCAATTAATTAATGAGGTAATGATGAGTAGACGATTAAATGTGGCTGTTGTGGGTGCGACGGGTGCCGTCGGGGAAGCGATGATTTCGGTTTTGCAAGAACGTGATTTTCCTATCGATAATCTTTATCCGCTTGCAAGCGAGCGTTCGCTTGAAAAAACGGTACTCTTTAATAATCGCCAATTACATGTACAAAATCTCGCGACGTTTGATTTTAGCAAGGTTGATATTGCGCTTTTTTCAGCCGGTGGAGCGGTATCTAAAATCTATGCGCCTATTGCTGTTGAAGCAGGCTGTATCGTTATAGATAATACCTCATGCTTTCGCTATGAGGATGATATTCCTCTCGTTATTCCCGAGGTAAACCCCCAACGAATAAGTGACTATACCAAACGTGGCATTATTGCCAATCCCAATTGTTCAACAATCCAGATGCTTGTAGCACTTAAGCCTTTACATGATGCAGTCGGTATCTCACGCATTAACGTCGCGACCTATCAAGCGGTCTCTGGCACCGGTAAAAAGGCTGTTAGTGAGCTGATTGAACAGGTGGGTGAACTACTCAATGGGCGACCCGCGAAAGTCGCGGTTTATCCACAGCAGATAGCGTTTAATGTGCTTCCTCACATTGATGAATTTTTAGAAAATGGTTATACCCGCGAAGAAATGAAAATGGTCTGGGAAACGCATAAAATTATGGAAGACGATACCATCATGGTGAATCCCACAACCGTTAGAGTTCCTGTTCTTTACGGGCACTCAGAGGCAATTCATGTGGAATTGAAATCGCCTTTAACGGCTGAGGCTGCTCGAAAATTACTGAAAAAAGCACCCGGTGTTAAAGTCGTCGATGATCCGGCCAAAATCCAATACCCCACTGCCTTAAATAATGCCGTTGGTAAAGATGAGGTTTTTGTAGGCCGTATCAGACAGGACATCTCTCATCCTTCAGGCCTGAATTTATGGGTAGTTGCTGATAATATTCGCAAAGGTGCTGCCACTAATGCTGTTCAGATTGCAGAAATCCTGCAACGTGAGTATTTATAATTTATACTGATAATTATGGTGACACAAAACGACGATAAAAAAGACAAACTCATAAGGCGCCTCTTGAAAGGGAAGCACCGGGTCGCCTCTTTGCTGGATAAAACACGCGAAGATGATGAAGGGGGTGGTGAGGGTGGTTCTGGAGGGGGGGCAGGTCGATGGTCTGTTGATGATACCCTGCCGGATAAGTTACCTAGAGGCAAGAAAAAAGGCTCCTTTTTAGCTGATGAAACCGATTCCATGGACAGGAAGAGGCGTCTTGTTGAACAGGATGGGCATCGTCAATTAGCAAGGGTTAACGCCAGAGCCCACAATGAAAATGATGAACAACCCGCTCCCGAAGGGGAATTACAAAATTCGATTTTGCAACATCCCTGGCTTGATGCCCAACGTTTTGATGGCATCGATCCCAATTTAAATCCTGAACCGCCATTAAATACGGATGCTCGTCGTGAGTTTGATAATGAACGTCGTGAACAAGAGATGGAAAAGCAATTGCGTTTAGGCAACATGCCTAAATTCTCCACAGCACCCAAACCAGGTACGCCATGAGCATCGCCAATGATATTATTAGCTGTCGCATGCCGGATTTTGATCGTTATGTCCGTCAGGGAGAGTCGCTTGACGATATTGACGAATACGGGTTTACGCCACTAATTGAATGCGCGATAACACGCCAGCCCGAGATTGCGGAACAATTACTTACCCGTGGTGTTGATGTTAATAAAGCGGATGTGACAGGGCGAACACCACTTCATTGGGCTGTTGATAATAACCATCTGGCAATGGTGCGTCTTTTGCTTAAGAATGGCGCTAATGCCAATGCTTATACTAATGCGGGTCTTTCTATTCTGGTTTATCCTGTATTAAGAGGTCACAACCAATTAAAGCATTTGCTTTATCAGTATGGTGCGCGGCTTGATTTTGCATTGGATTTTATTCATGGCAAGCTCTTGGGGCATCGTTACGAACTAAAAGGTGACATCGACATCGTCAATGCCAATGATGAGTTTATTGAGCTGGATTTTGAAGGGTTTATTCTTGAGTTTACTGTAGCGGTTATTAAGGATTCATTACGCCGATTTACCAGTAGTTACTCAACGCGTCATCTGCGCCATCATTTTCCTTACCTTCATACTATTATGGATGCTTTTGGTGTTGCAGCCGATATGTTGAAATTACAGCATCACCCACACCTCTCAGAGCAAAATCAAATAGAATTAACGCAATTATTAAAATCACCCTTACTGATTCTTCCAGCCGCGAGTCGTGGTCATGCCATGTGTTTCGTGAAATTCAATCAATGGTGGGCAAAGATCGATAGAGGTGAAAATAGTTTGAAAGAGGGGAGTGTGAATATATTTCGAATTACGCACCCGGAAGCTATAGATCTCAATTTTTTACGTGAATTTCTCTATAAAAAACAAGACCGGCGATATTTTCATCAGGTAATTAATCAACAGTTAGGTTTGGTACCCGTCGCGCAAATGCCCCTGAGTTCGCAAATCAGTGGGAATTGTTCCTGGGCAAATGTACAAGCGGCGGTTCCTGTTGCCTATGCGCTACAACAGTTTGTAGAAACAGATAAGCTTGATTTTATCGATGCTCTGTATGTATATGATGCATGGGTGGAATGGGATAAAGACCGCGCGCTCGATGAGTGTGTGCATCGTTTTTATCTGGCCAATCGACTTCGCAAAGCGAGCCTTGCCTCTATGCTTGGCGCCGTTCTTTTCCAGGCTTGTGATTATAATAACGCTAATCATGTAACAAGGGCTGAAAAAATTCTCACTATTCTTACCTTGCCTGAATATTACTATATTTTAAAAAGTTATCTTGAGATTTATTGTGTGCAAACATTAACACGCAAGGGGAACAATCTATTAAAACTACTGGACGACTGCGGAATTAATCCCAATATTGGCATTACACCCATAGCAACAGGATTAAAAGACCGCGAGAGTTAAAAAAATGTAGGTTGGGCCTTGGCCCAACAAGAGAATACATACATAGCAGTGTTGGGCCAGAGGCCCAGCCTGCTAATTATCTGACGGCTCGCGATTGACAACAGGCTCTTTCTTTTTGGGAGCATCTGCCTTAATGGGTACAACACGATTTCCTGACGGCTGGTTACCTGGATTTTTTCGTCGTTGCGGATTATTAGGATTATTAGGATTATTAGGGTTGTTGGAAGCCTGTACTCCTGGTTGACGTTGTTGAGATCCACCTGTGGAACTCATGCTGCCACTGGTAGAACGTCTACGACGATTGGCTTGATTAGGGTTATAGGGACGGCGTTCATTGTTTTTAACACCCGAGCCCTGTTGCCGGTGTTGGTTACTTTGATTACGCGTTTTAGGCTCATTAGAAACCGTGGCCGTTGCTGGTGCGTGCTCACTACCACTACTGAAAAGACTGCCCCATAACCTTTTAATAAAACCTGAGTGTGGTTTTTTGCCAGCTTGAGACGAAAAAGATTTCACGGCCGGCTCATCAAGTCGTGCATTGTCACTGCCAGTTCGGATCACATCCAGTTCGGGTTGTTGAATCAATGTATAACTGGGTTTTTTGTTTTTGCCCACGTTATCTTCTTTTAGTCGGGTAATATTATATTGTGGCGTTTGCATGTAAGGATTAGCGATAATGACAACATTCACCCCGTGCCTTTTTTCAACGTTAAGAATAAAATCACGCTTTTCATTGATAATGAACGTTGCCATCTCAACAGGTAACTGCACTTGCACCTCAGCCGTCTTTTCTTTAAGCGACTCTTCTTCAATAAGGCGTGTAATAGACAGACCATGCGATTGAATATTACGAACGGTTCCTCGCCCTTCACAGCGTGGGCAAACTTCCTGAGCGGTCTCACCTAATGACAATCGCAGGCGTTGACGAGACATTTCCAAAAGACCAAAGCGCGAAATCCGACCAACTTGAATACGTGCTCTGTCAGCTTTTAACGCTTCTTTAAGACGATTTTCTACATCGCGTTGATTTTTTCCAGAACCCATATCAATAAAGTCAATAACAACCAAGCCACCGAGATCACGTAAACGAAGTTGGCGAGCGATTTCATCAGCAGCTTCGAGATTGGTATTTAATGCAGTCGCCTCAATGTCAGAGCCGCTTGTGGCTTTGGCTGAGTTGATATCAATAGATACCAGGGCTTCTGTGCGGTCAATAACCAACGCACCACCGGAAGGAAGGAGAACCTCACGTTGATAAGCGGTTTCTATCTGACTTTCAATCTGATAAAAATTAAAGAGAGGAACAGGGCTGTTATAGAGTTTCAGATTGGGTAGAAAATCAGGCTTGACTTGTTCTATGTATTGTTTGGCTTTTACGTAGGATATCTGGTCGTCAATAATGATTTCAGAAATGGATTTGCGAAGATTATCGCGAATCGAGCGAATAATAACATCGCCTTCCTGATGAATCAGGCAAGGTGCGAGCTGGCTTGTGTAAGCCTGGCGAATAGCATTCCATTGATTGCAAAGCATATCCAGATCCGACTGCAAATCATCCTGACCTTTGCCAACACCTGCTGTACGGATGATTAAGCCCATTTCATCAGGCAGTTGCAAGGCGTTTAATGTTTCTCTCAGTTCATCTCGGTCATCGCCCTCAATTCGGCGCGAAATTCCACCTGAATTTGGATTGTTAGGCATTAAAACCAGATAGCAGCCAGCGAGCGTAATAAAGGTGGTTAGAGCCGCTCCTTTGTTACCGCGCTCCTCTTTATCAACTTGAATGAGTAATTCCTGACCTTCGCGGATTAGCGAGGTGATTGGTGGCTTTTCGTCGCCATAATCTTTGATATTTTTGTTTAAATACTCAGGCGCAATTTCTTTTAGTGGTAAAAAACCCTGGCGTTTGGCACCATATTCTACGAAGACTGCGTCAAGACTTTGCTCACGTCTTGTAACAACGGCCTTATAAATATTACCTTTCTTTTTGATATCTGACGGACAGTCAATGTCCAAGTCATATAAATGTCTATCTTTAACCAGTGCAACTCTCACCTCTTCTGGTTGAGTTGCGTTTATTAGCATTATTTCCTTTGTCATCTGTAGCCCCGGTAGGGCGCAACACTCAAGTTGAGACAGTGTAAGGCTATCAATTTATTGTTTGTCTGATTACGTTATTTACTCGGGAATATGCGGTCATTCAATGGTGAATCATGTTTCACAATGATTTTTTCCTTCGTCCCCGATATGTTCGGGGAGGCGACTTAAAAAATTCTATTGTCAACACGTATTCTTACGAATGACGCCACATACAAATTATTGGCTTATGTTTGAGATAAATCTCAAGGCCATAATCGAGTTCTTACCAGTTTTTTTCAATTCTGTTGAAAAAATAAAGATTGGTTTAACGTATCCTAACAAACAAAAAAGAGTTTCTTTAAGCATTGCCCAATACCTTAAAGGACAGACCGTACGCATGGTACCTGCAAATATTACAGTGCACACTTGGTCTTAAACACGGGGGTAGCTGAATTTGCAACACAGGAGTCTCATTAAACATAAGGAACAATCCTTTGCTCACTGTGTGCAAAACTGGCCATGATCAGCGTAAAGTATGTCTGCCATGCGTGGGTATCTGATGAGTTCATATTACATTTGGCTCTGGTATTGGGTTACTTCCTTATATCATCATCTTAAGGGAAGCGCGTTTTAAATTGTAGTAAAGCCGATTTTAATCCTCGGCGGGTAATTATTTTAGTTATTTATGCGTTATAATTCGGTCGCGAGAATAATCTTCCCACGATTATGTATAGTATCAAAAAAAATTGCTACAGCAAATAGGTTTAATACAATGAGTGATGTACGTTATAACGAAATAAGTGCCGAAGAAGATGGGCAACGCCTTGATAATTACTTGATGCGTGTTTTAAAGGGTGTTCCCAAAAGCCATATTTATCGAATTATTAGAGGTGGCGAAGTCCGTATTAATAAGAAAAGGGCAAAGCCATCATCCCGTGTGGTGCAAGGTGACTTGATTCGCATCCCTCCCATCCGTCTTGCCGAGAATAAAGAAATTCATGTCGGTGATAAACTGATTGCGCGGCTCAATGAGTGTATTTTGTTTGAGGACAATGAGCTGCTGGTGGTTAACAAACCTGCGGGTATTGCGGTACATGGAGGTAGCGGTTTAAGTCTTGGCATGATTGAGGCTTTGCGAAAAATGCGCACTGATCTCTCCTATATAGAATTGGTCCATCGCCTGGATAAAGATACCTCAGGATGTTTATTATTCGCGAAAAAAAGAAGTGCATTGCGCGCGATTCAAAGTCTTCTCGCTGAACGCGAAGTGACTAAAACGTACTGGGCATTACTGAGCTACCCCTGGACAGGGGCAAAAACGCAATTCGTTGATGCACCCCTGGAAAAAAATACCTTAAAATCAGGTGAGAGACTGGTGAAAGTTAGCGAGCAAGGCAAACCTTCGCAAACATCATTTAAACTTCTTGAAAATTATCAGCATGCTTGCTGGGTGGAAGCAATGCCTAAAACAGGACGTACCCATCAAATAAGGGTTCATAGTGCTTTTTTAGGGCATCCTATTGTGGGCGATGAGAAATATGGAAAGCCTGAGTCTTTAACACCGTTAAACATTGGTAAGCCGCGTCTTTATCTTCATGCTCGTGCTATTGAATTTACTCTTAAGGACAAAGTCCATCGTTATGAAGCAAGTCTTGATACGCGCTTTGCAAAAACCCTGGTGCAATTGCGGGATAGCATGATAAACCCTCTGCAAAAGTCTGATTAATTTATATTCATTTACGTTTGAGCTTCCATATTTTGCTGTGCAACGTATACCTTTCGTCGTTCAAATTGTGGTATTTTAGGCATAAAAACTACAATTTGAATTGCAAGAGGTAGTAAAATCATGAGTAAGCGCTATCGCTTAGTGGTGTTTGACTGGGAAGGTACGTTAAGTGATACCCTTGGCCAAGTGCTAAATTGTGTCGCTGTAGAAGCTCGGCGACTAAATTTTGGCGAGCTTAATGAAGAGGTTGCCCGACAATCCGTAGAATTGGGTTTGGTTAACGCCATTAAGAAGGTGTTTCCCACTTTAACGCTGTATCAACATGAGCAACTACTTAGTGCTGTACAGCATTCCTTAATGTCCAAGCATAGTGATGTTTATCTGATTCCTGGTGCAATGGCGCTTGTTCGTCGTATTCATCTAGCCGGAATTGATCTTGCCATTGCCACCAATAAAGGGCAGCAAGCTTTACAGCGTGCCTTGAGTCGAACTGGTCTTGATGAATTTTTTAAAGTGACTCGTAGTGCAGGCCAGACAGCGCCCAAGCCCGCAACCGAGATGTTGGATGAAATTGTACAAGCATTTGCCATTCCAGTTGAGGACGCCTTAATGATTGGTGATTCAACAACAGATATGGAAATGGCAAATAACTTTGGTATGGATGCTATCGGGGTAAATTTTTATCATCAATCGTCGGAATCGCTGCTAGACGCAGGTGCTCTTGCCGTGTTTGATGACTACCAACGAGTTGCTGACTTTCTACAATTATAATTAAGGGGACGTATTTTCGTGAGTACACTTACCAGTTTACCTAATATGCTAACCCTTATGCGGATTGTATTAATCCCGGTTTTTATTGTTGTCTTTTATTTGCCTTTCACCTGGGCGCACGGTTTGGCGGCTATTATTTTTGCCTTGGCAAGCTTTACAGATTGGCTAGATGGCTATCTTGCCCGCAAACTTCACCAAATATCCCCTTTTGGCGCTTTTCTTGATCCAGTTGCCGATAAATTACTGGTTGCCTCTACCTTGTTACTGCTGGTGGGCGCAAAAGACATCAACTACATCACTTTGCCAGCTATTGTTATTGTAGGCCGAGAGATAGTCATATCGGCGCTTAGAGAGTGGATGGCTGAGGTGGGAAGTCGCGCAAGTGTCACCGTCAGCTATATCGGTAAAATTAAAACAACCTTACAAATGGCCGCTTTGCTCCTTTTGGTAACTTTTGATCCAGCTAGCTCCTGGTGGGGGGTTATTGGCTTTGTGGCGCTTTATGTGGCAGCAATTTTAACGATTTGGTCAATGGTAATTTACCTGACGATTGCCTGGCCTGAATTAACAAAAAAAAGTTAACTAAGTTGTTGACAGGGACTGATAAATCGGTAGAATTGCATCCCGTAGAGACGCGGGAATAGCTCAGTTGGTAGAGCACAACCTTGCCAAGGTTGGGGTCGCGAGTTCGAGTCTCGTTTCCCGCTCCAGATTAAGCGACGCAATAGTCGCTTTTTTTTTACCGTGATAAATTATTGGCTGTGTGGCAGAGTGGTTATTCAGCGGCCTGCAAAGCCGTGTACGCCGGTTCGATTCCGGCCTCAGCCTCCAAGACATGCCCAGGTGGCGAAACAGGTAGACGCAAGGGACTTAAAATCCCTCGGGAGTTAAATCCCGTGCCGGTTCGATTCCGGCCCTGGGCACCAATTTATAATTTTACAATGTTGGTAATCGTTCGAAATAATACGCAATCCATTATAAGCATGAATGAAAAGTGAAGGATGATTTACAAAGTAAGCGTCATACGAGATCACGTATAATAATCAAAATGGATAAACAAGGCAGTACCTCTAACAAATTTCCGGGCTTGTTTTCAGGCTAACAAAAGCAAAGACCATCTAATCTTTTCACATCAATTCAGATCAGCTATTATACATCAGATTGGGTAAGATCTCGGGTAATTATCCCTGTATTTTATTCCAGTAAATCAATAGATTACGAACAAATTTTTCTCTTGACAAACGTGGTGTCAAGAACCGGAATTCTTATTTTTTACTCAACGGATTGACACAATTGTGATAAAAAAAATTCTTATCTCCAGTAGTATATTGGTACTTTCTACCGGCTCGGCTTCCAGCGGTGTTATCTCTAACACAACGGTGTCAGTATCACCTCCGGAATGGATAGGCTTCTATGCTGGTCTAAATGCTGGTGGAATCTGGAGCGGAAATAGCAAATCCCGCGTCTTGTCATCCTTCGTTCCGGGTTCGCAAACCCCACTCTCCCCAAATGGAGCTACCTATACAGGTGTGCAATCAGCTCTTGGAGCATCTGGAATTATCTCTACAAGTAACGGAGGGTTCAATGGAGGTGGGCAAGTTGGCTACAATTGGCAATTTACGGATCACTTGTTTTACGGGCTTGAAGCAGACTTTCAAGGAATTGCGACGGGACATAATAACGCACAAACTTCTAGCATTGTTCCATTAGTTGGAACTTTTGACGGAGGAAGTACAACATACATACCAGGTGAGTTTTTTGAGACTTTGTTGAAAAGTAATAAGCGCACTGATTATTTTGGTACTTTGCGTGGACGGTTGGGCGGGTTAGCCACACCTACATTACTTCTGCATGGAACCGCGGGGCTTGCCTATGGCGGTGTATCATCATGGACTTCTATAACTCAAACCAACAATGACAGCACTTTGTTTGCTCCCGCATTCTCGCTAACTCCCAAAAGTGTCAATTCCGGTAGTTATTCAAATACCCGTTTCGGCTGGACTGTTGGTGCTGACGCAGAGTGGATGTTTAAACCAAATTGGAGTGCAAAGCTTGAATACCTCTATTATGATTTGGGCCGAGTAAGTTATGCCGTAAGTCCTACATTAATTACAATCCCTGCTTTGGCTCAACCTATTGCAGTTGTGACTTCTCAGGTTTCAACCCGGTTCAATGGGAACATCATTCGTGCAGGCATTAATTACCATTTCAATTTTTAAGCATAATGACTGGAGTTTACTGCTCCTATTTATCGTCGTCATTGCATCACTGTTTTTAGCGGGTAAGTTATGAAAATTGAAGAACTGGAAGCGATTGTTGATAGTACACAATGGAGCTTTTTGAAAAAGGGCGGGTTTAACAGTGTTTCTATTTCAAGAACGAAATTAACAATTGGTGGATTCACGGGACAATGGGTACTCAAAACACCTCTTTACCGAGATGCTCTCAGTAAAAGTACTCGGGCTGTTAGAAAGTGGAATGAATTAAATCCTGACTATCCAGCATATAAAATGAAAGACGGTTGGCTAGCGCCTTATCTTGGTGATACACCTGCCTCAGACGAACAGATTTCAAATAAACTTATCGACATTTATCGTCGAACAAGAAATATCGTTTTTGATGCCTATGTTGACAACAATTTTCTTCTATACAAAGGTGAGGAGGTTAACAAAGGTGAGGAGGTTATTTGTATTGATGTTGATCAGTCGTTGCGCAGAGGCTCTATTGCTAGTGATAACTGGTGTCATGTAAATAGCCCATGTTTTAGCCAGCACTTTAATGAAATATCAAGACCTCGAAATAAATCAAGAGTTGCGGTCATAGCAACGCTCTTCTATTTAGAAAAAAATCTTTCTGGGGACAGTATTCAAGATCATTATATTACGCCCAGTATGATTTCAAAATTACATATTTTTCGGCATGAAAGAAAACCTGTTACGGTTGAGATACTGGATACATTATTAGAGATAATAACCGTTGATCCAACGAATGAAATTAAAGATAAATACCTGACGCCTCTGCTTGTTGAAACATTAAAAAATATACGCACTTTACCAAAAAGGGTTACCAAAGAGTTACTCTTGAGTCTTATTAATGATCAACTATTAATGATTGCTAACCCTTATGACATTATCAAAAGAGGCGATTTAGATGATGTTAGAATTTTAATTGAGCAAGATAACACACGACTTTTTCAGACTGATAAAAATGGATTTACGCTGTTACACATTGCAGCAATGTATGGTCATACTGAAATAGTAAGTTACTTGCTTGCTGAAGGTGCCCATATTGATGCGGTTACACCAACTAATTCCGATGGTTCTGTTTCAAATAGAACAGCTCTGGATTTAGCGATTCGTCGTGGAAAGGATGCAGCCGCTAATTTTCTGCTTGAAAGGGGTGCCACTATTTCTTCCACGATAGGTGATAATTTCAGATACCTCTTTTTTTGCGCAAGAACTGGTCTATTGCATTGTGTTAAATCATTCATTAAGCGCAATCCCGAATCGATTCATGCAAGAGATAATTATAATCAGACGGCTTTATTGTGGGCTGCGGCAAAAGGGCACCATGAAATTGCTGAGTTTCTTATCACTCAGGGGGCAGATGTAAACATCGCAACCAAATTTCCTGCTAAATATGAAAATCGGAAAGGCCATAATCGTTCACCCTTGGACTGGGCAATCACAGGCGGTCATATCCTCACTTTTTCTGTGCTCACCCAATCTGGTGCTGTTGCCAATCATGTTCATAGCACAATCAACGATAAATCTCTGGAAAAATTAATAACAGACGGAGACTTGGCTTCAGTTCGAGTATTAATCAATCATAACAGGGCATTGCTGAATAAAATCGATGAAGATGGATACGCTCCACTACACTACGCTGCATTTTACGGACAAATCGAAATTGCACGTTACTTGATTACTGCAGGCGCTGATTTAAATGCGGTTACTCCTTCAGAGGGCTCTTCTTATTCTAATATGACCGCAATGGATATCGTGCTTTCTATTCATAAACATGATTTGGTTATTATTTTACTCTTGGAAGCAGGGGCTGTTGTGGCACCTGCTTTAAACGGTAACGATCATCCCATTCATATTGCAGCAAAAAATGGAAAGTTGGACATTGTTAAAAGACTTGTTAGGAGCTGTCGTGATTTCATCAATGTGACAGATAGCAAGAATCAGACACCTTTATTGTGGGCCGCCTCCAGAGGGCATGATGAAGCCGTAAAATTTCTTATCGAGCAAGGTGCTGATGTAAATATCGCAACACAACTTCCTGCGACTCATAGTAAGTATCACGAGGAAAATAACCGTTCACCTTTGGATTGGGCACTCAAGGGGGGGCATACGGGCACGGCTTTAACGTTAATCAAAGCCGGGGCTGTGGCTAATATGAGCACTGAGGACAGTCAGTTAAAGTTATTAACAAAAAATTTGGTTCCATTGTCTATATTCAAGCCATCATCTTCATCAGCGAATGACGCTATTACGGATGAGGAACTAGCTAATTGGGCTTTTGGGCTAGGCTCATATAGAGTTGAATCAAAGAGACGTACATAGGAATCATGATTTTGTTTGGCTGAAATGGCCGAATGGAATTTCGGATGTTTTGGGGGAATTAAGTACTTGTAGTCCTTTGAGGCGTTTTCTCACAAAAAATAGAGATTAGCAAAGTGCGGGTATTTTCAGGTTGGCAGTTCCATTGCCTCCCAAAGCCCAGGTTCAATTAATTAAATTTGGCAGCGAAGATATTATTTTTTAATGCGTCAACATCATTAATAACAACATCAATCCCATTAACAGCCTCAGGTTTAAAGAATAAAGCTTTATCATTTAATAAATAGTTAATACCGACAGCTAATCCATAAATAACTCCTAAACCTACTATTCCTAAAAGGATGTTACAAACAATTTGCTTCGTATCGGGCTTGTCTATTTTATACATATTTGTGTCTTTAATATATAATGCCTGTTTTTTAAAAGCCATATAATCTTTAAAGCTATGACTACTATCAACATACACATCGAATGCTGACCGAAACTCTGTAATTACTTTGAGCTCTATTCGACCCTTTTCATACAGTTTAAACAGTTGAGTAATATCATCATAAATATTAACAAGTAATTTGGTAAACTCTACCTGATCTAGCTCTTTACGACACGATTTTGACATTTGAATACTCCAACAATTGATCTCTTTACAGGGTTTTGATATTGCAAAATTTACTCACGTTTGAAAAGTGGAAAATCTTTTTTTAAATTTAACGAAATTTAATTTTTGCAATAGATTCTGCGCGCGAACCTCAAAAATTTTTCATAGTTTAATTCTTATACATTTTTTTGTAAATGATTACAAAAATCTATAGGTTTCTTATCGGCATGTGAGGAGCAATGCTATAAAATTGCAATAACGCGAAAAAATCAGAAAATTTGGGATGGATAAATTTTTTACATTATTGATGCAAAAATCGAATAACAGCAATTCCATAATCGGTGGTTTTAAAAAAATAGTATGAGAACGAAGAGGGTCTGTTGACAATTCACATCCCGCCTACGTGTCGCGGCATCTAGTTGTAGGGTGGGCAAAGGAGCTTGCGACGTGCCCACCAAAGGGGCCTCAGCATTGGCGCCTTGAACTGGTGGACACGTCGCAAGCTCCTTTGTCCACCCTACTCCATGGAGCGGATATTTTTTATACCAGGAACTGTCTTTCCAGAAACCATATTACCTGGTTATATAAATATACGGGTGGTGGATTTTCTCAAAATTAACGAGCATTATTGGTGGGATCGGCGTTAGTGGTGGATGCGCGTAAAGAATAATTGAATTAGTTTTTTACATAAATTACAGGAGTTGTTTTATTTACCAACCAATTCATCCAGGCTGAGCACGTGTACAGCATATGCTAATGCGCTACTTTGCTCTATTACTATTTAATACGCTGTTTAACAAGGATCATGAACATGATAAAACGCTTACTTATGACGCTCGGCACGGGACTGGTTCTGCTTACTCAAAGTACATTTGCGGGCGGGTCATTATTTCAAGTTACAGCCACAGGTACTCCGTCCCAGGTCAGTATTACCTTGTGTTTAAATGCCAAAGGGCCTTTGAGTTGCCAAAATTTTACTGTTTCGGCATTGAATTTAATTATCACAACTACCATCCCTAATCATGTTTATCCGCTTGCCGGAATTAAAATTAATACGCCAGGTTATACATTGGCCGACTTAGGAGCGGCTTGTACGCCTATGAGTAATGGGATGTGCCAGTTTTCAGTCAGTGATACTTTAGCTAAAGCAATTGCTGTGAGTAGTAATAGTGTGCCGCAATATGCTTACGTAACCAATACTGATGATACACCTAATAGTGTTTCCAACTGCTTAATCAACAGCTCTACAGGGGTGTTAAGCGGTTGTGGCAGTAGTACGAGTGTACCACTTTTTAATGATTCTAATAGCATCGCATTAAATTTGGCATCAGCTCGTGCCTATATCACTAACTTTGGTTCTAATAGAGTGACTCTGTGCACTATTGATAGCATAACGGGAGGCTTAACTGGATGCGCTAATACTGCTGCTTTTGCAAACCCGAGATTTATTACACTCAATTCAGCAATGACACGTGCTTATGTAGCAGGTAGTGCAGGAGTTTCTCTCTATTCAGTCAATAATGGCTCTGGGGAATTAACTTTTGTATCAAATTATAATATTGGTGATGCAAACGGCATAGCACTCAATCCAGCGGGGACATTAGCATATGTAGTATTATCCGATGATACAGTTCAGCGCTGCGCGATTGATGGAGCGTCAGGGGAGTTAATCACTCCATGCACAAGCACGGGATCTGGATTTGATGGTGCGCAAAGAATTACGCTTAATTCAGTAGGTACGTTTGCGTATGTAACCAATAGTGGGTCGCAAGATATTACCGTTTGTTCTGTCTATAGCAGCTCAGGTAATTTGAGCAACTGCAGCAGGACAGCGCAAGGGGTATTTGGTGGCTTTGCTAATATGGCTGTTAACTGGTCAAATACCAAGGCTTATGTGCCCGATACATTCTCTCCTACTCTTGTCTCATTATGCTCAATCAATGCTAATGGCACATTAAGCGAATGCACTAATTCCGGGGGCACCAATTTTAATGGGCCAAAAGGTGTTGCACTGGGTTGATTTTGGTGTGGGTTGGTTTTCTTTGCAAACCCAACCCATTGCTTCACCAATATCAAAAATGGAACGTATTGTGTGCAACAAGTGTTTTTTTTGTCGCTCAAAATGAACGCTATAAAAATTTAAAAGTTCATGCAAATGAATTGGGGAACTAGAAAACATTTGCAGCTGCTCAATTGTCATAGCTGAAATTTGCATCTATATTCTGATTAGTACCTAATCAATTTGGTCGGGCAATGAAATTTCAAAATCAGGAAGAAGAGAAACTAGCCAGTACTATGTTTGAGATTCTTGGGGGAATGCAAAACCCCAATTTTGTTTGCGATCAAAAGGGAAAAATTTTATTTGCAAATAAAAAATACATGAATTTAGTGGGCGAAATTCATAAAAACACCCCATTTTGGAAAATCTGTCCATTAACCACTAGCATTCCCGATTATTTTAAAAGTACAGTGGAACAAGATGTTGAAACACGTTCTGAAATAACTTTTAAAGAAAATTCTTATATTATTCGAGCCATTCCTGTAAAGAATATTTTGGCTGAAAAGCGAATTTACATGGTATATTTTGAAGATATTACGTCGCAAATCAGGCTTAACACTTTATTAATATCCAAACAAAAATTATTGGAAAAATCTTTTTTAGATACAATTCTCACCATTTCTGAAATCGTTGAATCTCGAGATGTCTACACATCAGGTCATCAAAAAAGAGTGGCTTTATTAGCCATAAATATTGCTGTTCAGGCAAACATTACTGATCAAAGCTTGTTAAATTCTATATATTATGGGGCTTTGATGCATGACATTGGCAAAATTGCAATTCCTGTGGAATATTTGGTAACACCGAGGCATCTAACAAAATATGAGTATGAAATAGTAAAAACTCATGTTTCAATTGGGTATAAAATCATCGGACACATGCATTTTCCCTGGGATGTTAAATCAGTTATATATCAACATCATGAGCGTTTGGATGGGTCTGGTTATCCTCTTGGTCTTAAAGAGGATGAAATCAGTATACCCGCAAAAATTGTCGCAATAGCTGATGTATATGAGGCGATGTCAACCGACAGGCCTTATCGAAAGCTCATACCTCAGGAAACAATATTGCTGCATTTAAAAGAAAATCGCGGAAAATTGTTTGATTCGCATTATATCGATTGCTTCTTCCAATGCCTTTCTGAGTTGAATGATGTTTACGAGATTAATCCTTATTATAGTGAATTTGAGCGTTTTAATGCTTAAAATGTGATAATGAACATAAAACATTGTCTCTCGCTTTTGATGCTGTTGTGAGGTAAAGATGAGTATTGGAAATAGGATGCCAGGTAGTTGACATTAGCTAACTCGGAATATGTTGCGTTTAAAGTGAAATTCTTACGCCTTCGTCATATGATGCAGGGCATCTATACATTGTATTAACCGGCTTTAAAATCATGAATTCAAAAAAATTGAAAGATATGGATACGCCTTGTCTCTTGATTGATTTAGATAAATTAAAGAGAAACTTACAGGTGATGCAGGAATATGCCAATAAGATGGGCGTTGCTCTTCGGCCGCATTGTAAGACGCATAAATGCTCACGTATTGCCCAGTTGCAAATTGAAGCAGGAGCGCTCGGCATTTCAGCGGCCAAACTTTCAGAAGCAGAAGTCCTGATTGAACGGGGAATACGTGATATTTTAATTACTTCCCCCATTGTTTCTCATCATAAATTAAAAAGACTTGCCTACTGCCTGAAGAGCGCGCCACAGCTACTTTTGGTAATTGATAATCCTCAAAATGCTGAGGCCTTAAATCAGCTTGGACGGTCGTTAAATCAACCTGTGCACGTCTTAATCGATTTGGATCCAGCTATTGGACGAACGGGTGTTGACCCGCACAGGTCTTTAGAATTTGCTCATTTAATTCAAAAAAAATCATGGCTTAATGTGCAGGGGATACAATGCTACGCTGGAAATTTGCAACACGTTTCTAATTATCAGGAGCGCAAAGCCCTTTCATTAAAAACCATGGAGATGGCGTCGAAGATTTTTAGAGAGTTGAAACCACTTTTTTCTGAATTTCATATTCTTACAGGCTCAGGCACTGGAACCTTTGATATCGATCCCGAAGCCTCAGAGGTTACTGAAATTCAACCAGGATCGTATACCGTCATGGATGTGCAGTATGAACGTATTGGTTCTAAAGAAGATCCTCGTCAATTTAATCGTTTTGAAAATGCGTTATCGTTATTGAGTACGGTTATTAGCAGCAATAGAGCAGAACACGTGACAGTTGATGCGGGTACTAAAGCCATTTATTTTGATCCTGAGTATAAGCCAAGAATTATTAGTCATCCGCATTTATCTTATGATTGGGGTGGTTTCGGTGATGAGCATGGAAAAATTATGGGCAGTCAACCCTTGCCAGTCAATGCCGAATTGATTGAAATGATTGTTCCTCATTGCGATCCTACTATTAATCTTTATGATCAATTGGTGATTGTTCAGAATGATGAAGTGATTGATATATGGGATATTGATTTAAGAGGTAAATCACAATAAAACTGCTAGCATGGATTGTAGGTCTATCCTTATCCGCGAAGCACCTTCTCTCGCCAGCAGGAGAAGGAACTTCTATTTGCTAATTGAGTTATATCTGTGCGGTTTTCGTTTGTTCTACATCGGTTGGTTCGCTAGCTTTTTTTTGACTGGCAAAAAATGTCATTGTTGTCATTAGGCAGTCATGGTGGGCTAACTGTAGCTTTCGAAAGACTTCACTATCTTGTGCGTTAATAAATCCAGAAGTTCCCGCTATAGCTGAAAATATTTGCATCCCTTGTCTTTTCGATTCCGTCTCCTCATGATTTTGACGTAATTGTAAATAGTTTTCGCAGGCTGCGGTTTTTGGGTAGTGCTCTGAGTATTCCATTTTTGCTTTTGTCAAAATTGTCTCCTTAATATGATTAAAATCGTCATTGCACGTGCATTTTAAATTGATACCATGGTCAAAACAATGGCGGCACGTGCAAATTTACATATTGCCAGGAGGTTTTTCTGTGCACGAGATTATTTATTCTTCGCGCGCTGTGCGGTTCATCAAATTAAAGACAGCTTGTTGCGGTGTTACTTTATTATTAAGCAACGCTTCTACTTGTTCGCAGATGGGCATTTCAACGTTATGGTGGCGGGCGAGTGTGCATACCTGGGTGGCGTTATATTTTCCTTCAACAACTTGACCAATTTCTTTTTCAGCATCAGGCGCACTCTTGCCATGTCCCAAGTGCAGGCCAAAGCGTCGATTACGGGATTGATTATCGGTGCAGGTTAATACTAAATCACCAACACCCGCTAAACCAAGGAAGCTTTCTTCACGTGCACCTAAAACGCGCCCGAGACGGCTCATTTCGGCGAGCCCTCGTGTGATTAAGGCGGCTTTGGCATTTGCTCCATAGCCAAGGCCATCACTTATACCGCAAGCAATTGCCAATACGTTTTTAACAGCTCCGCAAAGTTGGACGCCAATTACATCATTACTTAAATAAACACGCAGGTTCTTATGGTGAAGGCATGCGCGAATTGATTTTTGGAATGTGGGATTATTACCGGCCAAAGTTAGTGCTGTTGGCAAAAATTTAGCGACTTCTCCTGCAAAAGAGGGCCCTGAAATTACCGCAATGGGGAATGATTCACCCCAGCGAGCAAAGACCAGCTCACTTAATAGGCAATGTGTGGCAGGGTCAAGACCTTTTGTTAACCAGGCAATACCTTCAGGCGGTGTTTCTATTTTTGCTAAAATCTCGGCAAATGCATGCGAGGGTACTGCGATGATAATAATAGAGGCCTCATCCAGGCACTGTTTTAGCGAGACTGTGGGCTTTAATAAATCGGGAAAAGGGATAGAGGGCAGATAACGTTGGTTGGCATGTTTCTCTGACATTTCTGCAATGTGCAGGGGATCATGACCCCAGAGCAGAACTTCATTACCACATGCCGCCAAATGAATTGCTACGGCCGTACCCCAAGAGCCGGCCCCTAGCATAGCAATTTTTTTCGTGACTGCTTTCATTATCAGTGTGCAGTTTCTTCAGATTGCCCGGCTTTTGCTTTTTGCTTTTCTTCCATTTGCTGAACATAAAGCGCATCAAAGTTAATGGGTGCCAATACTAACTGCGGGAAGCTGCCATTGATAACTTGTGACGTAATCGCTTCGCGAGCATAAGGGAAAAGGATGTTGGGGCAAAAGCTGCCTAATAGATGTTCTAATTGCTGATTGACCGCACCTTGAATGGTGAATATACCCGCTTGTTTGACTTCACATAAGAAAGCCACAGCATTTTGATTTTTAACAGTAGCAGTAACACTCAGAATAACTTCATAAACACCTTCATCCAGTTGATTATGCTTGGTGTTCAAATCAAGAGTAAGCTCAGGTTCCCATTGTTGTTGAAATGCGGCTGGTGTGCCTGGGGCTTCAAAAGAAGAATCTTTTACATAAATTCGTTGAATCATGAATTGTGCTTCATTGCCATTTTGCTCAGGAGTTGCTTCTGTCATTTTTATTCCTCATTGCTTAAAAGATTATCCAATTGCCCTTGATTTTCAAGTGCATACAAGTCATCACAGCCACCTATGGGCTGATTATTAATGAAAATTTGCGGAACAGTACGTCTTCCACTTTTAGCTATCATTTCGTCGCGTTTTGATGGTTGCTCATCAATACGAATATCCTGATAAGTGATTTTTTTCTGCTCCAGTAAATCGCGTGCTCTTATGCAATATGGGCAATAAGCAGTACTGTACATAATCACCGTAGCCATTAAACTATTTTCCTTTAACGAGGGGTAAATCCGCATTTTGCCAGGCGCTAATGCCGCCTGCCAAAACTACTGGATGAGAATAACCCGCATGGCGCAGTTTTGTCGCCAACGCTCCGGACTGCAAACCCTTTGTGCAAACTAGTACTAAAGGTTTTGATTTATATTTATCCATTTTTTGTTTTTCAAAATCTTCAGGTGTGGCATTTATAGCGTTAATGATATGGCCATTGCGGTAACTGTCTTTATCTCGCAGGTCAATAATCACGGCGTTGTCTTCATTGAGAAGAGCCACTACGGCGTGTGGCGAAAGCTCTTTGGCACGTTTTTTTTGACCCAGTAATTCATTAATGAAAATGAAAAAGAGTACCAAAATCAAAATTGCCCAAAGTTCCCAGTGATTAATAATAAACTGTCCTATCTGTCCCATGACTTACTCTGTAATTAATTCATAATGTTACGAATTATCCTTAGAATAGAGTTGCAACGCAAGCCATCGGGTAGATGATAATTTAATAAATGTGTTCCATAGCGCAATTCTTATCATAAACGCTCACAAGTTCTCTTACTAGTCTATGCTGTTATTAATAAGTTTCGTTAATCCTCTCAGTTTGGAATGCATGGAGCAGGCAGTATGAGAATATTATTTATAAACACCGGCCCATGGGGTACAGGAAGTTTTACCGTTGTAAGGGGTCTTTCAAAAGAACTATTAAAACTAGGCCACAGGGTGAAGATTTTTTTTCCGGATTCAAATTTGGCATCAAGCGATAGAGAAGAGTATTACAGCAATGAAGAACTTTACAAAATCTGGCGTTTTCCGTTGAAAACCAGCCAATCAGGAATTCATACCTTTCCCTTGATGATAAGCGATCCCCATCCCAGAAATCCCAATGCTATTACTTTTAAAGAGCTAAGTGATGAACAGATAAGTTTCTATGAAAATGAGTTTCGTGAGGAGCTCTCGAGTGTTATTGATTCGTTTAAACCTGATATTATTGAATGCCATCATATTTGGTATCCTAGTTGGATTCTTCATCAAATGGGTCTTGACTATATTGTCACGGCTCACCACAGCGATCAGCTGGGTTTTTTATTTGACAAACGAGTTCAACCAAAAGCGATAGCCGGTGCACGAGGGGCTAAAAAAATTATTGCTATCTCAGATTCGGTTAAAAAAGAAGTGGAAACGCTTTATGGTGTTGATGAAAGCGAGGTTGTTGTTGTAGAGAACGGTTATGATCGCGATGTTTTTTACGAAAAGAGGGAAGATAAGGCCGCGGTTCTTCGCAAATTTAATATCAGTGCAGGTGATAATGACTTGATTATTAGTTTCGCCGGCAAATTATCTCAAACAAAGGGGTTTGATATATTGTTGCAAGCGAACAAGCTATTAGAGCCTGGTCTGTCTATTCAGATTATAGTGATGGGCGCTGGTGAACTTGTCGACATATGTCGGGATATGGATAAAAATTCTTTTAGTTTAAAAAATGTGCATATAGTCGGGCATCTAGCGCCTGAAATGGTTGCAGAGCTCCATAATATTTCTTTACTCAGTGTTATGCCCTCACGTAGTGAGGGTTTTGGTGTTTCTTGTCTTGAAGCGATGGCTTGTGGACTGCCAATGGTCGTCACGCGTTGTGGAGGGCCGGAACAATTTGCAGTCGGAAAGATTATTGATAAAGGCTCGCCCCAACAATTGGCAGATGCGATAATGACTATCTTGAAATTACCCTCGCCCGAGTATCAGAAGCTCCGTCAGGAAGCTCTTCGGGTTGCAGGTAATTTTTCTTCAGCGGCCATTACTCAAAAACATTTACAAATTTATCAATCAATAAAAAGGTAAGCAGGGGGGCGGGTTACTCCACAATAATCGGTGGAAATTTACCGGCATAGTTTAATGGTTTTTGACTAAGAGCCATTGCTATGGTTAAAGCAGTTTTCATAAATGGGCTAGCCAACTCATCATTTGCGAAAGTTGCAGTCGGGGTGCCTTCATCACATTGGCGGCGAATCCGACTATCCAGTGGTAATTGACCCAGCAGTGGAATGTTGAAATTATTACTCAGTTTTTCGCCACCGCCTTTCCCAAAAAGCGCATCCTCGTGACCACATTGACTACAAATATGTGAGGACATATTCTCAACCACGCCAAGAACATCAATGCCGGTGGTTTCAAACATTTTAATAGCTTTCTCTGCATCCAGCGTCGCCACATTTTGCGGTGTGGTTACAACAACCGCGGCTGTTAAAGGGATTTTTTGGACGAGACTTAATTGAATGTCGCCAGTTCCAGGTGGAAGGTCTATGAATAAATAATCCAAGTCATCCCATAAGGTGATATCGAGCATTTGAATCAATGATTTAGCGAGCATAGGACCGCGCCAAATCAATGCTTGGTCGCCTTTGGTCAAATAACCTATCGACATTGCCTGAACGCCGTGAGCGAGCACCGGTAAATAATGCTCACCACTTATTTGAACAGGCTCATGTTTGCCCAGCATTAAAGGGATGCTCGGGCCATAAATATCAGCATCCAGAATACCCACTTTAGCGCCCGCGCGCGCCAGGGCGGTGGCAAGATTGATAGTCACGGTTGATTTGCCAACGCCACCTTTACCAGACGCAATGGCAATGGTATTTTTGACGTTACGTAGCCCCTTACCCGGCAGTTGTGTATGGTGTGCCTTAATGAAAAAATCCAGATCAAAATCAACCTGCAAAGAAGGAAATTCTTCAAGCAAAGCGGATTTTAATAATGGTATCAGGCTTTTTTGTAGCGAGAGCAGAGGAAATCCCGCTTGTAGATGAACGGATAACTGATTGTTTTTCTCAATGAATGTTGTTTTTATACCCATTTCTTCCAGGGTTAGTCCAAGCAATGGGTCAGCAATTGAATTCACTATATCGGCAGCGCGAGTAGGCATGGTATTTACTTATCTGGTAAGGGGTCAAAGTGGCCATGATAACGCACCCTTTGTCGATATTAAACGATAATTTTTTAGGCAATGATAAGACATTGCTGCATAATGATTTTTTGGGTTGAGACTTTGTTGGGAGAGGTAATGACATTAAGAATTAGACCGATGCTTTTAATCGCTTTGCTAGGCTCTTCAATAATTTGCAGGGCGGATGCAGCCCCTCCCTGTCCTGATATAAGAAAAATTGAGCGAATCGGTAAAGATCTTGCTGCAAGTTTCCAAGAAGATATTTGCGCCAACGCTATAACGCCTGTTCATGTTAAATGGGTGATAGAACAGATTTTACCAAAAATGATGAATAAGGATTTTTTAGGCGTCAATCCACCGCCAAACTGGCAATTTATGGTCGATATGGTCATTAATGACTGTTATCAAGAGGGCAATCTATGCACTAAAACCGTTCAAGAGGAATTGGCTAACTGTGTGGCAGGGCATTTACCGTTTATTTTCTTGCAAGCAGGGCCATGGATTACCGAAAATTGTGAAAAAATTAATAAAACGGTAATCCTCAATTGGCAAGACAAAAAAGCTGTTGTGGAGCGCTGGATAGCAGCGTTTTTGCAAAAAGTGAGAGATTAAACTCTTTACACCATGCACGAGCCTAATATAACCAGCGAAGATAAAAGACCTATGCTCCAGACGAGTGATCTTATCATGGCCAGATTCATTAAATAGAGAACATGATAAAAAACCCGTGCAATAATATGCACAACTGCCAACGTTTCAACAAGGTTAGAATTATTATTTGTAGCGATGGCGGTGAGAATTGCGATGGCAAACACCAGCAAAGACTCAAAACTATTTTGATGAGCAGCTAATGCACGGGCTCCAAAACCTTGTAAAGCCGCTTGTTGCTCTCGAGGATAATTGTTGTTATAGCCACCGGCTTGTTGCATCGCATAAGCGACAGGAATTTTTGCCAAATAAGGAAATAAGGTGGCAATAAATAAACAGGTAATTAATAAGGTCATAATTTATTCTTAAAAGAGTAAGGCCGTAACACAATAAACAATTTTTTAATTCATTGTCGAGTTATTTTGGAAATTTTTACATGAATTCTAATTTTATAAACTGCTATTATAACCGTAATTTTGAAATAACCGCTTCTTCTTTTGATGAGTCAAGTATGACGAAGTGTCTATAGAAAAATTTAGTTTGCATAGGTTTCTCCGTGAAATTTATTCTACGCTATTGAAATATAGTAGTGTATTCGAGTTTATCAATGCATGGTCTGGTCTATCAAATAATTAGTACTGCAATCCCTAAGTTTTTAGTTGCCTCTAACATCCTGATGCCCCATTTTTAATGACACTAGGAAATGTAATATTCACTTAATCGTAACAACCCAAATACCACAGTTCCCATGCTGCCCGAAGTATTTTTAATTCACCGATTTTTAAATTAATAATCAATTTTATCTTTTCGCGCTGCATATTGCTTCCATACTTCGACTGCTTCTGGACGCATCAGACTTTGTTCGGAAATAGCACGGTCGGCAACTGGCTTACTTAATTCAGCATAAATAAAATCATCATCAAAGTTACCGTACTTCTTTGAATCAGCAACTGTAGCACCATAGATAATCCCATCAAGACCAGCCCAATAAGCAGTTGCAAGGCACATGGGGCACGGTTCACTCGATGTGTACAGTATATGACCCGTTAGTTTGGGGGTCTTCAATAGGGCGCACGCCTCACGAATAGCCTGCATCTCTCCGTGCCAGGTAGGATCGTTCTGGCCAACAACATGATTAAGACCGTCTGAAATAACTGTGCCGTTCTTGTCAACTATCACTGCACCAAATGCGCCACCCGTCTTATATTTAACGCCAGCTTTGTATGAGTTAGCAATAGCGCGAGCCATAAATTCCCTATGTTTTTCCATAGGAAAGCGAGCCAAGATTTCTTCCTTGCTGAACCTTGCTATGTCACTGACCCGCCGTCCGGGATCGGCAACAACTTTTATTTCAATATCTTTATTTTCAGCAGAAAATACTACCGATGGAAAACACATGATGAGTATCTGACAAAAACAAATAAGGTAACTGAACAACTTATAATTTCCATTGCATTTCATATGATTACTTCCTGTTTTTGAAAATCCATATTTAAAAAAAGAAACAAGGTGCTTCGTCATGGCAAGCGACAATATATATGAGTCGGAGTAACTAATTAACTCCCTGCTTATTTCTTTGATTTATTACATATCGCTCAGCATTGAGTTTGAAAACTCCTTTCAAACTATCTCATACATTAGTAATATTTCAAAGCCAATCTCTTATTCAATAGGGGGTTGTTAGTCCAGAACCGCCGATATTTACGGATGAATGCTGTGGAAGAACCACTTAGAGACAGAGACTTGGTTGTGATTAAACCCCCATTTTATTTACCATTATAATTAAAATTGACAGTACACCAATTTAGGTGTGCATTTAAAATAAACAGAGTTATATCGTGATAACAGAAGTTCAAATTACTAAAAATGCAATAAAGGATTTAAAAAGGACTCCACTATATCTTCAGGAAAAATTTAGAGCCTGGTTAGTTGCAGTAAATAAAACTGGGCTGGAAGAAACAAGGAAACGTCCTGGCTGGCATGATGAACCTCTTTTAGGCGATCGAAAAGGGCAGAGGTCAATTCGATCTAAACAAACAGTGGCGTGCTATTTATATAATAAAGAGTAATGGAACAATTGAATTTGTAGAAGTTACGGAGGTAATGCCCCATGAATACTAAATCAAATGATACATTAAATGCTCTAGAGGCAACAAAGGATATTTGGAATGAAATGACGTTTGGAGGGCTGGTTCACTCCTTGCGCATAAGTGATGAAATTACTCAAGTTGAATTAGCAAAGAGGGTAGGGGTTTCTAAACAATTTCTGAGTGATGTTGAGCACAATAGAAAAGACGTGGGAATTGCGTTTGCTAAAAAAATATCTGATGCTCTTGGATATTCTATAGAGCCATTGATTGAATTACTTATTAGAGATCAGTTAAGACGCCAACATCTAGATTATATTGTAGAACTTAAGCATGTTTCTTAAACGTAGAAATAAAAGATCATTATGAAAATTTTTATCTCCCCTATCCTTTTAAAAGGAAATTTGTGTACTTTAGAACCTTTATCTTTTGATCACCACGCTGATCTTATCCAGGCTGTAGCTGATAAGGCTCTGTCTAAGCTTTGGTATACCTTTGTCCCTGAGCCAGATAAACTTAAAGAGAATATTAGTATGCGCTTAAATATGCAGAAAGAAGGATCTATGATTCCTTTTGCTTGCATAGATAATAACTTAAATAAAGCTGTGGGTATGACTACTTTCTTAAATATTGATAAAGAAAATCGAAGAGTAGAGATAGGCGGAACCTGGTACTGTAAAAGTATGCAACGAACAGGTTTTAATACAGAATGTAAATTTTTATTGTTAACCCATGCATTTGAATCAATGAATTGTATCGCCGTTGAATTCCGTACACATGCTTTTAATCACCAAAGCCGAAGAGGAATTGAACGGCTGGGTGCTAAACTGGATGGGGTTTTACGAAATCATATGATAATGCCAAATGGAACTTTGCGAGACACTTATGTTTACAGCATTATTTCCAGTGAATGGCCGACAGTAAAAGCGCATTTAGAATTTTTAAAAAACAAAGGTTATGTTAATTAGATAGAGGGTAGGCTAATTTTATAAACGGCTATTATAACCGTAATTTTGAAATAACCGCTTCTTCTTTTGATGAGTCAAGTATTGACGAAGTGTCTATAGATGTGCGCAATTCTTGTATTCTATCTTTATAACTGAGGGTCATATTTTTTACGCCTTGTAATTCTTTATCCACTGATTCAACTATTTTGTATGATTCTGACAGCTCACCCCAGAAATTATTTTTTCCATATTTTGATTCCAGTGTATTTCTCAAAACATTTATAATTGTCTGAGCATGTGTTAAATCTCCACGCTCCATACACGATATTACTTGTTTAAGTCCATATTGTATTAAAACATTTTTTTGAATGCCGGCTCTTAAGGGACTTAAAAATTGGTTCTTAATATCTTGATTATATCCATATTGGAGTTTTGTGATGCGATCTTTTACTTTTAAGATGTAATCATCTAATTTATTAAGCTCTTGAACTTCGCGTAGTTTTTGTAAATCAACGGGATTTTTATTTTTAATTTGAGCATGTAAATTTTGCCTCAATAATAGGGTTTTATTATATTGGATTGAGTCATCGAGGGCAGCATCAAAAGCAGTTTGATTACCAGTAAGATATATTGATTCTAAATTAATGCTATTAAATTGAGGAATATTTTGGAACTCGCTTCTTACCGAACTTAAAGTGAGTGGAGCCGTGAACTCATTAAGGGTATGTCCACCACTATTAAAAAGCATTGCTGAAGTCAGAAGCTGGCTAAATTGAGCCATTTTGGACGCAGAATCAGTGAATACTCCTTGTCCTTCCTTTTGTAGTTTTGCATGAGCGCGTAACTGACAAAGCATTGTCCCAGAGATTGAGTTAGAAAAAGGATGAACCATTTTACCGAAATTGGACTCTACCCATTTTGCATGTTTTACAAATGAAGCTTGATCAGAAGGCTTTAAGTAAGGGATTTCCGTCTCACTTCGTGCAATGTCATTAAGAGCTATAGGCATATGTCCTTTTAACAGACCCAGATTTTGGTTTCGTGTAGTTTCCTGGTCCGCAGTCATTACTTTGCCCTTGTTACTTTCAGAATAAATTCCAGTACCGTAAATATTTAAAGGCATTGGCGTATACCATGCATTGATTACGCCTAAAAAAGAGCTTTTAACAAGGAGTTCAAGCTTTCTCTTGTCATCTGTAGATAAATTGGGAAACATTTTTCCTGAGTTTATTTTATTTATATAGTCCCCATATTCCTTGAATAAATCTTTATCTGTTTTTTCAAAATCTCCATTTAGAACATGGGCAATGCTTCCTTTTTTATCATCGGGAACCATGCTGTGCAATCTTTCGACATGTTGTTCTAAATCACAGAGATTTATTTCACTTAAACCATGAGTTAGTGATTCATAACTCAGATGTGTTTCAAAGTACCGTCTTGTCGGATCGTTATTAATAGTTGCTGCATCAAATGATACTTGATAGGAATCTAAAACCGGATCTTGTAATAATCTTCTAATCGCCGATTCTTTGTCAGGTGTTTCTGCTCCAGATAAATACAATTTTTTCAATTGTAATGCTTTTGCAGTATTTTCTTTATAATGGTCGAGTAACAGTAATAAACCTTGTCCTGGAGAAATTACTGGCTTGTATTTAGACATTTTTTTCTTCTCATGACTTATCTGTTTATTTAATTATAAGTTATGATAGAAAGATGTGTTAATAATTATGCAATTCGTATACATATTACCTAGTATATGTTTTATCTATAAAATTACACAGGATGAGGAGGGTCCCTCTTTTTTTTTTGAGGTTTCCTTGTCTTTTTCGGCAAAAAATGAACTTGACCCCTCAAAAGTGCCGGAAAAAGGAAAACCATTACCATTCCAGGGAATAAATTTACTCATATCATTAAAATAACAAAGTTGTTGAGAGTTTAATAACAGTGGTTGTTTAGATGTACCTATTACCCGGATAAGCTCTTCTGTAAGCCTTAATTTAATATTTTGCATAACACTTACGTCCAGGCGTTTGTATTGATAGGCAAGCGTAATATGAAAAAAAGCAGGAATACCCATTTGTACATTATGGGAGCTTGCGATTTGTGAAATAGCACGCAGTTGCTCTTCAGGTAAAGTCACTCTAAGTTGAAGTGCACCTGCTAATTCAACGGCGTCGATCGAGATGGATGGTGTGAATTCCATGTCATTAATCATTTGATGTAAAGATTGAAAAAGTGGATTATTACCAGTTATAAAAGATTTCCATTTTTGGCTACCTATTTGCTCTTCAGTAAATAAATTAATAGTAGTCATGTGATAACTGGAGAATGGGAGAGGTGAAAAATAATCTGTAAATTCCTTATCCTTAATAAGCATTTCATAAATAGTACGCAAAAGTGTATCCGTTTTATTAACACTAGCTATCACCGTAATTCCAGGAAAATGAGTATAATTTCCCTGTTCATCTAATTTTTTTAGAGGCATATTATTCATCCAGTATGATTTGTATAATTATATACCATTACTATATTAAATGATTTTTATGTTCTCAAACGCCTTTCGCGTTGCTCATACATAGTCAGGTTGGTAAGCATAATTCTGCTTTAACTTCTTTATACTCCCAATTAACCCACAGATTAGTGGCTAAATAAAAGAGACCGCAGCGTATAGGCAGGTTATTTTGTTCGGCAAGAAGTGTTGCATACCCATTTACTTGCACGCGATGGTTTTTTTGTGCTTTGTCATCGTCTGTACCGGTTTTAAAATCAATAATCCAACGAACACCCTCAGAGCAAAATGTTCTATCGATAATTTTGGTGCAGGCTTTACCATTTTCCTGAACCAGCAATTCGTATTCGTTTTTTTCGTCGCTGTGCTTTTGACATAGCCAAAGCCCTACAGGGTTGCAAAAGAGGGTACTAATTTGAGCGTGTAGCGTCGCAAGCGCGTGCTCTTGCTCTGTGAGGGTGAAACCTAAGCTTTTGAAGCGATTGGCGACCATCCCCCAGGGGAGTTCGTCGATTTTTTGTGGATGCATATCGCATATCCATTGCAGTAACTCATGCGCGACAATACCAGTTAAGCGTGCAGTAGAGGGTATTAGCAAAGGGGTTGAGGCCGTCGTTTGGGGGGCGCTGATAGTTGCGGGGCCACTGTAATAATGTAAAGGGAGTCTTGTAAGTACAGGCAACGCAGGCGTGCTTTCATTTGTCTTATCAGGCATTTCTACTGGCGAAAAATCCACATTTTTGAGAAGCTCTCTGAACGTTCCAGAGGAAATTTTTTCATCAGCGTCAAAGAGATATAGCCTTTTTTTAGCGCGAGTCGCTGCCACATACAAGAGACGTTGTTGTTCATAGCTTTCTTTATCGGCATTAATTTCACCCAGATATTTATAAAGAAGGCAGGACTTTTGATGAGCGGCATAAATAGGGGAGAGTAGTAAGAAATCCTCTTGATACTGTCTTGGCAGTTTCAGCCAGCGTAACAAGGGTTTATCCCGTTGTTGCGGTTTACTGCCAAGGCCTGGCAAAATAACACAGTCAAATTCCAGCCCTTTGGATTTATGAATAGTCATTATTTGCAAGCGCGCCTGAGTTACGCGTTCTGAATAAAGGCGTTCGTATTCTTTTTCAAATTGCTCGAAATCGGCTATTTGCCCATCGATGGTATAACGATTCAGCAATACAAAAAATTGTTCAAGATCATCTCTTTGAGCTTTTTCGAGAATACTTTCACCATGTAGTTGTTTGATAACCGTAATAATCCAGTCAGTCAGAGGCTGTTGATGGCGAGTGGCTATAGCCTCGTGCATTACTTTATAAATAAATTCCGCGCGCATTAATCCTTCAGCACTTAGGCCAGTTATCTTACGAAGTTGCGAGAGGGCAAAATAGATGGATTTTTTCTTATCAAAATTCGCAATGCAATGAAGGTCTGATAAGCACAAGCCGCACCAGGGACTGCGTAACAGGGCAAGCCAGGGTAGTCGATTAGCCGGCATGAGTAGCGCTTTGATTATTGACCAGATATCAATCAGGTGCGGCATATTGGATAATTTTTCAATTTCAACGCCCTGAAAAGGAATGTTTTTTGCGCGCAAAAGAGGAATCAAGCTTGATAATTGATTACGCGATCGCACAAGGATAGCAATATCCTGATTAGGATAGTTTTGTAATTCAAGTGCAACTAACTCAACCAGTGCTTGCGCTTCCTGATGTTTACTGTCACAGAATTTGGCAAAAACGCCGCTATCATCCGTTGCACTTAAATTGGCAATTGAAGAATGAAATGATATCGCTCCGGATTGCATATCATCGTGTGCCGGAAAAATGGTTTTAAATTGCGAGTTGACCCAATTAACAATAGTCGGGGTTGAACGAAAATTAGTGCTTAATTCCAGCGGTGTTAATTGAATTGCACCGATTCCCTCCTTCTGTGCTTTCAGAAATAGCCCTACTTCAGCTTGCCTGAAACGGTAAATCGATTGCATAGGGTCACCGACTACGAATAATGTTTTCCCATCATTTGCGAGCCAGCCCTGAACCAGTTTTGTTAATAATTGAAATTGTTGAATGGATGTATCCTGAAATTCATCAACCAGTAAATGGTGGATGGCATTATCAAGATAAAGGGCTAAATCAGTAGGGGAGTCTTCATTACCTAAAGCAAATAAAGCCTGCTCTGAAATAGCGGTAAAATCAACTTTGTTAGCTTCACAAAAAACGAGATGTAAGTGCGCGGCAAGCATAGGTAGCAAGGTTAAGAGGGCTTGCAAAACATTCCATTGTGAATCGTCGTAAAAGGGTGCCGGCAGATTTTTTACGCGTAAGAGCGCTTTTATAAAATCAGGATTATCATCCAGTTCACTTAATAATTCTTTGCTGCGCGCTTTTAATGATTTGTATAAACTCTTTTCACACGAGTCACTTCGTAAGCCCACATTATGGTCAAAACTTTTCCGTATCGAGTCATCTTTTGTTAAAAGTAGGGCCGCAAGACCACTCGCCACTTCGCGCGTCAACTCATCGAAATGGTGCCAATCAGTCAGATGATAACGAAGAGAATCCCGATTAGATTCAATAGATGCTACCTTGCGGCTTAACGCAAAAAGTTCTTCTTGAAGGTTTTGCGGGATACACAACCGCAATCGCTCAAGTTCGTGTTGTTCTATAAATAACAGCGCTTCTTCACAGGTTTCTCTGGTTTGTGCGCGAGCGCTATAAAGTAAGCTCAGCCATTGTTCACGCATTGATAATAAGTTGCACAATAGATCAAGGAGTTTATCCTGTCGATTATCGAGGTGTTCGAGCAGCAACTCGATAGCTGGCTGCAACGGCTCTTGCTCGAGGGCATCATTAATACAGGCTCTCACTGCCAGCCGATATAGCGATTGAGGGGAATCAGCAATATCGGCGTAAGGAATTTGCTGCTCATGCAGGGGAATCGCGTGGGTCAGTGTTTGACATAGCGAGTCAATCGTAATTATTTTTAAGCGCCCTGGTTGTTTCAGGAGTTGCCAGTTCAGCGCTTTGCAACGTTGTAATGCATCAATAGCATATTGATTAGTTAATTGCTGATGAGGAGACGTGGCCGGTAATTGTTGATGAGCATGGGTTAAGGCGCGTAAAATACGCTCACGCATTTCACTGGCGGCTTTGCGGGTAAAGGTCAAGGCGACAATTTGCTCAGGCGCATTAACGGTACTTAGTAATCGTAAGTACCGTTGTGTTAATAATTCGGTCTTGCCAGACCCCGCTGGTGCCTGAACGATATATGAGCCAAAGGGGTTAGTAGCCTCTTGGCGAGCCGCCTGGTCTGAAACCATCATTCCACCATTATTTCCTGAGCGGGCGGCCTTAAATTATAGTTTGAACTCATGCAATAACCATATGCACCCGTATTTGCTATTAACAGGATATCGTTTTCTCGTGTTTGAGGGAGGAATCGGTCATACCCTAATGTATCTCCTGACTCGCAAATGGGACCCACAACATGCGCAAACTCTGTTTTTTCATCATGCAAACGGCTTAAATTAACAATTTCATGATAGGCACCGTATAAAGAGGGGCGCATCAACGAATTCATGCCGGTTTCAATGCCTACAAATCGGACTTTGCCTTTTTCCTTGCATTGCGTCACCTTCGCCAAAATAATACCGCTATCGGCAACAAAATAACGCCCAGGCTCTAACCAGAATGACAATTGGGAAAAGCTCGCTTTAACCGCCATAAGAGAGGCATCAAGGACGGCGAGATCCAATGGTTGCTGACCTGGTTTTTCAACAATCCCCAAGCCACCGCCCAGATTAATAATCGTCACATCAGGGAACAGGCTAATTAACATGCTTAACATTTGAGCCGTGTTTTGCCATAAGTCCGTGGTTAAAATCCCACTGCCGGAATGAGCATGTAAGCCAATAATGTTGATATCGTGTTTGGCTACTAGTTTACAGGCTTTGTCCAAATCAGCCTGTACAATACCAAATTTGGATTCGTTGCCAGCCGTGCTTACAAACTTGTGGTGGCCCGCGCCACTACCGGGATCAATTCGTAAAAAAATCGATTGTTTTTTGAAAAGTTCTGGCCAATTTTCCAATGGATAAAGACTATCAACCGTCAGATGGCAATTTAAAGCGAGCGCAAATTCGTACTCGTTTTTGGCTGCAAAATTAGGGGTAAATAAAATGCGTTTACGGTCGATATCCGGAAAAAGCTCAAGAATACGTTGTAACTCCTGAATGGATACACATTCAAAGCCAATGCCTTTTTTATACAAGGTTTTTAACGTATCAGGATTGGGATTGGCTTTTATCGCATAGAAAAGTTTGTCAATCGATTCAAGGCCGAGTAAGTCATCGGCGCGCATCTCCTGCGTTTCTTTATCATAGACATAGCAAGGGGAGTTATCGTGCGCCAAATCAAGAAGGTATTCGCGTTTATTTTCCCACCAGGGCGCTTTGCGAACGACGGGGGTGCCAAATTCTTCATGCCAGCTTTTAGAGTAATAATAACTTTGAGGACTATTTTCGATGAGCAGCCCATGTAACTGCTGACACAATTTTTCAGCCTGCGACTCATCAACGACAAAGGTTAAATTTAAATCATTGGACGCAAGCGACATGAGATAAACCTGTTTGGCTTCAAATACTTCGAGCGTTGGGCCTAGGCGCGGTAAAACGGTGCGAATATGATGACCAACAAGACTGACGGCACTACAGGGTTCAATCAGCTTGGCACGACCAAATACATTCAGGTCGGCAATAAGCGCATCTAATGCGCGGCGGTCATGCAATTTGGCATTGCTATCTAATGAAAGCGTGACGTTAAACTCAGAAGAAGACAGCAAATCGACCGAAAACCCATGTGTTTTAAACGCCGCAAAAACATCTGCCAAAAATCCCACCTGTTGCCACATATTAAGCGTATCAATTGAGATAAGGATGATACTGTGCTTTACCTGAATTGATTTAATAGGTGGTGCGTGTTCATCGGTTTCCTGTGAAATTCGCGTACCGGAGTGTTCTGGCATGCGGGTGAATTTTACTGCCATCGGAATACCGGCCTGGCGCACTGGTGGTAAACAGTTAGGGTGTAAAACTTTGGCACCCATGGAGGCTATCTCCTGCGCCTCATCATAATTAAGTTGTTTAAGCAGGCGGGCATGCGGGAGTTGGTGGGGGTTAGCTGTATAAATTCCTGGAACATCTGTCCAGATTTCACAGCTCGTCGCCTCTAAAATGGCGGCTAGTAAAGCCGCTGAGGTATCAGAGCCTCCGCGACCTAATAATACGGTATCGCCATTGGGGTTTGCGGCAAAAAAACCTTGAGTAATAATGGCGCCAGCACCTGAAGCAAGCAGCTGTTGCTTGAGCTCAGGATTGGGCTCACTGGTGCACCTGGCTGCAAGAAAATTGACTGTTTCACCCCCTGCGATGGGCGTGGAAATCAGGGCTTCTCGTACATCAAACCATAAGCAATGAATGCCTTGTTTCATCAAAAACGCATGCCCAAGCCGGGTCATCATTATTTCACCAAGACTTAAAATTTGAGCGCGGGTTTTAGCGGGCGCTTCTCTTAAGAGCGCAATGCCCGTCAGCCATTGATTAAGTTGGATTGTTTCAGCGTTGATGAGATCCGCGGGTACTTGCAGGCTCTCTGCCAATTTAACATAACCCTGGATGATGTCATCCTGAATTGATTGATGTTGATCAAGCAGAGCTGCATCGGTCGCTTGTTCCAATTTATTGGATACTTGCGTTAAGGCCGAACAGACAATAACAGGTTGTAGGCCGGTACTAATATGCTGTTTGGTTATTTTTGCAATATTTTCCCATGTTTGTAAGGATGAAACGCTGGTTCCGCCAAATTTAGTGACTACTTGTCGCATAGAATTATCCGAACAAAAAAAGAACACATTAACATGGAGTTGCTTGTCTTTACAAGTAAAACTCATCAAGTCAATGTCCTTATATAATCACACTGTTTCGATAGTGTCCGTGTTGATTTTAATATGGCTATTTCTGCTATTTATCAGTAATTTATTTTTGGTAATCGTTTGAAAAAAAGCTTAATTCATTTATCATCGCCATTGGATTACGGTGAGGATTCAGATGTATTTTTATGTAAGGAGTGTGGAGTGATTAGCGTGCAAAAACCAATAAAAACAAGCATTAGTATTACTGTTGCGGCTATTATGGCAGCTAGCGCCCATGCTGGTAGTTTCTCTCTGTACACAGAGGGTAATGGTGCCGCCACCGGTAACTATGCGGCAGGTATTGCAGCTGAAGCAGCAGATGCCTCTATCGGCTGGTATAATCCAGCGGGATTAGCACTTTTGCACGATGAGCAAGCGGTGTTTGGAGCCGTAGGCGTGGCACCTGATTCGATTCTGACGGGCTCAAGTATTTACCATACTCCTGGCTTTCCTGACTATATACAGTCTTATAGTAATATAAATGGCGGTAAAAACGCGTTGGTTCCATCATTTCATTATGCGCGCCCATTAGGTGAAAACAGTACTGTTGGTTTAAGTGTGGTATCACCCTTTGGTCTATCGACTGACTGGGGGAGAGCAGGTCCCGTGCGCTACGCCGCGACCGTCAGCGAACTTGTCACGACCAATATTTCCCCTGAAATTGGGGGTAGATTATCGGAGAATTTTGCTATAGGTGCCGGTGTTGATTTGCAGTATGCACGTGTAAAATTCAACCAGATTATCGGTTCACCTGCAACTCTGGACGCAATAGGGCAGCCGCCAATTTTGTTTGATTCTTATTCTTATAACAGCGGCCATTCCTTTGGTGTGGGTTTTCATGCGGGCTTAATGATGATGGTCAATGATGACCATACCCGTATTGGTTTGAATTACCAATCCATCATGAATCATAAATTTCATGGTTACAGTCGGTTAAAGGGACGTTTGGCTTCCCCAACTCTCTCTGACGATTACGCGGTATTTATGAGTAATCACCTCTCAAGTAATAGCATCGAACTGCCAGATATTGTTACCCTTAGCGGGTACCATGATGTCAATGAAAGCTGGGCAGTATTAGGTTCTGTTGTCTACACCGGTTGGCAATCGTTAAAAACCATTCAGTTAAATAATGTGGCGGCCTTTGTACCTGTTACGCAAGCTCTGGTGGACTCTGTTGCAACAGAATATTACAAAAACGTCTGGCGTTTTTCTGTTGGTGCTAACTATAAGGTCAATACCAGGTTAATGATGAGAGCGGGACTTGGATACGACCAAACACCAACCCGTGATGCTTACCGTGATGTCCGTATTGCTGACTCCAATCGTTGGGCGACTGCTATCGGTGCTCATTATCAAGCGCGACCTAATATTGGGCTTGATCTTGGTTATACGCATTTGTTCTCTCAAGGTGATTGGGTAAACAAAACTCAAGCCATAGGAACCAGTAGTTATACTGTTAGCGCTCATGCAAAAGGCTCAGCTGATTTAGTTGGTGTTCAGTTAACCTGGCTAATGGATGGTGTTGAGCCTTCAAACATGAAAGCTTAATATTTGTCCTTAAAAAACAGGGTTAATGGTTAGGAGCATGATGTAACTAACCATTAACCCTTAATTAGAAATGAAAGTTGTACCTTAGTTACAAAGATGGTTTCCATGTTGACTCTTGTTCAGGTTCGACAGCTTGTTGCTCGACTTTAGAAGAAATATCCTGCACTTTATTTAAACCGACTATGTTCTTTAAAAAGTCAACTATTATTTGCCCCAAACCACGCTTGTCCATTTTATCGCGTATCGCTGAATGGCCGTAACTGATTGTATTGCTTTCGACGTCAACTTTCGGCTCTTTACCGCTGCCTGAAAAGTCAATATTTATGGTGCCTTGAGCTTCAATGACATTTTCATGCCCTTCATCGGGCGAAATAACGGGATAAATTTTATCAAGCCCATATTCATTGACAAAATTTTCAGAAACAATACAGTCTTTAGCCTTAACAAATTCCTGAACTTTAAAACCATTATTTGTTGTTACAATGTTGATTGTTAATTCAGGTTTCCTTGGAATTGCATAAGGCATCACTTTTTTATCTTGTTCTGAATATTCATTCATTGATACTGCAAGAGAACTTGATACGGGATACATGAAACCACCTTGATGAAAAGATGTTTTTAAATAATCCACTATTTCTTGTTTTTTTTCTTTACTAGCTGATTTCATGTCTTTTAATATTACATCTTTAAAAAACGATTCTATATCTTCTATTTTTTTAAAATCATAAGTTTGAGTAAATTGTTTAATAGATATTCCATTGATAGTCATCCTTTCGTTACCTGATTCTCTAAACCAATCTTCACGGAGATTAGCGTTACCCGTATCAGCCTTTGATATATCAACTGGGCTATAGGTGCTATGAAATTTTTTCCATTTACTCATGACCCACCTCATATTAATTTGTTTATGTGAACATTGTACAAAATAATGTTGAGTTCATTAATGACCCTTTGTGGCTTGTAATTATAGTTTATGGTTAAAATAAATGCTATTTCAATGAGATAGGGCTGCTGAAGCTCAAGTAAATTTATGCGTCTCTTATTTTTACAAGAAAAATTAAATGCACTATGGAGGGATCAGCAGATAGTGAGAGGACTATGATAGTGTTTAGGAACGTTATGGCTTTCAACTTTAAATAAGTGAGCCCGTTGAAGTAAACGAATCACGGGTTTTTACAGCTTAATTGAGGTATGCAACTGAACCCTAAAAATTTACCATTATCCGAAGAAGAATTTGGGAAAAAATCAAAAACACTTACGCCGTATATCTTTCTACCCTTATAAGTTCGGCCATTACTTGAACCTATCATTAAAAGTTCACCCTTGGCATTTTTTCCAAGATACATCATCACGTGAGTGACATAAGCATTTTCTGGTGCAGCGTAGGTTCCACTCCAGAATAATAAATCTCCTGGTTTTAAATAGTTAAGGTCTTTGCTATCCATAGTAGAAGTTGAATAAAAAACGCCTTCTTTTTTTACCCAGTTGTATAATTCATCTGACGATCGGGGAGGTGATTTTACGCCTAGTTTCGTTAAAAGATAATATATAGTTCCCGAACAATCCATGCCGCCTAAAGCTGGATCAGCCGATCCATATTTATAACCAAGATTACGATTGGCTAATTGTAACCCCATTTCAATGGCAGTTTTTACTCTGGGAGAGTTTGATTGAAACTCGATAAGTTCCTGAGTAGAAATTGTTTCAGGTGCGAAGTCAGCATTAGATGAAAATCCTGAATTGGAGTAAATAATGAATAGGCTAAAGAAGAATAGTTTAATCATATAGATCTTTTTAATAGGGAATTTTACATTTTTTGATCATATGATCAAATGCTTAGTCTTTTCAATCTTACTGCGTATGACTTCTCTCAGTCTCATCTGACGATACAATTATTTTAAGCTTTTCACTAAGGTTTTTGAAAGATTTAGTCGGTTAACTCTATTAATGAATGCAATACTGTGGAATAATTATTGATCAGTTACGGTAATATTTGTCTATTTGTATGAAAATAAAAGCAATTCTCTTAATAGTCTCATTTTTTTTTCCCCCTATTTTATTTGCTAATAGTGCATCATGTCCTTTAATAAATGGAATTAATGTACATACCAAAAAACGAATTTTAGCTATTTGTAAGCATGGCACTGTAGTTAAGACTTTTAAAGTAGCTCTCGGATACAAAGGCGTGGGTAAAAAACACGCGGGCGATAATAAAACGCCAATTGGATTGTATGGGTTAGCGCATCCAAGAAAATCGACGCAGTTTAACGTATTTATTCCAATTCTCTACCCTACGTCAAAGCAATTAGCTGCAGGGTATACCGGTAGAGATGTAGGGATTCATGGGCCAACCAAATCAATTAGCTGGTTAAATAACTTACCCTACTCCACGCGTGGGTGCATTGCTGTTGGCAAAAATAACTATATAGAGTATGTGGCAAATTGGGTAAAAGCCAATCCCGGAACTAAGGTTTTAATTATTTAAATTGCTCCATTTTTAAGTGGTTTATTAGAGGCTGTTGACTATTCACATCCCGCCTACGTTCCTGTTGCATTCAGCAGCAAGGAGATACACCTGATAGAATCGCAGATTTAAAAGCAGCGTCATTGGCACAATCTTTTTTGCTCACTTCGTTTGTTGAAATTTTATATACTAAAATCGCGTAGATCTGATGATAAATTATGTGCCTCTAATAGATTTAACATGATTTGAGCTTGCTCTTGTGTGTCCACATCACCATCAGTGATATCGCGTTGGAGTAAAAATTCAGGCGTGCTACCATTTAAATTTTTGATATCGAGTAGCTTATTATTTTGATTGATTAGATATTCAAAGACCTTGGGATGGTCTTTTAAACAATCTTCTACATTTCGAGAATATCCTGTTGACTTCATAAGGTTTTGCACAAGTTTTTTAGTCATGACTGAGTAATGCATTGCAGTTCTGTTTAAATGATCACGGCTGGTAAAATCAAAGTTTTCCTCTGCGCCGATGCTTTGAGCAGTCCCTATATCACCAAAGGCACAAGCATGACGGAATAAAACCTCTTTAATATGGCGTCGTGTTTCAGCTTGGTTTCTCATTTTCTCTTGTAAAATGCTTTCTGCCCGTTTATTAATAAAAGCTCTCGTTTGTCGCCTAAAATGATCGTGATTTAGTTCAGAATCCGGGGTTTTTAAGGATATTTTGAGTGCAATTTTAAGTAAACTGAAATAAGGCTCTTCTCCGGACAGCAATACTAATTGTTCATTACCCGTTTGTTTTTCCACTAAAACAACAGGTAGTGCTTCACGGGTAGATGAATATAAATAACTCTGATTTGAGGATGCGATGCGATCAGGATGTACTGAAAAAGATCTTAAAATACTCCTTACTTCTTCGACTGATATATTTGCATATTCTAATAAACCTCGTCCTTGATTATCTTTTAAATAACAATTAGCACCAGCTCGAATTAACTGCTTTAGAATACCAAGATGCCCTAAGGCAGCTGCTATCATACAAGGTGTTCGTCCTTCTATATCAGGAATATCCAATCCAATATTTTTTTTATTTTTTTCCAGGACTCGCTTCAATAGTTGTTCAACGACTTTATTATTATTTAAGCCGGCAGCCAATAGAAGTGGTGTTTTTCCAAATTTATCTTGAAGCAGATAGTCAAAACCACATTCGGGCATTGTTTCAATACATTCAATTAATTTTAATACAGTTGATGTATGGCATTCTAACGCAATTAGATAGTGCAAAATCGTATTTTCGAATTCTTCATCGATTCGTTCATTAATATCTGCTCCTGCTAAAATTAAAGCCTTAACCTTATCAAATGAAGTATGATCGGAATGGGAGGTCAGAGACAATTGCATTAAGTTAATTGTATTTTTTTCGGGGATACTGGCTTCTGCACCATAAAGTTCTAGCAAAGACATAAAAACATCTAACTTTGGAATACCATAGGCTCCTGCAAGATAAGGTTTATATGTAGCCCCCTGCTGTATAAGAAAATGGAAAAATTCTTTGTTTAATTTAACCTCATTTTTTATACTATCCGGTATTGGTGGAAGAGGCTCGATTTCTGCACCTAGTAAGATGGGAATAAGTGTCCACTGTACAAAAGGAGAAGTTTGAATTGCTGTTGTATAATTTTCTGCTAGTTCTTGATGGTTTTTATAGTTAACTGCTGCAAATTGTAATTTATCCAAATCAATTCTCGTTGCACCCGGTGTAACCCATACAACCATTTTTCCAACAATATCATCCGGATAAATTAATGGGCCAATATAATCTTCTGGTGCTTCCATACTCGGTCTTCTAACCCGAAGCTTATACTTTTCTTCTGAAAAAATGGTTCGATTGGTTATTATACTTGAATTCAACATAAAAATTATCTGCATTGACTACAAAATTGCCAATATTAGCAAGAATAGTTTGCTTTATAAATTAATATTTTTATAACAGTTGAGTACGAGCAAGAAAATAAATGGTACGGTATGGCCTTAACCGTCAGATTTTAAAAATTGATTTCAGATATAGGTCAGTCACCTGACGAGAATTATGGGTAAGCATAAATAATAAACTCTTAGCTATTGGTCAAAGATTTAGTCTGTTAACTCTATGAATGAATTTTAGCTATTTGTAAGCATGGCTGTAGTTAAGACTTTTAAAGTAGCTCTCGGATACAAAGGCGTGGGTAAAAAACACGGTTAAATAACTTACCCTACTCCACGCGTGGGTGCATTGCTGTTGGCAAAAATAACTATATAGAGTATGTGGCAAATTGGGTAAAAGCCAATCCAGGGGCTAAAGTTTTAATTATTTAAATTGATCCATTTTTAAGTGGTTTATAGGGGCTGTTGACTATCCACCTCCCGCCTATGTGCCGCGGCTTGTCCGTGGCATCCAGTAGATCTCAATCATTGGCAAATTTCTTCATAAAGATCACGCCATTCGGGATTGAGTTTTTTGATTGGATTTAATGTCCATTGTCTTGGCCAATTTTTGAAACGTTTTTTACGGCGAGTTGCTTCAATGTACAACTCATGCTGTATTCCCTGCAACTGATTTACCAATGCTTTTTTTTTATGGGGTAGACCCGCACTATGTTGGTGAGCTTTGATTTGACCATATACTGGATGCCGCGGACAAGCCGCGGCACGTAGCCGGTCTGTGAATTGTCAACAGGCCATAATCTTAAACAGAAAGTTTATTATTTACAGCTGTACTTGGTTGTTTTACTTGGCTTTTAGGTTGCTTTTTATCAATGAAGCAACCTGTAATTTATTTATATTACTCAAAATTTAAAGCTACAGCCACCAAGTACTGAGGAAAGCATCTCGTTCAGTTGCTGTTGCTCTTGAGATGACATCTGGCCACTGTTGAATGTGAATACGTTACAGTTGGTGGATGACTTGCTTTTACCCGTATTATTAGAACCAGGCTTTCCGGCAATTTTATTCTTACCATCCATGGTGGTAACGTTACCAGGTGCATCGCCCTTAATCTTATTATTTCCAGTTGCAGTGGAAACGTTTCCATAAACATTCCCTTTAATTTTATTATCTCCGGATGCAGTTGAAACGCTTCCATAGACATTGCCTTTTACAGTATTACCACCGCTTTGGGTAGAAACACTGCCATATACATCACCTGTAATAGAGATGTCTCCCGAGAGTGTAGATATTTTCCCATATACCTTCCCTATAACGACAATATTAGCCCATTTGAAATCCAATGCTTCATTCGCATTAATATCTCGATGATACGTTTTAGTGGGTGCGGGGTCTGAGTAGGTAGTAAAAGAGGTGCTTCCACCCGAACTAAAAAAATTGAAACTTTGACTGGGTGCCGCTGAGTAGAAAGTGTGGCTAGCTGAACTTGAATGTTTTGGTTGGGGAGGAAAACTATCAAAAGAAAATGGGGCTGAATTATCTGGTAATGTCAGTCTATAGACTCTTTCTTTATTTGGGTCTGTTAGCGTTTGATAAGCCTCTTTTACTAACAGAAATAGCTGAGCTGCCACGGGTTGATAACTTTTCCCGGAGGTTTTATCAGGGTGTATTTTTCGTGAAAGAGTTTTATAAGTATCTTTGATAGTTTTAATATTGTCGTCACTGCGTGCATCAGTGACATTCATTAGTTCATAGTAATTGACATTTTTATAATCCTTTAATAATTTATCCAATAGTACTTCAATACTATTCTCTGTAGATTTATCCCAATCAAAGTTTAATGTTTCTAATAATGATTTCATGATTTTTTTCCTGGAAGATATGTTTAAGTAAATTGGAGATTATATTATGACTAATTTGGTTGGCAAGAATCTCTTACCTGTCGTCCCGGAATTTAGAGAGACTTAACGAGCGCGCGAGTTTAGCCTCTCTTAATGTCCGGGATCTATTTTCAGGCTGGTACGAGGTATTAATCTTGAGATTATGACAAGTAATACTGTCTGACAATGTGTACGGAGTGGAATGGATCCCGGACATTAAGTAAGACTAGGTTCGCATGCTCACCAAGTCTTACTAAATTCCGGGACGACACTCATTAGAGTGTGCTTGAATCATGGTAAGGCTAAAAAGTTAGTGTTTGCTCAAAAAAAGCTTAATCCTTTGTTAATGTGACTTCAGCGATACCATTAACAGTGAATGTATAGCCATTTCCAGAAAGATGAGTGGGGGTAATCTCGCCCGTTTTCATATTGAGGTATACATCGCCGATATCAACAGGATTAGCCGTGTTAGTCGCCATTTTAATCGTTGCCTGACATATATCGCCAACACTACGGCCATAGCACGCCATTTGTACGACCAACCAGGGCACAACGCTGTTGGAGTTGGCTTTAGTGGGTACAGGTGAGGGAATGGTACCTGCTACATAAGCATTTGATTCGACATTGGTCAAATTGTGGGTTGTTAATGAGGTTGGCAGAGCTGCCATTGCAGCTGATGTGACGAGACCCAGCGTCAGGGCAGTTAAATGTTGCATAAATCGGTTCACTATTGATACTCCTTAATTTTAAAAAAACTCATAGCAATTTAAATTCATGGCGTCCGTTAGCTTTCGGCAATCAGACGACACCACACTATAGGCGAATGGTAATGTTGAAACAAGTTTTCGCTTAAATCTCACCCTCATTTAATAAACGGGCGATGTCCTTGGCGAAATAAGAGATGATAAAATCAGCTCCGGCTCGTTTGATAGCAAGCAAGCTCTCTTTCATGGCTTGTTGTTCGTTAAAGAGGCCCGCGGCTGCCGCATATTTTAGCATAGAATACTCGCCACTGACTTGATAGGCACATAAAGGTACTTCCGGGAAATTTTGTTTAAGTTTGTAAATGATATCCAAATAATTAATGGCGGGCTTTACCATGATTAGATCAGCGCCTTCTTGGATATCAAGCTCTGCTTCACGCAGGGCTTCATTACTGTTGGCAGGATCCATTTGGTAACATTTTCTATCCCCAAATTGCGGTGCTCCTAAAGTGGCTTCGCGAAAGGGCCCATAGAGGCTGGAACAGTATTTCACCGCATAACTTAAGATAGCCGTATCAAAAAAACCGGCTTTATCCAGACCCTGGCGGATAGCGGTGACCATCCCATCGGTCATGCCACTCGGTGCTACCCAGTCAGCGCCCGCTTTGGCGTGACTTACTGCCTGACGCGCTAATAAATCCAGCGTTTTATCATTATCAATTTGTGTGCCTTTGAGAACTCCACAATGACCATGACTGGTATATTCACAAAAACAAAGATCAGTGATGATTAGCATCTCAGGGTTAATTTTACGGATTACCTGAATGCTTTGCTGAATAATCCCCGTATCCTCTAAAGCCGCACTGCCTGTAGCATCTTTATGAGCGGGAATACCAAATAAGAGAACGGCTTTAATACCGAGATTACTGAGCTCTTCAATTTCACGCGCTAAACAATTTATAGATAATTGAAATTGACCGGGCATACTCTTGATTTCCTGCTTATCCGTAATCATTTCGCTGATAAATAATGGCGCTATAAACTGGTCTGTATGCAAGCGAGTTTCTCGGATAAGTGCGCGCGCGGCTTTTGTTTGACGCAGCCGTTTTAAACGCAGGGGCAAATCATACGCTGTCATAATTAATCCTTCTCGTGAGTGTAAAGCAAATCAATACCACTGCCAGTCATGCTGGCATTGACTTGAATGCTAAACATTTGGGTGAGCAAATATTTTAAGGTAATGACATTGCTGTCAGTTTGAGATAAACCCATGTTGTAACTTAAATATAAACGTTTGGATAGGGCTTTTCCTACTACAAAGGCGGTTTTATCAGAACTTTGATTGGTTTTTTGATTGTATTCCGAGTTATTTTCCAAATTAAAATCAATGCCCAATTTTTCTTTTAACTGCTCGATAAGTTGCATTCCATTATTGCCAGAATTGAGGTTAAGGGCTGATACGGCGGTCAATAATAGTTGCCCCCCTGATTTGCTCGCCTGACTTGCGGGTTTTCCGAGTAATAACATGGATAAAATATCCGCTTGCGATAAACTTGAGGGAATAGAAAATAGCTGGACTTTAGGCGATTTTATGCGCCCGCTGACCTCAATCCCTACTGTTGTTTTGCTGCCAAAATTAGTAGCCTGCATATTTCCCGATTTGTACTCAAACAATTGACTTGTATCAGAAAGACGGCGGGATGAACTGCTGAATTTTCGAAGAGCGCGCACACGAATTTCGGGGTTCTCAATTAAGCTGCCAGTAAATAGTAATTGGCCTTGATCAATAATTAAATCCTGTCCATAAGCTCGATATTTGCCATCGCGGATACTAAGCTCACCATTTGCTGTAAGGGGTTTTTGAGGGAGTTGCCGCAACTGTACGCCGCCTGTTAAAAACCCCTGCAAACCTTTAATGTTAAGCGCTACCTCATTCCCCATCTCAACTCGAATATCGGTGTCTATATTATAAGGATTTGGAGGCGGGGCTGTGGTTACAAAAACCGCATCGTCAGTGAGACTTACTGTATCTGTAAAATTCTGTGGTTTAATTTGTGCTTTGGGAACAAGCAGTGTTCCTCTCATTTTTAACAAAGAAGGGGCGAACTCAAAGGTAAGTTTGGGCGACAAATAAATAGTATATTCATTCGTACTAATAACAGGAATATTTTCACCGTTAATAGTGAAGAGGCCTTTTAGGGTTGGAAGAAAATCCCCACTACCCTGAATGATTAGCGGGGTGCCGTTAGAGATAAGGGTGCCTTTTGCTTTCCAGATTTTGTCACGACTTTGTAATGAGAATTGTACCGGATTAAAATTAATGCCCAATTTGGGTAGAGAAAGGCCTCCATTGGTCAGATTAAGTGAGCCTTCGACCATGGGCTTGTTAAAGGTGCCTGCTATTTTTAAATCCGCTCGGACTTGACCCGTCGCTTTGTTTATCTCGCTATTTAATTCCTGAAGGAAAGACAGCGAATTGATATTAAGACTTATATGACCATTAATTTTTTGTGTGCCATTAGCCGGCTGTTTATAGTGAAATGCGGGCAGCTTTAAAGACAGTAGCAAGTTCTTATTATTATCGATAGTAAACTTACCTTGGGCATTTAATTGCTTCTCATCAAGAACGCCACGAATTTCACCGCCTTCAAAGGGCAGCTCCGTATCAGGTGTTTGAAATTTTCCCTTATTTATTTTAATGGTTATTGTGCCTTTTTGGGCATTGGTTAATAAGGCATTGGCCGTGAGAGTGGTTTTTAGCGCTTGCAGGGAAGGATGTAAAAGGCTCGGTTCTGGCAATGTAGCGGTTAATTGCAGGGGGAAGAAAGGTTGGCCTGTGATTTGAAGATGGTTGCTTCCAAGTCTTGCTACAGTGGTGATTTTTTGATTTTTCAAGCTTAGGGTGGCGTTGAGTGAGTTATCAAGATAAAGCGCTTTTAGTTGGCCATTTGCAGCGAGGCTATTTAAAGATGTGCCACTAAACTCACTATGAATGATCAGGTTTTTAATAAGGCTTGCATACGTTTCATGGTCAAAAAATCGGCCGTTGACAGACCCTTTAATTTTAGGCGTTTGTTCGGCCGCATAGTCAATATTTGCGTCAAGTACGCCATGCGCTGTTGTAATGACGCCGTGACTATGGGTATTTTTTAAGCTTATTTGGGCATCAATTTGCACGTGGGCTTGTAAAGGGCTCGCAAGTTTGGTTTGCATGCGCAGGGTGAGTATTGGCTTTAACAGATGAGACAAATGTAAGTCCAAATCTGTGTGCTCAAATATTAATTGTATCGTATTGTTAGTATACGAGAGTTTTTCTACCGAAATATGATCAGTTGCCCGCCCTTTTAATCCAGCAATGGTTAATTTTCCGGGTAAAAAAAACGTGGCAATTTTAAGCGTAAGAAATAAACCAGGCGTTGTTGTTAATAGAAAAGTAAAGATGCTCGCCAGGCACACAAATAAAATAAATAATCGGTAAAGTGTTGATTTGATAAGGCGCATTAGAGATCAGGCCCCATGCTAATAACCAGGTGAGGGTTTCGATGAGGCATTCGATTAAATTGTGCGTCAACGGGTTCTGCAACGCCTATTTTAATAGGGCCTATGGGTGATACCCACATTAATCCAATGCCCACGTCATTTTTTAATGATTTTAAACGGGGGTCATAAATCGCGCCTGTGTCAAAAAAACCGGTTAAAAACCAATTTTTCTTTGTTTCTTTTTGGATTTCAAAGCCACCGTAAGTCAATATTTTTCCAGGTCCAATAGAATTATAGTCATACCCCTTAAGATTCTCAGCACCTCCCAAGAGTAATGCCAGCGATAACGGAAACTCATTAATATTATTGATTTCTGTAATGCCGTTAATCGTATGAAAATATAAACGAGTTCGTATTGCCTCAAGCGTAAAAGCGGCTTTTGCATCGATTGAGGCTTGAGAAAAACTAAGCTCTGAAAGCACGGACTTATTAGCAACAAATCCATTTACGGTAACATTATACCCGTTTGGTGAAAATAATTGATTGGATTTATTGAGCCAGGTAAAAGAGGCTTTTGGAAAAAAAGAGAATTTTTCAAATTTTGGTTGCAAGGAATAGTTGTACCGATCATGTAAATTATTTAAGGATAATACCCGTTGAAAATTAGTCGTATTGTGGCGCTGGGACATGGATAATAACAATGCTCTGCTATAGCCAACATCATAGCTTAAGGTCGATAAACTCCCGGTAATTTCATACTGATCAGTTAATGGATTTTTCCCGGGGATAATATATTGAGCCTGAAGGGCATTTTCATTAAACGAACCCAGAGCAACAGCATTGAATTTATGGCCGGCAGGATTAAGCGGCACGATATGCATCCCGGCGCGGCCCCGAATACCCGTATCTGTGCCAAAACCGACACCGAGCGAATAATTGGTACGAGCTCGTGGTTCCAGATGGACATCGATAGGAATAATGTCGCCAGTATCTGTTTGAGGCTTTACCGAAACGGCTCTAAAATAGCCACTACCAATTAAATAATTATTAAATTCTTGCAACTGATCTCCTGAGTAGGGCTGGCCATACTCAAAAGGTATATAGCGACGTAATACGTCAGGTGATATATAAGTGGGATCAAAACGTACTTGCCCAAAAAAATATTGCGGACCGGTATTAAATATCAACGTAATGCTTGATGTATAATTGGCTTTATCAATTAAAACTTCTGCCTTATCAAAAGATGCGTGCAGATAACCTTGATGTTCGGCGGCATTCATCAATAATTGTTTCGTTTGTTCATATTTGACACTATTTAAAGGATCACCTTGTTTTAGAGGGATCTCACGCAGTGCTTTATTAATAAAATGATTAGTAGCCCCCGCACCCGTGAGCGTTAGCGAGAATTTATTAATCAAAAGCCGTGGTCCTGGGTTAATGATAAAAGTCCAGCGGCTCCCTTGATGAATAATGTCGATATCCGGTTTAAAAAAACCATACGGGTACATGGCTTTTTCAATTTGTAATTTCAGTGCCTCTTCTGATTGAGTGATAAGGGATTTATTTTCCGCTAACTCATCCAGCCGGGATTGTACATTGGATAATAATTTACCTTTAATGCCCTTGACCTGAATAGTAGCGCTCATCTCTGCGCCCATTAGAAAAGGCATACAGAGAGTGAGTATCAGCAAGCAGATTTTTTTATTCATACAATCCTGAACAGGCTCACGTCATGACATATGAGGGCATGTCTAATCAAGTACATCACACGTCTCCATATTTTTTAAACGATAAATCAATTCGAGTGCTTCTCGTGCTGATAGATTATCCGCGTCTATGCGCGATAATTCAACCAGAATGGGCGATTTTTTTGCAAGGATGGTTGTTGCTATCGGTTCAGTGGGTAATGTTTTTTGCACCCCATTGAGGTATTGATGGGCAAGTTGTAAAACATCCGCTGGAATTCCTGCCAATTGGGCGACTTCCAGCCCATAACTCCGATTGGCAGGCCCTTCTTCAATACGGTACAAAAATACGATGCGCCCTGTCTCAAGCGTTGCCTGTAAATGAATATTTCTAATACCCGGTAACTCTTTAGGCAATTGGGTTAATTCAAAGTAGTGTGTTGAGAAAAGCGTGTATGCATTAAGCGTGTTTGCCAGATAAGAAGCGCAGGCATAGGCTAAAGCCATACCGTCATACGTGCTTGTACCCCGACCAATTTCATCAATAAGTACTAAACTTCTGTTAGTTGCCTGGCGCAAAATGTTAGCGGTTTCGGTCATTTCAACCATAAACGTAGAACGCCCTGATGCTAAATCATCACTTGCACCGATACGCGTAAAGATTTTATCAATAGGACCAATGGACGCCGCACTGGCAGGCACATAGCTGCCCAGATGTGCGAGAAGAACAATTAAGGCATTTTGGCGCATGAAAGTAGATTTGCCGCCCATATTAGGTCCTGTAATCAGCAACATGTTTTGCTGTTGATTCAACTCAAGATCATTGGCAATAAATTGCTCTTTAAGTATTTGTTCAATAACAGGATGGCGCCCTTTGGTAATTTTAATACCGTCGTCATCAACGAGTTGAGGGCAGCACCACTTTAGACTATAGGCGCGTTCTGCAAAATTACTGAGCACATCAAGCTCGGCTATTGCATTACTCATGGCAGCGAGCGGCGGCAGGTATTGCAACATCTCCGTTAGCAGGCATTCATACAGCCATTTTTCCCGTGCTAATGCCTTAACTTGAGCTGACAACACTTTTTCTTCAAAAACTTTTAATTCAGGAGTTGTATAGCGCTCTACATTTTTTAAGGTTTGTTTACGCTGATAATCTGCTGGCGCTTTCTCCGCTTGCCCTCGCGCTAATTCAATAAAATAGCCTTGCACCCGGTTATATCCAAACTTTAATGATGACAAGCCGGTACGCTCGCGCTCATGGTTTTCCAAGGCCAAGAATTTTTCATTAACGTTTTCACTAAGCGCACGCAACTCATCCAGTTCTTCATCAAAGCCTGTAGCAATGACACCACCATCCCGAATTAACATAGGTGGGTTTTCAACTAAAGCCTGAGTAAGTAACTCAAGCAAAACCGGTTGGGGTTTGAGAAACTCTCTTTGTTGATTGAGTAAAACAGCGCGATTAGGAGCCAGGGCTTCTGATAATTCAGGAAGAAGGGCAAGTGTTTGACGAAGACTGATTAAATCCCGCGGTCTGGCAGAGCGTAAGGCAATGCGAGAGAGGATACGTTCAACGTCTGAAATCTGGCGAAGCAAGGGTTGCAGTTGCGCGTCCTGACGAGCATTCAATAATTCTTTTACCGCTTCCTGTCGTTGTTGAATCATGACACGCTGGCGCAAGGGGCGACCCAGCCATCTTTTTAATAAACGGCTTCCCATGGGGTTTGTTGTTTTATCGATAATGGCCAGCAAGCTATTATCACGATTGCCCTGATAATTTTCGAATAATTCCAAATGCTTTTGGGTTGCGGCGTCCAGTTGCAGGTAATCCTCATCCTTCTCCAGTGTAAGGTGTTTTAAGTGCGGCAAACTTTGGCGTTGGGTGGCTTTCAGATAAAATAATAAACAGCCGGCTGCCGGGAAAGTATCGCCGTAGTCCGTTGCACCCAAACCGTGTAAATTACTGACGCCAAATTGTTCACATAATAGCTCACGGGCTCGTTGTCCTTCGAACTCCCAGGCGGGCCTGATTTTAATGATATTCTGGAAGTCTCCGATGGGTAATGGCTCTTTTAGAAGAACTTCTACAGGTTGCAGGCGGTTAATGGTGGCGGTCAGTTGATTTTCATCATCCAACTGCAATAAATGAAAGCGCCCGCCGCTTAAATCCACCCATGCAAGCCCATAATGATGTTTATCCTGATGAATGGCTAACAAGATATTATCACGACGTGAATCGAGCAGGGCATCGTCAGTGACCGTTCCTGGTGTAATGATCCGAGTGACTTGTCTGTCTACAGGGCCCTTGCTTGTCGCAGGATCGCCAATTTGCTCACAAATCGCGACTGACTCGCCTTTTTTAAGTAAGCGAGCCAAATAATTCTCAACAGCATGATAAGGAACTCCCGCCATCGGGATGGGCTTCTCGGCAGATTGACCGCGATGCGTTAATGTCAGATCAAGCAAGAGGGCGGCTTTTTTTGCATCCTCAAAAAAGAGCTCATAAAAGTCGCCCATGCGGTAAAGCAGAAGCATATCGGGATGTTCGGATTTAATCCGTAAATACTGTTGCATCATGGGGGTGTGAGTTGGTGACATGGCACTCTTTAGGCTTAAAATTTTGGCAATTCTAGCAAATGCCCATACGTAAGTCAGTAAAGTGCGTGGCAAGATAAGTAATGCTTGACGCTAAAAAAGACGATTTTCAAGAGGAAAATCGCGGATTTTAGATTTAAATTGCAATTATTTGCAGGTTTATTGACGCTAAGTCCTTCACTTAAGAGAAATTTTTGTTAGACTATCGAGTGTGGTCATTTACAAATGTTCAATTATGGAGAAAATTATGAAACGTTTAGCCCTTTTGGCAGTCTCTGCATTTATGGCGCTTTTGCTGTCTGCCTGTGGTGATAATGCTGAGAAAAAAGCAGAAGATAATGCTGCTACTGCAGTAGAGCAACCACAAGTTAACACTGAAGACACCAAGAAAAATGATGAAGTGAAAAATGATGAAGTTAAGACAGATGCAAATGACACAGTAAAAGAAACACCTGCAGCTGACGAAAATCAACAAACTAATCAATAAGTTAATAGTTATTTTCGGAAAAACCCCGCATGGCGGGGTTTTTTTTGCTCTATAAAAACGTTTGTGAGGGTAGAATATGGATAATCTGGAGAGTCTGTTACATACACTTACCAGTGAGTTATGTGCCCAAAAAATAACTATCGCTACGGCAGAATCCTGCACAGGTGGATTGATTGCCAGCTTTTTAACAGAACTACCAGGGAGTTCGGTGTGGTTTGAGCGTGGCTTTGTTACGTACAGTAACCTCGCCAAAGAGGAAATGCTGGGTATTAATAAAGAAATTATTGAGACTAATGGAGCGGTCAGTGAAGCGGTGGCTGAATCCATGGCGCTTGGCGCTTTACAATTTAGTGTTGCAGACCTCACTGTCGCTGTGACGGGTATTGCGGGGCCTGATGGCGGCAGTATGAGTAAACCAGTAGGTACTGTGTGTTTTGCCTATGCCCTGCGCGGAAAAGGGGTGCGAAGTGAGCGCCAACATTTCGCAAATGCCTCTCGACAGCAAGTACGAAACCTGACTTGCCGGCACGCATTTCAAGGTCTTATTTCTTTACTCAATGAAATGCATTAATCCCGTTTGCTGCCTACTAATATCTGTGTGATAATTTGCACTTTCGCATATAACGTGGATGAGACGATGGAAGACAATAAGCAAAAGGCATTAAGTGCCGCATTAGCCCAAATTGAGCGACAATTTGGTAAAGGTTCTGTAATGCGTTTAGGCGATAGTACCGCCTCACGAGATATCGAAGCCATTTCAACCGGTTCATTAGGCCTTGATATTGCACTGGGCATAGGCGGGTTGCCCAAGGGGCGCGTCGTAGAAATATACGGTCCTGAGTCTTCTGGTAAAACAACATTAACCTTACAGGTAATTGCAGAGTGTCAAAAAGCAGGCGGTACAGCAGCATTTGTTGATGCCGAGCATGCGCTTGATCCGAGCTATGCGGCCAAACTGGGTGTTAAAGTTGATGATTTATTGATTTCCCAGCCAGATACCGGTGAGCAAGCGTTGGAAATTACCGATATGCTGGTTCGTTCAGCCGCTGTTGATGTTATTGTTATCGACTCTGTTGCGGCTTTAACGCCTAAAGCTGAAATTGAAGGCGAAATGGGTGATACGCATGTGGGTTTGCAGGCACGCTTAATGTCGCAGGCGCTTCGTAAACTTACAGCCAACATTAAACGCTCCAATACGCTGGTAATTTTTATTAATCAGATTCGCATGAAAATTGGCGTTATGTTTGGTAATCCTGAAACCACCACTGGCGGTAACGCCTTAAAATTTTACGCCTCTGTTCGTTTGGACATTCGTCGTGTAGGGTCGCTTAAGAGGGGTGATGAAGTTTTTGGTAGTGAAACTCGCGTTAAAGTGGTTAAAAATAAAGTAGCGCCACCTTTTAAAACAACTGATTTTGATATCCTTTACAATGAAGGTATTTCTCGTGAAAGTGAAATTATTAATCTTGGTTCACAATTGGGATTAATTGAAAAATCAGGCGCCTGGTATAGTTACAAGCAGGAAAAAATTGGTCAAGGGAAAGAAAATGTGCGTTTGTATTTAAAGGAAAATCCCCAGGTTGCAATAACGCTTGAGAAATTAATCAGAGCGGAGCTTTTAGAAAAAAAACTATCTGCAGTAGTGGCAGAGGAAGTAGCCGAAACCGCTGATATTGATGACTAAAGCGTTTGACTGTGCAGTGCGCCTCCTGATGAGGCGCGAGCATGGAATGCGTGAGCTGACTGATAAATTAATACGCAAAGGCTATAATCGCGAGGAGAGCGCAGAGGCTCTTGTTGAATGCCAGCGACTGGGCTTACAAAGTGACGAACGTTTTGTTGAGTCTCTTTGTAATGCACGTATTCGCCAGGGTTATGGCCCATTGCGAATCAGTCAGGAACTGCAAGCTAAACACATAGCGCGAGAATTAATAAATGCTATGCTTAATCAACACCAGGAAAGTTGGGAAGAGTACGCATTAATAGCGTGGCAGAAGAAATTTAAGCAGCATGAAGGTCTTGGTGTAGCTGAAATACAAAAGCAGCACCGCTTTTTATTATATCGTGGTTTTTCCCCTGATATAATTGCAAGGTTATTTAAAAACAATTCGCATAAATCCCAATCGCATGCCTAGCAAGCATTGGTGAACGCTGCTTCAACAATCAACGACATTGATGGTAAAAACATGAAAAGTTCAGAAATAAGACAAGCATTTTTCGATTATTTTATAGAAAAGGGTCACGAACTCGTCGAATCCAGTTCATTAATACCCAATAATGATCCGACATTATTATTTACCAATGCGGGAATGGTGCAGTTTAAAGACACCTTTCTTGGTATAGAGCCGCGTCCTTATAAGCGTGCGGTCAGCGCTCAGCGCTGTGTCAGGGCTGGTGGTAAACATAATGATCTTGAAAATGTTGGTTATACCGCGCGCCATCATACGTTTTTTGAAATGTTGGGTAATTTCAGTTTTGGTGATTATTTTAAACGCGAAGCGATTAATTATGCCTGGGAGTTTCTTACCAAAGTATTAAAGCTCCCCGCTGACAAATTATGGGTGAGTGTTTATCAGGATGATGATGAGGCGGCTGATATCTGGCTCAATGAAATAGGAATACCTGCGTCACGATTGTCACGTTGTGGAGATGCGGATAATTTTTGGTCGATGGGCGATACAGGTCCTTGTGGCCCTTGCACCGAGATATTTTATGATCATGGTCCTGATATTTTTGGCGGCCCTCCGGGAAGTCCTGATGCAGATGGTGACCGATACATTGAGATATGGAATCTGGTTTTCATGCAATATAACCGCGATAAAGAGGGTAACTTGCACCCATTGCCCAAACCTTCCGTTGATACCGGCATGGGATTAGAGCGTATTGCGGCTGTAGTGCAAGGTGTACATACTAATTACGAGATAGACAGTTTCCAGTATTTAATTAAGGCTATTTGCGCGCGCGCACCCAAAATTGATCCTGACCACCCTTCTCTAAAAGTAATTGCGGATCATATCCGTGCATCGGCCTTTTTGATAACAGACGGGGTAATGCCAGGTAACGAAGGGCGGGGTTATGTTCTTCGTCGAATTATCCGTCGTGCTGTTCGTCATGGTAATAAACTGGGTTTGCCCACCCCATTTTTTTGTGATTTGGTAAAACCCCTTATTGACGTTATGGGGGATGCTTATCCCGCTTTGAAGGCGAATGAAGAGCAAATTATTCGTATCCTGGTTCAGGAAGAAAATCAGTTTGCCAAGACGCTTGAACAGGGGTTGCGATTATTACGCGACCAAATTCAAACCCTTGACGCTCAAGTAATTCCAGGTGATGTGTCCTTTAAACTTTATGATACGTATGGGTTTCCGCTTGATTTAACCCAGGATATTGCACGGGAACAAGGGCTATCGGTTGATACTGACGGTTTTAATCAATGCATGGAGCAACAGCGTCAACTGTCGCAATCGGCCAGTCAGTTTACCACTGATTATTCAACACCTGGCTTAATAAATGAAGCGTCGGTTTTTCATGGGTATCATGCCGATATGCTAACGGGCAAAATTACAGTAATTTTGCAAGACGGGAAAAAGATAGAAAAATTGCTACCTGGAATCGACGCTGCCGTGATTCTTGATAATTCTCCCTTTTATGCTGAAAGTGGTGGTCAAGTGGGCGATAAAGGGCAGCTTGTTAGCGGCAATGCTATTTTTCAGGTTGAAGATACGCAAAAATCAGGGAAAGCCATTGTGCATTATGGCAAATTATTGCAAGGGGTATTGACCACGAATCAAGAGGTGAAAGCAGAAATTGATGCGGCAAGACGAGCAGCAATTCGCCTTAATCATACGGCTACTCATCTATTGCACGCCGCATTAAAAAATATTCTCGGCCCTCATGTTCAGCAGAAAGGTTCATTAGTTGATGCCCTTCGTGCCCGTTTTGATTTTGCTCATCACGAAGCATTATCATCAGAAGAAATACAGCAATTGGAAAAGCTGGTGAATGAACGCATTCGCGCGAACGAGGATGTGCTGACTGAAGAAATGTCATTGAATGATGCCAAAAACAGTGGTGCTGTTGCCTTATTTGGTGAAAAATACACGGAAGATGTTCGCGTATTGTCCATTGGCGAATTTTCCAAAGAGTTATGTGGGGGTACTCATGCCCGGCGCACAGGTGATATAGGTCTTTTCAAAATTGTGGCGGAATATGGCATTGCAAGCGGCGTCAGGCGTATAGAATTGATGACCGGGGCTGCGGCTTATGAGTGGTTTACTCAAAAAATAGCAATTTTGGATGATGTTGCTAAAAAATTAAAAACAAACCCTGACAATACGGCTGAAAAATTAATCCAAATTTTGCAGGAGTCGAAGCAACAGGAAAAAGAGCTCACGCGTCTTAAGGCTAAACTTGCGGCTAAATCCGGAAGTGATTTACTCAGTGATGTGGAGCGAGTCGCCAATATAAATTTACTGATAAAACAATTAGACGCTAGCGATGGCCAGGTACTACGCACCACGCTTGATCAGTTAAAAGGGCGTATAGACGATGCGGTAATTATATTATTTACTGTTGAGCAAGATAAAATGAATGTGATAGCAGGTGTTAGCAAAAGCCTTATTGGGCGGGTGCCTTCTGCTGCGTTATATGTTAAACATCTATGTGGCAAAGGGGGCGGGCGTGAAGACATGGCTCAGGGAGGCGGCAATGTTCCTGATAATCTTCATGAAAAAATCAGTGAAATCAGATCCATGATCGCAGAATTTGCGGGGTAATTCGTTTAATAAAAATGTACTATAATATTAACAAGCTAGCTAATAAGGAATTTACCATGCCTGCTGATCTTCTGAATTTAATTGCACTTATTATTATTGCCGGTGTACTAATGTGGGTCATAAATGTTTTTATCCCCATGCCTGCCGCCATTAAAAGTTTATTAAATGTTTTAGTACTCATTGTGCTTATCATTTATATTTTGCAGTTCTTTGGTGTGATTAAAACTATATTGCCGGGAATTAATATATTTCGGTAACGTTTTAATAGTAAAAAAACCCGCTTTGAGCGGGTTTTTTTATACCGTATTCAGATTAAAAAGATCAATTGAAACTCACGAACTTCGTCATTCTGAGTAGCGTCATTTCGAGGAACGAAGCAACCCAGAGTTAGGAGTTACGTCCCCAGGTTT